>NZ_OX366385.1:672902-1345805 GCF_947251795.1 Wolbachia endosymbiont (group A) of Anoplius nigerrimus | reverse complement strand
TCTATTTTACCTATTCCTTTGTATATCAAAGTATAGTAGTAATAATAGTTCTATCAACAACTTATTACTAACTTAAAATTCAGTAAAAATCGGCGTTGTTTAATTTGTGGATAAATATGTTAACAACTTCTATATGCTATTGATTTTCTGTTATGATTTATGTGTATAAGTAAGATGTTCAGAGTGTTAGTAATTTTCTTTTATGGAAAACATTTTACCATCATGCATTGTTACATAACTATGCATATGTCGTTGAAAAAATTGTTGATCAATTGTTGGTATTTTATATCAACAAATAATTCACAAATTAATTTGACATTATTCACATGCTTATTAAACATTTAATAACAGTTTTCTTGATAAATCTGATCTGAAAACGTTTTTGCCATTACAGGGAATAAATTGAGTAAAAAAGGAACCTTAGTAGAAAAAATAGCATATAGAATTTTTCTCTTCCTTTTCAAAAAAGCTTCTGTGTTGAAAAAGTGTGCGACTGAAGCATTAATGAAAGATCTGCCAGACCTTAATATATTTAATGGTCTATTAAAATTCCGCGATTGTAGTATAATGGATATAATGATTCCACGTATAGAGATATGCGCAGTAGACATTGAGTCAAGCGAGCGTGAAATAATAAAGAAGATAAAAAACACTTGCCACACTAAAATACCAATTTATAGAAATAACTTTGATAACGTAATAGGCTTTTTTTATGTAAAAGATGTTATTTTTAATAGGGATAAAAATTTTAATCTGAGAAATATTATACAAAGCGTAATATTTGTTCCGCCCTCGATGAAGACAACTAATCTTTTTGTTAGGATGAAATCTTCTAAATCATACTTAGCTATTGTGTTGGATGAATATGGTGGAACTGATGGTTTAATTTCAATGACCGATCTTATAGAGGAGCTAATACCAAACATTGATAGTGAGAACGAAATAAATTCAGAATATACCATTACTGAATTGTCTCAAAATAAGTTTGAAGTGTCAGCAAGGGTTCTTATAAAGGATATAGAAGAGAATCTAAAAATAGAATTACGTGACCCTGAAGAAGACTATGTTACACTTGGTGGTTTGATTCTTTCGATTGCTGGTAAAGTGCCTTCTGTAGATGAAGTCATTAAATATAAAAATGGTATGAAGTTTATCATCAAAGATGCAAATGAGCGCTACATTAATAAAATAGTACTAGACTTAAGTGATTACAAAAATTAGATTTGGTACCCCTTGTCGGTTGCCTTGAAACGAAGAAAAAGTTGTAATAACCAAATATGCAACTCAAGTTATAGTTAAACCTATCTCCAGCAAATTATTTTCGCAAGTACAATGCATTTCAGTGTTATAGTACTCTAATAATAAAGAGGTCATATAGATATTAATATCTTTTGTATTTAAATTAGTGTCATTTTTTTTGATTAATTTGTCTACTAATGATTTGCTTATTGGTTTGTGTTCATTTAGAATTTTTATAGTTAATAGCATTTTATCTTCTGTTTGACTCAGTAAAACAGACACTAGTTCAACTTCCGCCACTGCACTGGCTATAGTTAGCACCATATTAGAAATTATCTTATTTATCTTTTCAATTAAATCTTCCTTATTTTTTGCAGAGTATGCGTCTATTTTCCATGTAAGCTTTACTTTTTTTTTAATAAATAATTTTCGACATTAGATTTGGTCTGATCAAAGCTATAATTATCCACTGAAGAAGAATATGCCTGCTTCATAACTTTATGTTTATATATTAAATCATCGGAGCTTTCTTTAAGCAACGACAACGCTTCCTTCTGCGCATCAGAATCGTTCTTATCTATTACTTCAAGCTCTTCTAAGCCAAACATTATTCCATTCATAGAGTTAGCAAAGTCATGAAGCAGCCGTCCTGATAGCAGTTCCGTTATTAACAGTATGTTTTTGGTATTTTTGTTCATTGGATAATTATAAATGATTTAAGTTACCCTATATTGGTAAGCATATAATAGTCAATTAAGAGAAAGTTTCGTTGCACTTTTTATATCAAGGCATTAATATAGTATTAACAATTTTAAAATTTATAGAAGGATTATGAATACTTATATCAGATCAGGAATAGATCTTGAACTATACAATAAGTTAATAAAAGAAGTCAAGCCTATTGCTCAAGAAACTACTAGAGAAGAAGTAATCAGCGAAATAGGTTCATTTTCTGCGTTGTTTGATTTTGCTGCACTAAGTAAGAAGTATGATCATCCAGTACTCGTTTCCTCAACTGATGGAGTAGGTACGAAACTGTTGATAGCTCAAGAAGTGAATAAGCATGATACTATAGGTATAGATTTAGTTGCAATGTGTGTAAATGACTTACTTGCACAAGGAGCAACGCCTTTGTTTTTCCTTGATTACTTTGCAACAGGCATTTTGAGAAAGAACGTTTTATTATCTGTGGTCCAGGGCATTGCAAAGGGGTGCAAGCAAGCCAAAATAGCATTGGTTGGTGGAGAAACTGCAGAAATGCCTGGAATGTATGGTAATAATCACTATGACCTTGCAGGGTTTGTGGTTGGAGTGGTTGATAAAAGTAAAATTCTTCCAAAATGTAACGCTATGAGAGCAGGTGATTATATAGTTGGCTTAGAGTCAAGTGGAATTCACTCAAATGGGTTTTCTTTAGTGCGCCATATTTTCAAAAGCTTAGGTATAAATTATAACGATACATCTCCATGGAATAATAAATCTTGGAGTGAAATACTACTTGAACCAACAAAAATATATGTTGATTCTTTGTTGCCTATTATGCCAAAGGTAAAAGGTATTGCACATATAACAGGTGGTGGCTTGGTAGATAATATTCCGCGGATTCTTCCAAAAAACTTATTTGCAAACATAGACATTAATTCCTGGAAATGGCCAGATATATTTTTATGGCTAACAAAGGAGGGTAAAATAGAAAAGAAAGAAATGCTAAAAACATTTAATTGTGGTATTGGCATGGTATTGATCGTAAGTCCTGAAAATATGCAAAACGTGAAAAATCATTTCCAAAAACGTGGAGAAAAAATTGAAATTATTGGAAAACTTGATGAGGCATGTAACCCTTCACTTGATAGAGTAGTATTGAGTTAGTCTAACTTTACTGACAGTCTTTTTGCAACTTCTAGGTACGCTTCCTTTAAATCTCCTAAATTCAAACGAAAGACGTCTTTATCTAGCTTTTTATAAGTATTTTTATCCCATAACCTGCAGTTATCAGGGCTGATTTCATCGGCTAAAATGATTTTAGTACTGTCATTTATTAATCTGCCAAATTCTAACTTGAGATCAACTAAATATATACTTGCATTTGAAAATAGGTGGACTAAGATTTCGTTGATTTTTAAAGTTGTAGTTTTAACTTCATCCATTTCTTTGCTAGATAGCCAATCAAAATACAGTATGTGATTTTCATTCATCATTGGGTCGGCTAGGTCATCATTTTTGTAAAAAAACTCGATTATAGGAGATGTAAGTGCCTCACCTTCTTTGATATTAAAACGTTTGCAAAAGCTGCCAGATGCAACATTTCTAACTACCACCTCAAGAGGTATTATCTTGAGCTTTTTGACTAGCTGTTCTCTTTCGTTTAGAGTTTTTATAAAGTGTGTGCTAGTTCCTGCTTCTTCAAGCTTTTCCATGATAAAAGCACTAACATGATTATTAATTATTCCTTTGCCCTCAATAATTTCATATTTTTCCTTATTGAATGCTGTAACATCATCTTTAAAGTGCTGTATAACAGTTGATGAGTCTTCAGTTTCAATAATGGCTTTCGCTTTACCTTCGTATATCGTTTTATTCAGTGACATGCTTAATTTAACTATATATTATATCAATTTACTGTTCTTAGAGTATAGCCCCAAATAACTTAAAATAAACCTTAATGACATTCAATATTACAATATTAACCATATTTCCAGAAATGTTCCCCGGGTTTTTGAACTATTCTCTTGCCGGAAAAGCGTTAGAAAAAAAAATATGGAACCTTGAAGTAATAAATATTCGTTCTTTTGCGAAAGATAAACATTCAACTGTGGATGATGTTCCATATGGAGGTGGAGCAGGAATGGTTATGCGTTCTGATGTAGTTGGTGATGCAGTAGATAGTATGCTCTCTGTTCATAAAAACACTAAGTTTATTTACATGACTCCATCTGGAACTAAGTTTAATCAGAATATTGCCAGAGAATTATTAGAGTTTCCTCATATAACAATATTGTGTGGTCGATTTGAAGGTATTGACCAAAGGATAATTGATGCGTATACTCCTTATGAGTTAAGTATTGGGGATTATATACTTTCAGGAGGTGAGCCAGCTGCAATGGTGGTTCTTGATGCATGCATTAGACTTCTCCCAGGTGTAGTAAATAATACCGATAGTATTACTGAAGAAAGTTTTAATTATGGTGGTGGTGTACTTGAATATCCTCAATATACTAGGCCTGAGCAGTGGAAGGGATATAAAGTACCTGAGGTTTTGTTATCTGGCAATCACAAAAAAATAAGTGATTGGAGGCAGAAGCAGTCTCATGTTATAACAAAAAAGCGTAGGCCTGAATTATTGAATGGAGAGATAAATGACAAATTTACTTAAAAAATTTAACGAACAGCAAATGCAAGTGTTAGCTAAAGAAATACCAGAATTTCGTCCTGGCGATGATTTGAAGGTCACTTTTAAAGTAGTTGACGGTACAAGTGAACGTATACAGATATTTGAAGGTGTATGTATATCAAAAAGGAACCGCGGGTTACATTCTTCTTTTGCAGTCAGAAAAGTGAGCCATGAAGAAAGTATAGTGTCTCAGTTTTTTGTTTATTCTCCTGCACTGGTTTCAGTGCAAGTGACAAGAAAAGGAAAGGTTCGTAGAGCAAAACTGTATTATCTGTGCAAACTATTTGGAAAAGCTGCAAGGATCAAAGAGCGTACTACTTATGTTAAAAAGAAATCTAAGTAGGTACAACGGAGAATGATATCCATTGTGTCATCCCAGTGCGTGACACACAACTGTACGAACATTGTGTTTGCCTCCCGCTGTGGTGTCATCCCAGTGCTCCGACACTGGGATCCAGCATTCATTATTCTCCTTTTGGTTTGTGCTTTCATGGAAAATGTAAAAGTTATTTGCAGGCAAAGCCTGCTGGATCCCAGTGTCAGCTACTTGCATGACAAAAAAGGGGAAAGTTTTTTCAAATCCTCGTGTAAAGAAAAATAAATGAGTATAAAGAAAAAATTCCTTAAATTACTTCAGTCAAGGCGTGTACATGCTCGTATAAAAAGGAAAAATAAAAAGAACAGAGCGTTACGCTTTTGTTCTTTCACGGCACTAGTTATCTCACTTGGCTGTCCTGTGTGCATATTGTTGAGTATATTAGTTAACTCTTACAGTGCCTTAACAGTAACGAAAATTTTATTGCCAGTTGAAATAAATGCTGATCTTACTTTGGCGAGTAGTCCTAGTGATTTGCGGTATAAGTCCATTGGCTTACTCAACGATTCTTTATGTAAGGTGTTTAAAGGAACTGATTTTAAAGACAGTGACGAAATTTTAAGTCGTAATTCTTACAAAGAACTAGAGAAATTTTTTCGTAAGAAAGTAAAAAATAGTGGTGAATATGAGATCTGGTTTACCGCGTCAAGTATAATTAATTCAATAAATAAAGATAAACATTTGAATGATCGTTATGCTAAATTACTTGATTGGCTAAAAGAAAAGAGGAGAGTGAAAAAATTTTTTAATAAGTCTTTATTCCTTAAATCTGACTCTTGTGAACCTGAGAATGCAGGGATTTTAGGGGCATTTATCGGTTCATTAATGACAATTATAGTGTGCCTAGCATTAGCATTACCAATAGGAATTATGTCGGGCATCTGTCTTTACGAATTTATGCCTAAAAATAGGCTAATGACTAATATTGTAGAAATTAGCATGAATAATCTTGCTGCAGTGCCTTCAATAATATTTGGTGTAGTGGGCTTAACTCTCTATCTTGGCATATTTGGGCTACCACGCTCTTCACCACTTGTTGGTGGAATGACTCTTTCATTTATTATGTTACCTAATATTATAATTGCAACAAAAAATGCCTTTGCGAATGTTCCTATTACGATAAAAGATGCAGCGTTTGCGCTCGGTGCACCTCACATCAAGGTGATATTAGATCACTCTTTACCGATTGCGTTACCAAGAATAATACATGGTACTGTGCTTGCAATTGCAAGGATTTTAGGTGAATCTTCCCCTTTACTTATGATAGGTATGGTGGCATTTATTGCTGATACACCTACGTCCTTTTTCGATCCAGCGACTGTTCTGCCTGTACAAATATACATATGGTCAAGTAGTCCTGAAATTGCATTTATTGAACTTGCTGCTATTGCAATTATAGCTTTATTATTGATGTTATTTGCGTTAAATTTAGTAGCAAATTTTGTAAAAAGGAAATTCGAATTTTTTAATTTTTAGCAATTCATGAAAATCACAGTCCTATCTGGTTATGGCTTAAATTGCGAAAAAGAAACTGCATTTGCATTTATGGAATGCAGCAGAAAACTTGGTATTGGTAATATTGAAGTAAAAATCGTTCACATTAATGATATCATAGATAATCCAGGTGAACTGAAATTAAGCAATATACTTGCAATTCCAGGAGGTTTTTCCTATGGTGATGACACTGGTGCTGGTAATGCGTTTGCTTTGCGTATTAAAAACAACTTGTTGGATGAGTTTCAAGAGTTTTTATCTCAGGACAAGCTGATTATAGGAATATGTAATGGTTGTCAGATATTAGTAAAATTAATTCCAGAGTTCTCTAATCTAGCTTTAATCTATAATGATATAGGCAATTATCAATGCCGTTGGGTTAGAGTGGGAGTTAATCCGCAGAGTAATTCTGTTTGGCTACGGAGCCTGAGTGAACTATATCTCCCTATTGCTCATGGGGAAGGCAAATTTTTTATGGATCAAGATATTTTGAACCAATTGATTGAGAGCAATTCCACCGCATTACGTTACATTGATGAAAATGGCAACTATGCTAACCTACAATTTCCTTACAATCCGAACGGATCTACATACGACCTAGCAGCTTTATCAGATAAAAGTGGAAGAGTGCTAGCTTTAATGCCCCATCCAGAGAGGGGAATATTTTTTACTCAGCAAGATAATTGGCCTCTTGAAAAAGAAAAATGTAAACGTTTAGGAAGTGCTATACCAAAATATGGCGATGGAATGCTTATATTTGAAAATGCACTAAAGTATTTTTGTTGAAATTTATTGATAGGGATTTATGGTCGAAATTATCCCCTGATGTTGCAAAAAACTTGCTTGACAAACCTCGCCAGCCCCCTTATCATGAAACTGAAGCTATTTTATTTAACTTCGCAATCTCTGCAGCAGATTAAAATGACAAGAAAACTTGTATTTGGCGTACTATTGTTTAATTCTTTGCACTATGTGCACCGTATGTCTTTATCAAATTTCTAGGTTTTTACCTATACAAGCTGAAACGCGCTTATAAAGCGTTCAAGACATCACCCAACGTCAAATTTTAAAATAGAGAGTGTAATAACTAGCTACCACGGGTTTTCTTTGCCTTTTTTTCTGCCTAGTAAATTTCTTAAACATTTATAGCTAAGGTTAGTTGCATTTAAAAGCAGCTAAATTGCAGCGTTTAAGACTTAAAAAACGCCAATACTGAAAATAGACAATGACTAGGGTTTCTTTTGCCTTTTTTTTTATTTGGTAAATTCCTTAATATTTATGGCAACATGAACAAACATTCGAGAGTAACTTCCGCTAGTAGGGTGTCATCCCAGTGCCCCTTTTTGTCATCCGAGTAGCTCTTCGTTGTCATTCCAGTGCTCCTTTTTTTGTCATTCCAGTGCTCCTTTCTTGTCATCCGAGTAGCTGACACTGGGATGGCTTTGTTGCATCGCTAGCTATGATGGATTAAAGATAAAAAAGATGGAGAATATCAGTAGCTTATTATTCTGGTATTTATAATAAGAACGGTCAGTGAATACCTAAATTTGAGTAAAAGAAATTTCACTACCACTCACTAATCTGGCTAAAATTCAAGAATTTCAATGCTTTAGCTATTTTCAATAGAATTAAATTTATTAATATAAATAATAAATTACTATTCTTAAATTTGATCAGATTGATTGCAAAAAAACAAGATTTTCAATAGGTTGCTTATAATTCTAACTATAGTTAGCCTTTCATAAGTAGCGATGCAACAAAGCCGTCTGGGATCCAGCTTCTTTTTTTCTAGATCCCAGTGTCAGCTACTCGGATGACACCCTACTTAACCGTCATACCGCCGCGGTATCTCAAAGCATAGATCCCGCTAACACGTAGCGGGATGACGATTGTCAGGCCAGCACCTCTATAATGTCATCCCAGTGACTATTTCTTTGTCATCCCAGTGCGTGACACCCTACTAGCGGAAGTTACTCTCGAATGTTTGTTCATGTTGCTATAAATATTAAGAAATTTACCAAATGAAAAAAAAGGCAAAAGAAGCCCTAGTCATTGTCTATTTTCAGTATTTGGCGTTTTTTAAGTCTTAAACACTGCAATTTAGCTGCTTTTAAATGCAACTAACCTTAGTTTAAATGTTTAAGAAATTTACTAGGCAGAAAAAAAGGCAAAAGAAACCCTAGGCTCTGTGGACAAAAAATATGAAAAGAGAGAAAAAGATGGTAGTTTAGCCTAATAGGTAAAAAATGGAGAAACTACCATATGCAATATTACATCAAAGAGGAAAATTGGAAACAAATTTTAGAGTTCATAAAAAGCGTAAAAGGAATGCACAGCAAAGATGAAAAACGTTTAAGAATATTCATAGAGGCAGTGTGGTACATAGTGCGAAGTGGTTGCCAATGGAGACTTTTACCAAAAACTTATGGTAATTACAGGAGTATACATAAGCGATTTAAAAGATGGTGTGAAAGAGATGTCTGGAAAAAATTGCTTGAATATACTAAACAAGAGCCTGATTTAGAAGTTGCTATAATCGACGGTACGATCATCCGAGCCCATCCATGTTCATCTGGATATACAAAAAACTCCAAGGATCAAGAAGCTTTAGGGAGGAGCAAAGGTGGCTTTACAACTAAAATACATGCGCTTGTCGATGCACTTGGAAATCCACTTAAATTTACTCTGACTCCTGGTCAAAGAAATGAAATTACGCAGGCACAAGTGTTGACCGAAAGTATCTATAACTCTACTGTAGTAGCTGACAAGGGCTACGATAGCAATGCCTTTGTTACAAGTCTTGAAGACAAGGGATGTACAGTAGTTATTCCGCCAAAACGGAATCGAAAAGTGCAAAGGTATTACGATGAGCATATCTACAAAGAACGTCATTTGATTGAGTGTTTTTTTGGTAAAATTAAAAATTTTAGGCGCATTTTTTCCAGATTTGATAAAACTGCTGAGGTTTTTATGGGTTTTCTCAATTTTGTTGGAGCTCTTGTATGGCTTCTCTAAAATTTTGTCCACAGAGCCTAGGTCTTTTTCAAACGAATAGTCATTTCTTTTTAGTATAGAAATCAATCCATCAAAATCTTTACCTACAGCCTCTTCCTCACTTACTTTTAGCTTATTAAACAAATTTTTCCTATAGTGAAACTCTCTTGCTGTTAAACGCCCATCACTTTCAGCGCCAATACTGACTTTAACACAAGGATTTCCTGATTCCAAAGGTTCAATATATTTTTTTAGTTCTTGATAAGCTTTATAAATTTGATCAAATCTATTTTTATCTCCACCCTTGTCAGGATGATTTACAAGAATTAACTGCTTATGCTGTTTCTTCAAAATTGCGCTAAGCTCTTCATAATTCTTGTCTACAACTTGCTTAGCTTCTACTTCCAATACGTTGAACAGGTCAGCATTATCACAAAACTCCTGACCAGTTAACTTGAAATGTTGACCAATTACTACATCTCACATAAATAAATTATATCTCTAGTATAATCTATTTAAATGTTTTATGCAATCATAAGAATGTCAAACGATCATTAAGAGAAAAACCCCTCTTTCCCATCATACAAATACAACTTATCCATTCTTACTACGTCAAAGGTATTTTCTTCGAGTTTGATTAGTAGGTCGTTTACGTCACTATTTGTGATAGGTTTTTTTTCGCTATTCGCGATAAACCTACAGGTTATTTGGTCACTTGAAGACTTTGAACTTCCTGGCCAAATTGCAAGGCCTTTTGAATATATTGCTATAATCTGCGGATTACTTGATTCAAATAATCCTACTATTTGATCAACATTACTGGATTTGTCCCAAGCGAGAGTTATATCACTACCCACTAGCTTTTTAACTTTGTAGTCCTGTTCGTAGCTATTTTGTATTTCACTTATTTTGCTATTTGTACTGCTACCGACTGTAAGCTCAGATAATATTGCAGGCTTCTTTCCTAGATTCTCTATAATAGCTTCTGCAAATTCTTTTGTACCAACTTTCTGTTTACTTCTTTTCTCCTTGTACAAATCGGCAGTGTGTACTCCATCCTCCAAAGTCTTGAGCCATGCATCGTAGATTAATTTTGCAGTACCCACTTGACCTATGTAAATTAGCATATGCACTGCAGCATTTAAAAGACCAGAAGGATTAGCTATGTTTTTTCCTGCAATATCAGGGGCAGAACCGTGCACTGCTTCAAACATTGCGTATTCATTTCCGATGTTGCTACTTCCGGCAAGCCCCACAGATCCAGAGGTTTGTGCCACAATGTCTGATAATATGTCGCCATATAAGTTCTCGGTTACTATAACATCGAAATTCTCGGGTTCTGTTGCAACACGTGCCATTCCAATATCAACTATATAATGTTCTGCCTTTATGTCCTGGTATTCCTTTGCAATGCGATCAAACGCTGCATGGAAAGTGCCGTCAGTCATTTTCATTATGTTATCTTTAGTCAGGCAAGTTACTTTTTTTCTGTTGTGTTTTTTCGCGTATTCAAAAGCGTACCTGCATATCTTCTCTGAGCCAGACCTAGTAATAATTTTAGTGCATTGGTAAGAGTCACCAGTGAGCCTATGCTCTATTCCGGTGTAAACGTCCTCTTCATTTTCGCGTATCACTACGATATCAAACTTACCGAATTTATTTTCTATCACAGGATGATATGAAATGCATGGTCTGATATTTGCATACAACCCTAGATTTTTTCTGAGTGCAACGTTTAAGCTTTTGTGGCCTTTACCTTGCGGAGTTGTTGTCGGAGACTTAAGTAATATCTTTGTCCTTTCAATAGACTCCCAACCACTTGGAGAAATTCCGTGAGACCATTCCTTACTATAAACACGTTCCCCTATTTCAATAATATCTATTGAGATCTTCGCTTCCGCTCCGCGCAATATCGACAGCACCGCTTCCATAATCTCTGGTCCGATACCGTCGCCATACGCAACTGTGATTGGTGTTGACATAACTTCCCTAACTGTAAATGATTTAATGTTAATTCAAATAATAGAGTGACACAAGTAGCTAATATTACCCAAATTAGTATATTTACGGTTATTTAATAACATATTTTTATACTAGTTATGTCACAGTAGAACATGGGCAGAGTATGGATACTAAAGTAAGTTATGCAGGGATTCTGAGGCGAGTTTCAGCATGTGCGATCGACGGTGTTTTATGGATGATAATAGCACTTGTTTCACTCCTTTTTCTAAATTACGATGTAGATGATATATCTACCCATAGGATAATCCTTATGGCAACACTGCTTATAACATATATAGTATTTAATATATTAACAATAACGAAGTACGGTTGCACTCCAGGAAGACTACTGTGCGGCGTACGTATAAAAGATGCAAATACATTTAAAAACGTTACTCTAATGCAAGCAACAATAAGATACATTTTTAGGGAAGGCATTTGGGTTATTTATAATTTTCTGTCTTATCTTCTGCCTAGGCTCTGTGGACAAAATTTTAGAGAAGCCATACAAGAGCTCCAACAAAATTGAGAAAACCCATAAAAACCTCAGCAGTTTTATCAAATCTGGAAAAAATGCGCCTAAAATTTTTAATTTTACCAAAAAAACACTCAATCAAATGACGTTCTTTGTAGATATGCTCATCGTAATACCTTTGCACTTTTCGATTCCGTTTTGGCGGAATAACTACTGTACATCCCTTGTCTTCAAGACTTGTAACAAAGGCATTGCTATCGTAGCCCTTGTCAGCTACTACAGTAGAGTTATAGATACTTTCGGTCAACACTTGTGCCTGCGTAATTTCATTTCTTTGACCAGGAGTCAGAGTAAATTTAAGTGGATTTCCAAGTGCATCGACAAGCGCATGTATTTTAGTTGTAAAGCCACCTTTGCTCCTCCCTAAAGCTTCTTGATCCTTGGAGTTTTTTGTATATCCAGATGAACATGGATGGGCTCGGATGATCGTACCGTCGATTATAGCAACTTCTAAATCAGGCTCTTGTTTAGTATATTCAAGCAATTTTTTCCAGACATCTCTTTCACACCATCTTTTAAATCGCTTATGTATACTCCTGTAATTACCATAAGTTTTTGGTAAAAGTCTCCATTGGCAACCACTTCGCACTATGTACCACACTGCCTCTATGAATATTCTTAAACGTTTTTCATCTTTGCTGTGCATTCCTTTTACGCTTTTTATGAACTCTAAAATTTGTTTCCAATTTTCCTCTTTGATGTAATATTGCATATGGTAGTTTCTCCATTTTTTACCTATTAGGCTAAACTACCATCTTTTTCTCTCTTTTCATATTTTTTGTCCACAGAGCCTAGAAAAACGCATTGAACTTGAAGATAAAATAGAGAGGATTTTGCAAAATCCAAATTTAGATGATTTTGAGAAGAATGTAAAGAGTGCAGGATTAATGGAAGAGCTATATCAATATATAGCAAAGCCAAGCATACAATTATTCAATTATGTTACTCCTCTAGGAAAAAAGAGAAGCCTAATTGAAGAAGATAAAAAGACATTAGCATTGAAATTTATAGAGCGTAAAAATGCCTTACTATTTATTCGGACTCTTAGAGCATGTCTTCAAACTGAAGAATGAGCTAATTTGTGAAGCATAATAGTGATCATATTAAAGAAGATATAGTTTTTTGAGGTGAGAGGAGAATGCTCGTAATCTTTACTCATGCGCCTAAAATTGGAAAGCCAGGCAAAAGTTCTTTCAACAATCCAACGTTTGGGAATAACTTGAAATCCTGTATCAACTATTTTCTTGGCAATCGTTAATAAACATCCCGTTTCCAATAAGCATCTGTTTTGTAATTTACCTATGTACCCTTGATCAGCAAAAAACTTACGTAAAGTTGGAACTTTGCATTTAGCTTGGGCAAAAAGATTTAGAGCACTATCACGATCTTGAATACTTGCACTCTGTACTTCAGCAGCAATTACAAGACCCACAGTATCTACAATAATATGGCGTTTTCTGCCCTTTATTTTTTTGCCAGCATCATATCCTCTGGATCCCCTTTTTGAGTAGTTTTCACTGACTGGCTATCAATTATACCTACTGATGGAGTCTTATTTTTACCAATCATCTCTCTTACTTTTTTAACTAGAAAATCATGAATTTCTTGCCATATTCCACTTTTTTTCAAGCGCGAATTACAACTATATACGGTTTTCCATGGTGGAAAATCTTTAGGCAGTTGTCTCCATTGACATCCTGTTCTCATCATATAGCGGATTGCATTAATAATTGTTCTAATACTATGTTTTCTTGGTCTGCCGGTCTTTTTAGGTTCAAAATATGGCTCTATTGTCTTCCATTCTTTGTCACTTATATCGCTTGGGTACATCTTAAAATGTACCTTATACCATACTTCTTAACTTCTTTCTACTCAGTTTGAAGACATGCTCTTAGTGTTCTACCCTTAGGCCTGTTAACTACAATTACTATAGGTTGCTATTTTTCATGGTGGATCATAGCACTTGATATCATTATTAGTAACGCATCTCGTTTATTAATAGGTCATTATATGAAAAAATATGCCAACTCAGAAATTTCTACTGATGAATTCATGAGTAAAATAAACTATATCGCACTAGGTAGTAAGCTTCTTATCAACTATCCTTTAGCTGCTTTTTCTGTTTATCTACTTACAACAAATTTCATTGCTAATGGATTAACTGTTGGTGGAACCATACTTGGTTCACTATTGTTATTGGCAGTATTAATTGAAATGTTAGCTCCTGTTTTCTCAAAAAGCTGTGAAATATATGCTGAAAAGCACACAAAAGATTTACTGGAAGAGGATCCAAGAGATAGGGTACAAAAGGAAACTGATCTGTTAGGACGGTATGATCCACGAAGGCTATTAATGCCAATTGTTATGCCTCTTGTTAAAAAGTGTTTTGCGGAAGTGGCAAGCGAATTTGCTGAGAGGAATTTTGATGAGGTAAAAACTGATATGTCTGATGTTAATGCTAAAGGACTATCTAAGCCTAAAGGAATTGAATTTGCACAGCAACCAGTGTAGTATAAGCTTTTAGCTCTATGCATGGACTCAAAAAAAGTAGAATTGATATTTGAAAAGTTTCAACAATCAAATCCTGCACCAAAAATAGAGCTGAATTATACCAATGATTTTACGTTATTAGTTGCGATAGTTCTATCAGCGCGAACAACTGATATAAGCGTTAATAAAATTACAAAGGAGCTATTTAGTATCACTGATACGCCAGAAAAAATGCTGAGTTTTGGGCAGAGTGAGCTAAGAAAACGTATAAGCAGTATTGGTTTATATAATTCCAAAGCAAAAAACATAATCGGGCTCAGCAAAATATTGATTGAGCGGTACAATAGCAAAGTGCCTACTGATTTCGATGATTTGGTATCTTTACCAGGGGTTGGGAGAAAGAGCGCTAATGTGTTCTTAAATTCAGGGCTTGGCATTCCAACATTGGCAGTTGATACTCATGTTTTTAGAGTTAGCAATAGAATTGGGCTTGTGAAAGAAAAAGATGTACTTAAAACAGAGCAGTCTCTTTTGAATGTAGTGCCAAAAAAATACCTACTTTATGCTCATCATTGGCTAGTTTTGCATGGTAGATATGTTTGCAAAGCGCAAAAGCCTTCGTGTGAAACGTGTATAATTCATGATTTGTGTGAGTTTGAATGCAAAAGGTATAAAGTCTAGCACACTATCTTGTCACTCCGATATTCCTTCCTTTTATTATCCGATTCTATCAAGAGCGCAATCAAGAAGATAGGCAGCAATTTATCGATAAAGTCTCAAAAATAGACCACTGTAGCATTTTATAGCTCTTCTCATAATAGTGAGAACGAATCATAAAAAAGCAGAATCAACAGCTTGACGGAAAGACCGAAAAATAGGGATATTTTTTCTAGGCTCTGTGGACAAAATTTTAGAGAAGCCATACAAGAGCTCCAACAAAATTGAGAAAACCCATAAAAACCTCAGCAGTTTTATCAAATCTGGAAAAAATGCGCCTAAAATTTTTAATTTTACCAAAAAAACACTCAATCAAATGACGTTCTTTGTAGATATGCTCATCGTAATACCTTTGCACTTTTCGATTCCGTTTTGGCGGAATAACTACTGTACATCCCTTGTCTTCAAGACTTGTAACAAAGGCATTGCTATCGTAGCCCTTGTCAGCTACTACAGTAGAGTTATAGATACTTTCGGTCAACACTTGTGCCTGCGTAATTTCATTTCTTTGACCAGGAGTCAGAGTAAATTTAAGTGGATTTCCAAGTGCATCGACAAGCGCATGTATTTTAGTTGTAAAGCCACCTTTGCTCCTCCCTAAAGCTTCTTGATCCTTGGAGTTTTTTGTATATCCAGATGAACATGGATGGGCTCGGATGATCGTACCGTCGATTATAGCAACTTCTAAATCAGGCTCTTGTTTAGTATATTCAAGCAATTTTTTCCAGACATCTCTTTCACACCATCTTTTAAATCGCTTATGTATACTCCTGTAATTACCATAAGTTTTTGGTAAAAGTCTCCATTGGCAACCACTTCGCACTATGTACCACACTGCCTCTATGAATATTCTTAAACGTTTTTCATCTTTGCTGTGCATTCCTTTTACGCTTTTTATGAACTCTAAAATTTGTTTCCAATTTTCCTCTTTGATGTAATATTGCATATGGTAGTTTCTCCATTTTTTACCTATTAGGCTAAACTACCATCTTTTTCTCTCTTTTCATATTTTTTGTCCACAGAGCCTAGAAAAAAAGAAGCTGGATCCCAGTGTCTGGGCACTGGGATGACAAAAAAGGGGCTACTCGGATGACAAAAAAAGGAGCACTGGAATGACAACGAAGAGCTACTCGGATGACAAAAAGGGGCACTGAAATGACACCGTCATAAAGGAACCAGTGTCAGCTACTTGAATGACACAGTCTTTGCTTAAACCCATAACGCTCGTACATTTTGCTAAAAGTTTAAATATCAACATCATGTACGTTGAGTGCATTGCTATTAATAAAATCACGGCGTGGTTCAACTATATCACCCATTAGTATTGAAAATATGGAATCAGCTTCTTCACAATCTTTTATTTCAACCTTCAGTAAAGTTCTAGCCTCAGGATTTAACGTAGTATCCCATAGCTGATCAGCATTCATTTCACCAAGACCTTTAAATCTCTGCAGAGTTAAACCCTTTTTACCATAGTCCATTATTATTTTTGCAAGTGCACTCGGAGAAGTGATTCTTACTTCAGTTTCTTGTGACTTTAAAAATGAATCACCATTAAATAAATTACTTATACCATCAAGCAAACTTAATATGTTTTGCATATCTTTGCCTTCAAGCATACTAAGTGCAAATATATATTTGTCTGCCAATCCTTGAAATAATTTAGAGATGTGAATTTCTTTTTCTTCATCTTTTATTTCTACTTCCCAAGTATATTCGCTGTACATTAACTTCAAATATTTTAATATCTCATCAGCCGATGATAGAGCATTCTTTTTGCTTAAAATTAGCAATGACTCTAAGAGATTTTGTGGTACTTCTCTATCATAATTTTTGCTAATATTAGAAATGCTAACGCATTTATTCAAAATAAGGCGCAAGTCGTTAAATTCTGTAGCTGTACCACTTAGTGTTAATCTTTTAACTGCTGAGTTTATTATATACTCTTCAAAAGTTTCGTCATCTTTAATATAAGTGTCTTTAGTATTCTTTGTAACTTTATAGAGGGGTGGCTGTGCTATGTATAAGTAGCCTTTCTCAATAACTTCACGCATGTGTCTAAAAAAGAAAGTTAGAATCAAAGTTCTGATATGTGAACCATCAACATCTGCATCTGTCATGATGATAATTTTATGATATCTAGCTTTTTCAATATCGAAGTGTTCACTCCCTATTCCAGCGCCAATTGCAGTAATTAAAGAGCCTATTTCTGCAGATGAAAAAATACGATCTAAACTTACACGTTCTACGTTTAGAATTTTTCCTCTTAAGGCAAGCACTGCTTGTGTTTTACGATTACGCCCCTGCTTTGCAGTACCACCTGCTGAATTACCCTCTACTATAAATAATTCCGATAACTCAGGGGCTTTTTCCTGGCAATCAGCAAGCTTTCCTGGCAGAGTTGCAATATCAATATTGTTTTTGCTTTTAATTAACTCTCGTGCTTTTCTTGCGGCTTCTCTTCCTTTTGCTGATCTGATTGCTCTTTCTACTATACTTGCTGCCAATTTGGGATCAGTTTCAAGGATTGTGCTCAATTTATCAGAAACTATACTTTCTACAACTGCACGTGCTTCAGAACTAACTAGTTTATCTTTTGTTTGTGAAGAAAACTTAGGATCAGGCATCTTGAGAGATAAAACACAAGTTAAACCTTCTCTAACGTCCTCTCCAGTTAAATTTACTTTTGCTTTCTTTAAAAACCCTTCATTAGTTGCATAGTTATTGATACATCTAGTTAGTGCAGATCTAAATCCTGCCAAATGCGTACCACCATCTCGTTGCCTTATATTATTCGTGAAGCATAACATATGTTCATAGTAGGAATCATTCCATTCCATCGATATTTCCAAGCTGATGCCAAGATCTTCTGCATCTCCTTTCATACTGGCAATTTTAGTTACATGTGTCTTATTCTTATCTAAGTACCGCACAAAATTCGCTGTACCAAAATTGTCTTTAGATTGATTGCTCTGATTGAAATGAGATTCTGTATATGGTTCATTGCGCAGATCACGTAAAGTAATGTCGATATTTGAATTTAAAAATGCTAATTCTCTTATACGACTTTCAAGCGTTGAGCAACTAAAATTAATGCCATTAAAAGTCTCTGTTGATGGCATGAACGTGACTTTAGTTCCTCTTTTGTTTGTATTTTCGTTGACTACCTTTAAAGGTTCAATAGACTCACCATCTTCAAAACGCATAAAGTGTTCTTTCTTATTGCGCCAAATAGTTAATTCCAACCAGCTTGATAATGCATTCACAACTGAGATTCCAACACCATGTAATCCCCCAGAAACTTTATAGGTATTACTGTCAAATTTACCACCAGCATGGAGTTGAGTCATTATTACCTCTGCTGCTGATATTCCTTCTTCTTCATGAAGGTCAGTTGGAATGCCACGACCATTATCAGTTACAGATACCGAACCATCTTTATTTATGCTAACTTCAATTTTATCACAATATCCAGCTAAAGATTCATCTATTGCGTTATCAACAACCTCATATACCATGTGGTGCAAGCCAGATCCATCGTCAGTATCACCAATGTACATACCTGGACGTTTCCTTACAGCATCAAGACCCCTTAAGATTTTTATTGCATCGGCATTATAACTATTTTCCATTAGATTGCTTTATTTATACACGTTAATTGATGTTACATTCAGATATACTAGTTAGCAACATTTTTAAACTGATAACCCATGTTAAAAGCACAATTTTACGAATGCTTATTTTTGAAGACAGCAAATAGTGTCATTCCAATGCGTCTTCCTGGTGAAGATTAAATTATAATGCTCATGCAGTTGCGTAATTAACAGAAAAATCTATAATTCAGTTTACGTATTTTCTTATCTCAGCCAAAATCTTATCAGATTGACTTTCGTCTGAATTTAAATCAGCTGCAAAGTGTGTAACATATTTTCCTCCAGGGCCAATAAGGTACATTATTGAAGAATGGTTGATTTCCTCTTCTCCACCAACTTTGCTAGCGTATACTTTATACTTTGCAATTACTTCGTCTATTTTTTCTCTTTCACCAGTTAACATTTGTATTCTGTGGTCAAATTGCTGCTGAAATTCTTTGAGTTTTTCAGTGCTATCGCGCTCAGGATCAACTGTGATGAAGAATGTTTGTAGCTTGTTGTTAGTTTTCTCATCTAACTTTGCAAGTGTTTCTGAAATTATCCCAAGGTTCATAGGGCAAATTCTTTTGCATGAGGAAAACCCAAAGAAAATCATCATGTATTTATCTTTAAAATCACTACTGCGCAGGATCTGTCCGTCCTGATTAATTAAAGAAAAATCTCCGCCTATCTTAACTTCTGCGTTGTGAATCGCTGCTGGGGCAAATATGCCTTTTTTAGTGAAATAACAATAACCTAAAAAAACAACTGCTAATGCTGCTAGCACATTAGATAACAATCTTATAAACCTTACCATTTAAATGCTCTCAGTAAAATCAAATTGTATCTTTATTAGTTGACCTATTCAATATATTTATTCCAAAGTGTATTGTTAATTTTGTCTAACAGTTTCTTATGTTCATCAATTTCTTCACTATTTGGTGAATGTTCTCTGGGAGTTAGATTACGCACTTTATGCTGAACGAATGTAGAGTTACTGTCCTGATTGCATTCATTATCAAACAGAAAGGTTTGTAACCCTCCTGTAAGTTCAACATATACCTTTGCAAGCAATTGGGCATCAACTAGTGCTCCGTGCAATTCTCTATTCTCTAGCGATATATCAAAACGCTTACATAATGCATTCAAAGAAGCAGGTGATCCTACGAATTTTTTCCTCGCAAGAGGTGATGTATCTAGCACTCTGTTTGAAGAAATTAACCCAGCATTCAGCTTGCTTAACTCCATGTTAAGGAACTTAACATCAAATTCAGCGTTGTGAATTACCAAAATATCATTAGATATAAAGTCAAGAAATTCAAGTGCAACATCTGAAAATAATGGTTTATCTTCTAAAAATTCTTCACTAATACCGTGAATCTTAAACGAGTGATAAGGTATATCTCTTTCTGGGTTAAGGTACCGATGGAATACTTTACCTGTTGGAATGCGGTTAATTAATTCCACACACCCTATTTCAATAATTCGATGACCAGATTTAGTGTCAAGACCTGTCGTTTCAGTGTCAAGTACTATTTCGCGTAGCTTGCTTTCCATGGTTAACTCTAAATAAAACTAATCTTACTTGCCATTTGTCTTATCAT
Source organism: Wolbachia endosymbiont (group A) of Anoplius nigerrimus (assembly GCF_947251795.1). GTDB lineage: Bacteria > Pseudomonadota > Alphaproteobacteria > Rickettsiales > Anaplasmataceae > Wolbachia. Next base: position 1,325,332 of record NZ_OX366385.1, on the reverse strand, counting down.
TGTTTGTCCTTTTGTAGTTAATAGAAACAAGCAACCAGCTTGGGTCTGATGAATTAACATTTTTTTTGAATTGCCATACATCCTCAACTTTATTGATGGTGGATGTACTACCTGATATGATATCCCCTTTATTATTCTTAACGAAGTTAATTTGCTCTGAAAGGAAATATACTGCAATAAACACTACATTTTTTACTAGCTTTATTTCTAAAATCTTTTGTGAAACGACAGAAACAATTATAGATTCGTACACCTCTTTACGATGTTTAATCTTCTCTACAAAATTGTTGTATAAATCTTTATCCAAGAGAGATTTTAACTGGGACAGATTTCCTTGATTGAAATATTTTATTATTAATTCAAAAGCTATGTTTGAACCTTCTATAAAGTGGGAAATAGAAAAATCTTTGTTTTTTTTTAATACTTGTTCATAAGTAGCTTTTATTGAACTTTCATCATTGCTATCAATGTAACCCTCAATGTTTTCTACTACATCTTCTCTACTTCGGCTTACATCCAATACACTAGTTAGGTTTTTTAGGTTGAGGTTGGCTGACCTTCCTAAAGAATTATACAAACGTGAAAAAATGAACGCCGCTAATAAAGCATATATTACAAGCTCTATCATAGTAACTTAACTCCTTGGCATATAAAGTATCCGAACATTATTAATTATTAATGAAAATATGTTTTTCATATCAACTTATAATCAGGTTTGCTATTCGTTTGTAAATGAATATATTATATAAGAAAGTATTAAATATCTCAACTTAATTAAAGGAGACATAAGAAATGCCACAACAAAAAATGAGAATTCACGGTCAATATGTTAAAGATCTATCGTTTGAGAATCCGAATTCGCCATTCCTTTCTTCAAATAAAGCTCCCGATATTAATGTAATGGTTAATATCAATTCAGCGAAATTAGAAGGAATGGAAAACAAAGAAGGAGTAAATGAAGAAAAATCTTTCCATGAAATTACTTTACATATAGAAGTCAGAGCAACGATAAAAGATGAAGGTATAAAAGATGGCGTAGCTTTCATTTGTGAGACAAAATATTGTGGCATTTTTTCAATAGAAAATTTTAAAGAGTTGAGTGAGGAAGAGGTAAGACAAGCTTTGTTTATTGGCGGACCTACTTTTCTTTTCCCTTTTGCAAGAGAAATAATTGCAAGAGTTACAAGTAGTGGTGGATTTCCCCCACTAATGCTAGATCCTATAGATTTTGAAACTATGTACGAGCAGCAAAGTCAACAAAAAAAAGTAACGGTAGTAATTCCAATTTTAACTAATACAGTGTAATATATAGCTGAAAATAGCTGTGCTACTGAGGTACCAAAGAAGGAAGTATCTGAAATGAAGCAGAATATGTGTAATGATTTTGAAGGTAGTCTGTATGTCCACCAGTGCACACCGTTTTTGTCATCCCAGTGCGTGACACTGGGATCCAGGTATAGAAGTGTTTGCAAATCATACAATTTGCAGGGGATTCTAGGAACATATGTCAAAAACAATGTCTATGATGAAATAGGCTGGATTCCAGTGTCACGCGCTGGAATGACATCATTAGTTGATTTTTCACTTAAAAATGGTTATGCAGGATGAATAATTCTTTAAACGCAAAAACGACTTTAAACATTGACGGGAAGTCATACAACTATTTTAGCCTAAGTAGTGCTAGTGAGTTTTTAGGAATAGATGTAACTAAATTGCCCTGCTCACTTAAGGTTCTGCTTGAAAATTTATTGCGCAATGAAGATGGAGTAAACGTAAAGTTAGATGACATAAGAGTACTAGCAGGCTGCGTTAATAAACACACTAATCACGAAATTAGCTACAAACCAGCAAGGGTGTTGATGCAAGATTTTACAGGGGTTCCTGCTGTCGTCGATTTAGCTTCCATGCGGAGTTATGTCAAGAAAAATGGAGGCGATCCAAGCAGCATAAATCCGTCTGTGCCCGTTGATCTTGTGATCGACCATTCTGTTCAAGTAGATAGTTATGGAAGTGTTTCCGCATTCAGTAAGAATGTTGAGCTAGAAGTAAAAAGAAATTTGGAGAGATATCAATTCTTAAAGTGGGGAGAATCATCCTTCACAAATTTTAGAGTAGTACCGCCAGGTACTGGAATTTGCCACCAAGTGAATCTTGAGTATTTAGCGCAAGTTGTATGTAATAAGGATGGGGTTTTGTATCCTGATACTTTGGTTGGTACGGATAGCCATACTACGATGATTAACGGGTTATCAGTCCTTGGTTGGGGTGTTGGAGGCATAGAAGCTGAGTCTGTGATGCTTGGTCAACCAATTAGTATGGTGATTCCAGAAGTAGTTGGATTTAAATTGATTGGCAGACTGCCGGAAGGAGTAACTGCGACTGATTTAGTGCTGACAGTTACCAATATCCTAAGAACAAAGGGTGTTGTTGGTAAGTTTGTAGAATTTTATGGTGATGGTTTAGATTATTTATCTTTGGCAGATAGGGCAACTATAGCAAACATGGCCCCAGAGTATGGCGCAACTTGTGGATTTTTTCCAATTGATCAGAAAACGCTAGATTATTTAAGCTTAACCGGAAGGCCAGAAAAGCTAGTTGAGGCTTATGCGAAAGAGCAAGGATTGTGGCGTGGCAATAATGAGTTAGCATTTTTTGACACACTAGAGCTTGATTTATCAAGCGTGAAGCCAGTAATGGCTGGTCCCAAAAGACCACAAGATAAGGTTTTTCTTTCACAAGTGGCAGAGTCTTTTTCTAAATCATTTTCAGTTAATGAGTCAAAGGAAAGCGATAAACTCCAAGATGGAAGTGTAGTTATTGCAGCAATAACAAGCTGCACTAATACTTCTAATCCAAGTGTGATGATTGCTGCAGGTCTTGTAGCTCGTAATGCAATTAAACTTGGATTAAAATCAAAGCCTTGGGTTAAAACTTCTCTTGCTCCAGGGTCACAAGTTGTAACAGAATATTTAGAAAAGTCTGGATTGCAGGTAGATCTAAATGCTTTGGGTTTTAATCTAGTTGGATATGGTTGCACAACTTGCATTGGGAATTCTGGTCCACTTAATAAAGATATAGAAGATGACATTAAAAACAAAAATTTAACTGTTGCTGCAGTTTTATCTGGTAATCGTAACTTTGAAGGAAGAATTCATCCGTTAGTCAAAGCTAATTACTTGGCATCTCCGCCACTTGTTGTTGCATATGCACTTGCTGGTACTGTGCAAACTGATTTGACAAAAGATTCAATATGCAAAGATAAGAATGGAAATAATGTCTATCTCAAAGATATATGGCCAACAAACAATGAAATCGAAGATTGTGTTAAAAATGTGGTAACACGTGAGATGTTTATACAAAAGTATAAGGATGTTTTTTCTGGTGATGAACATTGGCAAAAGATAAAGTGTGAAAAAAGTGAAATCTATAATTGGGATGCAAACAGCACTTACATACAAGATCCGCCCTATTTTGATAATTTATCACCTAAAAATAATAAAATCGATATAAAAGGTGCACAAATATTGGCAATGTTTGGCGATAGCGTAACCACTGATCACATTTCCCCTGCTGGAAATATTGCCTCAAGTAGTCCTGCAGGTATATATTTAAAAAATCTTGGAATTGAGCCACAGGACTTTAATTCGTATGGGTCTCGTCGTGGTAACCACAATTTAATGATGCGTGGGACTTTTGCTAACATTAGAATAAAAAATGAAATGATAAGCATCGAAGGCGGCTATACAAAATATATTCCTTCTCAAGAAACTATGTCGATTTTTGATGCAGCAATGCGTTACAAAGAAACTCTCATCATTGTGGCAGGAAAGGAGTATGGCACAGGTTCAAGTAGGGATTGGGCAGCAAAAGGTACTTTATTGCTGGGGATTAAAGTTGTAATTGCAGAAAGCTTTGAGCGTATACATAGGTCCAACTTGGTCGGCATGGGTGTTCTTCCACTTATATTCCAAAATGGAATAACCAGAAAGATATTTGATGGTAGCGAGGTAATAAGCATAAAAGGTGAAATAGTGCCAGGTGGAAGTCTAGAATGCATCATTAAAAGAAAGGATAGTTCAAAGCAATCAATTCAACTCAAATGCTGTGTACAAACCGCAACTGAGACTAAATACTTGATGTGTGGTGGAGTGTTGAGCTACATACTTGCACAATCCTTTTGATTTAGTGAAGTTATTGCATGGACTTCTTTTAGCCAGCCCTGATCCCTTTGTAAATAGCAATTTGCTCTGCGCAAAGTTATGATATAATTTCACCATACATATGGTGTCGGAGTATTTTTTGGAGATAATTATATATGATAAGCTCTATACAAGAACCTAATGAACTCAGAAAACGTTTACAAGGATTTTATCGTACTGATGAAAAGAGTTATATACGTTATCTTGTAGAAAAAGCAGAGCTTTCAGCTGATTCAAAAAGTAGAATTTATAATATTGCAAAACAAGTTATTGAAAAAATCAAACACAATAAATTAAGTATTGTAGATTCCTTTATGCAGCAATACTCGCTTTCCAATGATGAAGGAATAGCATTGATGTGCCTTGCTGAATCGCTACTTAGAATACCAGATGATTATACAATAGACGAAATAATCAAAGATAAAATTGCCAATCAGGAATGGAATAAATATTTAGGGCACTCTTCTTCGGTGTTTGTCAATGCTTCCACATGGAGCTTGATGATAGGTAGCAGTATATTGAGAGATAATGAAGGCGCTTCGAAGTTCTATTACGCAATTTCTAAGTTACTTAAGAATTTAGGAGAACCGATCATTCGCAAAGCAGTAAAACAAGCAATGTCTATGTTTCGTAATCATTTTGTTGTTGGAGAAACCATAGAAGAAGCTTTAAGGTATGCAAAACTAGATGACAATAGTAAGTTTTTATACTCTTTTGATATGCTTGGCGAAGCTGCTCACACAGCTGAAGATGCAGAAGAGTATTTTAATTCATACATGCATTCAATAAAAGCTATAGGTGAATCCACTGAAATAAATGATTGTTTTAAATCCCATGGAATTTCAATCAAACTTTCTGCTTTGCATCCACGTTATGAATTTGGTCAATTCGATAATATAGCTGAAGAGTTAAGAGCTAAACTGCTAGAGCTTTGTCGTGAAGCAAAAAAATACAACATTTCATTATGCATAGATGCAGAAGAAACAGAAAGGCTTGAAATGTCCTTAATCTTGTTTGAACAATTACGGCTTGATGAGTCACTTTCTGAGTGGGAAGGGCTTGGCTTAGCTGTACAAGCATATCAAAAACGTGCTTTGTCTGTTCTTGACTTTGTAGAGGATGTTGCTATTCGATCAAATCATAAAATTATGGTCAGACTTGTAAAAGGTGCATATTGGGATTCAGAAATCAAGCGTACGCAAGAATTGGGATTAAATGATTACTCAGTATTTACAAGAAAAAGCTATACTGACGTATCTTACCTCGTGTGCGCACAGAAACTTTTGAGTAAACCAAACAGCTTTTACCCATGCTTTGGAACTCATAACGTCTATACTTTTGCTTCTATCATGGAACTTGCTGATAAAAACCACCCTGGATTTGAATTTCAACGCTTACATGGAATGGCAAAAGACTTATATGATTATGCAATGTCAGAGCTTGCAACAAATGTTAGCTGTCGCGTCTACGCACCAGTTGGTAAACGTAGTGATTTATTACCATACCTTGTTAGGCGTCTTCTTGAAAATGGAGCTAATAGTTCGTTCGTCAATCAAATAAATGACCCTAACGTTAAAATTGATGAGCTAATTTCAGATCCACTGGAAAAAGCTATAAGTTTCAATTATGAATCTCATCCAGGCATTCCATTACCACAAGATATCTTGGGACCAGAGAGAAAAAATTCCTTGGGGATGGATATTAGTGATTCCGTGATAGTCTCACAATTTGCAGATGATATAAAAGAATTTGGTGAGAAGAAATGGCAGGTTGGACCAATAATTGACGGACAGTCACTTTTTGATGATGCCAAATTTACTGAAGTGGTGAATCCTGCACATTTGGAAAATGTAATTGGAGAAGTGTCGAGTACAACGAGCGATCAGGCTTTAAACGCTCTTGAAATAGCACATAATGCTTTTACTGAATGGCAGAATGTTTCAGCAGAAAAGCGCGCTAAATGCCTTGAAAAAGCTGCAGATTTGCTTGAAGAAAGGATGAAAGAGTTGATTTACATTCTGATCGTAGAAGCAGGAAAAATTTTATCTGATGCAATAGCGGAAATAAGAGAGGCAGTGGATTTCTTACGTTACTACGCAACGATAGCAAAAAATGAACTGAGCGACTGGAAAAAATTGCCAGGGCCAACAGGTGAAGATAACTTCATCTTTTTTGAGGGCAGGGGAGTTTTCTTATGCATATCACCATGGAATTTTCCACTTGCTATTTTTCTTGGGCAGGTTTCAGCTGCACTTGCAGCAGGTAACACGGTGCTTGCAAAACCGGCAGAGCAAACGCCGATTATTGCCTATGAAGCTGTTAAGATACTACACGAAGCTGGGATACCAAAAAATGTGTTACACCTCATTCCTGGGAATGGTGGATATTTAGGCAAAATGTTAGTTCCAGACAATAGAATTGCTGGAGTAGCTTTTACTGGCTCAACACAAACTGCTCAAATAATTAATAAAATGCTTGCGGATAGGGATGGACCTATTGTGCCGCTTATTGCTGAAACTGGTGGGCTCAATGCTATGATTGTTGATAGCTCCGCTCTTTTAGAGCAAGTGACTACAGATGTTGTACTTTCTGCGTTTCGCAGTGCCGGCCAACGCTGTTCTACACTTAGAGTGCTGTTTATTCAAGAGGACATAGCAGAGAAGCAGATAAAAATGATATGTGGTGCAGTGCAGGAGCTAAAGATTGGTGATCCAATGCACTTAAGTACCGATATTGGGTCAATAATTGACAAAACGTCTTTCGATGTGCTGATCCAACATACGCAAAAAATGTCAGAGGATAAAGATTCAAATCTGTTATTTAAAGCACCCATGGATACAAATTCTCATAATGGTTATTTCTTTCCTCCATATATTTATGAGATACAAAAAATTTCGCAATTAAAGCAAGAAGTATTTGGGCCTATTTTACATATCATACGTTTTAACAAGTCACAATTAAATGAAGTTATAAGTGATATAAATAGTACTGGATATGGACTCACGTTTTCTTTGCAGAGTCGTATACAAAGTCAAATTGACACTATAAGTAAAAAAATATCAGTTGGAAATGTCTACATCAACCGTAACCAGATAGGTGCAGCAGTTGGGATACAACCATTTGGTGGGAGAGGACTATCTGGCACTGGGCCAAAAGCTGGTGGTCCTCATTATTTACAGCGTTTTTCTACAGAAAAAGTTGTAAGTGTTAACACTACAGCATTCGGTGGTAACACTACACTTATGTGTTTGGATTAATTTGCGGGCCCTAATTTTTCTTACCCCTAAACTAGACGTTCGTGCAGTTATAGCTCTTCTCATAATAATACGAATAAGGTAAGATATGGATTTATGGTAGTGGGGTTTGTATGCCAGCAGCGTATAGTTACGACTTAAGGAAAAAAGCAATGGAAGCATTGGATGAAGGAGAAAGTAGAGCAACTGTTGCCAAGAGATTTAAAATTGGAAAAACGACTTTATATGAGTGGCAGAAAAGGCGTGAGGAAACGGGAGATTTTCAGTCAAAAAAGCCTGGAAGCGTAGCATAAAATTATCGACTGGAATGTCTTCACCGAATTTGCAAAAAACCATGGTGGCAAAACTCAGTCAGAGATGGCTAAACTCTGGAGTCGACAAACGATTCACCGCGCACTTAAAAATATTGGATTTACAAGAAAAAAAGACCTACGGGTATAAAGAAAGAAATGAAGAAAAGCGAACTCAATTTGCAAAGGTTATAGCAACAAAACATCCTGAAAATCTTGTATATATTGACGAATCTGGTATAGACAATACAGAAGACTACCCATACGGATATTGCAGAAAAGGAGAGAGGTTTCATTCACTAAAATCAGGTAAGAAAACCCAGCGCGTCAGTATGATTGCAGCTCTAAATAAAAAGAAAATCATTGCTCCATTGACCTTTGAGGGATACTGCAACAAGGATGTTTTTGAGGCTTGGTTTGAGCAGTTTTTGACTCCAATTTTAAGGTCTGGCCAAACTGTAATTCTTGATAACGCTACTTTTCATAAATCTAAAAAAATCGATGATCTTGCTAAAGGAGTGGGTGCTGAAATTCTTTATCTTCCTCCATATTCTCCAGACTTTAACGAAATTGAGCATCAGTGGTTTGCTATAAAGAACAGAGCTAGGCTCTGTGGACAAAAAATATGAAAAGAGAGAAAAAGATGGTAGTTTAGCCTAATAGGTAAAAAATGGAGAAACTACCATATGCAATATTACATCAAAGAGGAAAATTGGAAACAAATTTTAGAGTTCATAAAAAGCGTAAAAGGAATGCACAGCAAAGATGAAAAACGTTTAAGAATATTCATAGAGGCAGTGTGGTACATAGTGCGAAGTGGTTGCCAATGGAGACTTTTACCAAAAACTTATGGTAATTACAGGAGTATACATAAGCGATTTAAAAGATGGTGTGAAAGAGATGTCTGGAAAAAATTGCTTGAATATACTAAACAAGAGCCTGATTTAGAAGTTGCTATAATCGACGGTACGATCATCCGAGCCCATCCATGTTCATCTGGATATACAAAAAACTCCAAGGATCAAGAAGCTTTAGGGAGGAGCAAAGGTGGCTTTACAACTAAAATACATGCGCTTGTCGATGCACTTGGAAATCCACTTAAATTTACTCTGACTCCTGGTCAAAGAAATGAAATTACGCAGGCACAAGTGTTGACCGAAAGTATCTATAACTCTACTGTAGTAGCTGACAAGGGCTACGATAGCAATGCCTTTGTTACAAGTCTTGAAGACAAGGGATGTACAGTAGTTATTCCGCCAAAACGGAATCGAAAAGTGCAAAGGTATTACGATGAGCATATCTACAAAGAACGTCATTTGATTGAGTGTTTTTTTGGTAAAATTAAAAATTTTAGGCGCATTTTTTCCAGATTTGATAAAACTGCTGAGGTTTTTATGGGTTTTCTCAATTTTGTTGGAGCTCTTGTATGGCTTCTCTAAAATTTTGTCCACAGAGCCTAGAGCATGTCTTCAAACTGAAGAATGAGCTAATTTGTGAAGCATAATAGTGATCATATTAAAGAAGATATAGTTTTTTGAGGTGAGAGGAGAATGCTCGTAATCTTTACTCATGCGCCTAAAATTGGAAAGCCAGGCAAAAGTTCTTTCAACAATCCAACGTTTGGGAATAACTTGAAATCCTGTATCAACTATTTTCTTGGCAATCGTTAATAAACATCCCGTTTCCAATAAGCATCTGTTTTGTAATTTACCTATGTACCCTTGATCAGCAAAAAACTTACGTAAAGTTGGAACTTTGCATTTAGCTTGGGCAAAAAGATTTAGAGCACTATCACGATCTTGAATACTTGCACTCTGTACTTCAGCAGCAATTACAAGACCCACAGTATCTACAATAATATGGCGTTTTCTGCCCTTTATTTTTTTGCCAGCATCATATCCTCTGGATCCCCTTTTTGAGTAGTTTTCACTGACTGGCTATCAATTATACCTACTGATGGAGTCTTATTTTTACCAATCATCTCTCTTACTTTTTTAACTAGAAAATCATGAATTTCTTGCCATATTCCACTTTTTTTCAAGCGCGAATTACAACTATATACGGTTTTCCATGGTGGAAAATCTTTAGGCAGTTGTCTCCATTGACATCCTGTTCTCATCATATAGCGGATTGCATTAATAATTGTTCTAATACTATGTTTTCTTGGTCTGCCGGTCTTTTTAGGTTCAAAATATGGCTCTATTGTCTTCCATTCTTTGTCACTTATATCGCTTGGGTACATCTTAAAATGTACCTTATACCATACTTCTTAACTTCTTTCTACTCAGTTTGAAGACATGCTCTTAAACCAATTCTAAAAAGATTGACAATTATATGCACCAAAATCACAACTTTATCACTGTAAATATAGTTGCCGCCTTGCATTTTTGGACTATTTTCATACCAATTTTCTATGGCTTCATTGATATAATGAAAAATATTTCCTCTTTCCTGGAGAAATTTGTTATATTCATTTTGGTTACTGACTTTCATTTTCTGTGGCATATTTTTTCTTCAACAGTTAAATGGTTATTTATAATGAATTTTGTCAGTAGCCACCAGATTTTTTCGGTTGCTACGCAACAAAGCCATCCCAGTGTCAGCTACTTTCATGACATCATCATAAAGTAAAATGAGATCCCAGATACTGTCTCTGTTGTCAAACAAATTATCCAACAAAATTACAATTAAATGGTTGATTATTTTTAAGAATACCAAAAAAGACATGCATTAATTTTCGCATTAACGCAAGAACTATGACTTTTGGACATTTGCCTTTACTTGCTAGGCTCTGTGGACAAAAAATATGAAAAGAGAGAAAAAGATGGTAGTTTAGCCTAATAGGTAAAAAATGGAGAAACTACCATATGCAATATTACATCAAAGAGGAAAATTGGAAACAAATTTTAGAGTTCATAAAAAGCGTAAAAGGAATGCACAGCAAAGATGAAAAACGTTTAAGAATATTCATAGAGGCAGTGTGGTACATAGTGCGAAGTGGTTGCCAATGGAGACTTTTACCAAAAACTTATGGTAATTACAGGAGTATACATAAGCGATTTAAAAGATGGTGTGAAAGAGATGTCTGGAAAAAATTGCTTGAATATACTAAACAAGAGCCTGATTTAGAAGTTGCTATAATCGACGGTACGATCATCCGAGCCCATCCATGTTCATCTGGATATACAAAAAACTCCAAGGATCAAGAAGCTTTAGGGAGGAGCAAAGGTGGCTTTACAACTAAAATACATGCGCTTGTCGATGCACTTGGAAATCCACTTAAATTTACTCTGACTCCTGGTCAAAGAAATGAAATTACGCAGGCACAAGTGTTGACCGAAAGTATCTATAACTCTACTGTAGTAGCTGACAAGGGCTACGATAGCAATGCCTTTGTTACAAGTCTTGAAGACAAGGGATGTACAGTAGTTATTCCGCCAAAACGGAATCGAAAAGTGCAAAGGTATTACGATGAGCATATCTACAAAGAACGTCATTTGATTGAGTGTTTTTTTGGTAAAATTAAAAATTTTAGGCGCATTTTTTCCAGATTTGATAAAACTGCTGAGGTTTTTATGGGTTTTCTCAATTTTGTTGGAGCTCTTGTATGGCTTCTCTAAAATTTTGTCCACAGAGCCTAGGGGAAAAAATATTACCGTGGTTGGTTGAAGAATATGGATTGGGGGAAATTCTACGCTGGAAAGGAAAGGCGATAAAAGAAGGAGTAAAATTTCAGCGTTTAAGAGGAACACCAGCGTCACTTAAAATAGCATTAAAGTGGGCAAATATAGAAGATATTACAATTATTGAAGAGCCACCCGGTAAACACTTTTTTGAGTTGCAGGTAGGGATAAGAGACGTACCAAATGATTTCTTTGTAGATGCAGTAGTAGAACTAGCAAAACTATCACTACCTGCAAGATCGAGGCTAATGAGAATTTTTAACGATTATTACAATGTTGATAGGTTTATTTTAGACGAAAGTTTTTTTGGCAGCTTATTATCAGACTACTCTGGTACAAAGGTCGAAAAAGATGGACCAGTGTTGTCATTTGGAAGAGTAAATTTTTTCAGGTCTCATGGTCCAGTTATTAGGATTATAGAAAACTATCTACGCGATCATTATGAACGAGCTTTAAGCAATGACATATATCGCTTGGATGTAGCAATCCTTGGAGAAACCGAGCCTCACACAAAGAATTATAACGGTATTTATGAAAGAAGTCATCAGTGGAATAATTTAAAAACGCTATATCCGCTACCACAGAGCTTATTACCTGAGATTAAGTTTGCTAAAGCGCAGATAGTATTATCAGATAGCTGGAACTTAGGAGAAATAAACGCATGTTTTCCGGTTGGTAGTGTGGAAGAAGAAGGAAGTAAATTTTTACTAGGAAGTAGTAAACTGTCTGAACAACTGTGGAACTTAAAGTACAAGCCAATTTTAGAAAGGTTTAGCGTTACTCACCACTACAAGGTAGAAGATTTTACCAACCAGAAAGTTATAAGATATGGTTTAGCAGAACACATTTTCTACTATGAAAACGATTTAGATTCAAAGCAAAAAGATTCAACACGTGAACCGGAAAATTACATTTTAGTGTTTTACCCGGGTGTACTAACGTGGCACGAACATCGACATTTGAACAGGTCTTGGGAAGAAAAACAGCCCATATGCTTAATATACCAAACATATATATTTATATCTTCATATACTATATTAGTATTTAGTTAAAAAAGGTGTACTACGCGAAAAAAGACTTGCCTTTTTATACTAAAACACGCATAACTTAAATAGTAGCAAGTAAACAAAAAAAAATGATCTTGCACTAAAGAAAGCCAAATTGGCGTATGTTTTTATAGTGAGGTATGTATGAAGTTCAGTGAGGAAAAAAGAAAAGCTTTTAATAAGTCATTTTATGAATTATTAGACAACTCGTTTAAGAATATTAACGAAAAAGATGAAAAAGGAGAAACAATACTGCACAAGGCAGCAAGAATGTCGACAGGAAAAAAAGTAAGTTTTCTAGTCAGGAAAGGAGCGGACGTCAATGCAAGAGATAACAGAGGTTTTACACCGCTCCATTGGGCAGTATCGGCGAAACGTCTAGAGAACGTAAAAGAGCTGATAAGATCAGGAGCGGAAGTAAATGCTACTGAAGGAATTAGCAAATATACGCCACTGCATCTTGCGTGTATGGTATGGGCAGAAAGGATAATAAAAGAGCTAGGCTCTGTGGACAAAATTTTAGAGAAGCCATACAAGAGCTCCAACAAAATTGAGAAAACCCATAAAAACCTCAGCAGTTTTATCAAATCTGGAAAAAATGCGCCTAAAATTTTTAATTTTACCAAAAAAACACTCAATCAAATGACGTTCTTTGTAGATATGCTCATCGTAATACCTTTGCACTTTTCGATTCCGTTTTGGCGGAATAACTACTGTACATCCCTTGTCTTCAAGACTTGTAACAAAGGCATTGCTATCGTAGCCCTTGTCAGCTACTACAGTAGAGTTATAGATACTTTCGGTCAACACTTGTGCCTGCGTAATTTCATTTCTTTGACCAGGAGTCAGAGTAAATTTAAGTGGATTTCCAAGTGCATCGACAAGCGCATGTATTTTAGTTGTAAAGCCACCTTTGCTCCTCCCTAAAGCTTCTTGATCCTTGGAGTTTTTTGTATATCCAGATGAACATGGATGGGCTCGGATGATCGTACCGTCGATTATAGCAACTTCTAAATCAGGCTCTTGTTTAGTATATTCAAGCAATTTTTTCCAGACATCTCTTTCACACCATCTTTTAAATCGCTTATGTATACTCCTGTAATTACCATAAGTTTTTGGTAAAAGTCTCCATTGGCAACCACTTCGCACTATGTACCACACTGCCTCTATGAATATTCTTAAACGTTTTTCATCTTTGCTGTGCATTCCTTTTACGCTTTTTATGAACTCTAAAATTTGTTTCCAATTTTCCTCTTTGATGTAATATTGCATATGGTAGTTTCTCCATTTTTTACCTATTAGGCTAAACTACCATCTTTTTCTCTCTTTTCATATTTTTTGTCCACAGAGCCTAGCATGGAAAGTAGCTGGTCTTATACTAAATGAATGTTTTTGATGAGGTTGCATAGAAGCTGGATTCCAGACTGGAATGACAGCAGTCCTACGTCATACTGCCGCAGACCGTCAACCATCACGGTATCTCTAGATCCCGCTAACACGTAGCGGGATGACGAGATGCCGCCGCGAACCATCATACCGCCGCGGTATCTCAAAGCATAGATCCCGCTAACACGTAGCGGGATGACGGTTGTCAGGCCAGCGCCCCTATGATGTCATCCAAGTAGCCTTCTTTTCCTGTCATCCGAGTAGCTGACACTGGTTTGCTCTATAATGGCAGTGCTCCTTTCTTGTCATCCCAGTAGCCTCCCTCTCCTGTCATCCCAGTGCCCAGACTACTTGGATCCAGCTTCTTTTTTTCTAGATCCCAGTGTCAGCTACTCGGATGACACCCTACTTAACCGTCATACCGCCGCGGTATCTCAAAGCATAGATCCCGCTAACACGTAGCGGGATGACGATTGTCGTTTAGCTATAAACATTAAGAAATTTACCAAATAAAAAAAAAGGCAAAAGAAGCCCCATGGTGGTTGGCTATTTACTATGTACTAAAATATCGGCGTTTTTTTTATTCTAAAACGCTTGATTAAGAGCGATTTAGCTGCTTTTAACTTGCAACTAACCTACACCGCAAGTGTTTAAGAAATTTACTAAGCAGGAAAAAAGGCAAAGAAAACCCAGAGTAGCTAGTATTCAAATTCTCCCTTGTCAATTTGACGTTTTTTGCTGTCTTAAACGCTTTGTAAGCGCGTTTCGGCTTATATAGGTAAAAACCTAAAAATTTTTAAAGACATGCGACGCACGTAGTGCGAAAAATTAAACATGAGACGCCAAATACCCTAAGTTTTTTGTCATTAACCTGCACAGATTGCGAAGATAAATAAATAGCTTCACTATCATGATAAGAGGACTGGCGAAGTTTGTCAAGGAAGTTTTTTCGTTTCTATTCCCAAGAAAAGCTCGTCATATGGTTATGCAGGAACTGTCGAAAAAGGAAGTTTTCTTGTTCGTGTAAAACTCAACACAATGGATCTTCTGAAAAGTTTTCGAGTATATTGTATTTTTAATTTGTAAAATAAGATTTTTCCCTTTTTGCATGTTTCACCTAAAAAAGACACATTTTAAACTTTTTTACAGAAACAACAGCGTTTTTTCTTCACTCTTTAGATAATTTAATGCGAAAAAATTTAGAGAGAAATTTTACACACAACCGCAGACATTTTTCCTTAAGTTGACGCCATTGAGTACCTTAATTAGAAGTCTAGCTTTAACTTTAAATGGACTACTCAACCGTGACAGACTTAGCTAAATTTCTTGGACAATCGGCATCTAACCCTTTTTTTGCTGCAGTAAAGTAAGCAAGGAATTGCATAGCAACACTGTAGATAATTGGAGAGATAAAATTATCAGTGTCTGGAAGTTGCACCACATCTGCACAAACTCCCCTGAGGAATGGCGCTCCTTGCTTATCACTGAAGGCAATTACTTTGCCTTTTCTTGCAATAATCTCTTGTATATTAGATAGCGTTTTAAAGAATAAATCATCATAAGGGATAATTGCTATAACGAGCACAGTAGAGTCTATTAAAGCAATAGAACCATGCTTCATTTCTCCCGCTGCAATACCAATTGTATTGATGTATGAAAGCTCTTTTATCTTTAATGCGCCTTCCATTGCAACTCCGTATGAACTTCCTCTGCCAATTAAAATAACGTTATTGTGTTCTAATATACTGCCTGATACATGTTGTATTTTCATCACATTTAAAACATGCTCAACATACTCGGGTATAGAATTGATAGCACTGCTTAGCTGTTTTATTCTCTCTCCACCCAGTATACCTTTTATTTTTCCAAGCTCCACGGCAAAGCATGCTAAAGTTGCAAGTTGCGCAGAAAAGGTTTTTGTTGAAGCAACACCAATTTCTGGCCCAGCAAGAGTATGTAACACAATATCTGAGATCTTTTCAATGCTGCTGTTAAATGTGTTAGTTATACTAATGATTGTTTGCTTCTGTGATTTCGCATAACGTAGCGCTTCTATGGTATCTGCAGTTTCGCCAGATTGAGAGATGAACAACCCAATGCTGCCTTCTTCTAGTTTGACGTTGCTATACCTAAATTCTGATGAGATTTCTAGATATACTCGAACTTGAGCGACACTTTCCAGCCAATACTTTGCTATTAGCCCAGCAAAATAAGATGACCCACATCCAACTATAGTAATGTAACTCAGCTCAGAAAACAATTTTTTGTTGACCTCTTTATATTGCTTGTAAAATTGATTTATTGTTTTGTTTAATGCACGCGGTTGCTCAAAAATCTCTTTTAACATGAAGCTAGGATACCCATTTTTGCTAATTAGAAAATCACTTAGACTACTATTTTCTATACTGCGTTTAACTTGTGTACCATTGTTGTATATACTAACTCCACTAGATTTTATCACTGCAATGTCACCATCTTCCAAATACGATATTCTTTCCACAAATGCACTTAAAGCATTAGAGTCAGATGCAGCAAACACTGTGTTACAGTTATAGCCTATTGCTAAAGGCAAATTTCTCTTCGCAACAAATAAGGCGTCTGGATATTCTGCAAATAATAAGACCAAGGCAAATGAGCCATGTAAGTTGTTTAAACACTTAAATAGAGAATCAACTGGCGACAATCCTTCATCAAGATATAAGGTTAGCATGTTTGGTATGATCTCTGTGTCAGTGTCAGTATGGAATGACATTCCCCTTTCTTCTAGGCCCTTTTTTAGCAGATTGTAATTCTCAATTATGCCGTTATGAGCAACAACAACATTATTTGTACGAATGGGGTGAGCATTTTTAAGGCCTGGAACTCCATGTGTAGCCCAGCGAGTATGTGCTATACCAACTGTACTGTGAGACATCTTGCTTTCATCAACAACTTCATACAATCTTTTAACTTTACCTTCTGATTTTTTGACTTCTATCTCGCCTTCGTTATTTATGATTGCTATACCTGAGGAATCATATCCCCTATATTCCAATTTTTGCAACCCAGTTAGTAAAGTTGGTATTACTGAATCACCGCTACTTACTACACCAAATATTCCACACACAAATGGATCACCAAATGAACTTTCTTTTAAAGTTATGCAGCATTTTTGCCTTTATCATCTTTTCCCTTTTTACTTTCCTCTGGTGGTTGATTTTTATTCTTTTTATCACTCTTTTCAATTTTGCCTTTTTCAATTGGTTTAGCTGCCACTTTTTGAGTTTCTTTGTTTAAAACTTCAGATATAGAGGACTTTAGGACTTTCACCTCAACTTTTGGTGCTATTTCTATTATAAATTGTGCATTTGCCTCATCAACTTTATTAACTTCACCTATTATCCCGCCAGAAGTAATGACTGTATCACCACGTTTTATTTGATCTATCATCTTTCTATGTTCTTTTAGTTTTTTTTGTTGTGGGCGAATAATGAGAAAATAAATTACTGCAGATATTAAAATCAATGGAATAAAACTAGCAAAAGATGCGCCGATACTTGATACATTGCTAGTTGCATCTGCTGCAAAAACTTCAGAAATGAGCATATTTAATCCTAATTGTTAATGATAAAAACAAACCTATTTAAGTATTAATTACAATACCATGCCATGTCAAGTCTGGTGAAAATGTTTCTAAATACCGGTTGCGGATTTTAGATTATGCTAAAACCAGTATGGCGGGAGTGATGAGACTTGAACTCACGACCTCATGCGTGACAGGCATGCGCTCTAACCAACTGAGCTACACCCCCCTAATTTCTTTTTAGCGTTTTCGGGCTTCGACTTTAAAGCTAATAAACATGTTGCCCTTTGTCAATATTTTTTGTTTGCGCTTTGCTGTCTTTTCTATTACTATGTAAATAATTTAATTTCACACATGGCTTGTACAAGTAGTCCCATTAGGGTTATGCCATGGAAGACAAACTATTTGGAGGAATGATATATGACAAATTTGCCTGAAGTCACTGTGCGTGATTTAGCCGAATCTGGTGTACATTTTGGTCACAAAATTAGTCGCTGGAACGCAAAAATGGCTCCATACATATATGGGGTGCATCAAGAAAATCGTATACATATAATTGACCTGCGAAAAACACTACCATTGCTACAGGTGGCCATGAAGGCTTTATATGACGTTGCATTTCAAGGTGGTCGCATTCTATTTGTTGGTACAAAATTTCAAGCTTTTGATATTATTGCAAGTGAAGCGATTCGTTGTGGTCAATATTATGTGAATTATCGATGGCTTGGTGGTATGCTTACTAATTGGGGCACTGTTTCTTCTTCGATAAAAACCTTGATGCAATATGAGAAAATATTAAATGACGAGGATAGCATTTTAACAAAGAAAGAATTGGGGAACATTGAAAAGAAAAAGCAAAAGCTTGACAAGGCGCTTGGTGGTATTAGAGAAATGGGAGCAATTCCTGATATCTTATTCATCATTGACACTAATAAAGAGCATATTGCGGTTAAGGAGGCTAAAAAGTTAGGAATTCCAATAGTTGCAATACTTGATACTAATTCTGATCCAGATGATATTACTTATCTAATACCTGGAAATGATGACTCAAGAAAATCAATAGAGCTCTATTGTAAATTAGCTACCGACTCTATATTAGCTGGAATAGAGTCTAGTCTAGCAAGATCTGGAGTTAAGATTGATAATATAAAAGGTGATGAGTTTATTCAAGAAAAAGAAGATGGTATTGTGCAAACTAAAAGGAAACGTAGTAAAGTTTACAAAGAAGAAGAAAGGGAGGTAGTAACAAATGAAGATGAATCCAGATAATATAAGGGAATTACGTGATAGGACAGGGCTTGGCTTAAGTGACTGTAAAAAAGCATTAGAAGAATGTGATGGTGACATCAAGAAAGCCGTTGATAAGTTGCGTACAATAGGTCTTGCTAAAGCTGACAAAAAATCTGATAGAGTAGCTTCAGATGGGCTCGTTGCTATGTGTTTGACTGAAAATTATGGTGCATTGGTTGAACTCAATTGCGAAACAGATTTTGTTGCAAGGAACGAGAAGTTTATAGAGTTAGTTTCAAATTTAGCATCAATTGCTCATCAAGAACGCTGTACTAGCGTTGATGAGTTAAAAAATGCCAAGTATGAAAGCATTGGCACAGTGCAGGAAGCTATTATGAATGGTACGTCTGTTCTTGGTGAAAAGTTAGAGTTGAGCAAGCTTTGTTACTTAGAAGCTAAGGATGGAGTTATTGCTGGCTACGTACATGGTGATGTGTGTGGCTTAGGTAAGATTGGTGCTTTAATTGCATTGCAATCACCCGGTGATAAGGCAAAGTTACAGGAAATTGGAAAACAAATAGCGATGCACATAGTTGCTATGAAGCCTGAAGCTTTGTCTATAGATGATTTAGATCAAATGAAGTTGAAAAATGAACGTTCTATAATTGAAGAACAAGTAAGGAGCTTAAATAAACCTGAAGAAGTAGCAAAAAAAATAGTAGATGGACGAATGGCTAAGTACTATGAAGAAGTTGTTTTACTGGAACAAAAGTTCATAAAAGATGATAAAATGAAGGTTTCTGATTTTATAAAATCAAGCGAGGTGAGTGCTGTTAAACTCTCTAATTACAAGTTACTTGTTTTGGGTGGTGCAAACTAAATGGTAAAAAATGTTTCCCTCAACAAATGAAAAAAGCGAAATAAAATATTCCAGAGTGTTATTTAAAATCTCTGGTGAAGCTTTAATGGGGTCACAGTCTTTTGGCTATGATATGGGAATAATAAGCCAATTATGCAAAGATATAGCTGATATTAACAGGCTTGGAGTTCAGGTATGTATTGTTGTTGGTGGTGGTAATATCTTTCGTGGCACATCTGCGTCTTTAAGTGGCTGTGAAAGAGCAAGTAGTGATTATATTGGAATGCTTGCAACTATAATCAATGCTTTAATTTTACAAAACTTTTTAGAAAAAAATTTAATAGCTTCTAGGGTATTATCTGCAATACCCATGGCTACTGTATGCGAACCTTACATAAGAAGGAAAGCTATTCGTCATTTAGAAAAAGGTAGAGTAGTAATTTTTGCAGCAGGCACAGGCAACCCATTTTTTACTACAGATACAGCTGCAGCCTTACGTGCTGTTGAAATGAATTGTGATGTTATTCTAAAGGGTACGCAAGTAAGTGGTGTATACTCCGCTGATCCGAAAAAAAATGAGGATGCTGTAATGTATGATAAGCTTTCTTACACGGATTTGTTGACTCGTGATTTAAAAGTTATGGATGCATCAGCAATTTCACTTGCTCGTGAAAATTCTATTCCAATTATAGTTTTTTCTTTGAAGGGAGAAAAAATAGTCAATATTATTAAGGGTCAAGGTACTTATACTATAGTTTCAGATTGTAAACAGTAGGTAATTTATGTTAAATGAAATAAAAGCTAAAACAAAAGAAAGAATGCTAAAAACTATTCAGTCCTTTCATGATGATATTAAAGGCGTACGCACTGGTAGAGCTAGCGCATCGTTGCTTGATGGTATAGTTGTAAATATCTATGGTGGACATCAAAAGTTAAATCAGGTTGCAGGCGTTTCGGTTATAGATAACAAAACCCTATCAATTAAAGTTTGGGATATTAATGTTGTAGGTGAAGTGAAAAATGCTATATTAAATGCCAACTTGAATTTAAATCCTGTTGTTGAGGGTAATACCATACGTATAGCTCTTCCAGACTTAACACAAGAAACCCGTGAAAAATTAGTGAAATTATTGCATCAGTTTGCTGAAAATGCGCGGATTGCCATCAGAAATATACGCAGAGATGTTATGGAAGAAATAGAGAAAATGAAGGGAAACAAGGAAATCTCAGAAGATGATTTTCATGGTGCCAAGAAGGAAATACAAAATATTACTGATGATAATATAAAAAAGATTGATGGTGAATTGTCCATCAAAGAAAAGGATATATTGCATCACTAAGGTAATATGAAAGAAACCTTCAGTAGTGAAAAAGAAAAAATTACATGCAAGGGTGCCATGGAGGTAGCAGGCACACAACCGTACGAACGTTGCAATATTGCACAGTATTATACAGTAAATGATGTCATTCCAGTGCCCTCTTTTTTGTCATCCAAGTGCCTTTTTTCCCTGTCATCCCAGTGCGTGACACTGGGATCTACCTTATTTTCATCATGGACATTATATGCTCTAAGAATCTGTTATCCATTTCCCTCTTTCCTGTCATCCCAGTGCGTGACACTGGGATCTACCTTATTTTCATCATGGACATTATATGCCCCAAGAATCTGTTGTTCATTGCATAATTTGCAAATATTTTTATACTTAGATCCCAGTGTCACGCACTGGGATGACAGGAAAAAGGGCTACTGGGACGACACCTTTCAAGTGTCCCAAATCACAATGTTTGTACAGTTATATGTCAAGTACTGGAATGATATCAAGTAGTTTAGGTGAACTTTAAATGTTGAATCAAGAATCTTTACCAAAACATTTAGCAATTATTATGGATGGTAATGGTAGATGGGCGAACAATCAAGGAAGGGTAAAAATTGATGGTTATAAAAAGGGCAGTGAAGTTGCATACGATATTGCCAAGTATTGCACAGACCTAACCATACCCTACTTAACTTTGTATGCATTTTCTATGGAGAATTGGCTTAGACCCAAAAACGAAACTGACTGTCTATTTGATTTATTTTACTCCGTTTTAACTAATGAAGATAAAGTCAATTTTATTTGCAACTGTAACATTAAGTTGAATTTTATTGGCAATTTAAGTCTGTTATCCAGTAAAATATTGGATCAAATTAAAAAAGCAGAAGAAATGACACATAAGAACGATGGTTTATTACTCACTGTGGCAGTCAGTTACGGAGCAAAGCAAGAAATTACACAAGCTATAAGCAATATTATAAAAGAAAATATTGCTTATGTATCAGAAGAGGAATTTGAAAAATTTCTGTATACTAAAGATCTGCCAAAATTGGATTTATTAATTCGCACTGGCGGCGAAAAAAGGTTAAGCAACTTTTTATTATGGCAAGCAGCTTATGCTGAATTGTATTTTTGTGATACTTTATGGCCTGATTTTTCTTGTCAAGATTTGAGTAAAGCATTAGAAGATTATACAAAAAGAGAGAAAAAATATGGTAGATAATAATTTTATAATTAGAATATTGTCCTCAATAGTAATATTATTCATATTTTCTTTTGCTACATATTTCAGTGATTTATCGTTTTACCTATTGATTTTTTCAATAGCAGTTTTATCTTCTTTTGAATGGTATAATCTAACCCAAGGAAACAAAATTTTATACGTTTTTGCATTATTATTGATTGCACTACCAAGCGCCTCATTAATATATTTATATAATCTATCACAGGGAAAATACGTATTAGTATGGTTCGTCTTAACCATTTGGGGAATTGACATTACTGCCTACCTATTTGGTAAGAATTTTGGTGGAGCTAAAATTTGCCCAATTCTTAGCCCTGGAAAAACTTGGACAGGACTTCTTGGTGCGATTTTAGCTGGAGTAGTGTGCACAATTTTTGGATCAATATTTTTTGGTCTATTTTCAATTTTTTATTCTCCAATCATTGGCCTTGCAATTGCTATTCTAGCGCAACTTGGCGATTTCACTGAGTCGCTTGTTAAAAGAGCTTACGGTGTTAAAGATAGTGGAAGTATGATACCTGGCCATGGAGGAGTGCTCGACCGTATGGACAGCTTCATTTTTACTGCCCCTCTTATTGCTATTTACATAAGCTAAGTCTGCAGAAGAAATAAAGTGCCATTAGAGGTCATCCCTAGTCAGCTCCCCAACCGCTTCTACAGTACAGTCATGGACAAACGTCTTTTCACAATAAGGGCAGGCTATTTCCTCTTCTTCTCCCATATCTAAATATATTAATGGATGGCCAGAACCCTCATCATTCTCACCACCATGACAACAAACTTTTCTATTATTAACCCTCACTTTTGACATGCTGCTCCTTTAGCTTATAACATTTTATATATTGAATATACCCATTCAGAAATAAAAAACAACAAGCACTATTTTCCATTTTTTACCCTATTCAGGTTAATCAATTCGTTTTGAACGCCTTTTGATACAAATTTGCTAACATCTTCTCCTAATCTTGCTATTTCCTTTACAAAACTTGATGAGATAAATTGAGTATCTTCAGAAGCGGGAAGAAATATGGTTTCGATTTCGGGAAGAAGTTTATAATTTACCCAACTCATTTGAAACTCGTAATCAAAATCCGATACTGCTCTTAATCCTCTAATAATAACAGAAGCATTCTGCTCTTTGGCAAACTTCACTAGCAACCCATTAAAAGATATAACATCTGCATCAATTCCTAGCCCTTTGATTTCACTTTCAGCCATGCTTGTGCGTAGCTTTGTGTCAAAGGCAATATGCTTATTAACGTTTTCTGCAACTCCTATTATTAATTTATCGACTAGTTTACACGCTCTTTTGATTATGTCAATATGCCCAAAAGTTATAGGGTCAAATGTGCCAGGGTAGATTCCTATTCTGTTATTAATGTTCATCCTTTATTTTTATATAAACTACTTTAAAAACTTTTGATAGACATAATAACATTTTTTATCTAAAAATGAAAGTATACAGTTGGCCTGATAGCTCAGTTGGTAGAGCAAAGGACTGAAAATCCTTGTGTCGCTGGTTCGATTCCTGCTCAGGCCACTTCTCTTTCTTACCAAACTTACCTTTTTGTTGTAAAACGTTCTATAATATGTTACGATATTGATATAAGTGTTGAGAAGGTAAACTATATGTATAAATGTTATAGTAGAATATTTAATATCTTATTAATTATAGTTCTATTATTAAGCAATATTACTTATGCTGACGTTAGCGAAAAACCGGCATCTCAACATGTAACCAGAAAAGAAGAACCAGCGTCAACTGTCTTGACAGTAGAAAATACAGTAAATAATGACGTGGTTGTTGGTTTGTTGAAAACGGAAGAAGAGACATACCCACATGAGTTTGGGCTATCTCAAAATATTTACGAGATGTTTAATAACTTTGGGGTTAAGACTATACTGATTGATTATAATAAGATAACTAGCCTTAAAAAAATTCAGACAGAGTCACTTAATCTCGCAAAACAAGATGAAACATTGGCAAAGAAGCTGACATTAGACCGAATAAAAGTTGAAGTTGCAAAGTTTATTAAAGAGCACAAAATAAATAGAATATTTATTCCTGGGAACTATTATAATTTACACTCAGAACCTTTTCCCCCCACCCCTTATCGCCAGCTTGTTACTGAAGCAATTGTAAAAATAGTTGATGATAACCCTGCAATTCATTTACTTGGCATATGTGGTGGTTTGCAAGGCATAATGAATGCAAAGGGAATTGAAGTAGTGAGTGTGGCAGATCTTGTGAGTGATGAAGAGAAGCAAAGATCTCATTTAGAATCAGCACCTGATCCACATAAAGATTATGCACCTCTCCAGCAGATAAAGATCATTCCAAACAGTCGTTTAGCGGAATTAGTAGCTAAATTCTTAATACCTAATGAAAATGGCTGGTTTTCAACATATTTTCCAGATGCTCATTCAGGGGCAATAAGTAATACACCAGAAAATAGAAGAAAATTGGAGTTACTTGGATATAAAGTTGCAGCATTTTCCAGTGATGGGGTAATAGAGGCAATTGAAGATAAGCACGGTAATATTTACTTTCAATGTCATCCAGAAGCCCTTGTTGTGAAGTCAGATAAAAACCTCTATTTATCAAATCACAAGGAACGTCAAGTGTCTACACTAGTTGCTATAGCGATTATAAATGATTTTCTTTATCGTGCTTAATGGCTATAGCTTTAGGCTTACCGACGATTTGATAAACGACAAATTCGTCATCCCGCTACGTGTTAGCGGCTAAGAGATACCGCAGCGGTATGCATAGGTGTTGAAAGTAACACAAAAAAGACATAAAGAACTATTATTGCAGAAAATGTAGGCAATAATGGATCAAATAGAAGGCATACTAAACTTAATTAAAGAAAACATTACTACTTCCTCTTATTACCTTAAATCCACAGAAAAATCTCGCTTGAGTGAGTACACACTACGTTTTCTTTATTTTGCTTATAACTTCCACAAACAGTGCAAACATAAATGAAGAATACAAATATCCTTTTGGTAATTCTATATGAAATCCATGAAGTATGAGGTACACACCGACAAGTAAAATAAATAAGATAGCAATTACTTTTAAACCTGGATTAGATTTGATTAACTGGGCGGTATAACTTGATAAAAACAGCATTGCTAGCATGGAAAATGTAAATGCTGTAGCAATTATTACCATGTTATAAGTTAGTGCTATAGCAGTTAATATCGAATCAACCGAAAAAACTAAATCTATTAATATAATTTGTAGCACAACTAAAAAAAATTTTGATTTAACGTTTGCTTTCTTTTTATTTTTCTTACATACAAAGATGTCATCTCGTAACTCCATAGAGCTTTTAACAATAAGGAATAATCCCCCTGCAATCATAAGTAAATCCCTTGCTGAAATATTTAGCGATGCAGTGTGAAATATAGGTTTTTGCATTGACAATATAGATGATGTAAAAAATAGTATTACAAAACGCATTAATAGCGCTAATCCAAGGCCAATAAGGCGCACTCTTTCTCTCAGCGCATTTGGTACCTTATCTATTGCTAGAGAAATAAAGATTAAATTGTCTACACTAAGTATAGTTTCAAGTAGTGTAAGTGTCAGTAAAGTCCAAGCATCAGCTAGCATTTTTGTCCCAAATTCGGCTCTTCTTACTCTACAATAGATGTGTAAAAATTAAGTGACTTCACTCAGAAGTTTTATAGCAGCTCTCCAGAAAAACAGGATATATAAAGTTCAGCAGCTTCTTCTATTTTCGTTTTTGAGCAAAATCAATAATAAGAGAGTTTCTTATTTTCATACACGCAAACAAGATAAAGCCTTATTTTCGTTTTTGACTTTATTTGAAAATAATACATATACTATGAACATTGTGTGCTGGGTTGAATGATAAGATAAAGCCTTATTTTCATTTTTGACTTTATTTGAAAATAATACATATACTATGAACATTGTGTGCTGGGTTGAATGAATGGATATTAAAGAATCACCTCCGGGTAAAGTTGTTAGAGCATTCGCTGGTTATCAGGCATTTCCCTTGCCACCAAAATTTGAATGGGACAATGATTTAGTTAATAGTCTTTCCAGAGCAGATCATATTTTGGGTATGTTATCCAGGGAAGGAGCTAAATTGCCTAACCCTCATCTTCTCATACGACCCTTTATAGCACGTGAAGCAGTTCTTTCAAGTAGAATCGAGGGAACTCAAGCAACTCTTGGTGAAATTTTGGCTCAAGAAGCAGGTGCTAATGTAGATCGCAATCCCGATGATTTACAAGAAGTACGCAATTATATATCAGCGCTCGATTATGGACTAAAACGTTTACAGTCCCTTCCAGTGTCGCTCCGATTAATTAAGGAAATTCACGGGAGGCTGATGCAAAGTGCAAGGCCAGGGGAATTTCGTCTAGTACAAAACTGGATTGGAAGTCCAGGGTGTACAATAAATACGGCAAAATATGTCCCGCCAGCACCAAATGAATTGATAAGTTGCTTGCGCTCTTTTGAAAAGTTTCTACATGATAGAACATTACCCCCACTTATACATATAGCTCTATGTCATTATCAATTTGAAGCGATTCACCCATTCTTGGACGGTAATGGACGTATTGGACGTTTATTAATAACATTACTTCTGATCGAAAGAAGATTATTACCATCACCTCTGTTATACTTAAGTGCATTTTTTGAAGCTACAAGAAGTGAGTATTATGACCAACTTTACAATATAAGCAACAGAGGCACGTGGCATGATTGGTTCTCTTATTTCTTAAATGGTGTAGTACTGCAATCATTGGATGCATTGTCAAGAGCAGAACGAATTAACATTTTGATTGCAAATTGGCAAACTGAAGTTAGTTCTAAAACTGAAGGAGTTGCAAGTGGTATTGTAAGGTATCTCGCTGTAAACCCTTACTTTACTATAAGGAAAGTGGTTGAAAACTTAGGTGTCGTATTTACAACAGCCCAAAGAGCAATCGTAAAGCTTGAAGATTTAGGCATCGTTTCACAAACTTCTCAAGGAAAGAGAGATCGGGTTTATTGTGCAACTGATATTTTGAATATTCTAGGCTCTGTGGACAAAATTTTAGAGAAGCCATACAAGAGCTCCAACAAAATTGAGAAAACCCATAAAAACCTCAGCAGTTTTATCAAATCTGGAAAAAATGCGCCTAAAATTTTTAATTTTACCAAAAAAACACTCAATCAAATGACGTTCTTTGTAGATATGCTCATCGTAATACCTTTGCACTTTTCGATTCCGTTTTGGCGGAATAACTACTGTACATCCCTTGTCTTCAAGACTTGTAACAAAGGCATTGCTATCGTAGCCCTTGTCAGCTACTACAGTAGAGTTATAGATACTTTCGGTCAACACTTGTGCCTGCGTAATTTCATTTCTTTGACCAGGAGTCAGAGTAAATTTAAGTGGATTTCCAAGTGCATCGACAAGCGCATGTATTTTAGTTGTAAAGCCACCTTTGCTCCTCCCTAAAGCTTCTTGATCCTTGGAGTTTTTTGTATATCCAGATGAACATGGATGGGCTCGGATGATCGTACCGTCGATTATAGCAACTTCTAAATCAGGCTCTTGTTTAGTATATTCAAGCAATTTTTTCCAGACATCTCTTTCACACCATCTTTTAAATCGCTTATGTATACTCCTGTAATTACCATAAGTTTTTGGTAAAAGTCTCCATTGGCAACCACTTCGCACTATGTACCACACTGCCTCTATGAATATTCTTAAACGTTTTTCATCTTTGCTGTGCATTCCTTTTACGCTTTTTATGAACTCTAAAATTTGTTTCCAATTTTCCTCTTTGATGTAATATTGCATATGGTAGTTTCTCCATTTTTTACCTATTAGGCTAAACTACCATCTTTTTCTCTCTTTTCATATTTTTTGTCCACAGAGCCTAGCGTTGGTAAAACCGTCTGTTCCCAGAGGGATAAGCGTGCTTCGACTAAATTGCTATAAGTGTTATCACCTGGTATGCCAAGCAACTGCGGCGGGACGCCAAAAGCCAGGGCAATATCACGAGCTGAACTATGTTTGGACTCAATAAAATCCATATCCCTTGGTGATAAGCTCATTTCTTTCCACTCCAAGCCTCCTTCAAGCAATATCGGTCTTCCAGCATTGACAGAGCCTGAATAATGATCATTTATTTGCTCTTTTAAGCGTTGGTACTGCTCTTGACTTAAACTTCCACCACTCCCGTCCTTTGCTGATTTTACAACTATTGCACCACTTGGTCTTGCCCCATTTTGCAACATCGCTTGATTCCAAGCACCCGCCTGATTATGCTGATCTATACTGTATGCAGCTGCCTCAATTGGTGATAACCCATACCAATCATTCAAAGGGTTAAAGGTCTTTAGGTGCAACACTGCTGAACGTCCGGTTAGTTTATCAACTTTAAAGTCATAACCGTTGTTATTTATGGTATAACGATAGATATAAGGAACGTTATTTCTCCCCGGAACAATTTCAACCCTATCAGGGCGCAGAAGATAAAGCTCTGTTGGTGGTTTTCTATTGTTCTGCGACTCAACCATCAATATATAAGAATTGCCGTTAACTAACCGATAAGTTACAATCCCCTCAATAAATTCCGATTTTGATGTCATTGGGTTAGGAGAATAAAGTAATTTCAGTAATGGATGGGCTTTTAGTTGCGATTTTCCCTGTTCAGTAAGCTGGCAGAGAGTAAAAGGTACCGAAGATGCAGCACTTGCAATCATATTAATTGCTCGAAAGGCAATAACATTTTTTATGTAACCTTCCTCAGAGCATGTCTTCAAACTGAGTAGAAAGAAGTTAAGAAGTATGGTATAAGGTACATTTTAAGATGTACCCAAGCGATATAAGTGACAAAGAATGGAAGACAATAGAGCCATATTTTGAACCTAAAAAGACCGGCAGACCAAGAAAACATAGTATTAGAACAATTATTAATGCAATCCGCTATATG
The DNA here is from genome assembly GCF_947251795.1 of Wolbachia endosymbiont (group A) of Anoplius nigerrimus. Lineage (GTDB taxonomy): Bacteria > Pseudomonadota > Alphaproteobacteria > Rickettsiales > Anaplasmataceae > Wolbachia. The sequence goes on along the minus strand of NZ_OX366385.1, from coordinate 1,296,292 downwards.
ATGAGAACAGGATGTCAATGGAGACAACTGCCTAAAGATTTTCCACCATGGAAAACCGTATATAGTTGTAATTCGCGCTTGAAAAAAAGTGGAATATGGCAAGAAATTCATGATTTTCTAGTTAAAAAAGTAAGAGAGATGATTGGTAAAAATAAGACTCCATCAGTAGGTATAATTGATAGCCAGTCAGTGAAAACTACTCAAAAAGGGGATCCAGAGGATATGATGCTGGCAAAAAAATAAAGGGCAGAAAACGCCATATTATTGTAGATACTGTGGGTCTTGTAATTGCTGCTGAAGTACAGAGTGCAAGTATTCAAGATCGTGATAGTGCTCTAAATCTTTTTGCCCAAGCTAAATGCAAAGTTCCAACTTTACGTAAGTTTTTTGCTGATCAAGGGTACATAGGTAAATTACAAAACAGATGCTTATTGGAAACGGGATGTTTATTAACGATTGCCAAGAAAATAGTTGATACAGGATTTCAAGTTATTCCCAAACGTTGGATTGTTGAAAGAACTTTTGCCTGGCTTTCCAATTTTAGGCGCATGAGTAAAGATTACGAGCATTCTCCTCTCACCTCAAAAAACTATATCTTCTTTAATATGATCACTATTATGCTTCACAAATTAGCTCATTCTTCAGTTTGAAGACATGCTCTCAGCAAAACTTACATAATCACGCTTACTCCAACTTGGTTCCATCATTAGTTGCAAAGCAGAATATTTAGTAAATACTGCGCTTTTTTTTCTTTGAAAGATGTTGAAATTCATATGTGCCTCATGAAAGATGTTTAAAAGTTAAAAGTGTTTTAGATTCTGTAGTTAAACTAAGACATAGATCCCAGTGGGCTTTGTTGCATAGCAACCGAAAAAATCTGGCAGTTACTGACAAAATTCATTATAAAATAGCCATTCAACTGTTGAAGAAAAAATATGCCACAAAAAATGAGAGTCAGTAACCAAAACGAATATAACAAATTTCTAGAAAAAAGAGGAAATATTTTTCGTTATATCAACGAAGCCATAGAAAATTGGTATGAAATTGGGCCAAAAATGCAGGGTGGCAACAATATTTACAGCAATAAAGTGGTGATTTTGATACATATAATAACCCATCTATTCAGAATAGGTTTGAGGCAAACAGTTGGATTTATAGCAGGATACCTTGAGCAAATTGGGAAAAATTTGCAAGTTATCAGCTATTCTCAGGCTTCAAGAAGGTTTAAGAAACTTAATATTAAGATAAATGATTGCAGAATTGATAAAGATAATATGGAAGATATCGAAATTGCTATAGATAGCACAAGCATCAGCATTTATAACAACACTCCTGGCCACAGCAAGGAAAATAGCGAAAATAGAAAGTATCGCAGCTATGAACAAGTAAAGAAACTACACGTAATGTTGAATATAAACAGCAAAAAAGCCATAGCTGCAAAATACAGCAGCGGAGTTTATTCAGATCACTATGGAGCTTGCGATTTGTTAGAAGAAGTTCATGCTGTAAAGGTATTATATGCGGATAGAGCATATGACAGGCATAAGCTTTACGAATTATGTAACAAGTTTGGTATAAAGACAAAAGTTCTTCCGAAAAACAACGCAACAGAGCACCAAAAATTGGATTACATGGATGATAGAAATGCTGCTGTTAGACTAATAAAGTCATATGATTGCATAAAAAAGTGGAAAGAAGAAGTAAATTATGGAAAGAGAGCTCACATTGAAGGGTTTTTCTCAAGATTAAAGCAAATATTTGGATTCAGCTTTAGGAATAAGTCCGAAGTAAATCGTGGAAAAGAACTACTCATTAAGTGCTATTTGCTTAATCAATTTACTGACATTGGTATGGCTAAATTCGAAATGGCTACATGAATTTATCGTAAATTACTACCGCATAAGGTGCGATGCAACAAAGCCATCCCAGTGTCACGCACTGGGATGACATCATAGGGGGCACTGGAATGACAAGAAGAGAGCACTTGGATGACAGGAAAAGAATGCACTGCTATACTAAAAAGAAAAGAAATTGAACATGACAGAATGGCTAATATCTAATCAGCTTATTGATTATAATTGTGCTGTAAAATCTATGGAAGAGAAAATTCAACAAATTCACAATAATTCAGCAGACGAATTGGTATGGCTACTCCAGCACCCTCCACTTTATACTGCAGGAATCAGTGCAACAGATGATGATATTGTTGAAAAACTATTTCCTATATATAAAACAGGCAGGGGTGGCAAATACACATATCATGGGCCAGGACAACGTGTTATATATTTAATGTTAAACCTTAAAAAAAGAAATAAATGCGACATAAAGCTATATATTAGAGACCTAAGTAAGTGGATAATAAATGTTTTAAAGCAATTTAATATACTTGGAGAATTTAAAGAGGATAGAATAGGTGTTTGGGTGAATAACAATGGAGTAGAAAAAAAAATTGCAGCTTTTGGTATCCGTTTAAGAAAATGGGTAACTTATCATGGCATAGCGCTTAACGTCTTTCCAGACCTCTCTCACTATAAGGGTATTATTCCTTGTGGACTGCAAGGTTATGGCGTCACATCAATGGAAGAACTAGAAGTGAAGGTTCCACTCTCTGAATTGGATGATATACTAAAAAAAGAGTTTTATAAGATATTTTAATGATCATTTACCTTTTATATTTTATTTTCACTTTATGTGTTAACACAGGTATTCATGCAATCGACCAAGTTGATATTATTGCTCCTTCCTCCAAGGGAAAAGAATCAGATTTGACTACTATAAAAGAATATGTAGAAGCTTTGGATTTTAATCCCCATATTTCGGAGAAAATATATAGTAATGATAATCTATTCTACTCTAACTCTGATGAATTCAGAGCAAATGATTTGGTTAGTGCATTAACTGATGATAGTAAAATAATTTGGTGTATCAGAGGAGGAGAAGGGGCTTCTCGGTTAATTCCCTATCTAGAAAAGTTACCCAATGATAAAAAAGAAAGGATTGCTCAAAACAAAAAAATCCTCATAGGCTATAGCGATATAACTGCCTTGCACATCTATCTACAAGCTAAATATAATTGGCAAACTCTTCACGGCACCATGTTGGAAATGATAGTAAATAACTCCGTTTCTGAAAGCTCTGTTGAAAAATTGAAAGAGTTAATTCTTAACAAGCGGAATTCTATCAGATTTGATAACCTAAAGACGATAAATAATGGCATTAGACTAAAAGATGACAGATTAGAGTCTAAAATCATCGGTGGTAATATGACTTTAGTTGAAAATAGTATAGGAACCGCTTGGCAAATAAATGCGAAAGGTAAAATTCTATTTTTAGAGGACATAAGAGTTTACCCATACGCAATAGAGCGCAGTTTAGATCACCTAAAACAAGCTCACATTTTTGATAGAGTGCATGCAGTAATCTTTGGGGATTTCGTTAACTGTTATAATGATAATCTTGTTGAAGTTGTAAAAGAAAGGTTTGCAAAAAGTGTAAACTTTCCTGTATTTACAATGAAAGGGGTAGGTCATGGACATACAAATGACCCTTTACCTCTTAACACTCACGCTATTATTAGCGTTCAAGATGAAAAAGAAGGTTTGTTTTTTATGGATGTGCAGAATGTTAGCTAATCTTATAGCTAATGCAAGCTCTACGTCATGCCGCTGTGGTATCTCTTAGCCGCTAACACGTACTTAACCGTCATACCGCGATTTATTCGCGGTATCTCATCCACTAACAAGAGATCCCGCTGCGGGATGACGAATTGCTTAACCGTCATACCGCCGCAGACCGTCATGCTGCCGCGGTATCTCTTAGCCGCTAACACGTACTTAACCGTCATACCGCGATTTATTCGCGGTATCTCATCCGCTAACAAGAGATCCCGCTGCGGGATGACGAATTGCTTAACCGTCTACCGCCGCAGACCGTCATGCTGCCGCGGTATCTCTTAGCCGCTAACACGTACTTAACCGTCATACCGCGATTTATTCGCGGTATCTCATCCGCTAACAAGAGATCCCGCTGCGGGATGACGAATTGCTTAACCGTCTACCGCCGCAGACCGTCATGCTGCCGCGGTATCTCTTAGCCGCTAACACGTACTTAACCGTCATACCGCGATTTATTCGCGGTATCTCATCCGCTAACAAGAGATCCCGCTGCGGGATGACGAATTGCTTAACCGTCATACCGCATAAGTGTTGAAAGTGCAGTCACACAAGGTGATTAATGGTATGTAAATCTCCTCTTGATATCAACCTTCGTTGTTGGGAAAGCAGATAAACCACGTCAAAAATTCGCTTAAACCTTCTAACCACAGGCAAAAAGGCGCTTTTTTGATTTATTTTATTATCATTGAAATTTATGCCATTAACCACCTTATATAATGCCACTTATAGCACTTTCAACACTTATGGGCGCTGGCCTGACAACCGTCATCCCGCTGCTTGTTAGCGGGATCTAGAGATGCCGTGGAGGTGTGACGTAGAATTTTATACTCACCAAATAAGTTTGCTTGCTTATAAGCAAACTTTTCTGGATTCCAGACGGCTTTGTTGCATAGCAACCGAAAAAATCTGGCAGTTACTGACAAAATTCATTATAAAATAGCCATTCAACTGTTGAAGAAAAAATATGCCACAAAAAATGAGAGTCAGTAACCAAAACGAATATAACAAATTTCTAGAAAAAAGAGGAAATATTTTTCGTTATATCAACGAAGCCATAGAAAATTGGTATGAAATTGGGCCAAAAATGCAGGGTGGCAACAATATTTACAGCAATAAAGTGGTGATTTTGATACATATAATAACCCATCTATTCAGAATAGGTTTGAGGCAAACAGTTGGATTTATAGCAGGATACCTTGAGCAAATTGGGAAAAATTTGCAAGTTATCAGCTATTCTCAGGCTTCAAGAAGGTTTAAGAAACTTAATATTAAGATAAATGATTGCAGAATTGATAAAGATAATATGGAAGATATCGAAATTGCTATAGATAGCACAAGCATCAGCATTTATAACAACACTCCTGGCCACAGCAAGGAAAATAGCGAAAATAGAAAGTATCGCAGCTATGAACAAGTAAAGAAACTACACGTAATGTTGAATATAAACAGCAAAAAAGCCATAGCTGCAAAATACAGCAGCGGAGTTTATTCAGATCACTATGGAGCTTGCGATTTGTTAGAAGAAGTTCATGCTGTAAAGGTATTATATGCGGATAGAGCATATGACAGGCATAAGCTTTACGAATTATGTAACAAGTTTGGTATAAAGACAAAAGTTCTTCCGAAAAACAACGCAACAGAGCACCAAAAATTGGATTACATGGATGATAGAAATGCTGCTGTTAGACTAATAAAGTCATATGATTGCATAAAAAAGTGGAAAGAAGAAGTAAATTATGGAAAGAGAGCTCACATTGAAGGGTTTTTCTCAAGATTAAAGCAAATATTTGGATTCAGCTTTAGGAATAAGTCCGAAGTAAATCGTGGAAAAGAACTACTCATTAAGTGCTATTTGCTTAATCAATTTACTGACATTGGTATGGCTAAATTCGAAATGGCTACATGAATTTATCGTAAATTACTACCGCATAAGGTGCGATGCAACAAAGCCATTCCAGACTGGAATGACACCATTTGCTGTCTTCAAAAACGAATGTTCGTACAGCTATGAGTGAGATCAAAGAATTGCAGAATTAAGTGTAAATGGTTACAGAGTAACTTCAAAGTGCATTTGCAGTTGGACTGGCTGAATGGATACATTTAATGAGAGTCCCATTTCACGGTGTTCAAATCTACTCCTTCTTGTACCATCTCCCAAAGTGGGCTCATTTCTCTCAGTCGGCCAATATTTTTAGCAACAAGATCTGCTGCGTACAAAACTTCTTCTTTAGTTGTAAATCGGCCTAGGCCAAATCTAATTGATGAATGCTCAAGGTCATGGCCATTATTTAGTGACCGTACGACATAGGAAGGCTCAAGAGACGCAGACGTGCACGCAGAACCAGAACTTACTGCTAAATCCTTGATTGCCATGATGAGAGACTCACCCTCAACATAGGGAAAGCTCAAGTTTAGGTTGCCAGGAATTCTATTTTCATAATCACCATTTAAAACGATATCAGGAAATGCTTCTTTTATCTTATTGTACAAAATATCTCTCAGTCCTTCCAATTTGCTTGCTTCTGTTTCCATTTCTTCTTTAGCAATACGTGCCGCTTCACCAAAACCGACTGCAAGAGGTGTTGGAACTGTGCCAGAGCGCATGCCTCTTTCTTGTCCACCACCACTAATTAGTGGTATCAGCCTAACACGAGGATTCTTTCTACGGACATATAATGCGCCTATTCCCATAGGCCCATAAATTTTGTGGCTAGAGAGACTCATAAGATCAATGCACATCTCATTAACATCAATTGGAACTTTTCCAAAGCTTTGAGCTGCATCTGTATGGAAAAATATATTATGCTTTCTACATATTACACCAATTTCTTTGACAGGCTGAATTACTCCGATTTCATTATTTACCATCATTACTGAAATCAAGATTGTTTTATCAGTAATTGCTTCCTCAAGCTTTAATAAATCTATAATTCCGTTTTGCTTAACAGGCAAATATGTAACTTTAAAGCCTTCATTTTCCAGATGCCGACAAGAATCCAGAACACACTTATGCTCCGTGCAGACAGTTATTATATGATTTCCTTTATTTTTGTAAAAGTGAGCAACGCCCTTGATTGCTGTATTATTTGACTCAGTTGCACCTGAGGTAAAGATAATTTCTTTGCTATCTGCATTCACCAGATCAGCGATGTGTTTCCTTGCTTTTTCCACTGCTTCTTCAGCAGTCCAACCAAATGAATGGCTGCGAGAGTGTGCATTACTGAACTCACCAAAATAAGGTATCATTACCTCCAAAACGCGGGGATCTACTTTAGTAGTAGATTGATAATCAAGAAATATTGGTAATTTTATTTTAGTATCATGTATTTTCTTACTTTCAACATTCATAAAGCTACCACAGAGACAAAATTTACAACTATTTAATAGCACTAAAACTTAATTTTTTCAAGGTATAATCTTGCATCAACAAACATTGTCACCAAAGGGATGTGTGTATGACGCTGGTTCACTCTGTGATGGTGTCTTCCAGCGCCCCTATGATGTCATTCCAGTGCTCCTTTTTTGTCATCCGAGTAGCCCCTTTTTTGTCATCCCAGTGCCCAGAACTGGGATCCAGGAAAAAGATGGTGTCATGCAAGTAGCCCCTATAATGTCATCCCAGCGCCTCCTTCTCCTGTCACCCCAGTGCTCCTTTCTTGTCATCCGAGTAGCCCCTTTTTTGTTATCCCAGTGCCCAGACACTGGTTCACTCTATAATGGCAGTGCTCCTTTCTTGTCATCCCAGTGCCTATTTCTTTGTCATCCCAGTGCCCAGACACTGGGATGACACCCTCCTAGTAGAAACGCTTTTGTAATTGCAACATTTGTGCAATCTTTAGCCATAAATATTAAGAAATTTACCAAATAAAAAAAAAAGGCAAAAGAAGCCCTAGTCATTGTTTATTTTCAGTATTGGCGTTTTTTAAGTCTTAAACACTGCAATTTAGCTGCTTTTAAATGCAACTAACCTTAGCTATAAATGTTTAAGAAATTTACTAGGCAGAAAAAAAAGGCAAAGAAACCCTAGGGTGGCTAGTATTCAAATTCTCCCTTGTTCTATTTGACGTCTTTTGATGTCTTGAACGCTTTATAAGCGCGTTTCTGCTTGTATAGGTAGAAACCTAAAAGTTTTATAAAGACATGAGGTGCACATAGTGCAAAAAATTAAGCATGATTTACGCCAAATACAAAGTTCCCTTTGTCGTTTTAATCTGCAGATTGCGAAGATAAATAAATAGCTTCAGTTTTATGATAAGGGGGCTGGCGGAGTTTGTCAAGGAAGTTTTTTGTATTTTAACCTTAGGCTCTGTGGACAAAAAATATGAAAAGAGAGAAAAAGATGGTAGTTTAGCCTAATAGGTAAAAAATGGAGAAACTACCATATGCAATATTACATCAAAGAGGAAAATTGGAAACAAATTTTAGAGTTCATAAAAAGCGTAAAAGGAATGCACAGCAAAGATGAAAAACGTTTAAGAATATTCATAGAGGCAGTGTGGTACATAGTGCGAAGTGGTTGCCAATGGAGACTTTTACCAAAAACTTATGGTAATTACAGGAGTATACATAAGCGATTTAAAAGATGGTGTGAAAGAGATGTCTGGAAAAAATTGCTTGAATATACTAAACAAGAGCCTGATTTAGAAGTTGCTATAATCGACGGTACGATCATCCGAGCCCATCCATGTTCATCTGGATATACAAAAAACTCCAAGGATCAAGAAGCTTTAGGGAGGAGCAAAGGTGGCTTTACAACTAAAATACATGCGCTTGTCGATGCACTTGGAAATCCACTTAAATTTACTCTGACTCCTGGTCAAAGAAATGAAATTACGCAGGCACAAGTGTTGACCGAAAGTATCTATAACTCTACTGTAGTAGCTGACAAGGGCTACGATAGCAATGCCTTTGTTACAAGTCTTGAAGACAAGGGATGTACAGTAGTTATTCCGCCAAAACGGAATCGAAAAGTGCAAAGGTATTACGATGAGCATATCTACAAAGAACGTCATTTGATTGAGTGTTTTTTTGGTAAAATTAAAAATTTTAGGCGCATTTTTTCCAGATTTGATAAAACTGCTGAGGTTTTTATGGGTTTTCTCAATTTTGTTGGAGCTCTTGTATGGCTTCTCTAAAATTTTGTCCACAGAGCCTAGCATGATAAGTGTATGAAGCGACTAAAATTGTTATTACAGCGCTTAGTGTATGACAGTGCTCCAACATTTAGGGTTGCAGTTTGCATGGCAGGCGGCATCATCTGAGTAGCTGACCTATCCAAGCGGTGTCATCCAAGTAACCCCTTCTCCTGTCATCCAAGTAGCTGACTACTTGGATCCACATCGGATACTGAGTTGGTGAGTATAAAAGTATAGCTAACGCGAGCTCTACGTCATGCTGCCACGGTATCTCAGCAGATCCCGCTAACAAGCAGCGGGATGAAGAGGATGCCACCGCGAACCGTCATACCGCGATTCATTCGCGGTATCTCATCAGCTAACAAGTAGCGGGATGACGGTTGTCGTTTAGCTGTAAACATTAAGAAATTTACCAAATAAAAAAAAGGCAAAAGAAGCCCTGGTCATTGTCTATTTTCAGTATTTGGCGTTTTTTAAATCTTAAACACTGCAATTTAGCTGCTTTTAAACGTAACTCACCTTAGTTTAAATGTTTAAGAAATTTACTAAGCAGAAAAAAAGGCAAAGAAAACCTAGGGTAGCTAGTATTCAAATTCTCCCTTGTCTATTTGACGTCTTTTACTGTCTTAAACGCTTTATAAGCGCGTTTCGGCTTGTATAGGTAGAAACCTAAAAGTTTTATAAAGACATGAGATGCACATAGTGCAAAAAATTAAGCATGATTTACGCCAAATACAAAGTTCCCTTTGTCGTTTTAATCTGCAGATTGCGAAGATAAATAAATAGCTTCAGTTTCATGATAAGGGGGCTGGCGAGGTCTGTCAAGTAAGTTTTTTGTTTCTATGTTGTCAGCTACTTGGATGATGCAACTTGCCACCTGTTAATTACAACGTTCGTACAGATGTATGCTTGACATAGGATCCAGAAAATTTAGTTATATATAGGAAAATCTGAGTTGACTACACCAACTCATGTTCAGCAAAAAAGAAAGCTATCTCCTTACGAGCATTTTCTAGACTATCCGAGCCGTGAACTCTATTTTCACTAATGTCATCAGCAAAATCACCCCTGATTGTACCTTTCTCTGCCTGCTTTGGATCGGTAGCTCCCATGATTTGTCTGTATTTACTTACTGCATTTTCACCAACTAAAACTTGAACTATCACAGGACCAGAAGTCATAAACTCTACCAATTCCCCAAAAAAAGACCTATCTTTATGAATTTCATAAAACAGCTCTGCTTGTTTTTTTGTTAGTAACATCATTTTTTGTGCTATAATTTTGAGCTCAGAGCTTTCAATGTATGAATTTATCTTGCCCGTAATATTATTTTTTACTGCATCAGGTTTTAATATCGAAAGTGTCTTCTCAATTGCCATATTATTTCCTTATATAAAATAGTATATTTATGGATTTACTTTATTGTAAATTTTGATTTGATAAAAGTAGTTTTTTATTTATAGTTAAGGATAAACCATCAAAGAGGTATTGTATGGGTAAATGTTGTAAAAATAACACTACCAAACAAGCTGAATCTACTGCTAAAAAATTGGTCAATAACTTGAAATCATCAATTTTTTGTGGAACAAAAGGGTTTTTAACTTTTAATTTGGCATTTTTAAGCTATTTGGAATATAGCTCACATCATAATACAGAATTAAAAAAAGGTGCTGCCTTTGCGATGAAAAGAAACACTATTCCATTTCTTGAAATGATAATCATAGCGCCATTTGTTTGTTTTGTGCTGCCAGCTATGGTAGGTAGTATAAGTCTCATGCAATGCGCACTTTTATGTGCTGCCTTAATGATTGCCGCATGTTTTATTGTCAGAACTTTTCATCTGCGTGAGAAGTTAATGGAAAAAATCACTAACCATAGTAGAAAAGAAATAGACACGGAATTTAAGAAAGATACTATAAAATTCCCTATTTTCGATCAAAATAGAAAGCATATTGAGTATAATTCGCCCAACCAAGGGCAGTTACTGAGTAATGCAGATAGCACCTCTCTTTTCGTTAAAGTTTTACTTTTTCCTCTAAAGGTTCTTCTGAAGGTCCTGCAAAGTTGTATCATGCTATCTTTAGCTGCTGTTGAACTTTTTGAAACCGTGCCAAGTTTTTGTGTTGACACGGTTTTTGACAGAGAAAAATTCGCATCTACCAAGAGTAACCTGCAGAGATCAGGTCATTTATTGTATGCAAGTGTGAGAAATTTAGTGCCTATAACTAAATTTGATGAGTGTGTAGCTAATTTTATAGGCACCCCAGAAGTAACTTGTTGTGAGTAGTGCATAGGTGAAAAAGGCTGTCATTTTATTTAACCTTGGCGGACCTGATTCATTGAGTGCAGTCCGTCCTTTTTTATTTAATCTCTTTTATGATAAGAGAATAATTAATTTGCCAAACCCTTTTCGGTTTCTTTTAGCAAAGTTTATATCTGCAAAACGAGAAAATACTGCACGAAAAATATACGAGGAAATTGGAGGTAAATCGCCAATTCTGGAGAATACAAAAATGCAAGCTGAAGCGCTTGAACAAGAACTTAACAAACCTGTCTTTTGTCATCCCAGTGCCCAGACACTGGGATCTAGAAAAAAAAACTGGATTCCAGCGTCAAGCACTGCAAAACTAACAAAAGTATTCATCTGCATGCGCTATTGGCATCCATTTACTGACGAAGTTATTAAAAGTGTAAAACAGTTTGATCCTGATGAAGTAATTTTGCTGCCACTATACCCTCAATATTCAACTACCACAACTCTGTCATCCATCGAAAGTTGGCAAAAAAATGCTAAAAACCATGGTCTAAAGTGCAATACAAAAATAATTCACCATTATTATAATAACGAAGACTTTATTGAGGCTCACGCTAATTTAATAGCTAAGCATTACAAATTAGCCAGCAGAATCGATAAGCCAAGAGTCCTATTTTCAGCTCATAGCTTGCCCCTTAGCGTTATTAAAAAAGGCGACCCTTACGCCCTACAGGTAGAAGAAACAGTACAACTAATAGTAAAAAAATTAAATATCAAAGACCTTGATTGGTCAATATGCTATCAGAGCAAAATTGGTCCCGTAAAATGGCTAGAGCCAAGCACTGAAAGTGAGCTATTACGCGCAAAAGCTGATGGTGTACCTGTAGTTCTATCACCTATATCTTTTGTTTCTGAGCATTCAGAAACTCTAGTTGAACTTGATATAGAATATAAAGCAATTATCAAGGATGGATATTACTTTCGCGTGCCAACTCTCAGTATCGATCCCTTGTTTATTAAATGCTTGGCTGATTTATGCATAAATCTTCCTTAAGATCCTGATTTATAGTGCTTTTCTTTTAGGATTTTATGTGATAGAATAACAGAAAGTTATTATTTTATTAACTATTTCATGCTAAGTAAGCTAAAAAAGAAATCGAGCACGTTCACACAAAGGGTACACGCTGCCCATAACCATGATCTCAGAAAGATGTATTGTATTGCAGTAGGTTTAACAGCCCTATTGTGTAAGATTTCACTGCAATTTTGCTGTGAGTTTATTGACAATAACAGATCCAGTATTTCTGCTGTATCAGATATTGCCAAGTTAATAAAATTACCAACATCAGCATTATATATTCTTCATTCCGGACTCAGCTTGGCTGGATATAGACCTCAAGATGATAAAAATGAACCTAAAAAATCAGTACAGGTTGTAGGTAGCTTGGCCTTCTTGACACACTGTATCATAGGAATATTGATGCAGACAAAAATCATTCATTTCTTAGCTGGAAACAATAAAGATATAATAAGTTATATTGGTTTAACATCAACAGTCCTATTTCTATTTTCAGAATTCATAAGCTGTTATTATACATGGAAGAAGTATCTGGATAATAAGGATCCTAAAAAGTCTGCTGAATATGGGAAGGACGTTATTTTCAGCACAATAACTTTGTCATTGGGCTTGTTAAGCTTCATATTAAAAAGAATGGAAACTGCAACCATACCAATAGATTTGGGTAGTGGTATAATCTATAATTTCAACTTAAGCGTAACAGTTAGTATAATATTAAGTCTAGCATATTTAATATCAAATATCGATAAGTTCGTCAATCAACCGGTTAATAGTACTGATCCTTCTACTGGACTTGATAACACTCACCCTACTCAGCACAATGACACCACTGTGGAAGTAGGTTAGAGGTGAAAAGATTTTATTTCTACTGCCAACGCTAGTACTGCCAATTTGCTAACAATACTCCAAAGTGACAGAATTTTACCTTCCACAACCTGGCTAACATCATGAAACTCACAGTCAGTGGCATTCAAGCTAGAATATACATCTTTCCTGCTATTACATCGGTATAAGTAACATGTTGGAGTATTTCCTATATAGTATATTAGCGGTTCTGCAGAACTGCTTTTAAATACGTCAATGGTTGGTACACCTTCTTGTATAATAACGCTATTGATTGCTATTCCTTCTTTTATCTTTTTCATTTTATGACGCTTTTTTTTATTGAGGTTTAATATTTCCTCTCCACTTGTTGCTGTTATAATGCCCATCCCATATGTGCCATTGCTTGCTTTGATAAAAACGTAAGGTTGCGTTTTTATTTCATATTCCTCATATTTTTTTTGCACTAGAGATAATATTTGGTCAACTTTAGTTGCTACTGCTCCTAGTGACAAATCATCATCAAAATCAACTCCATCACAGCTCTCTGTAAGCACAGAAATTAGCCATGGGTCTATTTTAAATTCGCTACAAAACTCAGACGCTAATTCTTGATAGATTTCAAAATACTTAAATTTCTGCCTGCTATGCCAACCGTATAGTGGGCTTGGTACTATATCTTGCTTTGCGTCTTTTAGCGTGTCTGGAATGTGGCTCGTCATATCACGGTTCAGTATAATAACATCAGGCACAAATCCTGAAGTTGTCTTTAGCAGAGAGTTTTCTTTCACAACAGTTTCATACTGTTCTATTAAATTGTATACTTCATTATGTAAAAGGCCAATTCTAGTTTCAAAACCTGCGAGTTGCAGTACTTTCTCTATAGCAAATATGTTTTCTATATACATTTTATTTCGTGTATAATTTTCCGGTATTATCAGAACCTTTTTATATTGTTTTGTTTCAAAATAACTTTTTATTAGTTTTGCTGCTGTTGCTTTTGATGTCTCACTTAGATTGTTGAACCCTGCAGGAAATAAATTAGCATCCACTGGGGCAATTTTGTAACCGGAGTTTCTAAGATCTATAGAGCTATAAAATGGCAATGTAAGGCCGTTAAATTTTGCCTCAAACCAATTATTTATACTTTTTTCCAAATCTGGGTGAATTATGTTTTGCATCTACACTTTAAATGTTATAAGGAAGGTATTATATTATAAGCTATAATTAAACATATTTAGCAAATTTGACTAAAGATTAAAGTATAATGAGATTCTTATTTAAAGTGATAGAAAAATGATTCAACACGATAACAATAAAATGTATGGAACTACTATACTGTCAATTAGAAAAGATAAAAGCGTAGTAGTAATAGGCGATGGACAGGTTTCACTGGGCCACACTGTTATAAAATCCGGAGCAAAAAAAGTTAGGCGTCTTTCTGGTGATTCTGTAATTGCCGGTTTTGCCGGGGCAACAGCCGACGCATTTACTCTTTTTGAAAGATTAGAATCTAAACTTGACAAGCACCCAGGGCAATTAATGAGAGCATGTGTTGAACTTGCAAAAGACTGGAGAATGGATAAATATCTGAGGAAATTAGAAGCTATGATGATCGTTGCAGATAAATCTATTTCATTAGTAATTACGGGAACAGGTGATGTTCTTGAACCTGAAGATGGAATCGCAGCTATTGGCTCTGGGGGAAACTTTGCTCTATCTGCAGCAAGAGCTTTAATTGACATTAAAGGAATATCAATAGAAGAGATTGCAAAAAAGGCTATGAAGATAGCTGGCGATATATGTGTTTATACAAATCATAATGTAGTTATTGAAAAGATAGAGGAGTGATATGTCTTCTGAACAAAAAACTTTGTGCACTAATTTTTCCAATCAGCCTATAACCCTTTCAGAAGGGCGGTCTTGTAGTAGTGATACCTATGATGAAAAAAATGACCTCTATAAAGATACTAAGAGTGGTTTTGATTCAAATGACAGCGATATTCAAGTTAATGACAGCACTCAAGTTTTGTTAGATGACCTGCCACCACAGAAGATAGTTAAAGAATTAGATAGATTCATAATCGGACAGGATGATGCAAAGCGTGCTGTTGCTATTGCGCTCAGAAATCGTTGGCGTCGCAATCAGGTTCCATTTCCATTGTGTGATGAAATCATACCTAAGAATATATTGATGATCGGTCATACAGGGGTTGGTAAAACTGAAATAGCTCGCCGCTTAGCAAAACTTGCCGGTGCACCGTTCATGAAAATTGAGGCAACGAAGTTTACTGAAATAGGATACGTTGGACGTGACGTTGATTCGATAATACGCGATTTAGTTGATGCAGCAATAGTTTTAGTTAAAGAGAAAGCCCGTAAAGCCTTAGCTAAAAAGGCTTTAATTTTAGCTGAGAAAACAATAGTAAACTCTATGGTAGGCGAAAATGCAACCGAAGAGAGTAAAAAAAATTTTAGAGAAAGGTTGAGGAATAAAGAGTTTGAGGACGGAGAAGTTTCTATTAACGTCAGAGAGAGCAAGAGTATGTTACCTACTTTCGATATACCAGGCATGCCAGGTGGGCAAGTTGGTGTGATGAATGTAACAGAAATAGTGGGCAAGATGTTTAACGGGAGCAAAAAAACAAAAACTATTACGGTGAAGGTAAAAGAAGCGCGTGAAATATTAATTAATGAAGAAAGTGAAAGGCTAATGGATGAAGATAAGATAATCAAAGAAGCCATTGATCTTGTTAGTAATGACGGTATAGTATTTTTGGATGAAATAGACAAAATTGCAGCGCGTACAGAAGTAAAAGGTGAAGTCAACAGAGAAGGAGTGCAACGCGATCTGTTACCACTACTTGAAGGAACAACTGTTGCAACTAAGTATGGCCATGTAAAAACAGACTATATATTATTTATTGCATCTGGTGCTTTTCATCAGTCTAAACCATCTGACCTCTTACCGGAATTACAGGGTAGATTACCGATCAGGGTAGAACTTAAGGCACTTACTCAAGAGGATTTAATAAGAATATTAAAGGAACCAGAATCTAGTTTGTTAAAGCAATACATAGCTTTAATGAAAACAGAAAATGTGACGCTTGAGTTCACTGATGATGGTATAAAAACCATAGCTGAAATAGCGTTTACAGTTAATAGGCAAGTGGAAAATATAGGTGCAAGAAGGCTTCACACTATCATGGAGAAGCTTTTAGATGAAATAAGTTTCATTGCTTCTGAGAAAAATAGCGAAAAATTCATTATAGACAGCAAGTATGTAAAAGATAAACTTGAGTCAATTTCGAAGCAGCTTGATTTATCTAAGTTTATACTCTAGAAAAAACGAAAAGTCTACTTTAAGTAGTATAGAGAGTATTCAGAAGATCAGCCAGTAAGCCTAAAATTTCAGCTATATTCTTTAGGCTGTTTTTCAGTATCCGTTCAGCGGAGTGGCAGAATAAGATAGACAAGGTGATCTAAAAAGATAATCATAGAGCAAAAGTGAGGTAATATGGTAAACCTTTTAGAGCATGTCTTCAAACTGAAGAATGAGCTAATTTGTGAAGCATAATAGTGATCATATTAAAGAAGATATAGTTTTTTGAGGTGAGAGGAGAATGCTCGTAATCTTTACTCATGCGCCTAAAATTGGAAAGCCAGGCAAAAGTTCTTTCAACAATCCAACGTTTGGGAATAACTTGAAATCCTGTATCAACTATTTTCTTGGCAATCGTTAATAAACATCCCGTTTCCAATAAGCATCTGTTTTGTAATTTACCTATGTACCCTTGATCAGCAAAAAACTTACGTAAAGTTGGAACTTTGCATTTAGCTTGGGCAAAAAGATTTAGAGCACTATCACGATCTTGAATACTTGCACTCTGTACTTCAGCAGCAATTACAAGACCCACAGTATCTACAATAATATGGCGTTTTCTGCCCTTTATTTTTTTGCCAGCATCATATCCTCTGGATCCCCTTTTTGAGTAGTTTTCACTGACTGGCTATCAATTATACCTACTGATGGAGTCTTATTTTTACCAATCATCTCTCTTACTTTTTTAACTAGAAAATCATGAATTTCTTGCCATATTCCACTTTTTTTCAAGCGCGAATTACAACTATATACGGTTTTCCATGGTGGAAAATCTTTAGGCAGTTGTCTCCATTGACATCCTGTTCTCATCATATAGCGGATTGCATTAATAATTGTTCTAATACTATGTTTTCTTGGTCTGCCGGTCTTTTTAGGTTCAAAATATGGCTCTATTGTCTTCCATTCTTTGTCACTTATATCGCTTGGGTACATCTTAAAATGTACCTTATACCATACTTCTTAACTTCTTTCTACTCAGTTTGAAGACATGCTCTTAGAACTTTGCAAAAATTTACAGCAAAAAATAGAAAAGTTAGAAGCAAAAATAGAAAGGCTGGAAAGAGAGAATGAAAGTCTAAAAGCAGAGAACAAGGCTTTAAAGATAGAGAACGCTGAATTAAAGGAAAGGCTTGGCTTAAATTCAAAAAACTCATCTCTGCCTAGCTCAAAAGAGCTATATAAAATAAAAAAGGACAAGCCAAAAAGCGAAAGGAATATTGGCGGTCAGGTTGGACATAAAGGAAGTTTTCGTGCCAAAATGGAAGCAGATAAAGTAGTAAAGATAGAGTTGCCTAATACTTGCGAATGCGGAGGGGAGATTGCAGTATGTGAAAAACCATATGTTCATCAGAAAGTTGATCTGCAAGAAATTAAGCCGTATATAGTAGAGTATCAGTTAGAGCATGGCCGTTGTCGGAAGTGCGGAAAAAGAAGAAGCAGCAAATTACCAGAAGGTGTTACATCAGATACATTTGGTCCAAAAGTTAAATCGATAATTGCAGCACTCAGGGGATTTTACAAGAATTCAAAACGCGAAGTGGCTAGCATTATAAATGACATTTTTAATTTGAATATAAGTGTTGGCAGCATATCAAACAGTGAACACAGAGTTGCATCAAAATGCGAAAAAACATATGAGCAAATCGAACAAGAGATAAGTAGAAGTAAAGTTTTACATATTGATGAAACGAGCCATTATAACAAAGGTAAACTCGCTTGGTGTTGGATGTTTGCAAGCAATACGGCAAGTTTTGTAAAATTTACAGAGTCAAGAGGAATGAAAGTTTTACAAAATAGTAAATTCTGCAATCGCAATAGCTTGGTAATAACTGACAGGTATGCAGCATACAATTATTTTGCCGATAAAAACAGGCAAATCTGTTGGGCACATTTATCAAGAGATTTTGAAAGATTAGCACATAGTTGAAGTTAAAGTTCTGGGTTGTTACTTGAGAAACGTGGCCACTGAATTATTTGCACTAAAAAAAGCTTTACTAAAAAGTGAAATAGATGTTTTGAGGTTTGTCAGACGTGCCAGAAAATTAAGAAAACGTACAAAGTATTACTTGAAGGAGATATCTCGTTTACCTGAAGCAATTGGAGCCTCTCGAGTTGCAAAAAATGTTCTGAGATCTGAAAGAATGATGTGGAAATTTTTAGATGACCCAGAAAATATTCCGCTGACAAATAACCACGCTGAACGGCAAATTCGGCATTATGTCGTTTATCGCAAAAACTCATATTTTACACAATCAAAGCGGGGAACTTGAGCGGATAATTTCATTATACTTAACTTGGAAACAAAGGGGTCTCAATCCTTCCCAAAATCTCCTATCTATTGTTTCTTAAACCACTCTCCTGAACGGATACGGTAAGTTTCTTAATATTCATGGCTAAAGATTGCACGAATGTTGCAATTACAAAAGCGTTTCTACTAGGCTCTGTGGACAAAATTTTAGAGAAGCCATACAAGAGCTCCAACAAAATTGAGAAAACCCATAAAAACCTCAGCAGTTTTATCAAATCTGGAAAAAATGCGCCTAAAATTTTTAATTTTACCAAAAAAACACTCAATCAAATGACGTTCTTTGTAGATATGCTCATCGTAATACCTTTGCACTTTTCGATTCCGTTTTGGCGGAATAACTACTGTACATCCCTTGTCTTCAAGACTTGTAACAAAGGCATTGCTATCGTAGCCCTTGTCAGCTACTACAGTAGAGTTATAGATACTTTCGGTCAACACTTGTGCCTGCGTAATTTCATTTCTTTGACCAGGAGTCAGAGTAAATTTAAGTGGATTTCCAAGTGCATCGACAAGCGCATGTATTTTAGTTGTAAAGCCACCTTTGCTCCTCCCTAAAGCTTCTTGATCCTTGGAGTTTTTTGTATATCCAGATGAACATGGATGGGCTCGGATGATCGTACCGTCGATTATAGCAACTTCTAAATCAGGCTCTTGTTTAGTATATTCAAGCAATTTTTTCCAGACATCTCTTTCACACCATCTTTTAAATCGCTTATGTATACTCCTGTAATTACCATAAGTTTTTGGTAAAAGTCTCCATTGGCAACCACTTCGCACTATGTACCACACTGCCTCTATGAATATTCTTAAACGTTTTTCATCTTTGCTGTGCATTCCTTTTACGCTTTTTATGAACTCTAAAATTTGTTTCCAATTTTCCTCTTTGATGTAATATTGCATATGGTAGTTTCTCCATTTTTTACCTATTAGGCTAAACTACCATCTTTTTCTCTCTTTTCATATTTTTTGTCCACAGAGCCTAGGAGGGTGTCATCCCAGTGCTCCTTTTTTTGTCATCCCAGTGCTTGACACTGGGATGGCTTTGTTGCATAGCAACCGAAAAAATCTGGCAGTTACTGACAAAATTCATTATAAAATAGCCATTCAACTGTTGAAGAAAAAATATGCCACAAAAAATGAGAGTCAGTAACCAAAACGAATATAACAAATTTCTAGAAAAAAGAGGAAATATTTTTCGTTATATCAACGAAGCCATAGAAAATTGGTATGAAATTGGGCCAAAAATGCAGGGTGGCAACAATATTTACAGCAATAAAGTGGTGATTTTGATACATATAATAACCCATCTATTCAGAATAGGTTTGAGGCAAACAGTTGGATTTATAGCAGGATACCTTGAGCAAATTGGGAAAAATTTGCAAGTTATCAGCTATTCTCAGGCTTCAAGAAGGTTTAAGAAACTTAATATTAAGATAAATGATTGCAGAATTGATAAAGATAATATGGAAGATATCGAAATTGCTATAGATAGCACAAGCATCAGCATTTATAACAACACTCCTGGCCACAGCAAGGAAAATAGCGAAAATAGAAAGTATCGCAGCTATGAACAAGTAAAGAAACTACACGTAATGTTGAATATAAACAGCAAAAAAGCCATAGCTGCAAAATACAGCAGCGGAGTTTATTCAGATCACTATGGAGCTTGCGATTTGTTAGAAGAAGTTCATGCTGTAAAGGTATTATATGCGGATAGAGCATATGACAGGCATAAGCTTTACGAATTATGTAACAAGTTTGGTATAAAGACAAAAGTTCTTCCGAAAAACAACGCAACAGAGCACCAAAAATTGGATTACATGGATGATAGAAATGCTGCTGTTAGACTAATAAAGTCATATGATTGCATAAAAAAGTGGAAAGAAGAAGTAAATTATGGAAAGAGAGCTCACATTGAAGGGTTTTTCTCAAGATTAAAGCAAATATTTGGATTCAGCTTTAGGAATAAGTCCGAAGTAAATCGTGGAAAAGAACTACTCATTAAGTGCTATTTGCTTAATCAATTTACTGACATTGGTATGGCTAAATTCGAAATGGCTACATGAATTTATCGTAAATTACTACCGCATAAGGTGCGATGCAACAAAGCCCACTGGGATCCAGGAATTTTATTAAGTTGGTAAGCATAAAAATAGCTGTTTTTTGTTAAAATACAATGTTTTGATGATTATGGAAAGGCTGGATCCCACAGTCCTGATACAATGTTGAACATTTTTTTTTTGCCCTTCCAGAGCGAGTTCTTTTAATCGAAACACTATATGTACATTATCATCATCAATTTCAATGCGTCTGACTAATGGTCTAATTATATCAAGTTTAGCCTCCCAATCTGCTTGATCAAGCTCTGATTCAACCTCAGAGGCAAAACTTTTTACACTACTCATGGTAAAATCTAATTCCCTCTTTAGCTCCTTTTCATCAACCACTTTTTCCTTCTGTTTCTTAATTGCTTCTAAGCTCTGAGTCATTGCTTTGGCTTTTGAATCAAAATCTTCCTTAGTTATATACTCTTCAGCATAGGTATAAGCAAGTCTTTTGATACCTTGTTCTAATCTGCTTATTTCTTTTTCAAGTTCATCATTTGGTTGCTTATTTTTATCTTTTAAAAGCCCAAGTTGATATTCCTTTGCAATTGCATCCGGGTCTTTTAATACCCTATTCATTTCTTCCCATATAACTGTTTCTAGTATATCCGTGCGTATTGATTTGCTGTTACATATCTTATTCCCACCAAAACGGTTTGCATCTGTACCAGGACAACGATAGTAACTTCGTCCTCCCCTAGTGTTATACATTCCATAATAAGTATATTTACAATACTGACATACTATTAGCCCTTGTAATAGGTATCTTCTTCTTCGTTGCATTCTTGCTCTTTTTCTATTTTCAAC
Source organism: Wolbachia endosymbiont (group A) of Anoplius nigerrimus (assembly GCF_947251795.1). Lineage (GTDB taxonomy): Bacteria > Pseudomonadota > Alphaproteobacteria > Rickettsiales > Anaplasmataceae > Wolbachia. Next base: position 1,274,727 of record NZ_OX366385.1, on the reverse strand, counting down.
CAGTTGTTCTTGTACTATATCGAATAATTCCTCTTCAATTATACTTGGTATTTCTATATAAATCCAATTCTCTTGGTCATTAGAATAAACAGAATAGCTTTTTTTGCGCCCTTTCCACACTGCTTTTACTTCTTTTTTTATTGGACCTACCTTCGTTTTACCATATACTGCTTGTCCTTTGTATGCATAGTTTCTCAATATTCTACGAATTGTACTTGGGTGCCAAATTCCTTTACCCTTTGGTGTAGCAATATACTCTTCTTTCAGTCGTCGCACTGTCTCTTTTAAACTCACTCTTTCTTGACCTACCCACTCAAATAGTTTGCGCACTACTTTTGCTTCTTCTTCATTAATTTCAAACCTTATCTTTTCTCTTTCTACATGCTTTATATAGTCATAACCATAAGGCGCATTTCCCATTACACTTACACGGCCTTTTCTTGCTCTATGGAGTTTTCCTCTACGACTACGTTCCATAATCTTTGTACATTCGTATTCTGACACTAATCCTTGAACTCCTAGTAATAATTTAGACTCTGGATTATTTTCAGTCTTACAATTTAAGAATATTACTTCTACTCCTGCTTTCTCAAACTCTTCAAGTAATACCATTTGGTGTGCAGATTTCCTTGATAGCCGGTCAGGTGAATGAATGTAAATTTTTCCAATTTTTCCTTCTGCTACTTTATCACGTAACTCATCTAAACCGTCTCGCTCCAAATTCCACCCACTACGGCCATCGTCCTTAGAGCATGTCTTCAAACTGAGTAGAAAGAAGTTAAGAAGTATGGTATAAGGTACATTTTAAGATGTACCCAAGCGATATAAGTGACAAAGAATGGAAGACAATAGAGCCATATTTTGAACCTAAAAAGACCGGCAGACCAAGAAAACATAGTATTAGAACAATTATTAATGCAATCCGCTATATGATGAGAACAGGATGTCAATGGAGACAACTGCCTAAAGATTTTCCACCATGGAAAACCGTATATAGTTGTAATTCGCGCTTGAAAAAAAGTGGAATATGGCAAGAAATTCATGATTTTCTAGTTAAAAAAGTAAGAGAGATGATTGGTAAAAATAAGACTCCATCAGTAGGTATAATTGATAGCCAGTCAGTGAAAACTACTCAAAAAGGGGATCCAGAGGATATGATGCTGGCAAAAAAATAAAGGGCAGAAAACGCCATATTATTGTAGATACTGTGGGTCTTGTAATTGCTGCTGAAGTACAGAGTGCAAGTATTCAAGATCGTGATAGTGCTCTAAATCTTTTTGCCCAAGCTAAATGCAAAGTTCCAACTTTACGTAAGTTTTTTGCTGATCAAGGGTACATAGGTAAATTACAAAACAGATGCTTATTGGAAACGGGATGTTTATTAACGATTGCCAAGAAAATAGTTGATACAGGATTTCAAGTTATTCCCAAACGTTGGATTGTTGAAAGAACTTTTGCCTGGCTTTCCAATTTTAGGCGCATGAGTAAAGATTACGAGCATTCTCCTCTCACCTCAAAAAACTATATCTTCTTTAATATGATCACTATTATGCTTCACAAATTAGCTCATTCTTCAGTTTGAAGACATGCTCTAAGAGCATGTCTTGAAAAGGAATGAGGAAAAGAATATGATAGTGTAAGTAAAAATAGGAGGGAAAATTGTATCCAAGTGATATAAGTGATAAGGAATGGGAAATTTTGGAGCCACATGTTGCACAAGGAAAGATAGGGAGGCCAAGAAAGCACAATATCAGAACAATTATTAATGCAATAAGGTATATAATGAGAGGTGGTTGTCAATGGAGAATGCTGCCGAAAGATTTTCCTCCATGGAAGACGGTGTATGACTATTTTCTCAGGTGGCGTAGTAATGGCAAATTGGAAAAAATACATAATATGCCAGTAAAAGAGGTAAGAAAAATGTTTGGTAAAAATGAAACACCTTCAGTAGGAATAATTGACAGTCAATCAGTAAAAACCACTCAAAAAGGGGATCCAGAGGATATGATGCTGGCAAAAAAATAAAGGGTAGAAAACGTCATATTGTTGTAGATACAGTGGGCCTAATTATTGCGGCTGATGTTCATAGTGCAAGTGTTCAAGATCGTGATGGTGCTCTAAATCTTTTCACTCAAGCTAAATACAAGGCTCCAACTTTACGTAAGTTTTTTGCTGATCAAGGATACATAGGTAAATTACAAAACCGCTGTTTATTGGAAACGGGATACGATTACCAAGAAAGCTGTTGATGTTACAGGATTCCAGGTTATTCCTAAACGTTGAAAGAACGTTTGCTTGGCTCTCCAATTTTAGGCGCATGAGCAAAGATTATGAGCATTCTCCTCTTACTTCAAAAACCAATATCTTCTTTAATATGATTACTTCTATGCTTACTAAATTAGCTACTTAAGTCCTTTCAAGACAGGTTCTAAATACCTATCAATTCTTTCGGTACTCATCCTTTTTTGACGTGTCACAAAACAAAAATCATTACCAAACTCTTGTAAAAATTTTACCAATTCATCCAAAATCGTATTTTCTAGATCAGTCTCACTATGACTTGATGGCAATTCCACAAAGTTAAGGAAGTATGGATCGTGAAAAATGAATTCGGGGGCTAACGTATTTTCTTCACGTAACTGTTTGATGCTTTGTCTTATGAAGTCCTCAGGCTTTTTTGCTAGGCTCTGTGGACAAAAAATATGAAAAGAGAGAAAAAGATGGTAGTTTAGCCTAATAGGTAAAAAATGGAGAAACTACCATATGCAATATTACATCAAAGAGGAAAATTGGAAACAAATTTTAGAGTTCATAAAAAGCGTAAAAGGAATGCACAGCAAAGATGAAAAACGTTTAAGAATATTCATAGAGGCAGTGTGGTACATAGTGCGAAGTGGTTGCCAATGGAGACTTTTACCAAAAACTTATGGTAATTACAGGAGTATACATAAGCGATTTAAAAGATGGTGTGAAAGAGATGTCTGGAAAAAATTGCTTGAATATACTAAACAAGAGCCTGATTTAGAAGTTGCTATAATCGACGGTACGATCATCCGAGCCCATCCATGTTCATCTGGATATACAAAAAACTCCAAGGATCAAGAAGCTTTAGGGAGGAGCAAAGGTGGCTTTACAACTAAAATACATGCGCTTGTCGATGCACTTGGAAATCCACTTAAATTTACTCTGACTCCTGGTCAAAGAAATGAAATTACGCAGGCACAAGTGTTGACCGAAAGTATCTATAACTCTACTGTAGTAGCTGACAAGGGCTACGATAGCAATGCCTTTGTTACAAGTCTTGAAGACAAGGGATGTACAGTAGTTATTCCGCCAAAACGGAATCGAAAAGTGCAAAGGTATTACGATGAGCATATCTACAAAGAACGTCATTTGATTGAGTGTTTTTTTGGTAAAATTAAAAATTTTAGGCGCATTTTTTCCAGATTTGATAAAACTGCTGAGGTTTTTATGGGTTTTCTCAATTTTGTTGGAGCTCTTGTATGGCTTCTCTAAAATTTTGTCCACAGAGCCTAGTGCTGTACGTTCATACAACATGGTATCGATTCTACTACGTAGTGCTCTAACACTCCATCTTTCAATACGACACATTTCTATATAATAATTACGCTTCAGCTCATCAGAAATTGCAATAATTTCTACAAAATGTGACCAACTCAATTGTTGTGACAGTGTCGCGACAATTTCTTGATCGGGAAAGAATTTGGAAAATTGCACCATCCGAAATAATGAAGCTCTATCAAATCCATGTCCATATTTCATCTGAAGTTCTTTTGCAAGTTGGGAGATGATTTGCTTCCCATAATCTGCACGTTTGTGCTTTAGGATATCTTGATCAATTCTGGAGCCAATTTCCCAGTTTAACAATACTAGAGTAGAATTGAATTGAACAGAAAGATGATTCTTGGGAGTGTTAAATAAACTGTGTCAAACCGCATTTTTAGTTCAACTCAATTTTCAATCTATTAGGAAAGAAAATGTCGAACTGAGACATAGTTAATGCCCAATTAGGCAAAGCCATAGTCCATTTTTGCTCTACCTTTTTTATAGCACAATACACCTGTTTATACAAGGCATTTGTACTAGTAAATGAGCCCTTAGTTTTAGTAAATTTTCTGATCTGCCTATGTAGCCCCTCAATAGGATTGGTAGTATAAATTAGCTTCCTAACTGGGCCAGAATACTTGAAATAACCGGACAAATTTTCCCAATTATTCTGCCACGATTTTACAACCAATGGGTACTTTTCTCCCCATTTTTCTTCCAACTCAAGCAAATAATTCTCGGCAATTTCTCTGCTTGCAGCACGATATATTTTTTTCAGATCATTCATGAAAACTTTCACATCTTTGCTGGATACATATTTCAGAGAATTTCTTATCTGATGCACTATACATAGCTGTACTTCTGCTTTAGGAAACGCACTATTTATCGCTGCAGGAAAGCTTTTTAGCCCATCTACACATACAATTAGAATATCTTCTACTCCTCTCTCTTTTAGATCATTTAGTACTCCCAACCAGAAGTTAGCTCCTTCACTTTCAGCCAAATAAAAACCTAATACTTCTTTTCTGCCATTTTGGTCTATGCCCAATATATTGTACATACATTTACTTACACAATGTCCATCCTCTTTGACCTTAAAAAACATCCCATCCATAAATACTATCGGGTATACTGATTGCAGTGGACGACTACGCCATTCATTGATTATAGGTAGCAATTTGTCAGTAATACTTGATATCTCTGCCACCGATATTTTGTGATCATAAATTTCCTCAACATGTGACGCTATATCTCTATAGCTCATACCACTGGCAAATGTGCTCAAGATCTTCGTTTCAAGCTCTGGTTTGTTTGCCTTTTTTTGACTATTTGAGGTTCAAAATTTCCATCTCTGTCTCTTGGTGTTAATAGCTCAAATGAACCTGCACTGGTACGTAAAGTCTTTCCATTCCTCCCATTTCTTCGATTATTTTCTTCGCTTTCAGCCAACAAGTGATTTTCTATTTCACCTTCCAAACTTGCCTCCAGCAGTCTTTTTATAAATGGTGTTAATGCACCATCTCTTCCTGTCAACGGCCTGCCTATCTCGTATAGACGACAGGATATTTGTTTCTAATTCTTTATAATCTACCAAACCGGTAGTTCTGTTTACTACTTTCTGACTCATTGTCAAACCTCCATTTTTTTATATCAATTTATTACTTTTTTTTCGGTTTGACACACTTTTTTGAACATTCCCCAATTAACTGTTGAATTTTACATTTCTAGCTGTATTATGGCTATGTAGCTAAAGTAACTTAGGCTTATCGACGCTTTACTACTTGTTAGCGGTGTGGCGTAGTGGCCATATATGTTTAGTTCTTTTTTTTGTAGATGCAGGGTATTTTGTATGTCAGATCTTTTCTATATTGAAGGTGTGTTTTGTGTAGATGGTCATTGTGATGTTTATACAAGAGAAGTGAGTTTTAATGATGTCATGTTAGGCAAGTTCAGTCTAGATTCGTACAGCGGGAAAGAAGCTATGATAAATCTAGACGTTATTACATTCGATATTAATATCGCTATCGATGGTCAAAATGGAAAGACAATAAAAAGAGACCTTAAAGGTCTTGAATTTATAACTAAAGATGATGGTTCTTGGTATATTAATAAGGATTTTGGTAATGATAAATTTGAAATTATAGTAAAGCAATCATAATTTTACATCTCAGGTGTAACATTTAGTATAGGTGCTATTCTATTTATAATGTTCTTTACTATAGGCGCAGCAATTATTCCCCCGGTATGGTGCATCCCTTGAGGTTCATCAATAGCAATTAGCACTATATACCTTGGGTCAAGCATAGTTAGCACTCCTATAAATGACGCTATGTTTGCATCTTTGCTATATTTACCATCTACAACTTTTTCCGCCGATCCAGTTTTTCCTCCTATTGAATATGCCTTTATTTTTGCTTTTCTGCCAGTGCCATCTGTTACTGCTGCGCGTAATAATTTTCTCATTTCCCTGGAAGTTCTTCTTGAGATAATTTGCTCTCCTATACTTCTTTTATTCAACATCAAGGTTGCGTTATGAAATATTCCATTGTTGATTAATGCTGCTGCAGCTTGTGCAAGATGTATAGGAGTTACAGCTATGCCATAACCATAAGATGCTGTTATTAAAGTGTTTTCACTCCATTTATCCGGAATTATCGGTGTAGATTTTTCTGGTATTTCTATTTTCAAAGGAGAAAATAGCTTCATAGCTTTAAAGTATTCTACTTGTTTTTTAATACCTAATTTGACTGCAATTTTTGCTGCACCAATGTTGGATGATTTTACAAATATATCTTGCACAGTAATTTTTGGAATTTTAGATTTGTGAAAATCCTGAATTTTATACTTTCCAATGGTGATTGGTGTTGATACGTCATATAAATCGCTAGTTTTTATAACGTTCGCATCAAGCGCTGCGGCTATTGTAAAGAATTTTAATACCGACCCCATCTCATACACCCCAAGACTGGCGCGATTAAACTTTTGTACGTCTTCTGCCTTATTCTGTAGGTTGGGGTTAAAATCAGGTAGACTGATCATCGAGATGACTTCACTATTTCTCACATTTAAAACAATTCCTACTCCTCCGAGTGCCTGATATCTGCTTACAGCTTTAGTTAGCTCTTCATGCACTATGCTTTGCACTCGTGTATCTAAGGATAGTTGAATACCCTGGTAAGGTGTTATTCCAGCACGTAATGCTGGAATCCACGTATTTTTTTTCTGGACCCCAGTGTCAGCTACTTGGATAACAGAATGTTGTTTGTTTTTACTTATATATGCCTCAACTCCTGCAATACCGTTGCCATCTATGTCAGTGTAACCAAGCACGTGTGAAAATAAATTACTGTGAGGATATATACGTTTTACATCGTTATAGAAGTTTATTCCTGGCACGCCGGCATTTTTTATTGCTAACAGTTCTTTTGGACTCAAGTGCCGCTTTACCCAAGCAAATTTCTTTTTTGAAGTAAGTATTCTATATGAATTCTCGTATTCAAGATCATTCAAAATAGAACACAGTTGTGCTGCTATACTTTCCGGATTCTTTACTTTGGTTGCATCTGTATATAGTGATGTTGTGGGCACATTTGTTGCTATTACCACTCCATTTCTATCTAAAATATCAGGTTGTTTATGTACTATATTATCTTTTCTAAAATTTTCTGAAGTAGTAGGTTGATCAAATGTTAAAGAGAATATGCGAAAAATAATTATTATATAAAACGTAAATAATGGTACTATAAAACACAGTGAGCGGAGCTTATTTTTAAGTAATGCTTGCATATTTACTTGATTTGACAAAAATGGAAATCATCTTAGCTGAGCCGCGAGGTTTTTGTGCCGGGGTAAAAAGAGCTGTGGACATATTAGCTATTACTTTAGAAAAATACAAAAACAAGTGCCAAGTTTATGTGCTACACGAAATTGTTCACAATAAATATATAGTAGAGGACTTTAAGAGACAAGGAGTGGTTTTTGTGAACAGTATCGAGGAAATTGAAGATAATGGAGGAATACTGATCTTCAGCGCGCACGGAGTATCAAAAAATATAGAAGATAAGGCAAAAAGAAAGGGTATTCAAGTGATTGATGCAACATGTCCTTTAGTCAGCAAAGTGCATAAAGAGGCAAAAAGGTATGAAAACAGTGGTAAAGAATTAATTCTCATTGGGCATGAAAACCATCCAGAAGTTAAGGGAATTAGAGGAAGAGTAAATAATCCTATCATTTTAGTGCAAACTGTGCAGGACGTACGCAATTTAAAGGTTAAAGATCCAGATAATTTATCTTATGTTACACAAACCACGTTAAGCATCGACGATACCCGTGAAATTATTGTTGCCCTGAAGCTCAGGTTTCCAAGCATAACAGGTCCAGATTTAAAGGACATATGCTATGCAACGCAAAACAGACAAAATGCTGTTAAAAAGCTAGCTGAAATTGTAGACATGGTGTTAGTTGTAGGAAGTAAAAATAGCTCAAATTCAAACCGCTTATTAGATCTGTGCACTGCCAGAGGAAAAAGAGCCTACTTAATTGATAATTACAGCTGTGTGAATAAAAGCTGGTTTCAGGGCGTAGAAAAGATAGGAATCACTGCAGGTGCTTCCGCTCCTGACATATTGGTTGATGAATTAATGGACTACCTAAAAGTAAACCTGAGTGTAAAAATTTCAGTTATGCCAGGTGGTATTATTGAAAATGTTCAGTTTAAAATACCAAATCTGGTTTAAAACACAACTTATCTACTAAGCTTCTCTTGAAATTACTGGGAGCACACAAATCAGCATCTATAGCTAAGACGTCATGCCGCCGCGGCGCTAACAAGTAGCGGGATGAAGGTTGTTGGTAAGCCTAAGTCAGTTTAGCTATATGCTTTTAATTCCCCCAAAAGGAGAATGAAATATGTGAAATTCTAGTTGATATAATTTAATGAATGGTTAGTTTTAATTACTAATTTATTTAAGAGATTTTGATAATATTTAACCCACTTGCTTTTCTATTTTCCATATCGCGATGGGCTTGAATTATTTCATCAAATTTATATTTTTTATTGATCCGTACAGTTAAAAGTTTTTTTCTTATCATCTCGAAGATTTCCATTGTGGTAAGCACTAATGTGAATCTATCATGCTTATAATGGTATATTGAGGTTCCAGTTGCAAATAACGAACGTGAACTAAGTAAAGAAAAACTAATAGGAGCGTTACCTGATATCTGCCCATAGGAAACGTATATGCCGAACCTGCCTAAAGATTCAAAAGAAAGCTTGCTTGTAGCGTAACCTATAGGGTCATACACTGCACCTACTCCTCTGTTTTGCGTAATCTCCATAACTTTAGAAACGAAGTCTTTATCATTGTAGTTTATTGCGTATGTGCAGCCACTTTGTAAAGCTATCTTCATTTTTTCATCAGAGCTTACAGAACCTATCACTACACCTTTTTTATCCTTTGCCCATTGGCATATTATTTGTCCTAAACCACCATTAGCCCCATGAACTAGCACGAAAGCACCAGGCCTAACTTTATAAGATTGATTAACTAAATAGTGAGCTGTCATACCTTTAAACAGCACTGCAGCAGCAACTTCATCAGATATGTCATCTGGAATTTTTATCAGATATTTCTGGTGTATAATGCGCTTTTCACAATATGCCCCTGGAGGAGCTGTGCAATATCCAACTCTGTCTCCAACTTTGAATCCATCACTGATTTTTTTACCAAGCTTTTCAATAACCCCAACTGCTTCCACTCCAAGCACTGATGGTAAATTTTTAATTTTGCGCGTACCTTTTCTGTGCTCCAAGTCATAACGATTTAAGCCGATAGTTGTATGACGTACTAAAACTTCCTCGCCTTTTGGCTCACCTATATTCTTATCTACAAATTCTAATACTTCTGGTCCCCCAGTTTTTTTTATTTGTATAGCTCTAACCATGATGAATGTAAGATAAAAACTTTGATTATGTTATCTAACAATTAATATTTTGCAAAGTTATTGTTTTCACAATCAATAGACTTCTTGCATTACCTCCTGTCATTCCAGCGCGTGACGCTGGAATGGCTTTGTTGCATAGCAACCGAAAAAATCTGGTGGCTACTGACAAAATTCATTATAAATAACCATTTAACTGTTGAAGAAAAAATATGCCACAGAAAATGAAAGTCAGTAACCAAAATGAATATAACAAATTTCTCCAGGAAAGAGGAAATATTTTTCATTATATCAATGAAGCCATAGAAAATTGGTATGAAAATAGTCCAAAAATGCAAGGCGGCAACTATATTTACAGTGATAAAATTGTGATTTTGGTGCATATAATTGTCAATCTTTTTAGAATTGGTTTAAGACAAACGGTGGGGTTTATAAAAGGATATCTGCAACAAATAGGAAGAGATTTGCAGCTATTCACAAGCATCAAAAGAAACTTAATATTAAGATCAATGATTGCAGAAAATAATATGGAAGACATCGAAATTGCTATAGATAGTACAGGTATCAGCATTTACAACAATACCCCTGAAGGAAAATAGCGCTGACAGAGTGGCTATGAACAGACAAGAAAATTGCATGTAATGTTGAATATAAACTGCAAAAAAGCCATAGCTGTAAAATACAGTAACGGTCTGATCACTATGGAGCTTGCGATTTGCTTAAAGAAGTTCATGTCATAAAAGCACTATATGCAGATAGGGCATATGATAGGCACAAGTTTTACAAATTGTGTCACGAATATGATATAAAGGCAAAAATTCCACCAATAAACAATGCGGCAGAACATCCAGAAATAGATTATATGTCTGACAGAAATGCTGCTATTAGGTTAATAAAATTATACGGTGAAGATGGCGTGAAAGAATGGAAAAAGAAGTAAATTATGGGAAAAGATCTTATATTGAAGGGTTTTTCTCAAGATTAAAGCAAATATTTGGATTCAGCTTTAGGAATAAATCCGAAGTAAATCGCGAAAAAGAATTGCTGATTAAGTGCTATTTGCTTAATCAATTTACTGAAATTGGTATGGCTAAATTTGAAATGGCTACATGATATTTATCGTAAATTACTACCAGTATAAGGTGCGATGCAACAAAGCCATCCCAGTGTCAGCTACTCGGATGACACCCTATTGATTACTTGAAATGACATGGTTTGCAAACATTCTGTTACTTAAGCTTAAAAAACGTGTATGATAGTGTTATTTCGCTCAAATCTTTTGTATTGTTATCAAGCATTATCTCAGGATCTATATAGAAAGATACGGGCATAGGTGCTTTTTGTTTTGGTAGCAACATTTGCTCTTCAAAACAAAAGCATGCAACTTTATTGAAATACTTACCTGCTTTGAAAGGCGTAACGTTATATACTGCCATACCAAATGAAGGCTGATCAGATAGATTTTTTGCGTAATAAAATGCTAAACTTTGTTCTCCTATGTTTACATCAACGTAGTTAGTTTCTGATTTAAATTCCCAAGGTAGATCGGACATTATATCAGCATTGAAGTGAACCCTGATTTTTTGGTCAGTTGCACTTATTGTTGTATTAGTTACTTTTCTTGTTGTGCCACCATATCCAGTGGCTTTACAGAAAATGCTATATAGTGGCACCGATGCATATGCAAGACACAGCATCAACACAACTAAAGATATTAAAAAGAAGACTATAGAATTTTTATCATTTCTCCTTAGAAAGGAGAACATTTAATCTCTATTGCTAAGTAACCTGAGTAAATGTTTAAACATAATAATAAAATTAAAATAAAGATCAGTTGCACCGAGTATTGCTAATTTAGTAGTAGCAACTTCTGATCCGTCATTATGTTTATAATAAACATCTTTGATTCTCTGAGCATCATATGCAGTCATCAAGGTAAAGACTATTACTGATATAAATGATATTGCAAAGTAAAGTGGACTGCTTCTAAGGAAGAAATTTACTATCAATGCTATAATTATTCCCAAGACTCCCATCATCAAGAAAGATCCCATACTTGTAAGATCTCTTTTTGTAGTATTACCATATAAAGCCATAGAGCCAAACATGATCGATGTAATGAAAAATGCTCTTGCTATATTTTCTGCAGTGTAAATTACAAAAATATAAGATGAGGAAAGCCCCATTAATACTGAGAAAAGAAAAAATATAGTAACTGTGGACTGAGCACTTAAGTGTTGAAGTTTATAATACATGTAAAACACCAGCGCAAAAGGAGATAGCATTACTACAAATCGCAGCACAGGATTATAATGAATTACCTGAAAAAGACCAGAAAATACCGTTAGAAACGCAACAAGCCCTGTAACGCCTAAAGCTAAAGCCATGTAGTTATATACTTTAGTTAGGTAACTTCTGAGCCCAGCGCTATAATAAACGCCCTGAGAGCGAATATCCTGTTCATTTCTCATGTAAGACATAATATAACTCCTTTTGTCCATTATTTAACACATTATAATATAAAACCACATTTTTATCAAGTATAAAATCATTTTTTGTTGCAACTAATGTGCAATTATTTTTGTTTTATGTAGATGGAGTATAGTCCTATTGCTGCTGCATTTGAAACATTTAAGCTGTCAATTACGTTTGACATTGGGATTTTTAAAAGATAATCACAATTTTCTTTAACTAACCTCCGCATTCCTTTCTCTTCAGAACCAAAAACGATCACTCTTTTTTCTCCAAAGCTCTTTATTTCCTCTATATCCTCCCCAGCATTGCAATCAAACCCGTAACACCAGTAGCCGACCTTCTTCAAATACTGCATAGTTTTTACTATATTTGTAACGTATATTAGCGGAACAATATCTAAAGCTCCACTTGCTGCTTTTGCAATAGATGCATTTTCACTCGGTGAATGATTATGTGGTAAAACCAATGCGTCGACATTAAAACAAGCTGAAGTTCTTAAAATTGATCCAATATTGTGCGTGTCAGTGACTTGATCTAAAATGACTATGGTAGAGCTATCGTTCGAGCTTTCAGCTATTTCTTCAATGCTTAAGTTATAAAGAATAGGGGCAACATTTAAAGCAATTCCTTGATGGTTAGCACCTTTAGATAAAACGTCATTAAGTATTTTGTTTTCTACTAATCGAACTTTAATGCCCTTACTATTTGCACATTGCCTAATTTCTTTTTCATGTTCTCTATAGAAATTTTCTGTTACTAACAGTTCTATACACCGCCTATTTTTATTCTTCAGTGCTGACATGCAGGTGTGCTTTCCATACAGCCAAAAATTCTCATTAGTTTTTGACGATTTCATCGTATTATCGAAAATCGGGTTTTTATAGAATAAGCAACATTTTACTATGTTTGGATATTGTTGTAAAATTATACAATTCGATTAATGCGTTTATGTCGGACGATGAGTTGGATTGGCAAAAAAATGTTAAGCCAATAGAATGTGGAAAAGTTACTTTGAAAGTTGATCATAAAGTAAATATAAAGTCTATGGTTGATAAAGGTACCTCCGACTTACAAAGGAATTTTCTTAATACCAATAATGGTAACTCATCATTTTGTCTTGACAAAAACACAAAATCAAAAGTTGATAGGGGTAAATATTTTATAAGCGATAAGCTCGATTTGCACGGCTATAGTATAGAGGATGCTTACTGTAAATTGATAGATTTTATTATCAAAAATTATCGAGCAGGAAATAGATGTTTATTGGTAATTACGGGATACGGCAGTGCAACAAATAAAACAGACACTATAAAGAGTAACTTAAATAAATGGTTAAATGACACTAAAATCCAGCATATGGTTCTATACTACCAGCAAGCTACGAAAAAACATGGTGGTAAAGGGGCTTTTTATGTTTTATTAAGAAGGCTTAGGCCCTATTAGCTGCTTAAGTTTCCTTTTAAGCCTTAATTTTTCTTGTATAGCCATATAAAAACCAGTGTTTGGCAGCGCATGACGCACAATTGTACAAACATTGTAGCAATTATTCAAGTAGTCCGCAGAAGTGAAAAACCTACTTGACAAACTTCGCCAGCCCCCTTATCATGAAAATGAAGCTATTTATTTATCTTCTCTGTACAGATTAAATGACAAAAAAACTCACGTATCTGGCGTCTCATGTTTAATTTTTTGCACTATGTGCACTCTATGTCTTTATCAAATTTCTAGGTTTTTACCTATACAAGCTGAAATACGCTTATAAAGCATTTAAAACATTAAAAAACGCCAACTTAAAAAATGGATAGTGAATAATTAGCTACCCTAGGGTTTCTTTTGCCTTTTTTTTTGTTTAGTAAATTTCTTAATGTTTATAATTTAGATTAGTTGCGGCTTAAAAGCAACTGAATCGCGGTTATTAAACGTTTAGAATAAAAAAACGCCATACTTGAAAGTATAATGTAAGTAATTAGCCAACCACGGGGCTTCTTTTGCCTTTTTTTTCATTTGGTAAATTTCTTAATGTTTATAGCTAAACGACAATCGTCATCCCGCTACATGTTAGCGGGATCTTTTGTTAGCGGATGAGATACCGCGAATGAATCGCGGTATGACGTAGGGCTACAGGTGTTATCCCAGTGCTCCTGTGATGTCATCCCAGTGCCCCTTTTTGTCATCCGAGTAGCTCTTCGTTGTCATTCCAGTGCTCCTTTTTTTGTCATTCCAGTGCTCCTTTCTTGTCATCCGAGTAGCTGACACTGGGATGGCTTTGTTGCATCGCTAGCTATGATGGATTAAAGATAAAAAAGATGGAGAATATCAGTAGCTTATTATTCTGGTATTTATAATAAGAACGGTCAGTGAATACCTAAATTTGAGTAAAAGAAATTTCACTACCACTCACTAATCTGGCTAAAATTCAAGAATTTCAATGCTTTAGCTATTTTCAATAGAATTAAATTTATTAATATAAATAATAAATTACTATTCTTAAATTTGATCAGATTGATTGCAAAAAAACAAGATTTTCAATAGGTTGCTTATAATTCTAACTATAGTTAGCCTTTCATAAGTAGCGATGCAACAAAGCCATCCCAGTGTCAGCTACTCGGATGACAAAAAAAGGGGCTACTTGGATGACAGGAGAAGGAGGCTACTTGCATGACACCATCCTTTTTCCTGGATCCAAGTAGTCAGGGCACTGGGATGATATCATAGAGGCGCTGGAATGACACCCATTTGTTCCTATAGTTGTCTTTTCTCGTCTACCTTATTTTGCCACTCTGCTGAACAGATACAATGCAGGAAGTCTAATAGCGCAGCAACACGGAACCCCATGTGAGACCTGCACCTATTGCAATCAGCAGTACCAGATTTCCTGATTTTATTTTTGATTCTTGTATCGCATAGTCTAAGGCCAGTGGAATTGACGCTGCTGAGGTGTTTGCATGCTTATCAACGGTATTAATCACTTTCTCTATAGGAAAATCTAATTTCTTTACTACTGCTTCAATAATACGAATGTTTGCTTGATGGGGAATTAACCAGTCAATATCAGTGATTTTCAAATTATTGCATCTTAGTGTTTCCTCTACTGAGGCTGTTAACTTATCCACTGCATGTTTAAACACTTCTCTTCCATTCATGCATATTTTTCCAGAATCATCAGTAGAGGATGTCCCTCCGTTCGTACATAATATGTCCACATTGCCATCAGAGTGTAAGTTTGTTGATATGATGCCGCTGCTACCCATTTCCGATTTTATTATCACTGCACCAGCACCATCACCAAAGAGTACACAAGTTGACCTATCTTCCCAGTCAACAATCCTAGACATTATTTCAGCACCAATAACGAGCGCATATTTAATTCTATTGTTAGATTTTATGAGCGAATCAGCAACTGTAACTGCATATATAAAACCAGAGCATGCTGCTTGTACATCAAAAGAAAATGCGTTTTTACATTTTAACTTACTTTGTACAATCGTTGCACAGCTAGGCAAAGTTTTATCAGGCGTTGTTGTTGCAACTATAATCAAGTCAATTTCATCCACTGAAATTTTAGCTTTTTCTATAGCACTTTTTGCTGCATTTACAGCTAGATCTGACGTTAATTCTCCTTCATCTGCTATATGCCTTTGAACTATTCCTGTTCTCTGCCTTATCCATTCATCGCTTGTCTCAACTATCGATGCAATTTCGTTGTTACTCAGCATTTTTCTTGGTAGGTAAGATCCAGTGCTTAATATGAAACTTTTATTCAATATGACTTACCCCGTTAATTATCTTTTGATTTAAATTTTCACTAATTGCATTTACTGCAAATTTTATGGCATGGGCAAAAGAAATAGCATCAGAATTTCCATGACTTTTAATGATGATACCATTTAGCCCTAAAAACATAGCTCCACTTCTAATTTGGGGATTAAAACGCGTTAATGCTTTATTTAGTTTGGATTTTAACAATATACCAACAAGCATTTTCGCTATCCACGAGTTGAATACTTCCTGCTTTATTAGATTGATAAAGGTACTAGCGGTTGCCTCAGCCGTTTTGAGCATTACATTGCCAACAAAACCATCAGCAACAATCACATCTATATTGCCCTCTAAAAATTCACTTGCCTCTATATACCCTTTGAAATTAATGCCTGGAGCGTTTTTAAGCAACTCAAAAGCGCCGCGCACTGAGTCATTACCTTTAACTTCTTCTGTGCCGATATTTAGCAAAGCAACTTCAGGATTGTCAATTTTTAGCGCTACTTTTGCAAATATATTTCCCATTAATGCAAATTGAAATAATGAGTCGGCATTACAATCAACATTTGCACCAAGGTCAAGCAAAGCGAAGCTTTTTGTCTTAGTTGGACAGATAGAGACAATAGCAGGACGATAAATATTTGGTAATGTCCCTAAAATAAATCTGGAAATTGCCATCAACGCCCCGGTGTTGCCTGAAGATACCACTCCGAAAGCTTTACCTTCTTTCACTGCAACAATTGCAGCTTTCATACTTGAGTCTTTACGATGTCTCAGCGCAAAAGATGGCTTATCATTTGCAAGGACATTGTCAGAACAATGAGTAAACTCAGAATTGTTACTTACTTTTTTATATTTCAAAAGCAAAGGAGATACTTTTTCCTTATCTCCATAAATATGAAAAAGAACTTTAATGCCTGGGTCAACAAGATTATCTAAAAAAAAACTAGCACCCTGAATTACGGAAAGAGGCGCAAAATCGCCCCCCATAGCGTCAAGTGCAATAACTATGTGATTATTGACCGCAGGTAACATACCATAATAGTCATTCTGCCTGTTGCTTAATGAAAACTCGTTTTCCTTTGTAACTGCCATCGACTGCTACATTGTGAGGCAACATGAATTCCCCAGTTGTTGAACATACCACAATATTCTTAGGCTCAATAGCATGATGAGAACGATGCATATTACGCCTTGACTTCGACTTTTTTCTTTTTGGAACTGCCAAAACTTCCTCCGTTGTCTATTGAAAATTCTACAATTTATTAGTAACATGTTTTTTACAAGAAGTAAACAGGGATAGTAAAATAAGTAAGGTTTGCTTATGTAATTGAGTTCTATAGCTAAAGTGACTTAGGTTTACTGACGATTTGAAAAACCGTCATTCCGCTACTCGTTAGCGGAATCTATGCTGAGATACCGTGCACAACTGTACGAACATTCATTTTCGAAGGTAAATTGCACAACAGATGATGTCATTCCAGTCTGGAATCCAGAAATTTTGCTTATAACTGAGCTGATGAGCTAAAGGTAGTTGTCTTACGCTAAAACAAACGTTTTTAATTAAGTTGCATAGAAGCTGGATCCCAGTATCTGGGCACTGTAGACAATGTGGCAAAAAATATTATAGAATTCAATAGGATAATCCCTAGAGAATTACTCATCTACAAAAAGCCAAATCGTGTTAATTCTGTTTAGATATAAAAGATAAGCTAAATCTTTACAGGGAATTTAAAACAGTAAAATACCTTTGATTGAAAGAAAGAACCAAACTAGGCAACCTAACCGGTTTGCTATTTCAATTACTACAACTAAATCAATAAATCTTCATAGGGGAAAAACATTATGAAAACGTCAAAACTGACATTAGTATGTGACATATATGAATTAACAGATAAAGATAGAAAGAATATTCAAAAGCTAGCAAGAGAAGTAGAGGAAGGGAGAGGTGTTGCAGAAAAGTTTAGAAATAGAATATTCAAAAAGTCCAGCTATAACACAAGCACGATTCTTTTAACAAAAATGACTTACGAGTATCAGGGTAGAGAGGAGACGTTGTCACTACTACATTATGCTATAAGTCATAAGAATAATCAAGCTGTAAAGGATCTTTTAGAAGAAGCCAAAAAACAAAAACTATTAAAGGAAGTTCTGAATGAAGAAATGACCACAAAATATTCAGATGGTCGAGAAGAAACTCATACAATACTTACAGATGCTATATCACGTAGAGACAATGACATTGTGAGAGTAGTGTTAAAAATCTCTGAGGAAAATGGTATTTTGAAAGATATTCTAAAAAAGAGAATAATTATAAAACATTCAAATGGCAAGGAAACAACTTACACCCCATTCACCTATGCTGAAGCGTGTAAAAATAGTGAAGCTGTAAGAACCTGTACATGATCTCAAGAAAGGAATAAACTAAGAGATAATGTATATAAGTTAGGATATATGAGGAGTTTATACCCAAGTAATATAAGTCGGGAAAGATTTGAGATTATATTACCAGATCTAGAGTCCTGTAGAAAAAAAACAAAACCAAGAAAACTTGATTTGTATGATGTATTTTGTGGAGTGTTATACGTTCTGAAAAGCGGTTGTCAGTGGAGAATGCTACCAAAAGAGTTTCCAAAATGGCGCAATTGTTACGACTATTTTAAGAAGTGGAGTGAAAAACCAGATGCAAATAAAGAAAGTGTTCTGGAGCTGGTGTTAAAAAAAAATAGTTGGCGTAGTCCGACAAAACAATGGTCGGAAAGAAAAAACCAGCTTCTGCATAATTGATGCACAGAGTGTAAAAAATGCAGATACTGCTGAAGAAAAAGGCTACGATGCAGGCAAAAAGATTTCAGGAATAAAACGCCATATTGCAGTAGATACGCAAGGTTTGCCACATGCAATTTATGTAACAACAGCAGAGATAACTGACCGTAGCAGTGCTGTGAGAATGGTAGAAAATGCAAAAGAAAACCTCTCGGGAGTTAAAAATGTACTGGTTGATGCAGGCTATACGGGAGAGAATTTTGCAACACAAATAAAAGCAACTATTGGTGCAACTGTTGAGGTAATAAAACGCAGTGAATTACATACCTTTGCTGTATTGCCAAAAAGATGGGTTGTAGAGCGTTCTTTTGCTTGGTTGGAAAAATGTAGACGGTTATGGAAAAATTGCGAGCGTAAACTCAACACCAGTTTGCAAATGGTAGTTCTTGCTTTCACTGCTTTGTTCCTCAAAAGATTATGAACAGGTTCTAAGAGCATGTCTTCAAACTGAGTAGAAAGAAGTTAAGAAGTATGGTATAAGGTACATTTTAAGATGTACCCAAGCGATATAAGTGACAAAGAATGGAAGACAATAGAGCCATATTTTGAACCTAAAAAGACCGGCAGACCAAGAAAACATAGTATTAGAACAATTATTAATGCAATCCGCTATATGATGAGAACAGGATGTCAATGGAGACAACTGCCTAAAGATTTTCCACCATGGAAAACCGTATATAGTTGTAATTCGCGCTTGAAAAAAAGTGGAATATGGCAAGAAATTCATGATTTTCTAGTTAAAAAAGTAAGAGAGATGATTGGTAAAAATAAGACTCCATCAGTAGGTATAATTGATAGCCAGTCAGTGAAAACTACTCAAAAAGGGGATCCAGAGGATATGATGCTGGCAAAAAAATAAAGGGCAGAAAACGCCATATTATTGTAGATACTGTGGGTCTTGTAATTGCTGCTGAAGTACAGAGTGCAAGTATTCAAGATCGTGATAGTGCTCTAAATCTTTTTGCCCAAGCTAAATGCAAAGTTCCAACTTTACGTAAGTTTTTTGCTGATCAAGGGTACATAGGTAAATTACAAAACAGATGCTTATTGGAAACGGGATGTTTATTAACGATTGCCAAGAAAATAGTTGATACAGGATTTCAAGTTATTCCCAAACGTTGGATTGTTGAAAGAACTTTTGCCTGGCTTTCCAATTTTAGGCGCATGAGTAAAGATTACGAGCATTCTCCTCTCACCTCAAAAAACTATATCTTCTTTAATATGATCACTATTATGCTTCACAAATTAGCTCATTCTTCAGTTTGAAGACATGCTCTAAGAACTTTGAAAATCTTTACAGTTAAGGATTGCTTCTCTATGTTTTTTTATGTCATTAATTGCACTGACTATCGACTTATCTATTTTCTTCAAATTTTCTTCCCGTTCTTCTCTTTTAATTATACTTTTGGATTCATTTTTCATTTGGTTCATTTTGTCATACAGGTTTCTGCATTCTTTGTAAGATACCATTGGTTGTAATATTCCTTCTTCTACACCTTTATTGTAAAAATTCTTCAACTCATCACTTGATAGTATTGTTATAGCATCTTCCCTTTTGCCTTGTGATTTAGGATACTTTTTATTCAATGAACTAACATGATTTAACAAGAAATCTTTAACTAGCTCTTCCTTTTTAACTTCAGCTAATTTTTCTAGTGTTTTTATATATTTCAGAACTTCCACAAAGAGCTGTCCACCAGAAGGAGCAAATCCTTGAAGTGGTTTACTCTGAGCTTTATAAAAATCGGTTTGTAAAAAATCTTCAGCTTGTTTTTTTATTACTGAAAGTTCATTAAAGGCTTTTTTTGGATTGATTTTTCTCAAAATACTAATAGCTTTTCTAATCGCTTTTTCTCTCTTTTTATTATCTTGCTTTTCATTTAACATGAGATATTCTGTTTTGATAAAAGCATCACCGCGATCACTCTTTGCAATGTTACAAACGATGTTTTTTACAACTTTTTCGGTTGCTGCATAATCTATTTCTTTTGCAAAGCAGTCAACAAATGATTGCCAAACTTTTTTATTAACAAGTTTACTTATCTTATTTTCAAAATCTTCTATATCTTTGAATCCTAAAATAGTATAGAGATTTTTTTCGATTATTGGTTCGGCATGTTGTTTTGCCACTTTACCTTTTATATTGAATGGAAATTTACTAATCTTAGTTGTACCCACAATGTTACCTCAATATTAACGCTATCTATAAAAGTATAAATACTTAATATTTAATTTTTAATTAATGCCAGACAGCTAACTACAGGCTAGCATCAATAGCAAGCGTCAATTAACACTTTAACTTCTAACTTGTCATCAGTAATATTGTTTATATAAAAACTATAATTTTTTATGCCTGAACTTGGGAATATATTGCTACTCATAGCCTGCTTATTGTCTTTGACATATTTGTTTTTACCGCTTAGTTCTTGTCGGTTTATTACCACTGCCATATTTTTTTGTGTATCAACATCAATGGCTATTTTGATCTACTGCCACATTACAAATGATTTCTCACTCGAAAACGTATATTACCACTCACACACAACAAAACCTTTGATCTATAAGATTTGTGGAGTTTGGGGAAATAAAGAAGGGTCCATGTTGCTTTGGGCATTAGTGCTTGTCATGTATTTATTACTAATGGATATTTATATACCTTCTGTCATCCCAGTTTCCCCCTCTGTCATCCCAGCCTCTTCTTCTGTCATCCCAGTGCCCAGACACTGGGATCCAGACAATTTAATTGCAAATGAGTACATCAAATGGCAGTGTAATAAAAACTGGATTCCAGTGTCAAGCACTGGAATGACACCAGAACGAACTAATGGTAGTAAATTAAAAAAAATATCTCTTATCACTCATGGGCTGATTTGCTTTTGTTTTTTACTGTTCACTTTACTTGAATCCAGCCCCTTCACTAAAATGCCAAGCGTTGAAAAAGATGGATTGGGTTTTAATCCGATATTGCAAGATATAGGCCTTGCTATTCATCCACCGATATTATATTTGGGGTACCTTGGATTTAGCGTTCCTTTTTCGCTCTCTATAGCTGGATTAATTGCAAATACTGAAGGAAATGTTTGGGCTAAAATTGTCAGGCCTTGGGTACTTATTTCTTGGTCGCTGCTCACTTTGGGCATCAGCTTGGGTAGCTGGTGGGCATATCGCGAACTTGGGTGGGGTGGATTTTGGTTTTGGGATCCAGTGGAAAACGTTTCTTTGATGCCGTGGCTAATTGCAGTGGCGCTGACACATTTGTTGCTCGTTGTACGAAATTTCAATACTTTAAGGAATTTCGCTATTTTACTTACGCTTACAACTTTTATATTGAGTGTAACTGGAACATTTCTAGTCCGCTCAGGAATACTCACCTCAGTGCACACGTTTGCAGATGACCCAAGGTATGGACTATATATATTAGCTTTACTTGGTGTAATTACAGTCAGTAGCTTAGTAATATTTGTAGTATTTACGAGAAAGAATCACACATCTGCGATGTCATTCCAGTGCTTGACACTGGAATCTGAAAAGAAACCTGCTACTCAAGTGACAGAGGGTAGAAGATTCTTTTCACGTCTTACGATGATGTTAATGAACAATTTATTATTTATCACTGCCTTTTTCATCGTGTTCGTTGGCACTTTATATCCTACAGTGCTCGAATATTTAACCGGTGAATTAATTTCAGTTGGAGCACCATATTACAATTCTTTATTTAATCCTATTGCACTGGCTATTCTAGTGCTCACCATAATCGGGCAATACTGCCGTTGGCAGGGAAATAGTCTATTGCCAATATTCCGTGAATACAGATTCTCATTCTGTAGTGCTGCAGCTATTTTGCCGTTTATCTTTCACATGGAGCTAATAATTGTGCTATCGATTACCACCTCCATAGCATTATTAATCTTTGTTTTAGAAGCATATAGTAAAAGAATTTGTTTATTTAAGGTAGCATTTGGTGAATCAATTTTATTAGCAAGAAGAGTTTCTAAATCCTACTATGCAATGATGGCAGCTCATGCTGGAGTGGCAATTCTAGTGCTTGGTATAGCTTATTCAGTTGGTTGGCAGGAGAAAAAAGAAAATTACTTAAAAATAGGGGATAGCATAACAGTCAATAAATTTAAAGTTACTTTACGAAATATTGAATTAATACAAGAAGAAAATTTCCATGCAGTGAGAGGTACAATGGATATCAGGAATTTGCTGAATAATAAGATATTAGGTGAAGTAACTCCTGAATATAGATTTTACCTTGTGGAAGGTCAAAAAAATGTTGAAAGCAGTATCTACCACAATTTGCTTTCTGATATTTATGTTGTAATTGGAGAGATTGATAAGAGTAAGAGCAAAATTGCAGCTAAAGTGCACTATAAACCTGGAATGCCTATAATCTGGCTTGGATCCTTTCTTATCGCTTTTGGTTCGCTCCTTGCTGCTTTTCCTTTATTGAGAAGATTTTAATAAGACTCCTTTATACTATAACGAAAAAACTTCCTTGACAAGCTTCGCCAGCCCCCTTATCATAAAACTGAAGCTATTTTATTTAACTTCGCAATCTCTGCAGCAGATTAAAATGACAAGAAAACTTGTATTTGGCGTACTATTGTTTAATTCTTTGCACTATGTGCACCGTATGTCTTTATCAAATTTCTAGGTTTTTACCTGTACAAGCTGAAACGCGCTTATAAAGCGTTCAAGACATCACCCAACGTCAAATTTTAAAATAGAGAGTGTAATAACTAGCTACCACGGGTTTTCTTTGCCTTTTTTTCTGCCTAGTAAATTTCTTAAACATTTATAGCTAAGGTTAGTTGCATTTAAAAGCAGCTAAGTCGCGGTTATTAAGCGTTTAGAATAAAAAAACGCCATACTTGAAAGTATAATGTAAGTAATTAGCCAACCACGGGGCTTCTTTTGCCTTTTTTTCGTTTGGTAAATTTCTTAATATTTATAGCTAAAGATTGCACGAATACTGCAATTACAAAAGCGATCTCTACTAGGCTCTGTGGACAAAAAATATGAAAAGAGAGAAAAAGATGGTAGTTTAGCCTAATAGGTAAAAAATGGAGAAACTACCATATGCAATATTACATCAAAGAGGAAAATTGGAAACAAATTTTAGAGTTCATAAAAAGCGTAAAAGGAATGCACAGCAAAGATGAAAAACGTTTAAGAATATTCATAGAGGCAGTGTGGTACATAGTGCGAAGTGGTTGCCAATGGAGACTTTTACCAAAAACTTATGGTAATTACAGGAGTATACATAAGCGATTTAAAAGATGGTGTGAAAGAGATGTCTGGAAAAAATTGCTTGAATATACTAAACAAGAGCCTGATTTAGAAGTTGCTATAATCGACGGTACGATCATCCGAGCCCATCCATGTTCATCTGGATATACAAAAAACTCCAAGGATCAAGAAGCTTTAGGGAGGAGCAAAGGTGGCTTTACAACTAAAATACATGCGCTTGTCGATGCACTTGGAAATCCACTTAAATTTACTCTGACTCCTGGTCAAAGAAATGAAATTACGCAGGCACAAGTGTTGACCGAAAGTATCTATAACTCTACTGTAGTAGCTGACAAGGGCTACGATAGCAATGCCTTTGTTACAAGTCTTGAAGACAAGGGATGTACAGTAGTTATTCCGCCAAAACGGAATCGAAAAGTGCAAAGGTATTACGATGAGCATATCTACAAAGAACGTCATTTGATTGAGTGTTTTTTTGGTAAAATTAAAAATTTTAGGCGCATTTTTTCCAGATTTGATAAAACTGCTGAGGTTTTTATGGGTTTTCTCAATTTTGTTGGAGCTCTTGTATGGCTTCTCTAAAATTTTGTCCACAGAGCCTAGAAAAAAGAGGAAATATTTTTCGTTATATCAACGAAGCCATAGAAAATTGGTATGAAATTGGGCCAAAAATGCAGGGTGGCAACAATATTTACAGCAATAAAGTGGTGATTTTGATACATATAATAACCCATCTATTCAGAATAGGTTTGAGGCAAACAGTTGGATTTATAGCAGGATACCTTGAGCAAATTGGGAAAAATTTGCAAGTTATCAGCTATTCTCAGGCTTCAAGAAGGTTTAAGAAACTTAATATTAAGATAAATGATTGCAGAATTGATAAAGATAATATGGAAGATATCGAAATTGCTATAGATAGCACAAGCATCAGCATTTATAACAACACTCCTGGCCACAGCAAGGAAAATAGCGAAAATAGAAAGTATCGCAGCTATGAACAAGTAAAGAAACTACACGTAATGTTGAATATAAACAGCAAAAAAGCCATAGCTGCAAAATACAGCAGCGGAGTTTATTCAGATCACTATGGAGCTTGCGATTTGTTAGAAGAAGTTCATGCTGTAAAGGTATTATATGCGGATAGAGCATATGACAGGCATAAGCTTTACGAATTATGTAACAAGTTTGGTATAAAGACAAAAGTTCTTCCGAAAAACAACGCAACAGAGCACCAAAAATTGGATTACATGGATGATAGAAATGCTGCTGTTAGACTAATAAAGTCATATGATTGCATAAAAAAGTGGAAAGAAGAAGTAAATTATGGAAAGAGAGCTCACATTGAAGGGTTTTTCTCAAGATTAAAGCAAATATTTGGATTCAGCTTTAGGAATAAGTCCGAAGTAAATCGTGGAAAAGAACTACTCATTAAGTGCTATTTGCTTAATCAATTTACTGACATTGGTATGGCTAAATTCGAAATGGCTACATGAATTTATCGTAAATTACTACCGCATAAGGTGCGATGCAACAAAGCCCACTGGAATCCCAAAAAAGGATGATGTCACCCGAGTAGCCCTCTTCTTGTCATCCCAGTGCGTGACACTGGGATCTAATTTTTTATGCAAAATTACTATATTTATATATTTGCAAATAGATACAATTTGAAGTAATTTATACTATGAAGTTACGAAATGAGATCCCAGTGTCAAGCACTGGGATGACATCATAGGGGCTCGGATGACAAAAAAGGAGCACTGGAATGACAGGAGAAGGGGCTACTCGGATAACAAGAAAGAGGCTACTTGGATGACACCCTGACAATCGTCATCCCGCTACGTGTTAGCGGGATCTATGCTTTGAGATACCGCGGCGGTATGACGGTTAAGTAGGGTGTCATCCCAGTGCCCCATAAGTGTTGAAAGTATCAAAAATAACGTGATATGAGATGATCAACGGCATGTAAATTACCTCCCGACAGTAAAACAATCGAACGTATAAAAGAGTCATTTAGATCCAATGTGAATTGCAGTAATGCTATTTTGAACCCATGTAGATTATTTTTGATTTTATAAACAAGAAATAACAAAGCCGTAATAATAATCATGTACCTTCATGCCATTCATAGTATGGCTTAAAAAGTGCTTATATCCAAGATTTTGCTTTATAAATTTAAAGAACACTTCTATATCCCATCTGCGCCTATATAGCTCTGTTACTTCATAAGCTGGCATTTCAAACAAGTTTGTCAAAAACCATATTTCATCTCCAATTTTATTTCTGATTTTTATTAGCCGTAGATCATGCTTTTCTGCCACTTTACCTCGTGCACGATAAAGATTAACTATTATATCTTCTAAAATCTCTGATCCATCCGATTTTTGTTCTCTTATAACTTTGTTCCTGCTTATAACATCATGTTTTCTTCCTACTTTAACTCTTGTGATAAATTTGTACTCCTTTTCATCAAATTCGGCAAAAGTTCCAACTTTTCTGATTCCTCTATCAAATAATAAAATATCCTCTTTTTCAACTTTAGCTTCATTAATTGCTCTCACTAATGCTATATCTTCACTACTTTCTTCTTGTCCTTTACAAAATCTTATACTTGTCGGCAATTGATCCTTTAATCCTACACTCACTTTAACTTGACTGTCGTTACTTTTACCGCCTATTTTTAGCCCATCTTTTATGAGATATCCCGATAAATTTATGATCGTCGAATCAAACTTATGTAAGTTATTTGATGTTTTTTGGGGTAATAGCTTTTTAATCTTGCTCATCAAATCAATATATACTCCCTTAAAATATTCTGGATTTATAACTTTTAACCTTTTTGACAAACCACTGTATGTTACTGTACTTTTATCGCTATTCTTATCCATTATACACCTGTTTATTACCATTTCTAGCGCTCTTAGGCTTGTTTTTTGCCCCATTAATATTAACTTCATTAGACCTTTAAATATAATCTTGCCCAACAATTTAGTATTACATTTATCTACTTCACTTAATTTTCCTAGCCTTTCTAAATCCTCATCTTTTATTAAATTTAGTACTCTTTCTATTTGATCCATTATTGCCTCCATTTTCTTGCAATAATAGTTCTTTATGTCTTTCTTGTGTTACTTTCAACACTTATGCAGGTAGCCCCTATGATGTCATTCCAGTGCTTGACACTGGAATCCCAAAAAAGGATGATGTCATCCGAGTAGCTGACACTGGGATCTAGAAAAAAAGAAGCTGGATCCAAGTAGTCTGGGCACTGGGATGACAGGAGAGGGAGGCTACTGGGATGACAAGAAAGGAGCACTGCCATTATAGAGTGAACCAGTGCCCCTATGATGTCATTCCAGCGCGTGACGCTGGAATCTAGTTCTTATTGTACATTTACTTGGTGTAGAGTTAAGTTTCCTGGATCCCAGTGGGCTTTGTTGCATCGCACCTTATGCGGTAGTAATTTACGATAAATTCATGTAGCCATTTCGAATTTAGCCATACCAATGTCAGTAAATTGATTAAGCAAATAGCACTTAATGAGTAGTTCTTTTCCACGATTTACTTCGGACTTATTCCTAAAGCTGAATCCAAATATTTGCTTTAATCTTGAGAAAAACCCTTCAATGTGAGCTCTCTTTCCATAATTTACTTCTTCTTTCCACTTTTTTATGCAATCATATGACTTTATTAGTCTAACAGCAGCATTTCTATCATCCATGTAATCCAATTTTTGGTGCTCTGTTGCGTTGTTTTTCGGAAGAACTTTTGTCTTTATACCAAACTTGTTACATAATTCGTAAAGCTTATGCCTGTCATATGCTCTATCCGCATATAATACCTTTACAGCATGAACTTCTTCTAACAAATCGCAAGCTCCATAGTGATCTGAATAAACTCCGCTGCTGTATTTTGCAGCTATGGCTTTTTTGCTGTTTATATTCAACATTACGTGTAGTTTCTTTACTTGTTCATAGCTGCGATACTTTCTATTTTCGCTATTTTCCTTGCTGTGGCCAGGAGTGTTGTTATAAATGCTGATGCTTGTGCTATCTATAGCAATTTCGATATCTTCCATATTATCTTTATCAATTCTGCAATCATTTATCTTAATATTAAGTTTCTTAAACCTTCTTGAAGCCTGAGAATAGCTGATAACTTGCAAATTTTTCCCAATTTGCTCAAGGTATCCTGCTATAAATCCAACTGTTTGCCTCAAACCTATTCTGAATAGATGGGTTATTATATGTATCAAAATCACCACTTTATTGCTGTAAATATTGTTGCCACCCTGCATTTTTGGCCCAATTTCATACCAATTTTCTATGGCTTCGTTGATATAACGAAAAATATTTCCTCTTTTTTCTAGAAATTTGTTATATTCGTTTTGGTTACTGACTCTCATTTTTTGTGGCATATTTTTTCTTCAACAGTTGAATGGCTATTTTATAATGAATTTTGTCAGTAACTGCCAGATTTTTTCGGTTGCTATGCAACAAAGCCATCCCAGTGTCTGGGCGCTGGGATGACAGGAGAAGGAGGCTACTTGGATGACAAGAAAGAGGCTACTTTCATGACACTGTCATAAAGTGAACCAGTATTTGGCTTGTGTTCTAGGCAAAACCTGCTATAACATTTAACATACTGTTTTCGAAACAAATGTTCGTACAGTACGCACTGGGATCTGCTATGTAAGAGGTCTAATGATCAACGAAGAAATTGTAAGAGAGAACTTAAAAAAGGTCATAGAGCAAAAAAGCGGTAAAGATGTGATCGCTCTTGGCATAATATCCTCAATCATTATTAAAGGCGGGGACATTGGTTTTGCGCTTGAAGTTGCCGGTAACACGCAAGCAAACGAAGAATTAAGAAGAAATTGTGAGCAAGCTGTTAAAGCTATACCGGGGGTGACAAAAGTGACCGTGGTTACTACTTGTCAAAAACAAACTGGGCAACAAAAAGCTAAATTACATATCGAAGGAGTGAAAAATATAATCGTTGTGGCCTCTGGTAAAGGCGGTGTGGGCAAGTCCACAGCTGCGCTAAATCTTGCTCTCTCATTAGCAAAGTTGAAACATAAAGTTGCATTAGTTGATGCAGATATATATGGGCCTTCAATTCCTAAAATGCTTGGTGCTGAAAAATTAAAGCCAGAGATACGGGATGGGAAAGCAATACCTATAGAAAAGTATGGCCTGCATACTATTTCAATCGGCTATTTTATTGATAAAGATCGTGCAGCGATATGGCGTGGCCCTATGATCACAAAAGCACTTCATAATCTGCTCATGGGAACAAGGTGGCCTAATATAGAATATTTGATAGTTGATACACCACCTGGAACTGGCGATGTGCATTTAAGTCTGATGGAAAATTTTAACTTAACCGGGGCGATAATAGTTTCAACTCCACAGGAGCTCTCTTTAATCGATGCTCGCAAAATTTATGATATGCTTAAAAAGCTCAGTATACCGATTATTGGCATTGTGGAAAACATGAGCTATTTTACTCAAAGCGGCTCAGAAATATACATATTTGGAAAAGACGGCGCAAAAAGAATGTCTGAGGAGATGGGCATCAAACTCCTAGGCAGGATTCCTCTGGATCCACAAATATGTCATGCTTCTGATTGTGGAAATCCTTTAATGCTAAGTGAAGATTTGGCAGAGATTTATGAAGACATTGCTAAAGATGTTATAGCTAAAGTGGCTTAGGTTTACCTACAATTTGAAAAACCGTCATTCCGCTACTAGTTAGCGGAATCTATACCGCGCATAGCTGTACGAACATTGTCTACCAGAAGGGTGTCATCCCAGTCTGGGATCTAGTCCTTATTATGCAGCCACTTATTTAAAGTTAAGTTTTCTGGATCCCAGTACTGGGATGACAAGAAGAGGGCTACTTAGATGACACCGTCATAAGGTGAACCAGTGTCAGCTACTTTCATGACATCATTATAAAGTAAAATGAGATCCCAGTGTCACGCACTGGGATGACAAGAAAGGGCTACTGGGATGACAGGGGAGTTGCCTTTTTTCTACTTAGTTTGGGTTATGCAAGAAATCTAATATGATTACTTCTATGCTTAGCCATTTTCAAGACAGGTTCTAAGAGCATGTCTTCAAACTGAAGAATGAGCTAATTTGTGAAGCATAATAGTGATCATATTAAAGAAGATATAGTTTTTTGAGGTGAGAGGAGAATGCTCGTAATCTTTACTCATGCGCCTAAAATTGGAAAGCCAGGCAAAAGTTCTTTCAACAATCCAACGTTTGGGAATAACTTGAAATCCTGTATCAACTATTTTCTTGGCAATCGTTAATAAACATCCCGTTTCCAATAAGCATCTGTTTTGTAATTTACCTATGTACCCTTGATCAGCAAAAAACTTACGTAAAGTTGGAACTTTGCATTTAGCTTGGGCAAAAAGATTTAGAGCACTATCACGATCTTGAATACTTGCACTCTGTACTTCAGCAGCAATTACAAGACCCACAGTATCTACAATAATATGGCGTTTTCTGCCCTTTATTTTTTTGCCAGCATCATATCCTCTGGATCCCCTTTTTGAGTAGTTTTCACTGACTGGCTATCAATTATACCTACTGATGGAGTCTTATTTTTACCAATCATCTCTCTTACTTTTTTAACTAGAAAATCATGAATTTCTTGCCATATTCCACTTTTTTTCAAGCGCGAATTACAACTATATACGGTTTTCCATGGTGGAAAATCTTTAGGCAGTTGTCTCCATTGACATCCTGTTCTCATCATATAGCGGATTGCATTAATAATTGTTCTAATACTATGTTTTCTTGGTCTGCCGGTCTTTTTAGGTTCAAAATATGGCTCTATTGTCTTCCATTCTTTGTCACTTATATCGCTTGGGTACATCTTAAAATGTACCTTATACCATACTTCTTAACTTCTTTCTACTCAGTTTGAAGACATGCTCTAAGACTTAAAAAACGCCAAATACTGAAAATAGACAATGACTAGGGCTTCTTTTGCCTTTTTTTTCATTTGGTAAATTTCTTAATATTTATAGCAACATGAACAAACATTCGAGAGTAACTTCCGCTAGTAGGGTGTCACGCACCGGGATGACAAAGAAATAGTCACTGGGATGACATTATAGAGGTGCTGGCCTGACAATCGTCATCCCGCTACGTGTTAGCGGGATCTATGCTTTGAGATACCGCGGCGGTATGACGGTTAAGTAGGGTGTCATCCGAGTAGCTGACACTGGGATGGCTTTGTTGCATCACACTTTATGAGATGGTGATTTATGGTAAATTCATGTAACTATCTCAAATTTAGCCATACCAATTTCAGTAAATTGATTAAGCAAATAGCACTTAATCAGCAATTCTTTTTCGCGATTTACTTCGGATTTATTCCTAAAGCTGAATCCAAATATTTGCTTTAATCTTGAGAAAAACCCTTCAATATAAGATCTTTTCCCATAATTTACTTCTTTTTTCCATTCTTTCACGCCATCTTCACCGTATAATTTTATTAACCTAATAGCAGCATTTCTGTCAGACATATAATCTATTTCTGGATGTTCTGCCGCATTGTTTATTGGTGGAATTTTTGCCTTTATATCATATTCGTTACACAATTTATAAAACTTGTGCCTATCATATGCCCTATCTGCATATAGTGCTTTTATGACATACTGAAAATCGACTTCTTTTAGCAAATTACAAGCTCCATAGTGATCCGAATAAACTCCGCCGCTGTATTTTACAGCTATGGCTTTTTTGCTGTTTATATTCAACATTACATGCAATTTTCTTGTCTGTTCATAGCTGCGATACTTTCTATCTTCGCTATTTTCCTTCAGAAGTATTGTTATAAATGCTGATACTTGTGCTATCTATGGCAATTTCAATATCTTTTATATTATTTTTATCAATTCTGCAATCATTGATTTTAATATTAAGTTTCTTTTGATGCTTGTGAATAGCTGCAAATCTCTTCCTATTTGTTGCAGATATCCTTTTATAAACCCCACCGTTTGTCTTAAACCAATTCTAAAAAGATTGACAATTATATGCACCAAAATCACAACTTTATCACTGTAAATATAGTTGCCGCCTTGCATTTTTGGACTATTTTCATACCAATTTTCTATGGCTTCATTGATATAATGAAAAATATTTCCTCTTTCCTGGAGAAATTTGTTATATTCATTTTGGTTACTGACTTTCATTTTCTGTGGCATATTTTTTCTTCAACAGTTAAATGGTTATTTATAATGAATTTTGTCAGTAGCCACCAGATTTTTTCGGTTGCTATGCAACAAAGCCCACTGGGATCTAGCCTTTATTATTTGGTTGAAATTAAGTCTTCTGGATCCCAGTGGGCTTTGTTGCATCGCACCTTATGCGGTAGTAATTTACGATAAATTCATGTAGCCATTTCGAATTTAGCCATACCAATGTCAGTAAATTGATTAAGCAAATAGCACTTAATGAGTAGTTCTTTTCCACGATTTACTTCGGACTTATTCCTAAAGCTGAATCCAAATATTTGCTTTAATCTTGAGAAAAACCCTTCAATGTGAGCTCTCTTTCCATAATTTACTTCTTCTTTCCACTTTTTTATGCAATCATATGACTTTATTAGTCTAACAGCAGCATTTCTATCATCCATGTAATCCAATTTTTGGTGCTCTGTTGCGTTGTTTTTCGGAAGAACTTTTGTCTTTATACCAAACTTGTTACATAATTCGTAAAGCTTATGCCTGTCATATGCTCTATCCGCATATAATACCTTTACAGCATGAACTTCTTCTAACAAATCGCAAGCTCCATAGTGATCTGAATAAACTCCGCTGCTGTATTTTGCAGCTATGGCTTTTTTGCTGTTTATATTCAACATTACGTGTAGTTTCTTTACTTGTTCATAGCTGCGATACTTTCTATTTTCGCTATTTTCCTTGCTGTGGCCAGGAGTGTTGTTATAAATGCTGATGCTTGTGCTATCTATAGCAATTTCGATATCTTCCATATTATCTTTATCAATTCTGCAATCATTTATCTTAATATTAAGTTTCTTAAACCTTCTTGAAGCCTGAGAATAGCTGATAACTTGCAAATTTTTCCCAATTTGCTCAAGGTATCCTGCTATAAATCCAACTGTTTGCCTCAAACCTATTCTGAATAGATGGGTTATTATATGTATCAAAATCACCACTTTATTGCTGTAAATATTGTTGCCACCCTGCATTTTTGGCCCAATTTCATACCAATTTTCTATGGCTTCGTTGATATAACGAAAAATATTTCCTCTTTTTTCTAGGCTCTGTGGACAAAAAATATGAAAAGAGAGAAAAAGATGGTAGTTTAGCCTAATAGGTAAAAAATGGAGAAACTACCATATGCAATATTACATCAAAGAGGAAAATTGGAAACAAATTTTAGAGTTCATAAAAAGCGTAAAAGGAATGCACAGCAAAGATGAAAAACGTTTAAGAATATTCATAGAGGCAGTGTGGTACATAGTGCGAAGTGGTTGCCAATGGAGACTTTTACCAAAAACTTATGGTAATTACAGGAGTATACATAAGCGATTTAAAAGATGGTGTGAAAGAGATGTCTGGAAAAAATTGCTTGAATATACTAAACAAGAGCCTGATTTAGAAGTTGCTATAATCGACGGTACGATCATCCGAGCCCATCCATGTTCATCTGGATATACAAAAAACTCCAAGGATCAAGAAGCTTTAGGGAGGAGCAAAGGTGGCTTTACAACTAAAATACATGCGCTTGTCGATGCACTTGGAAATCCACTTAAATTTACTCTGACTCCTGGTCAAAGAAATGAAATTACGCAGGCACAAGTGTTGACCGAAAGTATCTATAACTCTACTGTAGTAGCTGACAAGGGCTACGATAGCAATGCCTTTGTTACAAGTCTTGAAGACAAGGGATGTACAGTAGTTATTCCGCCAAAACGGAATCGAAAAGTGCAAAGGTATTACGATGAGCATATCTACAAAGAACGTCATTTGATTGAGTGTTTTTTTGGTAAAATTAAAAATTTTAGGCGCATTTTTTCCAGATTTGATAAAACTGCTGAGGTTTTTATGGGTTTTCTCAATTTTGTTGGAGCTCTTGTATGGCTTCTCTAAAATTTTGTCCACAGAGCCTAGAAATTTGTTATATTCGTTTTGGTTACTGACTCTCATTTTTTGTGGCATATTTTTTCTTCAACAGTTGAATGGCTATTTTATAATGAATTTTGTCAGTAACTGCCAGATTTTTTCGGTTGCTATGCAACAAAGCCATCCCAGTGTCAGCTACTTTCATGACATCATCATAAAGTAAACCAGTGTCAAGCACTGGGATGACAGAAGAAGGAGGCGCTGCCGTCTTGGATGAAAAAGCTGGATTCCAGACTGGAATGACATCGTTTACTATGTGCCATATTGCAATGTTCGTACAGTTGTGCGCGGTATAGATTCCGCTAACGAGTAGCGGAATGACGAATTTGTTGTTTTTCAAATTGTAGGCAAACCTAAGCCACTTTAGCTATAAATCAATAAAAACTAATTTCTGCTTTTTTCAATGATTTTCTTTGCTTCTTCTACACCAACCCATTCTCCAACTGTTACCGTTTTTCCCTTTTCTAGATCTTTATAATGAGAAAAGAAATGAGCAATTTTATCTAGTAGGTTTTTAGATAAGTCAGAATAGTCCTTTATATTGTCATAATAGCTATCAACACTGGAAACAGGCACAGCTAATATCTTCTCATCTTCTCCTTTTTCATCTTTAGTGAGTAATGCGCCTATTGGACGCACCGATATTAAAACACTAGATGCTAACGGAAATTGAGTTAGCACCAAAACATCCACAGGATCACCATCACCTGCGCAGGTATTTGGTATAAACCCATAATTGCAAGGATAAGTCATTGAGGTAGACAAAAATCTGTCAACTTGTAACAATCCAAGCTCTTTATTAAATTCATACTTTACAGGCTCAGCATTTGCACTTATTTCAATTACCACATTCACCGCATTTGGTCCCGCTGTTATTTTACTTAAATCCATAAATCACCTCTTAACTTAAGAATAAGCATTATACAATATGTACTTTTAAGTTGCTACATTTATGTAGTTCTAAGCTTATTTTGCATGGAGCGGTTCTAATTTTTTCTTCCGCACATCATCGACTGTTGAAAGTGGTGGTTCCTGTGGTGATTTCAATGATTGAAATAAAGCATATACTATTACGATAGTAAGCACTGCAGCAATTACTAGATTAGCAAAATTATCCTGTGGTAGGACACCTTTTATTGGATTAAATAATTTTTGCTCCATAAAGAAATAATCAGCAACATATAACCCAACAGATAATACAAACATACCTAAAATAAGTTTACAGACTATGTTTTTATAGTCCTTTCCTTTTTTCTTGCCTGAGTAGTATATATTTTTAGGGCTCGTTACTAATTGTTCAAATTCATCACTATTTTGGTTTTTTAACAGTTGCTCTAGGCTCTGTGGACAAAAAATATGAAAAGAGAGAAAAAGATGGTAGTTTAGCCTAATAGGTAAAAAATGGAGAAACTACCATATGCAATATTACATCAAAGAGGAAAATTGGAAACAAATTTTAGAGTTCATAAAAAGCGTAAAAGGAATGCACAGCAAAGATGAAAAACGTTTAAGAATATTCATAGAGGCAGTGTGGTACATAGTGCGAAGTGGTTGCCAATGGAGACTTTTACCAAAAACTTATGGTAATTACAGGAGTATACATAAGCGATTTAAAAGATGGTGTGAAAGAGATGTCTGGAAAAAATTGCTTGAATATACTAAACAAGAGCCTGATTTAGAAGTTGCTATAATCGACGGTACGATCATCCGAGCCCATCCATGTTCATCTGGATATACAAAAAACTCCAAGGATCAAGAAGCTTTAGGGAGGAGCAAAGGTGGCTTTACAACTAAAATACATGCGCTTGTCGATGCACTTGGAAATCCACTTAAATTTACTCTGACTCCTGGTCAAAGAAATGAAATTACGCAGGCACAAGTGTTGACCGAAAGTATCTATAACTCTACTGTAGTAGCTGACAAGGGCTACGATAGCAATGCCTTTGTTACAAGTCTTGAAGACAAGGGATGTACAGTAGTTATTCCGCCAAAACGGAATCGAAAAGTGCAAAGGTATTACGATGAGCATATCTACAAAGAACGTCATTTGATTGAGTGTTTTTTTGGTAAAATTAAAAATTTTAGGCGCATTTTTTCCAGATTTGATAAAACTGCTGAGGTTTTTATGGGTTTTCTCAATTTTGTTGGAGCTCTTGTATGGCTTCTCTAAAATTTTGTCCACAGAGCCTAGTTATTACACTCTCTATTTTAAAATTTGACGTTGGGTGATGTCTTGAACGCTTTATAAGAGCATGTCTTCAAACTGAGTAGAAAGAAGTTAAGAAGTATGGTATAAGGTACATTTTAAGATGTACCCAAGCGATATAAGTGACAAAGAATGGAAGACAATAGAGCCATATTTTGAACCTAAAAAGACCGGCAGACCAAGAAAACATAGTATTAGAACAATTATTAATGCAATCCGCTATATGATGAGAACAGGATGTCAATGGAGACAACTGCCTAAAGATTTTCCACCATGGAAAACCGTATATAGTTGTAATTCGCGCTTGAAAAAAAGTGGAATATGGCAAGAAATTCATGATTTTCTAGTTAAAAAAGTAAGAGAGATGATTGGTAAAAATAAGACTCCATCAGTAGGTATAATTGATAGCCAGTCAGTGAAAACTACTCAAAAAGGGGATCCAGAGGATATGATGCTGGCAAAAAAATAAAGGGCAGAAAACGCCATATTATTGTAGATACTGTGGGTCTTGTAATTGCTGCTGAAGTACAGAGTGCAAGTATTCAAGATCGTGATAGTGCTCTAAATCTTTTTGCCCAAGCTAAATGCAAAGTTCCAACTTTACGTAAGTTTTTTGCTGATCAAGGGTACATAGGTAAATTACAAAACAGATGCTTATTGGAAACGGGATGTTTATTAACGATTGCCAAGAAAATAGTTGATACAGGATTTCAAGTTATTCCCAAACGTTGGATTGTTGAAAGAACTTTTGCCTGGCTTTCCAATTTTAGGCGCATGAGTAAAGATTACGAGCATTCTCCTCTCACCTCAAAAAACTATATCTTCTTTAATATGATCACTATTATGCTTCACAAATTAGCTCATTCTTCAGTTTGAAGACATGCTCTAAGCGCGTTTCAGCTTGTATAGGTAAAAACCTAGAAATTTGATAAAGACATACGGTGCACATAGTGCAAAGAATTAAACAATAGTACGCCAAATACAAGTTTTCTTGTCATTTTAATCTGCTGCAGAGATTGCGAAGTTAAATAAAATAGCTTCAGTTTCATGATAAGGGGGCTGGCGAGGTTTGTCAAGGAATTTTTATGCAAGAGATCCCATAAATTGGGTGTCATAATATGGCGGCTACATTAATTTTGGCGTGCGTGACCTTGAAAGATTGCAGTGCAATACTTAGATTATTAGGGTAGTAGGCAAATAATGGAGCTCAAAATGCACAATGTACAAGAAACTGAAAATTTAAAATTTGATGCTGAAGTAGGGAAAGTACTGAATATAGTGATTCATTCACTTTATACTAATAAAGATATTTTTCTGCGTGAGTTAATATCAAATGCATCGGATGCATGTGATAAATTGCGCTATGAATCTCAACTAAATCCTAATTTGCTAGATTTGAGTGATGAGTTAAAAATCACTATCAGCTCCAATAAAGATAAGAACGAGCTATATATCACTGATAATGGCATTGGAATGAATAGACAGGATTTAATAGACAATCTTGGTACAATTGCAAGCTCTGGTACGCAAAAGTTCTTGGATGCGATTAAGAATAGCAAGGATTCAAGCCAAGCTGTGGAGCTGATTGGGAAGTTTGGTGTTGGTTTTTATTCAAGCTTTATGGTTGCATCGGAAGTAATAGTAGAATCAAGAAAAGCTGGAGAGGAGGAGTCTTGGGTCTGGAAATCCAAGGGAGATGGAGAATATTCAATAAGTAAATCAGATAATCAAGTCCCTCGCGGAACCAAAATTACACTCATTATGCATCCTGAAGAAAACGAGTTTTTAGATAAATTTCGTGTTGAAAACATTGTCACTACTTACTCTGATCACATAAATTTTCCTGTTGAATTCATAAATGAAGAAGGAAAAAGTGAAAAGTTAAACAGTAAGGCTGCAATTTGGACTAAGCCAAAAAATGACGTTACTCAAGAGGAGCACAATGATTTTTTCCGCAGTGTTGCTCATGTTGGCGGGGAGCCTTGGATGATATTGCATAATAAAAATGAAGGTGCAATAGAATATACGAATTTGCTTTATGTTCCTTCTATTAAACCTTTTGATTTATTCCATCCAGATAGACGTTGCTCTGTGAAGTTATATGTAAATAAAGTATTTATCACTGAAGATAACATACAGATTATACCACAATACTTGCGTTTTCTGAAAGGCGTGGTTGATTCACCGGATTTGCCTCTTAATATCAGCAGAGAAACGCTGCAGAATAATCGTGTTGTTGAGCAGATCAGAAAATCCTTAACTAAACGCGCGATATCAGAGCTCGGTAAAAAGGCAAAAGAGAATTTGGAAGAGTACACAAAATTCTGGACCAATTTTGGTGCGGTTTTAAAGGAAGGTCTTTGTGAAGCTATGCCAACTGATGAGAGAGAAGCGCTGCTCTCAATTTGCAGATTTCATAGCACTGGTGATGAGAAATTAGTCAGCATTGATGACTATATAAGCAGAATGAAGCCTGAGCAGGAGCATATCTATTATCTCACCGGAAATAGCTTGGATTCAGTGAAAAACAGTCCACAACTTGAGGGATTCGTCAGTAAAGGACTAGAAGTGCTCCTATTCGTTGATCCAGTTGATGATTTCTGGACTAGCGTGATTCATGAATATAAAGATCAGAAAATCAAGTCTGTAACCCGCGCAGATGTTGATTTGGAAAAATTCTCTTCAGAAGAAGATAAAAAAGATGAAGAAAATAAGCAAGATGAAGAAAAGACTGAAGAAAACACGGACTCTATACTGCAATATTTCACCAAGGTTCTTGGCAATTCAGTGAAAAGCGTGAAAATCTCAAAAAAACTGACTGACAGCCCTGTATGTCTAGCAGTTGATGAAGGTGCTATGGATCTTCGCATGGAGCGTTTTTTGCGCGAACAAAAGCAGCTAAACTACCGCACGCCAAAGGTGCTTGAAATAAACACTAAGCATCCTGTAATAAAAAGTATAATGGAATCTTATGCTGAAAGTGGTGAAAACCCAACATTGGAAGACATGATTCATTTATTATTTTACCAAGCTTGCATCGTGGAAGGCGAAGAGATGGATGATGCAAGCCTGTTTGCTAAAAAATTAAACAACTTGCTTGGCAAAGTTATCATTTAGTATTATACTTGATTAGTTATTAATAGAAGTAAGGTATGACT
Source organism: Wolbachia endosymbiont (group A) of Anoplius nigerrimus (assembly GCF_947251795.1). Classification (GTDB taxonomy): domain Bacteria; phylum Pseudomonadota; class Alphaproteobacteria; order Rickettsiales; family Anaplasmataceae; genus Wolbachia. The sequence continues at coordinate 1,235,369 of NZ_OX366385.1, read as the reverse complement.
AATCAAACTGATTCTCTAGGTTCAAGTATTGCAAGCTTGCCAAGTGACAATTCAAGCTGGATTGATTTGGGCATACACGAAACAACTGGAGGTCGTTGCCATTCTGGAAATTCAGGTACTGAAAGAGAGGAAGGGGTTGAAGTTTTAGGCGGTAAAAGTCAAGAAACACCAGCTGTTCCCGAAGATGAACTTGGAGATTTTCAATGCAGTAGCTTTGGGGATGATTATGAAATTATCGAGGTTAGTGATCTAGACAAAATACAAATTGCAGGGTTTAGTAAACAGGAATTATTAGAGCATGTCTTCAAACTGAGTAGAAAGAAGTTAAGAAGTATGGTATAAGGTACATTTTAAGATGTACCCAAGCGATATAAGTGACAAAGAATGGAAGACAATAGAGCCATATTTTGAACCTAAAAAGACCGGCAGACCAAGAAAACATAGTATTAGAACAATTATTAATGCAATCCGCTATATGATGAGAACAGGATGTCAATGGAGACAACTGCCTAAAGATTTTCCACCATGGAAAACCGTATATAGTTGTAATTCGCGCTTGAAAAAAAGTGGAATATGGCAAGAAATTCATGATTTTCTAGTTAAAAAAGTAAGAGAGATGATTGGTAAAAATAAGACTCCATCAGTAGGTATAATTGATAGCCAGTCAGTGAAAACTACTCAAAAAGGGGATCCAGAGGATATGATGCTGGCAAAAAAATAAAGGGCAGAAAACGCCATATTATTGTAGATACTGTGGGTCTTGTAATTGCTGCTGAAGTACAGAGTGCAAGTATTCAAGATCGTGATAGTGCTCTAAATCTTTTTGCCCAAGCTAAATGCAAAGTTCCAACTTTACGTAAGTTTTTTGCTGATCAAGGGTACATAGGTAAATTACAAAACAGATGCTTATTGGAAACGGGATGTTTATTAACGATTGCCAAGAAAATAGTTGATACAGGATTTCAAGTTATTCCCAAACGTTGGATTGTTGAAAGAACTTTTGCCTGGCTTTCCAATTTTAGGCGCATGAGTAAAGATTACGAGCATTCTCCTCTCACCTCAAAAAACTATATCTTCTTTAATATGATCACTATTATGCTTCACAAATTAGCTCATTCTTCAGTTTGAAGACATGCTCTTAGAGATGTGTAATTTCTGTAAGATCAGCTATGGTAATAACGACGAAAAGTTAGATAGCAGATATAAAACTAAAGCTGAACTCATTAACGAAAGTTATGGTATTATTCCATTTTATTATAAGAAAAATGGAACGCCTGCTGGTTTTGTTTTTACAAAAGATAAAGAAATAACCATAGCCTATCGTGGTACTAAAGGCCTTGATGATGTGATGACTGATGTAAGCGCAGCATTTACTCAAGAATTTTTACCTGAAGGTGGGAAAATGCATAGTGGTTTTTATAATGCATTTTATGATTTGTTGCCTAGTCTTGATAAAGTATTAAGCGATTACATTGAAAAGCAAGAATCAGAAATCAAAGATTTTAAAATTAATTGTACGGGTCATAGTATGGGAGCCGCTCTTGCTACTATAACTGCTTTATATCTTAAGAAGGTAAAAGATGCTGAATACGTTCGTGTTGCAACTTTTGGTTCTCCGAGAGTTTTCGATTTCCACGGTGCTGAAATTTATGAAAAACTTCTTGGAGAAAATACCATTAGAGTAACTAATTCGTCAGACCCAATACCAATGTTTCCATCTGGTTCTATGGGCTTTAAGCACGTAGGTAAACCACTAAAAATAAAAACAGGTAATTTCGTAATAAGCTGCTTTGGAATGAGCTTCTGTGTAGTGGGAGGATACTATCATAAAACAGATACCTATTATAATTGTATTCAAGATATAAAACCTGAAGATTTTCAACCAGATAATAATGTATCTAGGCTCTGTGGACAAAAAATATGAAAAGAGAGAAAAAGATGGTAGTTTAGCCTAATAGGTAAAAAATGGAGAAACTACCATATGCAATATTACATCAAAGAGGAAAATTGGAAACAAATTTTAGAGTTCATAAAAAGCGTAAAAGGAATGCACAGCAAAGATGAAAAACGTTTAAGAATATTCATAGAGGCAGTGTGGTACATAGTGCGAAGTGGTTGCCAATGGAGACTTTTACCAAAAACTTATGGTAATTACAGGAGTATACATAAGCGATTTAAAAGATGGTGTGAAAGAGATGTCTGGAAAAAATTGCTTGAATATACTAAACAAGAGCCTGATTTAGAAGTTGCTATAATCGACGGTACGATCATCCGAGCCCATCCATGTTCATCTGGATATACAAAAAACTCCAAGGATCAAGAAGCTTTAGGGAGGAGCAAAGGTGGCTTTACAACTAAAATACATGCGCTTGTCGATGCACTTGGAAATCCACTTAAATTTACTCTGACTCCTGGTCAAAGAAATGAAATTACGCAGGCACAAGTGTTGACCGAAAGTATCTATAACTCTACTGTAGTAGCTGACAAGGGCTACGATAGCAATGCCTTTGTTACAAGTCTTGAAGACAAGGGATGTACAGTAGTTATTCCGCCAAAACGGAATCGAAAAGTGCAAAGGTATTACGATGAGCATATCTACAAAGAACGTCATTTGATTGAGTGTTTTTTTGGTAAAATTAAAAATTTTAGGCGCATTTTTTCCAGATTTGATAAAACTGCTGAGGTTTTTATGGGTTTTCTCAATTTTGTTGGAGCTCTTGTATGGCTTCTCTAAAATTTTGTCCACAGAGCCTAGATATTATTACTTTTCTTATGTAGTTGCAGCGCCTTATTGTATGACCACTACAATTCTAACTACACCTTATTATCTTTTTCTAAGTGCTATTTCAAACACGGAACGACATTATTTTGAAAAAGAAATGAAGTTTGCTGATTTAATAATCCATAAAAATGCTATGGTCGGTGAAGATCCTTTAATAATGTCTCATATAGAGTGTAACATTAATGGAAGAGGCGAAGTGCCTCTTTATATTAACAATAATGGAAACAGTATGGAGTTAAGGCAGTTGTGTGGAACTGAAAATATATCTGTTAGATTTCTTAGTTCAATTGGTGATAATCTAGTAGCAGGTGGTAGTTTAGCAATGAGATCTACCTGCAGTAATAGTGAATTGAGTCAACAACCACAAGAAAACATTGTGAACAAACGAGAAAATATCATGAACAATAGAGAGGGCTTGACAGAGGAGCTCATTAGCAATAGTTTTGAGGAGGGTGAAATGCATAGTAGTGACCAAAATACAAAAAGCATAGAAGAAGCGTTGTCTGATGCTATCTTCAGTCTTGATTGTAAAGAAGTAAGATCTTTAGTAGAACGGGTAAAGCAAGAGGGCAATAATGTAGAACGAATCATTGGTGGGGCTTTGAAGAAAGCTAATGAGACGAAAGTTGGGAAAAGAGATAAAGGGTCTAAAGATAAGATTAAAAAAATTAGAGAATTTCTTGCAGAAGAGCTCATTGCTGCATCACTAGTGGGCAATGATGTAAAAATTACTGCAAGTAGCCACGAAGCTCCTGTAATAGAGTCTAAAGAAAGTGAATCAGATTCACTGAGTTCTGAGGGTGATGATTATTCTAGGCTTGAAAGTGGTAAGTCTGCTGGAACTTCTTCAGGTAATGGCTCTCCATCTGAAGAAGTTGCAGTAACATCAGAAATGCCTTCAATGGCCACTGAGGAAGCTAAAGTCAATAATGAGCAGTCTGATAATATAAATGACGATGATCTAACTCCAGTATCAAGTCCTGTAAGTGGGGATATTTTGACATCTAGAAGTGATGAAGAAGAGTCTGTAGTAATTACAACAAGACAGCCAAATGATAGTGAGCATGATAAAACCGTGTTTAAAGAGCACCAAGGAGATGCTGCTATACAAAATACACAACCAAAAACTTTAGTAGTTGACAGCAAGCCTAGCAATGCAGGTGTTGAGAGTGATGAGAAAAAACAAGCTCCTGTTCAGCCTACTGAGCATGTACCAGGAGAAAGTGTAGGACTTAAGGCACAGCCTTCTAATACTCAAGAGCAACAAGAAGTTCCTGAGACTTCAGTTCTAGGACAAATGGATGATACTGAAAGTTTAAGTACACAGGACGCTCTTGTTTTTCAAAGTGACAGTACTACCGTGTTATCAATTGATGGTGATGAGAAGGAACGAGCTCCTGTTCAACCGGTAGAGTCTGAAAGTAAAGGTGATCAACAAGATTCACCACCACTTTCACCACAGAGTTCTGTGAGTGGTGATGAGTGCAGTAGCGGTCCTTCAAGCTTCACTAAATTGCCTAAGAGTGATGAAGGTGATACTGACAATAACAATGATAAATATGTTAAAGTTTCTCCTGAGAATATGACTAAGGAGGACCTTACTCCCAAAGGTAGTGGTAGTTTGCAAGGCATACAACCAGAAATTTCAGTACCATCACCTAGCACTTTTTCAATAGAAGATATTGAGGATAGTGAAGACTCTTCAATTGTTAGTAAAGACTCTTTAATTGAAGATGTAACTGATGAACCAGAGAAAACAAATGAAGAAGATTCTACGCTAAAAAGTAGCAACAGTACAAAAAGTAGTAAGCTGCCTATTGTAGCTGCTTCTGCATTAGCAGTAACTGGGATTGCTGCAGGGATAGCTATCGCAGTTTACTTAGAGATGTTAGCAGTGGGAGTAGCAGTTGGAGCTTGTTGTTTAGTTGCTGCTGTAATCATATATTGCTGTAACAGACCTTCAAGTTCATTTAAGGGTAGTAATGTTGAACTTATAGCTGATAAAGAGCTTGCTGCAACAGTAAGTTGAAGAATAAATATTGTAGTTTACCATTTAATAATTTGTTATAATTGTATCAATTATTAGCGAATAAAAACTTGGTAAACTACGAAGAAATATTCTTGAATAAAATAAAAGATATAAAAGATGAGGGGCGCTACCGTGAATTTACGCACTTTGCGTCATTGCCAGGTAGGCTCCCCCACATTATGGACTATGAAAGAAATAGGGAAGTAATTGTTTGGTGCAGTAATAACTATTTGGGAATGTCGCAGAATGAGAAAGTTATTGCCGCTATTCAAAATTCATCTGTTGGCGCTGGAGGAACAAGAAATATATCTGGTACAACAAAAGAGGTTGTCGAACTGGAAAAATCCTTAGCTTGTTTGCATAAAAAAGAGGCTGCTTTAACTTTTGCTTGTGGCTACCTTGCTAACCAGACAACACTTAGCACTCTATCATCTGTTATTCCGGGCGTAGTAATTTTTTCAGATGAGAAAAACCATTCTTCGATGATAGAAGGCATAAAATCAGGAAAAAGACCAAAACATATATTTAAACACAATAATGTTGATCATCTAGAGCAGTTACTCAAGTCTATAGACAAAAAGACACCAAAAATAATAGCGCTTGAATCTGTATATTCAATGGATGGCGATATAGCGCCGCTTGAAGCGATATGCGATCTTGCAGATCAACATAATGCAATCACCTATTTGGACGAGGTGCACGCAGTTGGCATGTATGGTTCACATGGTGGCGGAATTGCAGAAAGAGAAGGCTTGATGGATAGAATAACCGTCATTCAAGGTACACTATCGAAGGCTTTTGGAGTGATGGGTGGGTATATAGCGTCTTCAAAGAGCTTGGTAGATGTAATAAGAAGTTCCGCTCCAGGATTTATTTTCACCACTGCTATGTCGCCTGTTTTAGCAGCGGCAGCAAAGGCAAGCGTTGAACACCTAAAATCGAGCAATATTGAAAGGGAAAAGCAAAAGCAAGTCGTTGAAAAAGTAAAAAACTCACTGAGAAATACAGGAATTAACTTCATTCCAACAGAAACTCATATAATTCCAATAATAATTGGCGACCCAGAGTTATCCAAAGGAGCATCAAAATTATTATTTGATGAGCATGGAATATACGTTCAACATATAAATTATCCAACAGTGCCAAGAGGAACTGAGCGTTTCCGTATTACCCCTACACCTTATCATACTGATGAAATGATAGAACATTTAACAGAATCTCTTGTAAAAGTTTTCGAAAAGTTGTCTATCTCTGTAGCCTGTTTATCCTAATTTAATATCTCCAGCAATGATTAGCCCGTTGTCTTCCGTTAGCCTTCCACCGCTTTCTTGCAGAAAAAGTCTACCGAGCAAGGCTTTATATTTGTTAACTCCAGAGTAAACTGTTCCTCTGTGCCTTCCTGCTGCAAGGTATGCAAAGCCTAAAATTGTTGAACCTATGGAGCGTACATTACTATTACCAGGCAGCAATTTATTTAATAAATTACCACTTACATCTATTAAACCCCCTTCACGGTTTTTCACCCGCATTTTTATATAACGAGATCTAAAATCCTCAAGAAAAGCACCTTTCTTTTCTTCTGCCCAAAAAGTTTCTCTAAGAGCCGGAGCATCAATTACAGCTGCCACAACTTTATTTTTATGAATGAGACAGACTGATACTGCAAAATAAACCATACAACTAGAAAAATTTTCCTTGCCCTCTATAGGCATAATAAACCAGGTATAAGTGTCATCTTTTACTTCTTGATCAGTATCATCTTCGGAAATAAACCCATAGTCTCGTTTGTAGTCGTGCAAGCAATCGTATATGGTTTGCTTGGATTTTGAATAAGTTTTATTAATAAAGTCTGCTGATTTAACATTAGAAATTTGCAATTCATTAAAATCGCGCATAAGCTGCCTGGAAGCACTACGCACAGAATCAAGCATCACATTAATTCGTGGTGATGAGATGGACATTCTTCTTTTTACTCTTTCACTCTTTCATAATAGCTGTCATCTGGAGTATATACTACAATTTTATCCTCTTCTTTTATAAATTGAGGCACGTTAACACGCATTCCATTTTCTAAAATTGCAGGCTTATAAGAAGCAGTAGCAGTTTGCCCTTTAATAACAGACTCTGTTTCTTTCACAGCAAGTGTAACATAATCAGACACATGCGCAGAAATTATTTTGTCTTGATAAGCTACAACTTTAATTTTCATGTTATCCTGTAGATAAATCTTTTTTTCTCCCAATAAATCCAAATTTATAGTGATTTGCTCATAATTACTTGGATGCATAAGATTTACAATGTTTCCTTCAGTGAAAAGGTAAACATACTCCTCTTCATCTAAAATTGCCCTTCTGATTGTTGCATCAGAGCGAAATCTTTCATAGTGTTTTGCTCCGGTTTTGATGTTTTTCATTTCGGCTTGTATGTATGCACCACCTTTACCAGGTTGAGTATGCATAATACCTACAACCAAAAATAATCCGCCGTTATGTTCCAACACCTGACCTGGTCTGATATCGTTAGCTCTTTCTGCCATAATTACATTTTCAGTTTGATCTTACAATTATAAATAGCTTTATATAAATATCAAAGTCTTTATTAGTCAATAAATTCTGGCATATTTAATACTATATACCTTCCCCTTATATTTATATGTGGAAATATCTCTTTAGTGAAAGATAGCATAATGCGTTTTTTTGTGCTGATAACCAAAATTTCTAATATATCCCCTGAGCCGAAATTATATATGGATTTTACATTGCCATATAATTCATTACTTTCCAGCCTTACTTCCATATCTACAAGGTCACTTTGATAAAATTCATCCTCATCATTTAGCTCTGGTAACTTGCTTCTTTCTATATATAGCCTCTTATTCCTCAAAAGCTCTGCTTTATTACGGGAATTTACTCCGCTTATTGTAGCTATTACTAAATTATCACCTATGACAGATACTGAGTCTATTTTATAATTCTCATCACCACTTATTAGCTCACCATATAAGGAGATATTTTCAGGTTTTTCGGTAAAAGTTTTTACTTTAACAGCTCCTTTAATTCCGTGAGGAGAAGTAATAATTCCTAAGCATACCAGATTGTCGTTCATATTAAGATGATAGCTAATGTTGGATTTTTTGTCTATAAGGCATAAAATACCTAAAAATGTTTGTTGTAATTCTATTAATACAATGTATTATGAAATATATTGTATTGATAGTGGGAAGATATGAGTCAATGTATTACTAATCAAATAAAAGAGCTTATCCCTCATTTAAAGGAAGTTAATAGTAAGCTACAAGGTGAATCTATAAAACTCTTCAGTGACAAAGAATCTATAATAGTAGAACGTCGCAAACCTGTTATTGAAGAGATGCTAAAGCATCTAGAAAGTTCTTCCATCACTAACTGTAATACTATGATTGATGCAGAAACTGGGTTTGGCAAGACTTATGATATTGGATTGTGGAGTCATGTGCTAGCTCAAGCAGGATATCACCATTTAGTTGCAGTGCCAAATGATAGATGGTGCATTTATTGTAGACGTTAAAACACCTAAAACTGTGCAAGAAATTAAAGATGCGCTGAAAGTCACTGAACCTACAACAATTATAGTAACACATGATCTGCTTTTACAGCAAGAGAATGATCGAAAATTTGAAGAGCAAAACGGCGAAAAGCTTAAATTGTGGGTTAGTGTTGATGAAGCAGATAGCATTAACAAGCAGCAGACCTTTGAAAATATGTGCAAACTTGATGCGGAGTATCCTACGACTTACCTAACCGCAACACCAAAGAAAAGGATCTTAAACAGATGTGGAAAAATTATCAGTCCTACCAGATCAAGTAGACGCTGCATTGCAGACACTATCAAAACAATAAATGTTATTGCAAAAACTAATGAAAGAGAAAAATTCAATCGAGCATTCGTGGTGAATGTTGCTGCTACCATAATACCTTTAATTACATTATTCCCTATTATAAATAGTAATGTTGCTGCAATAATTGGTCTAACTTCAGATTATTGGTTATATTCCGCTTTAATTAATAATCTATACTTTACAATTTCTTTCATTATACTTTCTATAGTAATGTTGCCAATTTGGTGGGCGTTGACCAAAATAACTGGAATAGAATCAAAAGAACTGCTCCTTAGGTTTGCTGCTAACGTGCGCAGCTTATTCACTAGGGAAAGATCTAGTCCAGCTCATGAATATGTTGAAGAATGTGAAGAAGTTTTTAATTACAATAAACTTGTTGACTCTGAGAGCATGTCTTCAAACTGAAGAATGAGCTAATTTGTGAAGCATAATAGTGATCATATTAAAGAAGATATAGTTTTTTGAGGTGAGAGGAGAATGCTCGTAATCTTTACTCATGCGCCTAAAATTGGAAAGCCAGGCAAAAGTTCTTTCAACAATCCAACGTTTGGGAATAACTTGAAATCCTGTATCAACTATTTTCTTGGCAATCGTTAATAAACATCCCGTTTCCAATAAGCATCTGTTTTGTAATTTACCTATGTACCCTTGATCAGCAAAAAACTTACGTAAAGTTGGAACTTTGCATTTAACTTGGGCAAAAAGATTTAGAGCACTATCACGATCTTGAATACTTGCACTCTGTACTTCAGCAGCAATTACAAGACCCACAGTATCTACAATAATATGGCGTTTTCTGCCCTTTATTTTTTTGCCAGCATCATATCCTCTGGATCCCCTTTTTGAGTAGTTTTCACTGACTGGCTATCAATTATACCTACTGATGGAGTCTTATTTTTACCAATCATCTCTCTTACTTTTTTAACTAGAAAATCATGAATTTCTTGCCATATTCCACTTTTTTTCAAGCGCGAATTACAACTATATACGGTTTTCCATGGTGGAAAATCTTTAGGCAGTTGTCTCCATTGACATCCTGTTCTCATCATATAGCGGATTGCATTAATAATTGTTCTAATACTATGTTTTCTTGGTCTGCCGGTCTTTTTAGGTTCAAAATATGGCTCTATTGTCTTCCATTCTTTGTCACTTATATCGCTTGGGTACATCTTAAAATGTACCTTATACCATACTTCTTAACTTCTTTCTACTCAGTTTGAAGACATGCTCTGATAATCTGCTGGAATCTGTGAGATGGAACATACAAAGTCCGGTTGGGGAAAATGCTCTTATTCTAGTTGATGATGTGAATAGCATAATTAACCTTAGCTTTGCATTGCAAGGTAAGAATAATTTGGTATATGAAGATGGTACGCGTTATGAAGTTTATAATAAATTTCAGCCTGAAGGAATGTCGTACCAAGATTACAGACTCAAATTACGTCAATCAAACTTTATAAACTGTGTTAAAAAGAAACACCCTAGTCTAACAGAAGAGAAGATCTCTGAATTAAAAGAGAAAGTAGACTTTAGTGACACTGCTAAGTATTTAAAATATAGAGTAATGCACTCAATGATTGATCTTACACTTTCGTATTTAGTGAAATGCGATGACACCGCTTTGGATAAAAAAAGAAGAGAAGATTTAGATGATTTAATAAAAAATATTGCTAAGGTTAGTACTGCTAATGATGGCAGCATTATAGCTTTCCTAGAGAAAAAAGGCTTTAGTGAGGAATTCGCTAGGGGTGAGCTTTTACCACAGATAAAGACAGTAATTAAAGCATTGGGTGACAGCAATGATGGGCAACGCAGGTTGATAGTAGACAATTGGCACTTAAGCAAGGAGTTACATAGTTTCATAGAACAACAGGGGGGTGTACTACATAACCTAAACGACTTCTGCGAAAAAAATAAATGTATTTTTGCAGGAATGAAGAAAAATGATTTAGGTGTTGAAAAAGGCAAATCTTTTTTTAGATTACACAACTATGAAGTCACACCTAGTGGTAGAGGTAAATGTGAAGTTGACTGTTGTAATTATGACCAAGGTGATTTAAGTACATTGGCTAAATATGCGTTGATAACAATTATAGACGAGTCAAAAGGCCGTGGTTTCGATAGTGAATATAATCATGTTGCATCAATATTTACAGATTCAACTAGTCAGTTCAACAATCCAGCAGAAGCTTTGCAGAATTTGGGAAGAAATAGAGAACGCAATCCTAACAGGCAACCTTGGTTTTTTGCTGCTGGAGGTGAAAAAATTGAGTTATTTGTAGATAAAGTTTTAGCAAAATTAAAAAGCGCACCGCAGGATTTTTGTCAAAAGGTTTTATTTCCAGCCACTGATAGGTACAATAAACTAATAAAAAATAGAATGGGAATAGAGCTTGGAGAAAAAATAGAGATCTATATTAGCGAAAACATGAATGCACTAGGAAATATCGATGATGCAGCTCTGGAAAAATTTTCAAAGGATTTGATAAAAGAGGTGTATGAAAAAGTACATGATATAAATGATTTTGACGTAGGAAAGACAGAAGAAGATTTACGTAAGATTTTAAAGAGCACAGAAAAATATCTTTGTTCATATGAAGATAGAATTAAAAACAACGGTAAATTATCTTGCACACGCTCAGTTCTATTTTCTGTGGGAAGTGCTATTGTAAAGTCCATGTATTATCTATGGGCAGGATTTGACTATTTAGTCTTTTTAGCTAAAGCGTATAATGTAGGTAAGTCTGAAAATGCTGATGCAAAAGCATATGTGCACATAATCAGAAATTGCTACTTTGAAAGTAGTGTGAAGGCTAAAAATGTATTAGGTCATGTATTAAAAATTGCCGGAGAAAATGATGATAGTTTTACACAAAATAGTTTGTACGAAGGCAATGGGGATAGGTGTAAAGAAAAAATCATCTCATACTTTCAATCTAAACAATATATATATGCATTAGATAAAACGATTTCTCGCATTGAAAATGAGCATTTAGCAACAGTTTTGAAAGCCGTAGGTTGCAGAGATGATGCTAATAAAACAGCACAAGAAATTAAAGACTTTTTGTACGATTTAAAGAATTTAAGCTGCGCAGACTTTAGGCTCTGTGGACAAAAAATATGAAAAGAGAGAAAAAGATGGTAGTTTAGCCTAATAGGTAAAAAATGGAGAAACTACCATATGCAATATTACATCAAAGAGGAAAATTGGAAACAAATTTTAGAGTTCATAAAAAGCGTAAAAGGAATGCACAGCAAAGATGAAAAACGTTTAAGAATATTCATAGAGGCAGTGTGGTACATAGTGCGAAGTGGTTGCCAATGGAGACTTTTACCAAAAACTTATGGTAATTACAGGAGTATACATAAGCGATTTAAAAGATGGTGTGAAAGAGATGTCTGGAAAAAATTGCTTGAATATACTAAACAAGAGCCTGATTTAGAAGTTGCTATAATCGACGGTACGATCATCCGAGCCCATCCATGTTCATCTGGATATACAAAAAACTCCAAGGATCAAGAAGCTTTAGGGAGGAGCAAAGGTGGCTTTACAACTAAAATACATGCGCTTGTCGATGCACTTGGAAATCCACTTAAATTTACTCTGACTCCTGGTCAAAGAAATGAAATTACGCAGGCACAAGTGTTGACCGAAAGTATCTATAACTCTACTGTAGTAGCTGACAAGGGCTACGATAGCAATGCCTTTGTTACAAGTCTTGAAGACAAGGGATGTACAGTAGTTATTCCGCCAAAACGGAATCGAAAAGTGCAAAGGTATTACGATGAGCATATCTACAAAGAACGTCATTTGATTGAGTGTTTTTTTGGTAAAATTAAAAATTTTAGGCGCATTTTTTCCAGATTTGATAAAACTGCTGAGGTTTTTATGGGTTTTCTCAATTTTGTTGGAGCTCTTGTATGGCTTCTCTAAAATTTTGTCCACAGAGCCTAGAAAAAAGCATTATGGTGAATGTTCATATGAAATGAGCAATTTATACAAGATCAATAATCAAATTAGTATGGTAATTGATGAAGTTATAGATTGCCATAAATGGCGTCATGGAGTAATTTCAGAGCAGAACAATTTGTTGAGAGATTTTGTTGACCCAGAGTTTAGAGAAAATTTTGATTTAGAACTAAAATTAAAAACTAACCATAATATTTTTAAAGTAAAAGTTAACAATGACTTTTCTGAATTGTATTGCAAGAACTTGACAGAACGTTCTAGACAAAGGATGGTCTTGGGTACAGCTATGCTATTCATCGGATTTATAGTTTCAGTGAAGCTTATATATGAAATATCATTAGGCTATACTATGCTATTGCCATCACTTTGCGGTTCCATAGCATTTGGACCGCTAGCATTTTTGTGTGGTGCATTATTATGTGGAATAACGACCTACTTAGTGAAAGGGACATTTTTTCTTTTTGGAATACCAATCCTGTTAGGGGAATTATCGAAATGCGTTTTTAGAAACGATTTAGTACAGGATTTATCAGAAATGACATTATCAGTTGGTAATAGCGTTTTCTTCCATGCTCCAAAAAGCATTTTACAATCATTTATATTTGAGGATGCAACAAAGTTTGACTCACTAAGTGATATGAATAAGCTTACACTGATAAGAGAGCAGGATAAGGCAAAATGCATGAATGAAGTAGCTGATAAAATTGTAGCTACTGATTTGTCCGCAGTTTTAGTACAGCCAACAACTAGTGAGCAGGAGGGTTTAGTCTTGAACTAGAAGATTTTTCAGATAAATATTGAGTGAGGATCTCAATTCCTTCATCAATCTCATTTTCAGTGATAATGAGTGGAGGCAAAATTCTCACAACGTTATCTGATGTTACTCCAACAGTGAGTAAACCACGATGACTTAACTCTTCTGCAAACTTTTGATTGTCTGCTTTCACTTTTATTCCAAGCATTAACCCTTTCCCTCTCACTTCTTCTATTATTGGAAATTTACTTGCTAAGTCTTCTAATTTATTTTTTAAATACTTACCTCTAATTTCAACATTTTTCAAAAAGCCAGGACTGAGCAATTCTTCGAGCACAGCATTACCTACTGAGGTTGCAAGCGGATTGCCACCAAAAGTGGAACCGTGCATACCAACTGCCATATATTTAGCAGCCTTTTCAGTTGCAAGACAAGCCCCCAGCGGAAACCCCCCGCCTATTCCCTTTGCAAGAGCACATATATCAGGTTCCACTCCTATATGTTCGTATGCGAATAATTTTCCTGTCCTACCAGCACCGCATTGTACGCAATCAAAAAATAGCAATATGTCATTTTCATCACACAGCTTTCTTAGTTCTTTCATAAAGACTTCATTCATTACTTTGATACCACCTTGTCCTTGTATCGGTTCTATTAATATAACACCTATACCACTTGAAATTGCTTTCTTTACGCTCTCAATATTGGACTCGATATTATCACACCAATCAATGTAAGGATTTAGTAATTCAGAAAATTTCTGTTTATCGTTTGTAGCACAAGTTAAAAAGGTTCTTCCATGAAATGCACCATGAAATGTTAAAATTCTGTGACGGTTCTTATTGCCTTTTCCGTTTTGATAGACCCTAGCAATCTTAAGCCCACATTCTACTGCCTCTGATCCAGAATTTGCAAAAAATACAGTATCGGCGAAACTGTTGTTTATTAATTTCTCTGCAAAGTTGTTAGCAGCAGGTATATTATAGGTATTTGTTATATGCCATAACCTTTCTCCTTGCAATTTAAGGGTATTAATTAATCGCGAGTTAGCATGACCTAAGCTACTAACTGCTATTCCAGAGTGAAAATCTACGTAGCGCTTGCCGTCAATATCATACAAGTAAATACCTTTACCATAAGAAAAATTTATGTTAACAGGAGAATAAACTGGCAAAATAGGAGAAATTGTCATAAAATATTATATGCTAAATTTTATTATTAATAACATAAAAACCGTTATTTTACAATAAGAAGGATATGTATAAGCTAATGTTTTCTGCGCTGGAGAAAAACAAATACACAAAAGTTATTGCATTACTCTCATCGATCTTTATGATTTTATTCAGTGTGATATATTGTAATTATTTACTAAGGAGTAATTTCCTTTCTTCTTACCGTGATTCAAGTGTAAACTTAAAAAGTATACTGGAAAATGGCATAATAAAAAAATACCATTATTTACTAATAGAAAAGCATCACATTAAATACAAAAGTTTTGATTACATAAACCAACTGGTAAAACTGCGTGCTGAATTATTACAATCAGTGAGCAAAGTAAAGGATTTCAGCTTAATACTGTATGATCAAAACGGCAGAATAATATTCAGTAATTTTAACACTCAAGATTATGATTATGAACAGTTACTTACAAACGATGAAATTAATGAACTATTAAGTAACCAAGAAATATTTTATACTACAGGAAATACATTAACTTCTATTTTTCCTATATTCCATGAAAATAGCGCTAAACCGTCGTTTTTTTTGAAGATTCTTCGAAACTACAATAATTCTTATGTTATAGCATATGGCCTATTTTTAACATTTTTGGGCTTATTATTAATAATTTTAATATTAATAATGTTCCATTTGCACTTTTCTAATACCCAAATGCTAGCCAAGCAACATAAAACTAACATTGAATTACAGCAGATAAAAGAGGCATTAGAGCAAGAAAATGCAAATAAGCTAAAATTTTTTGCAAGCGTTACACATGAATTACGCACACCTCTTAATGCTATTATTGGATTTGCGGAGTTGATCAAAAATGAAACTTTAGGTTCAATGGATAACTCTCAATACAAGGAGTATGCAGACGATATATATAATGCAGGAACACACTTACTTACCTTAATTAGTGATGTGTTAGATTTTTCAAAAGCTGAATCAAGTAGTTTAACAGTAGAAAAAGTGAAGTTTAACCTGAACAAAATAATAGATTCATGCGTAAATATGCTATTACCTAAATTAAAAGAAGCCGGGATTAATTTAAAAAAAGAGATGACTAATAAACAATTATTAGTCATTGCAGATCCTAAGAGAATGAAACAAGTTATAATAAATTTATTATCAAACTCAATCAAATTTACCCCAAAGGGTGGTTTAATAAGAATGGTGATAAAAGAAAATATAGAAAAAAACTTATTAACTATTGAGTTTCATGACAATGGAATAGGAATAATGCAGCAGGATATATATAAAGTTATGTCTGTTTTTGGCCAAGCAGATTCGGGATATAGAAATGAAGGTACGGGTATCGGATTACCGCTAAGCAAGAAATTAGTAGAGTTAATGGGTGGAACTTTCGACATTAAAAGTGAAGCAAAACTTGGTACTACGATAACATTGAACTTCTTTTATGAAGAACAAACATGTGAAGATTCGATTGATTTTTAATAGGATCTATTTGATATGGTCTTGAAAACCACACTTTATCAAAAGCAGCAAGCCGAGAAGGTAGATACCGTCTGGCTAGTAAACAAGAAAATTATAAAAATTGAATCTCAAGCTGTATTGTAAAATCAAAAAATACTTCTAACTGTGTAGCGGTATACAGATTATAGTTAGTGGATATGTTGATAAGTAAATTAGTTATACCAATTCCCGCTATACAAGTAACGGATAGACAATAATGGAAAAAAAGCCATACTGAAGTAAGTAAAATAGCGAGGTTTAAATGGCATTAAGATCAAAATTATTGGATGAAAAGGTGAGCAAAAGAAATGCTGAAGAAAGTAAGAAATAGTGCATATGTTGCAAAAAAACTAAATGCTGTAATTGCAGCAAAAAAGCATAGTATAACAGCAGTAGCAAAAATATGTTGCATTTCAAGAAAGGCACTTACTGCATGACCTAAAATTTGGCAGAGAAGAGAAATTATTTGCTCCGCCTCAACGCCGTAGAAAAACTATATTGAATCAAAGTCAACTTGAACAAGTTGAGGTGTGGATAGAGGAAAATCCCAATATTACCATTAAAGAAACGAGAATAAGAATTCAGGAAAAGTTTGGTTTAGCAAGTCTACAGTACACCGTAATATGCAAAGAATGAAATTCTCATATATCACACCAAGACCAGTGCATAACGGACAAGATAAAAGTAAATAAGAGGAGTTTAAAAAAAAATCTTAATGAAACTATTGTCATGTATCCTGAAAAAGAGCTGTTTTTCTTCGATGAATCGCGGTTTGGCACACATTCAAAACGGGTGGTTTAAAAAAGGCACTAGGACACAGGTTAAGGTAAAACTACTATAAGGACTATCTTGTACGTTGGGATTAGCTCCCTGATCTAACAAGCATTGGACTAATGGTGCACATGCAGCACTTTTCCTGCATTGAATGGCAATGTGCAGTAGCGTTGTTTCTACTTCATAACCATCATCTAATTTGAATCTGAAGTTTGGATTAAATTCACTACTTTTCCATTCTTCATATACATTATTAAGTTCTTCCCTCAACTAATTTTTTATTTCATCACAAATCTCAATAGAATCACCCTTACCAGAATCAATGGTGTCACTTATTCTTGCTAATATATTGTCAAACTTTTTGAATTGAGATTTATCTTGTGGTGCCATATTACCAACCTCTAGAATAAAATTATTTAATTGTACAATAAAGCTAAAGGAAGTCAAGTCCAGCACTTATTCAGGAAACAATAGCTTAAAAAGAAACTTAGTGTTAAATTTCTAATAGATTACTTATAAAAATAAATCTTATGGAAAGCAGAGCTAAGGCTTGGTTCATTTGGCTGATCAGTAACTTGGTTGTTATATTCAGCAATATTCAGATAGTTTATACTTTTATAAGTGTAAATCTCGAAAAAGAACTTGGACTGACAATTACGCAAGTTGCGCTAGCTAACTCAGTATATACTTGGACTTTTGCCATCTTACAATTTTTTAGTGGGGCAACGTTTAATGTTTTTTCCAGTAAAAAAATTTATTTTTTCTCATTATCAACTATGATCTTGGGGTTTTTTGTCCTTATTAATAGTGACAATTTTTCCCATTTGATTTTGTCTCAAGTGTTGATTGCAACTGGGGCATCATTTGGTTTTATTGGTGCTGCTCATACAAGTAGCATATGTTTTTCCGCTGCCCAATTTGGCCTGATGTTTTCACTAGTGCAGACAATTTCAAGCCTTTCTGCTTTGGTAATTCAAATACTGTTCTCTAACTTGCTTGCCGAAGATGCAGATTGGAAAAATTTGATTGTATGCATAATACTATTTGGTGTGTTGATATTTGTACTTACGCTTTTTTGTCCAAACACACTTCCAGAAAGCAGCTCAGAAAAGCGCACAATAAAAAGCTCTATGAAGACAGTAATGTGCTCTATATTAACAGTGCTAAAATTAAGAGATATCTGGATAACTTCAGTGGTGGGTGCTATTACTTTTGGAACATTTTTAGCACTTAATACCTTGTGGGCTCCAAGGTTGCTGGGCAACTCAGAACTCAATGCAATGGAGTCAGGTATAGCAACTGCAATACTATGGCTTGGTCTTGCAGTTGGTGCTCCAATTGCAGATCGAATCTCAAACTTATTTAAAAATAGGAAACATGTAATTTCTGCTTTTGCTTTATTGCAAGGCGTCCCAATTATTATTTTACTATGCAGCTATTTAACAGTCCACGTTGTGTACTTTTGTATGTTAATGTTCGGGTTTTTTGCGGGAGGACATATGCTTAATTTTACTGTCGGCAGCGAGATTGTGAAACGAAAATACATTAGCACATCATCATCCATTATCAATGGATTTATGTTTATTGGCAGTGGAGTTATAGTGTCAATGTTAGCACTCTTTACAGATCATAAAATGGCGCTTTTTGCAATATTTGCGATATTGATAGCTGCCGGTATTTTAAATTATGCCATAAAAGAGACATACTCTAAAAAATAAAGTAGCTGAACCTCGAGTCGATTGCTATATTATATTTACGTATTGTAATATTTATCAATAATGGATCACGTTACAACAAAAGACACAACAGTAACTAAGGCAACAATAGCTGAAAATATAAACCAAGAAATAGGATTATCAAAGGAAGACTCTGCTTCGATAATAGATGATATATTGAACGAAATAAAGACAAGCTTGGCAAAGGATGGAATAGTAAAAATATCGTCATTTGGAACATTCTTGGTTAAGAAAAAGAAGGAAAGACCAGGAAATATACCAAATACATCGGAGAAAGTGATGATTCAGGCAAGAAATTCAGTTTCTTTTAGGCCTTCAAAAATTATAAAAAAATCAATAAATAATCGATGAATAAAGTAAAATTATTTTACACAATTGGGGAAGTAGCTGAAGAGCTACATTTAGAACGGCATGTTTTAAGATTTTGGGAAGGTCAATTTCATCAAATTAAGCCTACAAAGCGTAAAGGAAGAAGGCTATATGATCGTAAGTGTATAGAGGCCATAAAGCAAGTAAAATACATGCTTTATGATAAAGGATATACAATAAAAGGAGTGCAAAAAGAATTTGGTAATGATATAAAAATCACAAAGAATTTGTTGCAAGAACTTACCGATTTGAGAGACTATTTAACTAGTAGAATAAATAACGAGGAAAGTAACAAGCAGACGTGAAACACTACGTTCCTCTGAGGTTTTGGAGTCTTGTGAAAATTGATATATCTAAAATGTGGCATATAGCCTCATTTCTTATGTTATTAGCAATATTAATAGGCTGTGGCCTGCAAAAACCTGCACCTGTGCTGCTTAAAGGAGAAGAATTTTACGGGAAAAGAGATCTAGAATATACAAGAGAGTACCATTTAATTAGGGAAGACGTTGATCCTTCAATAAAAAAAGAAAATAGAAAAGCCATCATAAATAGGATATACAGAGATAACAATAATGCACAAAACGTGGGGGTAAATTGTAAATTTGTAATGCCAGTTAAAGGCACAGCTACCTCTTCTGATGAAACGTGTAAGGATGGCATAAAAATTACTGCTCAAAATGGAACGAATGTAGTTGCCTCTGCGCACGGCAAAGTGATATATGTAGGCAAAGGGTTGAGATGGTATGGAAATTTAATTATAGTGGAACACAAAGATAATTACATGACTTTGTACTCCTATTTAAAAAACATACATGTTGAAATTGGTGATAAAGTAAAGCAAGGTCAAGTAATTGGATCTGCAGGTAAATCAAGCACACAAGATAAAGATCCACAGATGTGTTTCACAATACGGCATAATGGCCAAGCGGTTGATCCTTTGATGCATGTGAACTGTAATTGAATTTGGATTTATATGAAATATGATTTTAAAAACGTTGAAAAATTTTATCAAGATAAGTGGAATTTTTCTGTAAGCGAAAGTAGCAAGCAAGAGAAATGTTACGTGTTGGAGATGTTTCCATATCCATCTGGTAAAATTCACATGGGACACCTGCGCAACTATGCAATAGGAGATGTAGTAGCACGTTATAAGAGAGCTTGCGGATTTGAGGTCTTGCACCCAATTGGCTGGGATGCGTTTGGATTACCAGCTGAAAATGCAGCAAGGGACAATAATATTAGCCCTGCGGCATGGACGAAAGAGAATATAGATAGTATGCGTGCGCAGCTTAGATCTATAGGTCTTTCTTATAACTGGGAGCGTGAACTCTCCACATGTGAGCCTGATTACTACAAACACGAACAAAAATTTTTCCTGGATTTTTTAAAGCATGGGCTTGCCTATCGAAAAGAGTCATGGGTTAACTGGGACCCGGTAGACCAAACAGTGCTTGCAAATGAACAGGTGGTTGATGGAAAAGGATGGCGATCAGGTGCAGTTGTTGAAAAACGTAAGTTGTCCCAATGGTTTTTAAAGATTACTGATTTCGCTGAAGATTTACTCAAGTGCCTGCAAAGTTTGAAAAATTGGCCAGAAAAAGTCAAAACAATGCAGGAGCGTTGGATAGGAAAATCTGAAGGGATCACCATAGAATTTGAAATAGTTGGCTTAAATAAGAAATTAAAGATTTTTACAACTTCTCCTCATACTTGGTTTGGAGCTTCTTTTTTTGCGGTAGCAGCAGAACACCCTATTGTGCAGGATCTTAAGGACAAAGAAATACGAGACTTTATTGATAACATAAAGGCAAAGGGAGAGAATGGCGAAAAAATAGGAGTTTACACCGGATTAAACGTCAAGCATCCATTTCTTGATAAGGAATTGCCGCTTTACATAGCGAATTTTGTGTTGATGGAATATGGGGAAGGTGCGATTTTTGGTTGCCCTGCACATGATCAGCGTGATTTTGAATTTGCACAGAAATATGATTTGCCGATTATTCCTGTAGTTCGTGAAGAGGGTGCACAAGCCATAGAGACTTTAAAAGAAGTATACACCGGCGATGGGGTAATGTTCAATTCTGAATTCTTAAACGGATTAACTGTCAGCAAAGCAAAGGAAGTAGCCATTAAAAAGCTTGAAGAAAAAGGAATAGGCAAGAAAACGATAAACTATCGTTTACATGATTGGGGAATTTCAAGGCAACGTTATTGGGGATGCCCTATACCTATAATATATTGTAAAGATTGCGGAACTGTTCCAGTGCCAGAAAAAGACCTTCCTGTGGTTCTACCTGCAGATGTAGAATTTACAAGTGGTGGCAATCCGCTTGATAAGCACCCAACTTGGAAGTTCGTTGATTGCTCAAAATGTGGAAAGCAAGCAGAGCGTGAAACTGATACATTCGACACCTTTTTTGAGTCTTCCTGGTATTTTGCTGCATTTTGTAGTGAAAATAAATCAATAGACAAAGATGCATGTAATCGTTTTTTGCCTGTTGATTATTATATAGGTGGAATAGAACATGCAATTCTGCATTTGCTTTACTCACGATTTTTCTGCCGTGCTTTAACCAAATGTGGCTATTTTGATATTAAAGAGCCTTTCTCTACTTTAATCACTCAAGGAATGGTCTGCCATGCAACTTATAAAGACGAAAATGGTAAGTGGCTATTTCCCGCAGAAGCAAAAGAGTTGATTGCACAAGGAGCTAAGGTTCAAGTGGGCAAAGTTGAAAAAATGAGCAAGTCGAAAAAGAACACAGTTGATCCAAATTTTATCATAGAAAAATATGGTGCTGATACTGCTCGCTTGTTTGTATTGTCCGACACTCCTCCAGAAAAAGATATGGAATGGTCCGATGATGGCGTGGAAGGTTGTTCTCGCTATATAAACAAATTGTGGCGTATGGTCATGCAGCTGAGACCTGTAAATATGCAATATGATAATGAAAGTGTTACGGGTGGACTTCTAGAGTACAGAAAAAAAATTCATAAACTCTTACACGGACTTACAGATGATTTGGAAAACTGCAGATTAAACTGTGTAGTGGCAAAATTTCGTGAGATGACGAATTTAATAGCTGAAATAGATGTAAAAACTGGAAAATCTCTTGTTGATGAAAGTATATGTATATTAATCAGAGTAATCGAACCGTTCATGCCACATCTAGCTGAAAGCCTATGGCAAGAAATAGGAGGTCAACCTTGGCCAAAAGCTGATGAATCATTATTAGTTGACGATACGGTAACTATAGCAGTGCAAATCAATGGAAAATTACGTACAACAATCAAGGTGGCAATTAACTTACCTCAAGAAGAATTGAAGAAAATAGCGATAGACTCTGTGTCCAGTAAGATCGGTCAAAGCAAAGTTCGCACTGTATATGCTGTACCAAATAAGATAGTAAATATAGTTATATAAAAAATCCGAGTGTATCTGTTCAGGCAATGGCGTCAACTTAAGGGAAAATATCAGTGATAGTGTATAAAATTTCTCTCTAAAATTTTTACCATTAAATTACCCAAAAGCTGCAATAAACAGCACTTTTGTTTCTGTTTTATAGTATTTTCAAAAGCGAATGATAAAGGTATAATATATTCTACACCGAGAATATGCACGAGCTCCAAGAACGCTAACTATGGATTAGGAGACAAAGAAAGTATTAGAAATAGAAGGTTTTTTATGTTTTAAAGAATATGAAATAAGGGTGGAAAAAATGTGAACTAAAAAATTAATAGGAGATCTATGGCGGGTATGCTCAATTTCCAATCTGTTTTTTAGGTAACCAAAGACGGTTTCAATAATAGATCTTTTTCTCAGAAAAATCTTCTCATTTAGCGAGATTAATGCATTTTTCATACCTTTTTTTATCTTGGTCACAAGCTTGAGATTTCTATCAAGTAGTTTCAAAAATAGATCTTTCTTAATATAGCCTTTATCTCCAAATAATAAACCCGCTAATTTTTTAGTCAGGTCTGGAACTGGTTTCCTATCGTCAACATTACCTTTTGTCAAAGTAACCCCTTGAATTTCACCTTTTTCATTGATTACCATATGTAATTTAAAACCATAAAACCAACCATAAGTGCTTTTTCCTATTTCAGCAATTCCGACAAAAACTTTGTTTTCTGAGATTCGCTTCCTATGACATGTTGCGATAGGTGTTGAATCGATATAGGAAATACCTGTCTCTTTTGCTTGCTCACATAACCATTGCAGCAGAATCGCTAAATACCATAAAACTCGCGGCTTTAACGCAATGAACCTATCATATGAAGGCAGTGTTGGAAAGTCTGACTTATGTAATAACTTTAGATAATATTGATAAAATGATTTAAAATTTTCATATCTAGACTGCTGATATAGTAGAATTATTGTTATAATTTCAGAATACTTTATTTCTGGCACTCTGGTAGGTTTTTTGTTATTAGACAATAGTCTGTTTGCAAAATTTTCATCTATTATTTTGCAATAATCATCTATAAAACAAAACAATTCTGTTATATTCTTGTTCATTGGGTAACCTCCTACTATCGCTAAAATACTGGAGTTTACCCTATTTCTCTCCCTCTCTCTATTCTCCTTCTAATCCATAGTTAGCGTCAAGAGGAGAAAAAATATATGCTGATGTTCCAGGAAAAAAGCGGGAAAGAGTGAGTATAATAGGTGGATGGATTAAAAAGAAGTTTATTGCACCAATGACCTTCACAGGAGGATGTAATCAAGATGTATTTAATGTATGGTTAGAGCGAACCACAATTGCATATTTCAATATATCAGAGTACCGGTTGTTCCAAACTCCTATACGAGGTCATCACATTTTGTGAGCCTCACCGGTGGCAGAATCTGGGTCACGAGGTCTTCTTCCTACACTCCATGTAAGAGGAGAAAGTGCCTCAAAAGAACTGTCACCTATCAACTCTGAAAAGTTATTATCTTCTCTTGCTTTCAACCAAGCAATACTTATTCATATCATCTGGGTAAGGTCACAGTCATATAATAAAAGACCAAGGACGTAAGTATTTCTTTCCTTTTGCAGAAGGATATTGTCACTTATTTACTTAACAATTCAAAAAACTTGAAAGAATAAAGATAGCTATTGAAATTATCTTGATTTACATCAGTTATCCAAGTTTGACATTGAATACTTAACACTTCCTCTATTAACACCTTTCTGTAATGTTTATCCAGATGAGACATTATATCATCAAGTAGAAGAAGTGGTGCCTTATTGTAGTGAATACACCTTGCTTTTACACTGGATAAAATAATAGAAAGCAGTAATAACTTTTGTTCTCCAGTGGAGCACAGATTTATTGGTACGTTTCTTTTTTGACAAAAAACCCGAAAATTATCGTTATGCACACCAAGGGTTACTCTACCAGTCAATGAATCTTTTTCTCTGTTTTCCTTTAGACGATTCTGAAAATATTCTGCAGTATCGTCCAAAGTTAGCTGGCTGCTGAATTTCAAACTTGCCTTCGGAAAAAGCTTACTGGAATGGTTATCAATTGTATCTTGTAATATTTTTAAAACAGACGATCGCATATGTAAAATACTAACTGCATTAACGGCCATTATGTTTTCAAGACTAGAGAACCAGTTTTTGTTCAAAATGTTCTCCCTCAATAGTTTACTTCGCTCATGTTTAGCTTTTCTATATTTCATGTAGCAGCAAGTGTAATTTTCTTCAAACAGTGAAACTATGCGGTCTAAAAATTTTAATCTGTCACTTGGAGAATTAAGAAGAACATAGTCCATTTGCGGAATCAGCCATATTACATTGGATATCTTATACAGAGATGAATAACTTGATTGCGTTTTTCCATCAATTTGTATTAGTTTCTTATCAAAACTCTTTGCGATACCAATTGAATTAAAATCCGTTCCATTAAAAAAATCATAGTGCACTACCCAATCTTCATTACTGAATCTATTTTGTATCTCACTGGCTTTTGCTTTTTTCATTCCATTGCTTTTAGCAAGCAACGAGATTGCTTCAAGTATATTAGTTTTACCAATACCATTTTCGCCAGTTATTACAACTGAGCTATCATCTGAATCCAGTTCAAAGTTTGAGTGGCTACGAAAATTATGTAATTTCAGCTTTTTTATGTAGCAATGGGTAGCCATTAACCTATTCTTTAGTTTACATTCTCCTTACTTCTTCCAGAACCTCATCAACATGCCCACTAACTTTTACATTTTTCCAGATCTTCGCTACTTTACCTTTTTTATCTATTAAAAAAGTAGTGCGCTCTATTCCCATATACTTTTTGCCAAACATACTTTTCTCTACCCAAACACCATATTTTTCCAACATTTCAGCATTCTCATCAGAAACTAAAGAAAATGGCAGAGAATATTTTGCTTTGAAGTTAGCGTGGCGCTTAACACTATCTTTTGATACACCAATTATCACTGTGTCAAGGGAAGAAAAATCATCTATTTTATCTCTAAAGCCTTTTGCCTCCATCCTACAACCCGGAGTATCGTCTTTAGGATAAAAATAAAGAACTACATTTTTTTTATCAAAAAATTCACTCAATGATAAATTTTCACCAGAATCTGTTGGTAAGCTAAAATCAGGTGCATTATTTCCTACTGCTAATTCCATACCTTGCTCCATTAATAACACTTTTATGGTATTATAGTAATATGGTGCATTATTTCCTACTGCTAATTCCATACCTCGCTCCATTGATAACACTTTTATCTATAGTAGTATATTGTAGTCAGAGTATCAAATTTTATATATAGCTAACAGATAAGATTCTTGATGGGGGCTTATTGATAAGTTTCTGCCTTGTATCTTGTAAAAAGCATCTAATGCTTTAAGCTTAAGCATTGCAAGTCATGCTCATTAGTTTTCTCATCGGGAATGTTCAAAAAAGTGTGTCAAATCGCATTTTTAGTTCAACTCAATTTTCAATCTGCCGGGAAAGAAGATATCAAATTGAGACATAGTTAAAGCCCAATTAGGCAGAGCCATAGTCCATTTTTGCTCTACCTTTTTTATAGCACAATATACCTGTTTGTACAAGGCATTTGTGTTGGTAAATGAACCCTTGGTTTTAGTGAATTTTCTGATCTGTCTATGTAGCCCCTCAATAGGATTGGTAGTATAAATTAGCTTCCTGACTGGGCCAGAATACTTGAAATAGCCGGATCCAATTATTCTGCCAGGATTTTATGACTAGGCTCTGTGGACAAAATTTTAGAGAAGCCATACAAGAGCTCCAACAAAATTGAGAAAACCCATAAAAACCTCAGCAGTTTTATCAAATCTGGAAAAAATGCGCCTAAAATTTTTAATTTTACCAAAAAAACACTCAATCAAATGACGTTCTTTGTAGATATGCTCATCGTAATACCTTTGCACTTTTCGATTCCGTTTTGGCGGAATAACTACTGTACATCCCTTGTCTTCAAGACTTGTAACAAAGGCATTGCTATCGTAGCCCTTGTCAGCTACTACAGTAGAGTTATAGATACTTTCGGTCAACACTTGTGCCTGCGTAATTTCATTTCTTTGACCAGGAGTCAGAGTAAATTTAAGTGGATTTCCAAGTGCATCGACAAGCGCATGTATTTTAGTTGTAAAGCCACCTTTGCTCCTCCCTAAAGCTTCTTGATCCTTGGAGTTTTTTGTATATCCAGATGAACATGGATGGGCTCGGATGATCGTACCGTCGATTATAGCAACTTCTAAATCAGGCTCTTGTTTAGTATATTCAAGCAATTTTTTCCAGACATCTCTTTCACACCATCTTTTAAATCGCTTATGTATACTCCTGTAATTACCATAAGTTTTTGGTAAAAGTCTCCATTGGCAACCACTTCGCACTATGTACCACACTGCCTCTATGAATATTCTTAAACGTTTTTCATCTTTGCTGTGCATTCCTTTTACGCTTTTTATGAACTCTAAAATTTGTTTCCAATTTTCCTCTTTGATGTAATATTGCATATGGTAGTTTCTCCATTTTTTACCTATTAGGCTAAACTACCATCTTTTTCTCTCTTTTCATATTTTTTGTCCACAGAGCCTAGCCCAATAGTCTCTATAATTTGTGACTTAAAATGTGCTTTGCTTGCTAAAAAACTTTGGTGACTACGTATTGCAGATCCAAGCTTACCATACTTGCCTTTCAGCGCTTCAATGGACGAGCCAAGTTTATATTGGTCGCTTACTAATGACTTAATATTTCTTCCACTTTTTCTTACTTCTTCATTAAATGAATGCAAAGCATCTCTCTTTTTCAAATATGCTTCTTTTGCTTTTATTGCGGAGGTTTTGGCCTTGTCAAATTCTGCTTTTAAAGTTTTGCTTGGTTTCTCTATTGCTTTCATTTGTTTAGCTAAAGATTTTACTTGATCTTCAAAGCCCTTCCACGACCTCCTGCTAGTCAAAACATCACTACCCAACTGCTTAAATTTTGATACTGATTTTAAAGATGAATCAAGCTTTCTTATATTCTCACCAAGACGAGTAAGTTGACTGCTACTTCCTTTTATTACAGTATTAAAACTGCCATCTAAGACTGCTCCGATTTTTATAGATAACGTTGACATTTAGACCTCTTTGCTGTTTCTTCCCATAAGATAAATTCGTTAAATTCCATATCAAGAATGTGCTCAACTCCACCACCTATGATAGAGCTAAGCACGAGTACTTCTAATCTCAAGTCTTTTGAATAATTGGTGAAAAAAAATCCTTTAATACCTCTTGAATTTTCACATAATCAGCAATATCTAACTCTTCAATTGCTTCTTTTGCAACTGATGTCAGGTTGGCAGTCAAAGTCACTTCCTTATTTAGGTCACTACCATTAATGCGTTCTATTGCCAAATAGTCTCTAACTTTTGGACATCTAATGGTAAGTTCTGAAACAGAAATTCCATCAACTGTTATTGGGTTATTAAGTGTTATAGCTTGCATGTTCCTCCTTAAAAAGTTAATTAAATAAAAGTCTATATCGGCTTTTACATAACTAATTTTTTTTACTATAGTTTTTGTGTTTGATTAACGATCCTTCATACTAAATTTCTCAATATAAAGATGATAGTAGGGTTTATTTTTCCTCAACTTGAATTAATTCTTGAACTTCATCGACAGAAAGACCTGTACACTTGACAATAGTGCTAATATCAACATTATTAGTCAACATCGCTTTTGCAACTTCAATCTTTCCTTCAATCTTTCCTTCAATCTTTCCTTCAATCTTTCCTTCAATCTTTCCTTCAATCTTTCCTTCTTTTTTGGCATCATCAAGTTTTTGAGCAAGGACAGCCTGTTCATCACGAATACGCTTGGTCTCCTGTTCATATGCTATAAACTCTTTTTCTGACCAGTTAAACCTGTTTAGCTCTTCGTACGCTTTTTTGATTATTACGTCACTTCCTGTTATTCTTTCCAATTCTTCTTCACTTGTTTCATCAGCGTACTTAAAAAAATACACCCACTTCTCAACTATATTTGAAAGCTGATCTTCTTTAGTTTTGGAAAATTTAGGCAGTTCAATAAATACAAAGTAAAAATCTTTTAGATCATGTTCATTAGTATCTTCATCCCGAATGGTGTGTTTTGATTTATACTCAGACTTATCCGGAAATAGTATACAGTCTGCTATAGCAATAAAGATAATTTCCTTAAGGTCATGGTATTGATCACCTTTATCTGCTTGTCTTGAATAGGCTTTAGCAGCGTAATATTGGGCACGTTTTTCAAAGCCTTTGGTTTTAGCAACCTGCATCTCAATTATCCATTGTACTCCTGTTGAATCTTTACACAGCACATCAACAATACTTTGTTTTTTAGCGGCAATTTCAGGATCTTGAATAGTACTTAAAAACTCTATATCCTGTATTGCATTTTTGCCAGTAAAGCTCAAAATATCATTGAGGAAGTGAATGAGGATGTCTTTATTCTTTTCAGTACCAAAGATACGGCGAAATGCTATATCATTTTTAGGGTCGAGAAATTTAGATAAAGCCATAGCACAAATGCTTAAAAAACATTAATAATTATACAGTATTATCAGTAATTTTTCAATAAAAAAGTGGTTATATGAAAAGGCATCCATCTATTCCATTAAATCCCTAAAATCGTTTGCAGCAAGGCCATTTGATCAACACCGTTTATCTTTCTTATCATATTTTCAGCATCGATCTCTATCAGTTCATTACCACCTATAGTAAGTTTATAGTAATGAGCAGCTACAGTACACTTCAGCGTTGCTTTTTCAGCAGGTTTCCAGCTACCAAAATCAAATTCTTTGAATATGCCCCTTAAATTGATTATTACTCCTTCAATATCATTGCTACCACTCCCTTGCATTCCACCACGGAGCGTTAAAGATACTGAGTTTCCATCTATCAAGCCAAAAAGTCTAAATAGTTCTGAATCATACTCAGCGAAAGTAAAGTCTGCTTCAAGCTTTTCCATGCCCATATCAATATTTATTGGAATATCCATACCACCAGCACGGTACTCCTCTGTTTTTATGGTAAGCTTTGGTAGCGTTATTTCATCTATTTTTCCTGCATAACCACGGCCATCTACAAATACATTAAAATTCTTTAAAATCTTCGGTAGCATCTCTCCTTCTCTCCTTTTTACGATATTGCGCCACTAACAAGGTGTGACCTAAAAGTAATCTGTTCAGCTGGATATGGTGGTGTAAACTCAAAGTCAAAATACACTTTCCCGCTTGCAATGTTTGCCGGTGTGTTGAGTTCTGGAGTTGCATAACATTTTCCGCTAATAATCGCTCCTTGCGCTTTTAAACTTGCTAGATAAGAATTCACCCCCTCGATCACATCATCTATATAAGTTTTGGTAATATTGCGATCAACTGCCCATAAATGAGCTCGAAGTAGACTATCATTGATTAAATCTGCAGTCCTTCTCACTGACAGAAAAGCCCATTTCGAATCGTTTGAACATGTTCTATTTCCCCAAAGCCTATAGCCATTTTGATGAATTATCGTTGTTACTTCATTTTCATTAAAATGGTTTGCTCTACAATTTGTATTACCGAGCGTAAAATCAATAGGCCTACTTGTTCCAACAATACCGTTTATCTCTTTATTTGAAGGTGAGTGCCAAAATCCTTGTTCGCTGTCTACTTTCGCTATTAAACCAGCTACAAATGGACTCGATGGCAAGATTTCTTCTTTTCCTTCAATAAATAACTTAATCCATGGGTCAACTACGTAAACTCTTGAGCTGCCTACACTTTTTCTCCACTTGATTGCTTCTTCATCATTGGTATTTGGTCCATCTGCTACTATTATGCTTCTCAGCTTTTCTGCTATAGGAATTAATGCTGCAACCACTGGATTTTTGCCATCTTCTGGTAGTTGGTGAGTAAATTGAGGTGCAATTAATATTCTTGGAGCAACATGAACTATGCTTTCACTACTGAGGAATGCTTCTATCCCTTGATACTCTCCAGTCTCTTTATCAACACCGCCAATTATATTCTTCAGCGTCTCTTCTTCTTTTAATTTTGGATCACTTTCTTCAACTCGAATAACTACTACTGTTGCACCAATTTGGGAAAATATTCCGTTTACTGCTGAGAAAAGAGTTCCACTCCTTCCAAGCTTTGCTGCTTCCTTTAAGCTTCCTGCAACTAACACTGGTTTATTTAGCGGAAATTTTTGCTCATCTGCTTCAGGTGCAGTACCAATTACACCTATCACTGATGATTTAGCTGTACGTACTGACCTTGCTCCAGAGGTTACCTCTATAACATTTACTCCGTGCAAAAATTCCTCTGTCATATAGTTATCTGCTAAAACTTGCTCTTTAAAATTGTCAAGAAAACTCTTTTAATTTTCTTCTTCTGATTGCTACTTTTTAAGGTTTAGTATATTTATAAAAATAAAGACAAAAACTAGAAAGTGTAGAAAATTTCGCATTTTGCAATAGCTCTTCTTAAATATTCTTTTTACTGCGTTGAACAATTTTTCCCCCCTGTTAAACAATTACCAATAAAAATTCTCTCTGGCTTGTTTTAAAGTATTTTGTTTTCAACTTATATATTTTTTAATGCCAAAGTTTATATGTTGCATCTAACCCAGGACAATGCCAAGCTCTTAGTGTTCTCTCTACATCTATTTCAAGTCCTGTAGTCAGAAAATTGCTGCGAAAGTTATATATTCCCCACTGAATAAATTGACCATAGATTGTGCTATACGTATGCTCACTTTCAAAGAACTCAGGTGTCTCACCAACTCTTTCACCTCCTGAGTGAAGATTGGATGACGTATAAAGTAACACTGTAACAGTTTTTCCTGCTGGAATGATTATGTTACCTGATGCAATAAATTCAGGACTGTTAATTTCATGCTGGTAAATACGTGCCCAAGTAATTCTCGAAATCTCTGACTTCCTTGTATTAGTTTTATCAGGTGTACCTATAAATAATCCTGCTCCTCCATAATTAACTTCATCTTTATACCACATTGCAGATCCAACAAAGTTTAGAGTTTTACTTATATCTACATTACTTGTGTTTTTTACGAATATTACTCCCAATGCAGCATAAGGGTATTTCAGCATATTGAATTGCTCCGAAAATCCATCATACATGAATCTTGGGTATGATTCTCCGTAGATAAATGTACCTTTACTTCCTTCAAAAAAACTGAGTTGTCTTGGCCGATAAAAACTAACATAGCTTGTATCGTACGTGTGAGTACCTGCAAGTAGTTGCAGCATATAGTCTGTTTTTGTTATATCACCGCTCCACTCTCCAAGCTCAGTTGTAAAAGTTCCGTGGCCAAAGTAATTATTTTTTCTACTTAGGCTCTGTGGACAAAATTTTAGAGAAGCCATACAAGAGCTCCAACAAAATTGAGAAAACCCATAAAAACCTCAGCAGTTTTATCAAATCTGGAAAAAATGCGCCTAAAATTTTTAATTTTACCAAAAAAACACTCAATCAAATGACGTTCTTTGTAGATATGCTCATCGTAATACCTTTGCACTTTTCGATTCCGTTTTGGCGGAATAACTACTGTACATCCCTTGTCTTCAAGACTTGTAACAAAGGCATTGCTATCGTAGCCCTTGTCAGCTACTACAGTAGAGTTATAGATACTTTCGGTCAACACTTGTGCCTGCGTAATTTCATTTCTTTGACCAGGAGTCAGAGTAAATTTAAGTGGATTTCCAAGTGCATCGACAAGCGCATGTATTTTAGTTGTAAAGCCACCTTTGCTCCTCCCTAAAGCTTCTTGATCCTTGGAGTTTTTTGTATATCCAGATGAACATGGATGGGCTCGGATGATCGTACCGTCGATTATAGCAACTTCTAAATCAGGCTCTTGTTTAGTATATTCAAGCAATTTTTTCCAGACATCTCTTTCACACCATCTTTTAAATCGCTTATGTATACTCCTGTAATTACCATAAGTTTTTGGTAAAAGTCTCCATTGGCAACCACTTCGCACTATGTACCACACTGCCTCTATGAATATTCTTAAACGTTTTTCATCTTTGCTGTGCATTCCTTTTACGCTTTTTATGAACTCTAAAATTTGTTTCCAATTTTCCTCTTTGATGTAATATTGCATATGGTAGTTTCTCCATTTTTTACCTATTAGGCTAAACTACCATCTTTTTCTCTCTTTTCATATTTTTTGTCCACAGAGCCTAGCAATGTCTTTTCTCACTTGCGAATAAAGTATCGTGTTTCCATCTAATGCCAGTTGCCCTGGGTTACCAAATTCCAATAATTTTCTTTCTGTGATACGGTTTTTTCCAGCTAATGCTTTAAATTTTCCACTTCCATCTGATTTTAAATACCAAGAAACTAAAGTTTGATCCTTTAAGTTATGAGCGATTACAATTACATCACCATTACCAACTTTCACTGCTCTTGGTTGAGAGTAACTATTGCCCACATTTGCAGGACTACCATTATTAATATTCTTTTGTAATTTCCTTTTATCTAAGAGCATGTCTTCAAACTGAGTAGAAAGAAGTTAAGAAGTATGGTATAAGGTACATTTTAAGATGTACCCAAGCGATATAAGTGACAAAGAATGGAAGACAATAGAGCCATATTTTGAACCTAAAAAGACCGGCAGACCAAGAAAACATAGTATTAGAACAATTATTAATGCAATCCGCTATATGATGAGAACAGGATGTCAATGGAGACAACTGCCTAAAGATTTTCCACCATGGAAAACCGTATATAGTTGTAATTCGCGCTTGAAAAAAAGTGGAATATGGCAAGAAATTCATGATTTTCTAGTTAAAAAAGTAAGAGAGATGATTGGTAAAAATAAGACTCCATCAGTAGGTATAATTGATAGCCAGTCAGTGAAAACTACTCAAAAAGGGGATCCAGAGGATATGATGCTGGCAAAAAAATAAAGGGCAGAAAACGCCATATTATTGTAGATACTGTGGGTCTTGTAATTGCTGCTGAAGTACAGAGTGCAAGTATTCAAGATCGTGATAGTGCTCTAAATCTTTTTGCCCAAGCTAAATGCAAAGTTCCAACTTTACGTAAGTTTTTTGCTGATCAAGGGTACATAGGTAAATTACAAAACAGATGCTTATTGGAAACGGGATGTTTATTAACGATTGCCAAGAAAATAGTTGATACAGGATTTCAAGTTATTCCCAAACGTTGGATTGTTGAAAGAACTTTTGCCTGGCTTTCCAATTTTAGGCGCATGAGTAAAGATTACGAGCATTCTCCTCTCACCTCAAAAAACTATATCTTCTTTAATATGATCACTATTATGCTTCACAAATTAGCTCATTCTTCAGTTTGAAGACATGCTCTAAATGTTCAACTGAAGGTACGTTGATTGATTGCTTGATTCCGTAAGTGTGAAAAGATAAACCTTTAACGTATTTTTCTCCTTCTTCGCTAATTCCTTCTTCAGGGAAGATGATTCCAACTTTATCTATTTCAGCTGAATCTTCTATTAATGTAAGAGATAATTGATCCTTGAGCTCATTTGCTACGCTGATATCTGTATTACATTCGTATGTTTTTGATTGATATAGTGGACTAATAAGTAATTTCACTTTACTGCTCCCATTACCATTATCTTGATAGCTGAATCCATAAGCAACTCCATTTCCTTCAATTAACCCTACTTTTGCTGGGTTAAAACCTATTGCTTCTTTAACTTCCGGTGTATTTGAGCTGATCCCGAGTAATCTTCTTAATATAGACATAATTTTATTTAAAATATTAATAAAATGCTATTATGATTACCCCTGGTGTTAATGTCAATGAAAATTTTAACTAAAATTAAAAAATTAATATAATGTTTTATACTAAAAGGCAAATATAAGCTTGAAGAGGGCTGAAAAGCTTTGTAAATGAGGAGAGGATAAAGTATCTCAAACTATATAATCTATCCTAAAGGCAAAATTTGCTATGCATTGCACAGGTTCCGCTAACAGGTAGCGGAATTGTAAGTTTTGACTAAGATCTTTGTTTATTCTCTCCTAGGGTTTCTGCCTTTAGCTCATCCATAATTGTTTGAATTTCAGGAAGCTCCTTATGTTTTGCGTAATCTGATTCATATTTTTCCCTTTTATCAGAAACTTTATATTCGTTTTCTTGATAAAGTGAATATAAAAATCCAACTCCAAAAATAACAATTGATGCAAGTGCCATGTATTCAAGTGGTCTTTGCACTTTTTCTCTTAAATCAAAATATCGAGACAACAGAATCAGAGCACAAGATGCTATCACTACTGCACCAGAAGCAAATTTATTTTCTCTAAAATGCTTTTGATTATGACTCTGTTCATAATTTCTATAAATAGTTGTGGCATGAGCTCGAAGCCTTTCTTCTCTATCTTTTTCCTCACTGCCTAATATTGACGTAATAAATTTTCTAAAATTCTCTTCACCAGTTTCCTGTCTCCATAAGTTTAATTGTTTACTCATAGTTTAACCTCATATTAATAAATATAGTTTATTATACACAACATTTATAATAAATGTCAAGGATAGTATATTTATTAATAATATACTATAATTTCTTAAGCATTTTTTTAAGTAGTTAGCTGTAGCTAAAATAATTGAGATTTACCGAAACAAACTTATGAAACAATTGAAGCTAGCGCATGACCAGATTTTGTTTAACTGGACCCTATAGCCAACCAAAAGAATTTACAAGTTGGACAGTATGGGTAGTGTAATACTGCAAAACGCTATTTCTCAAAAAACCAACAATTGCAATCATTGGTTCTACAGGTATAATCTGTTAAAGTTTACACGAGTCTCATGAATGACAGAAAAAGAAAAGCAGTTTAGTTTTATATCAGAAAACCTCAAGAAAGCAGAAAAGTTTATAGAGATGTATCCCAAAGGTAGAGAAGGAGGCGCTGTCATGCCTTTACTATACCTGGTTCAAGAGCAATGCGGATGGGTTTCTGAATCTGCTATGCGTTATGTTGCTGATATGCTGCATATTCCACATATTCGTGTATATGAAGTGGCAAATTTTTACACCCTGTATAATTTAAAACCAGTAGGCAAATATCTAATACAAATTTGTAGAACAACTCCTTGCTGGTTGTGCAATAGTGAAGAAGTTTTAAATACCTTTAAAAAGAAGCTTGGAATCAATATCGGTGAGACTACTAAAGACAATCTGTTCACTTTAAAAGAAGTTGAATGCCTAGGTGCATGCGTTAATGCTCCCGTTGCGCAGATTAATAATGACTTCTATGAAAATCTTACTCCTGAAAAAGTAGAAAACATCATAACAGAACTTTCAGGCAAATAGATGAAAGAAGAATTTGCATTTAAGATAATCAAGCAATCAGGTTCTGCAAAAGTTGGAACAATTAAAACTCCAAATGGAAGCGTAGAAACACCAGCTTTTATATTCTGTGCAACAAAAGCTGCAATTAAAGCTGCAGATATCGAGAGAATTAGTGAAGCAGGTACTCAGATAATACTTTCCAACACCTATCACCTAATGCTTCAACCAGGAGAGAATACTGTTGCAAAACTTGGTGGTTTGCACAAGATGATGGGATGGAATGGGCCAATGCTAACTGACTCAGGTGGATATCAGATATTTAGCTTAGGGCACGGATCAGTTTCGGAAGAGATAAAAGGAATAAGAAAAAAACAAAAAACTTTGATCAAAATTAATGAGGATGGGGCAATTTTTCGTTCTTACATTAATGGTAAAACTTATTGCTTAACTCCTGAAAAATCTATAAAAATTCAACAAAAATTAGGTGCAGATTTAATCTTAGTCTTAGATGAATGTACTCCATTTCACATAAGCAAAGAATATACAGCAAAATCAATGCTCATGAGCCACAGATGGGCTAAACGTTCTTTAAATGAATTTGAAAAAAACAATAATGGCAAGCAGGCACTGTATGGAATTAGTCAAGGCGGAGTATATCAAGATTTACGTAGAGAAAGTTGTAATTTTATTAACGATTTGCCATTTTTTGGTCAAGCAATAGGTGGATCACTTGGTCAAAGTAAAGAGCAGATGTACGATGTAGTTTCTTTCACTATGGACCATCTGAAAAAAGACAGGCCTACTCATTTGCTTGGTATTGGTGGAATTGTGGACATCTTTCGCGGAGTTAGTCTTGGAATTGATACGTTTGATTGCGTGCATCCAACCCGTTTAGCAAGGCATGGTGGTGCGCTTATTAAAGTAAAAAATAGAGATTCTATTTCTTCAAAGTGCAAAGAGCATATTAATTTGCGAAATCAACAATTCGAGCTGGACAATAACCCAATTGAAAGTGACTGCTTATGTTTTACCTGCAGAAAGCATTCAAGAGCTTATATACACCATTTATTGAAAGCTAAAGAGCTCCTGGCTTACACGCTCGTTACCATTCATAATATTTTCTTCATGAATAAGTTAATGGCATCAATAAGGCAGGCTATATTAGATGATAGGCTAGATCGGGAGAAAAATAATTGGATTAGTGAAATACCATTGCACTTTGATTTGGCCTCTCTTTAAGTCTTTTCTTTATGCCGTTGATTTTTACTTCTTGTTATATTTACTTTATTTATCACACTATTAATTAGAAAGGTTATAATAAATAATTAATCTATTAATGTTAGTCTCTACCCATATGATTTGTAAGGATTAGAGGTGAAGATATGGCTAAAGGAAATAATACCCTATTAATATTTGATTTTGATAACACTATCACTAATGGACACATGCATGGTGTTTTCTTTGGTAGACACTCCGGAATTAAAAAAAGTGATTTTAATTCTGCTGTGGAAAATGCAGTGACTGATCACAATATAAAAGATTTTCTAAAAAATACAGACGGAATAAAAAATGAAGAGGGGCTGAAATCTACATTACAGTCTGCACTTTCAAACGGAATAGAAGTGAATATTGCATCATATACAGGATATCCAAATGCTGTAAAAAGGGTTGTAGAAAATCATTTGGGCTTATCTAAAGAACAAGCAGACAGTATTTCTGTATTTGGTGGATTTCCAGCAGATTATGATAATGAGCTTCCAAAAGATCTCAAAGAACAACAAAGTCAAGTTGGAAAGAATTTACACATCTGTAAAGCAATTGTGAACTATAAGAACAATCACAATGGTCAGTTGCCAAAAAATGTAATGTTGGTTGATGATAGTGCAGGTAATATAAAAAAAATTAATGAGTTTGTTGAATCAATGAGCAAAAGAGGGGGATGGCTTAAAGAAAATGGGCTGAGTATTGAAGAGATACAAAAAATCAAATTTGAAGGTGCGCGAGTGCCTAAAGAGGACAAAAATGTTGGTTATCTAGAAAGAGTACAAGAGTTTATCAGTTCTAGGAAAGAAGAGTCACCACAATTACCTCCTAAACTTAAGAATTTAAATGCAGTATCCCAGAATAATGAGGAGCCACCACAATTACTTCCTAAAAAAAGGAAATCAAGTGATGGTATGGTTGCTGATGGTGAGAATAAAAAACAAGATATTAAGGGCATGTTGTCATCTGAAACACAAGCAAACCCAACACGCTCAAAACGTCATGCAATGATGCTTGACCCTCAGCAAATAGAATCTATACACCAGAATGCTGAAGAGCCACCACTAGGTAAAAAATACGCACATACTGAAACCATCTCCTTATCAAAGGCATTTGATACAATCAGAGATTTTTTTCAAGATTGTGGTCAAAAAATAATAAATACTATTCATAGATTACTAAAGAAGGAAGTAATAACAGGAGTTAAAGAGCAAGGCTATGATGTGAATAGTGAAAAAGGTAAAAGTGAAATTACGATTTATGGTAATAAATTGATAGATATTGACAAAATAAAAACGGATTTTATTGATACCTCTCTAATTCGAATAATGGAATTGGGTGAGGAGAAAATCAAAGATCTTAACAATAATTATAAAGGTGATCAGCTAGGCTCTGTGGACAAAATTTTAGAGAAGCCATACAAGAGCTCCAACAAAATTGAGAAAACCCATAAAAACCTCAGCAGTTTTATCAAATCTGGAAAAAATGCGCCTAAAATTTTTAATTTTACCAAAAAAACACTCAATCAAATGACGTTCTTTGTAGATATGCTCATCGTAATACCTTTGCACTTTTCGATTCCGTTTTGGCGGAATAACTACTGTACATCCCTTGTCTTCAAGACTTGTAACAAAGGCATTGCTATCGTAGCCCTTGTCAGCTACTACAGTAGAGTTATAGATACTTTCGGTCAACACTTGTGCCTGCGTAATTTCATTTCTTTGACCAGGAGTCAGAGTAAATTTAAGTGGATTTCCAAGTGCATCGACAAGCGCATGTATTTTAGTTGTAAAGCCACCTTTGCTCCTCCCTAAAGCTTCTTGATCCTTGGAGTTTTTTGTATATCCAGATGAACATGGATGGGCTCGGATGATCGTACCGTCGATTATAGCAACTTCTAAATCAGGCTCTTGTTTAGTATATTCAAGCAATTTTTTCCAGACATCTCTTTCACACCATCTTTTAAATCGCTTATGTATACTCCTGTAATTACCATAAGTTTTTGGTAAAAGTCTCCATTGGCAACCACTTCGCACTATGTACCACACTGCCTCTATGAATATTCTTAAACGTTTTTCATCTTTGCTGTGCATTCCTTTTACGCTTTTTATGAACTCTAAAATTTGTTTCCAATTTTCCTCTTTGATGTAATATTGCATATGGTAGTTTCTCCATTTTTTACCTATTAGGCTAAACTACCATCTTTTTCTCTCTTTTCATATTTTTTGTCCACAGAGCCTAGGACCTTGTATACCCTGTTCTCCTTTATCTCCCTTGAAACCTTGTGGACCTACTAAGCCTTGATCACCTTTATTTCCTTGAGGGCCTCTTGGACCTGCATTTCCTTGGTCACCTTTTGATCCAGGCATTCCTGGCAATCCATCTTTACCAGGAGCTCCATCTGCTCCTTTAGAACCCGGGGTTCCATCTTTACCAGCTTTACCTTGCGCTCCTTCTTTACCTTGCAAACCAGATTCACCTTTCCAACCTCTCAGCCCTTTAGGACCACTACTACCTTCATTACCTTTCTCTCCTTTTGCTCCACTTGGGCCTTGTGGGCCTTTAAGCCCTAAATCACCTTGTTTGCCTTTAGGCCCTTGATCACCCTTCGCTCCACTTGAGCCTTTCAATCCCGATTCTCCACGATCTCCTTTTGGACTCGTTATACTCAACCCTGGCATTCCCTTTTCTCCCTTTGGACCTTGTGGGCCACCAGCTTCTCCTTTTTCACCTTTTGGTCCTCCAGGCATTCCATCTAGTCCTGGTAAGCCAGGTGCACCTGGCTTACCCTTTTGGCTTGGATAGCCGTAACCCAAATAACCTTGATCACCCTTGTCACCTTTCTCTCCAGGCAACCCGTTTAGACCTGGATGACCTTGATCCCCTTTAGAGCATGTCTTCAAACTGAGTAGAAAGAAGTTAAGAAGTATGGTATAAGGTACATTTTAAGATGTACCCAAGCGATATAAGTGACAAAGAATGGAAGACAATAGAGCCATATTTTGAACCTAAAAAGACCGGCAGACCAAGAAAACATAGTATTAGAACAATTATTAATGCAATCCGCTATATGATGAGAACAGGATGTCAATGGAGACAACTGCCTAAAGATTTTCCACCATGGAAAACCGTATATAGTTGTAATTCGCGCTTGAAAAAAAGTGGAATATGGCAAGAAATTCATGATTTTCTAGTTAAAAAAGTAAGAGAGATGATTGGTAAAAATAAGACTCCATCAGTAGGTATAATTGATAGCCAGTCAGTGAAAACTACTCAAAAAGGGGATCCAGAGGATATGATGCTGGCAAAAAAATAAAGGGCAGAAAACGCCATATTATTGTAGATACTGTGGGTCTTGTAATTGCTGCTGAAGTACAGAGTGCAAGTATTCAAGATCGTGATAGTGCTCTAAATCTTTTTGCCCAAGCTAAATGCAAAGTTCCAACTTTACGTAAGTTTTTTGCTGATCAAGGGTACATAGGTAAATTACAAAACAGATGCTTATTGGAAACGGGATGTTTATTAACGATTGCCAAGAAAATAGTTGATACAGGATTTCAAGTTATTCCCAAACGTTGGATTGTTGAAAGAACTTTTGCCTGGCTTTCCAATTTTAGGCGCATGAGTAAAGATTACGAGCATTCTCCTCTCACCTCAAAAAACTATATCTTCTTTAATATGATCACTATTATGCTTCACAAATTAGCTCATTCTTCAGTTTGAAGACATGCTCTTAGGACCTGGCTTTCCTGTTAGTTCTGAGACTGCATAAAACCCGCCTTCTTGGCCCTTTTCTCCTTTTTCTCCAGGTATGCCTGGCAGCCCATCAAGACCACGTGGTCCTAGTTCGCCTCTTTGACCTGGCAAACCTCTTGGCCCAGGAGGTCCAGGCATTGCTACCACTGACTCCATACGTAGCTGTAGATTCTCAATTTTCTTTTCTAAATCTTTAATTTTTTTATGATTCATGCTAACCTCCAGACCATGTAAATAGTAGTAATAAGGGTGTGAGGAATAACTTGGTGAGTCATCCTCATAGTCATCTAAGAACCTGTACATGATCTCAAGAAAGGAATAAACTAAGAGATAATGTATATAAGTTAGGATATATGAGGAGTTTATACCCAAGTAATATAAGTCGGGAAAGATTTGAGATTATATTACCAGATCTAGGCTCTGTGGACAAAAAATATGAAAAGAGAGAAAAAGATGGTAGTTTAGCCTAATAGGTAAAAAATGGAGAAACTACCATATGCAATATTACATCAAAGAGGAAAATTGGAAACAAATTTTAGAGTTCATAAAAAGCGTAAAAGGAATGCACAGCAAAGATGAAAAACGTTTAAGAATATTCATAGAGGCAGTGTGGTACATAGTGCGAAGTGGTTGCCAATGGAGACTTTTACCAAAAACTTATGGTAATTACAGGAGTATACATAAGCGATTTAAAAGATGGTGTGAAAGAGATGTCTGGAAAAAATTGCTTGAATATACTAAACAAGAGCCTGATTTAGAAGTTGCTATAATCGACGGTACGATCATCCGAGCCCATCCATGTTCATCTGGATATACAAAAAACTCCAAGGATCAAGAAGCTTTAGGGAGGAGCAAAGGTGGCTTTACAACTAAAATACATGCGCTTGTCGATGCACTTGGAAATCCACTTAAATTTACTCTGACTCCTGGTCAAAGAAATGAAATTACGCAGGCACAAGTGTTGACCGAAAGTATCTATAACTCTACTGTAGTAGCTGACAAGGGCTACGATAGCAATGCCTTTGTTACAAGTCTTGAAGACAAGGGATGTACAGTAGTTATTCCGCCAAAACGGAATCGAAAAGTGCAAAGGTATTACGATGAGCATATCTACAAAGAACGTCATTTGATTGAGTGTTTTTTTGGTAAAATTAAAAATTTTAGGCGCATTTTTTCCAGATTTGATAAAACTGCTGAGGTTTTTATGGGTTTTCTCAATTTTGTTGGAGCTCTTGTATGGCTTCTCTAAAATTTTGTCCACAGAGCCTAGAGTCCTGTAGAAAAAAAACAAAACCAAGAAAACTTGATTTGTATGATGTATTTTGTGGAGTGTTATACGTTCTGAAAAGCGGTTGTCAGTGGAGAATGCTACCAAAAGAGTTTCCAAAATGGCGCAATTGTTACGACTATTTTAAGAAGTGGAGTGAAAAACCAGATGCAAATAAAGAAAGTGTTCTGGAGCTGGTGTTAAAAAAAAATAGTTGGCGTAGTCCGACAAAACAATGGTCGGAAAGAAAAAACCAGCTTCTGCATAATTGATGCACAGAGTGTAAAAAATGCAGATACTGCTGAAGAAAAAGGCTACGATGCAGGCAAAAAGATTTCAGGAATAAAACGCCATATTGCAGTAGATACGCAAGGTTTGCCACATGCAATTTATGTAACAACAGCAGAGATAACTGACCGTAGCAGTGCTGTGAGAATGGTAGAAAATGCAAAAGAAAACCTCTCGGGAGTTAAAAATGTACTGGTTGATGCAGGCTATACGGGAGAGAATTTTGCAACACAAATAAAAGCAACTATTGGTGCAACTGTTGAGGTAATAAAACGCAGTGAATTACATACCTTTGCTGTATTGCCAAAAAGATGGGTTGTAGAGCGTTCTTTTGCTTGGTTGGAAAAATGTAGACGGTTATGGAAAAATTGCGAGCGTAAACTCAACACCAGCTTGCAAATGGTAGTTCTTGCTTTCACTGCTTTGTTCCTCAAAAGATTATGAACAGGTTCTAGGCTCTGTGGACAAAAAATATGAAAAGAGAGAAAAAGATGGTAGTTTAGCCTAATAGGTAAAAAATGGAGAAACTACCATATGCAATATTACATCAAAGAGGAAAATTGGAAACAAATTTTAGAGTTCATAAAAAGCGTAAAAGGAATGCACAGCAAAGATGAAAAACGTTTAAGAATATTCATAGAGGCAGTGTGGTACATAGTGCGAAGTGGTTGCCAATGGAGACTTTTACCAAAAACTTATGGTAATTACAGGAGTATACATAAGCGATTTAAAAGATGGTGTGAAAGAGATGTCTGGAAAAAATTGCTTGAATATACTAAACAAGAGCCTGATTTAGAAGTTGCTATAATCGACGGTACGATCATCCGAGCCCATCCATGTTCATCTGGATATACAAAAAACTCCAAGGATCAAGAAGCTTTAGGGAGGAGCAAAGGTGGCTTTACAACTAAAATACATGCGCTTGTCGATGCACTTGGAAATCCACTTAAATTTACTCTGACTCCTGGTCAAAGAAATGAAATTACGCAGGCACAAGTGTTGACCGAAAGTATCTATAACTCTACTGTAGTAGCTGACAAGGGCTACGATAGCAATGCCTTTGTTACAAGTCTTGAAGACAAGGGATGTACAGTAGTTATTCCGCCAAAACGGAATCGAAAAGTGCAAAGGTATTACGATGAGCATATCTACAAAGAACGTCATTTGATTGAGTGTTTTTTTGGTAAAATTAAAAATTTTAGGCGCATTTTTTCCAGATTTGATAAAACTGCTGAGGTTTTTATGGGTTTTCTCAATTTTGTTGGAGCTCTTGTATGGCTTCTCTAAAATTTTGTCCACAGAGCCTAGATGACCCAGAAAACATTCTGCTGACAAACAACCATGCTGAACAGCAGATACGGCGTTATGTCGTTTATCGCAAAAATTCATATTTTACCCAATCGAAGCGGGGAACTTGAACGGATAATTTCGTTATACTTAACATGGAAACAAATGGGTCTCAATCCTTTCCAAAACCTTCTATCTATTGTTTCTTAAACCTCTCTCCTGAACGGATACGATGTTTTCTATTGTGTTATCGCGAGCAATTATTTTTTCTTCACCTGTATCCATGTTTTTAATCTTTAAAGTTTTACTACTCAATTCTTCATCGCCAAAGATTAAAGCAGCTTTAGCATTTGCTTGATTTGCTTTTTTCATTCGG
Source organism: Wolbachia endosymbiont (group A) of Anoplius nigerrimus (assembly GCF_947251795.1). Classification (GTDB taxonomy): domain Bacteria; phylum Pseudomonadota; class Alphaproteobacteria; order Rickettsiales; family Anaplasmataceae; genus Wolbachia. The sequence continues at coordinate 1,191,379 of NZ_OX366385.1, read as the reverse complement.
TTTTTAAGTGCTCCGCTATATTCGTAGACTACATATAAACCATTTCTGCGCAATTCATTTGCAAGTGTTAAAGCATGTTTTTCAGCCTCTCTGCCGATCGGAATTAGGTAAATAGGTCGCTCTTCTTTCGGAGAATAATTGATTAACTCCATTATGCGTTCAATACCTCCTGCAAATCCTATTGCTGGAGTGTGTTTTCCACCTACTGAAGATACTAGATTATCGTATCTTCCACCGGCAAAAACTGCCCCTTGTGCACCTAAATCTTCTGTGACAAATTCAAATACTGTGTGACAATAATAGTCTAGACCTCGAACTAATTTGCTATTTACAGTGTAAGGTATGCCAAGAGCTTGCAGTCCATTTAACACCTGGTCAAAGAAATATGAAGATTCTTTTGTATAGTGATCACTGATTTTAGGTGCATCAGAAATTATTAATCTATCTTTCTCATCCTTAGAATCCAGTATTCTGAGTGGATTTTTGATCAACCTATTTTTGCTATCTTCTGATAGATCGTTTTGATACTTTGTAAAGTATAAGATCAAAGCTTCTCTATACTTAGTTATTGTTTCACTATCACCCAGAGAGTTGATTTCCAGCTTTACATTTTTATTGATGCCAAATTCAGTTAGTAAGTGCTGAGCGAGTGATATCAATTCAACATCGGCTTTTGAATCTTCTACACCAAAAACCTCAAAATTTATCTGATGAAATTGCCTCTGTCTTCCCTTTTGCGGTCTTTCGTAACGAAATGCAGGTCCTGTTGAGAATAATTTTATCGGTGTTTGCAGTTTTTTTTCAATGAGTAGCCTGACAATCGCTGCAGTGAACTCAGGACGTAAAGTTATGCTCTTTCCCCCTTTATCATTAAAGGTGTACATCTCTTTAGTGATGATGTCTGAGCTATCACCTAAAGTCTTTGTGAAAACTTCCGTATATTCAAATATCGGAGTTTGAGCAGGCAAAAAGCCATATAGACTTGAGATTCTGCTTGCTGTTTGCTCTATGTGTTTAAACTTGTACCATTCATCAAACAGGAGATCTTTTGTTCCTCTAACCGTTTGATTAGTCATAGTATGGTCTCTATACCTGCAACCTCTGGTATGTGGTAGCTCAGCATATTCTGCACTCCTTGCTTTAAAGTAATTGCAGCACTTGGGCATCCAGAGCAAGCTCCTTGTAGCTCAACATAAACTATCCCGTCTTTATAGCCACGAAATTTGATAGCGCCACCATCTTGAGCAACTGCAGGTTTGATATAACTTTCCATCAATTCTTTTATTCTATTTACAATTTCTATATCATTTTTATCAAAAAATTCTTCATCCGGTATATTATTATCATTTACTCCTTCTTTATCTAGTGCTTTCCCACCTGAAGTAAAGTGATCCATGATTGTAGTTAAAATTTCTACTTTTAATGTATCCCAATTAATTCCACCCAATTTTGTTACTGAAATAAAATCATGACCAAAAAACACTCTTACCACATGTTCTATTTGAAAAAGATTTGCTGCTAACTTGGAGTTTTTTATTTCATCTGCATTTGAAAAATCAGCCGTTTCTCCTTCGTTTAGAATTGTAAATCCAGGGAGAAATTTCAGTGTGTTTGGATTTGGTGTTTCTTCAATCTGGATGAACATGTTATTTACCATGACAATTATAATTGTTACTATTTAATCATAAAATGATAAAAAAATATACATGTCATTCATCTTTTTTCTTTTTTTAGTATTCATAGTAATTATATTTATTTTGCCTAGCGTTGTTGTATTTTTTCTTTTCCTGACAAAAAAAAATAACATAAGTTTCATGATGAACTCTATATTGAGTAAGTTTTTGAACGAATTTAATAGCAGTAGAAGTTATACTGAAAATTACACTGGTGACAACATGTCCAAAGATGAAGCATTAAAGATACTGGGGCTGAATCCTGAGGCAAGTCAAAATGAAATCAATAAAGCATATCAAAATTTAATGAAATTAGTTCACCCAGATAAGGGAGGCTCGGAATATTTTGCACAAAAATTAAACGCAGCACGTGACAGATTGCTGAAGAGGTAGTAATTAATATCGCTTTAAACTTTTTATTTGTGTGTAAAGGATAAGTTGCTACAATAAAACGAGTTAAAGGTAGAGAAAGCTTTAAGTTATGCAAGATGATACTAAAAAAAAAACAACGATAGAAGAGGAAAAAGGCATATTAGGATGGATAGAATATAGACTGCCTATATTTTCTTTTCTAAGACACACTGCTTCTTATCAAGTGCCAAAAAACTTAAATTATGCTTGGAACTTTGGCTCTTTGGCTGGTATAGCGCTGGTTTTACAAATAATAACAGGCATATTTCTTGCTATGCACTACACTCCACATGTTGATTATGCGTTTAATAGCGTGGAGCGTATAATGCGGGATGTGAATTACGGGTGGTTAATACGCTACACTCATGCTGTCGGGGCATCGCTCTTCTTTATGGTAGTCTATGTTCATATAATGCGTGGGTTATATTACGGATCTTACAAGAGGCCACGAGAGATGGTGTGGTTTATTGGTATATTTATATTTTTTGCAATGATGGCAACTGCCTTTATGGGATATGTTCTTCCTTGGGGACAAATGAGTTTCTGGGGCGCAACAGTTATAACCAACTTATTTTCTGCTATACCTTTAATTGGCAATAAAATAGTTATATGGTTATGGGGTGGTTTTTCAGTGGATAACCCAACACTTAACCGTTTTTTCGCTCTGCATTATCTTCTGCCTTTTGTTATTATTGCTTTAGCTATGCTTCATGTGATAGCTCTGCATAGGTTTGGCTCTGGTAACCCAAGTGGAGTGGAGGTAAAATCGGATAAGGATACCATTCCTCTCTATCCTTATTATATAGTCAAGGATTGCATAACTTTTGGTCTGTTTTTTGTAGTTTTGTTTGCATTTGTTTTCTATGCTCCTAATTATCTTGGACATCCAGACAATTATATAGAAGCTGATTCTATGATCACTCCGGTACATATAGTGCCAGAGTGGTATTTTTTACCTTTTTATGCAATGCTACGTTCAATTCCAGATAAACTTACTGGTGTGCTTACCATGTTTGCGTCTATTTTAGTGTGGTTTTTGTTACCTTGGCTTGATAAATCAAAGGTTAAAAGTGGTGCTTATCGCCCGGTATTCAAGAAATTTTTTTGGGTTTTTGCAATAAATTTTGCACTTCTTGCCTGGCTTGGGGGACAAGAGGTGAAAGAGCCTTACATCACTATGAGTAGGCTATCTACTCTTTATTACTTTGCATATTTTGTGATAATTTTACCACTGCTTAGTAAATATGAAAAGCCAAAAGAACCACCAAAAACCTTAAGTGATTCTGTGCCGGAGATGAGGTGATGTCAACTCAAAGCAAATCTCTTACAAAATTCTCTGTCATCCCAGAACTTTCTTCTTTCACCCCAGAGCCCTCTTCTTTTACTCCAGGGCTCTCTTCTGTCATCCCAGTGCTTGACACTGGGATCCAGAAGAAAAATAAATGGATTCCACCATCATGTACACAACTGTATGAACGTTGTATACAACACACAGTGTCATTCCACTATCTTCCGTTGTCGTCCCAGTGCTTGACACTGGGATCCAGATATAAAAATACTTACAAATCATGCAATGGACAACAAGTTCTAGAAGTGCGCAATAAACATAATGTTAGTGATGAAATACCAGTGTCAGCTACTTGCATGACATCAATTCGAAATCTACTAAAACAGTGGTTATGCATGGGATCTAATGTATTTGCAATCTTCTGCATGCTATTCCTATCTAGTTTTACATCTGCAGAAGAATTCAAGCCATCACCAAATAAAAAAATGGACTGGAAATTTGATGGAATTACCGGATCTTTCGATAGAGAGTCAATTCAGCGTGGCTATAAAGTGTATAAAGAAGTCTGTGCTGCTTGTCATTCAATGAATAGGGTAGCATTTCGTAATTTGCAGGATGTCGGTTTTTCTGAAGAAGATATAAAACAGATTGCAGCTTCTTACCAAGTTAAAGATGGTCCGAATGATTTGGGTGAAATGTTCGATAGACCTGGAATACCTTCGGATTATTTTATTGCACCTTTTGATACAAAAGAAGCAGCTTCAGCAAGCAATAATGGTGTAGTTCCACCAGACTTATCGTTAATTATTAAAGCAAGGCATGATGGTGCAAATTATGTCTATTCACTGTTAACAGGCTATCAAAACGGCGAGCACGATGAAAATGATTTATACTTCAACCCTTACTTTTCAACAGGCAGGTTAGCTATGGCACCACCACTTTCTGAAGGAATGGTGGAATATGATGGTGCAAGACAAGCCACAGTTGAAAATATGGCGTATGATGTGATAAATTTTTTACAATGGGCAGCAGAGCCAGAATTAGAGCGCCGGCATAAACTTGGATTAAAAGTAGTGGCGTATTTTATAATTTTAACAGTGTTTTTTGTATTAACTAACAATAGAATTTGGAGCAAGCTCTATAAGAAGAAGTGATAGTCAATTTTGCCTCAAATATAATGGTTGTCATCCAAGTAGCTAACACTGGTTCCTTTATGACGGCAGTGCCCAGAGGTGTCATGCAAGTAGCTGACAATATAGAAACAAAAAACTTCCTTGACAAGCCTCGCCAGCCCCCTTATCATGGAAGTGAAGCTATATTATTTAACTTCGCAATCTCTGCAGCAGATTAAAATGACAAGAAAACTTGTATTTGGCGTACTATTGTTTAATTTTTTGCACTATGTGCGCTCTATGTCTTTATCAAATTTCTAGGTCTTTACCTATACAAACTGAAACGGTATCCGTTCAGCGGAGTGGCAGAATAAGGTAGACAAGGTGATCTAAAAAGATAATCATAGAGCAAAAGTGAGGTAATATGGTAAACCTTTTAGAACTTTGCAAAAATTTACAGCAAAAAATAGAAAAGTTAGAAGCAAAAATAGAAAGGCTGGAAAGAGAGAATGAAAGTCTAAAAGCAGAGAACAAGGCTTTAAAGATAGAGAACGCTGAATTAAAGGAAAGGCTTGGCTTAAATTCAAAAAACTCATCTCTGCCTAGCTCAAAAGAGCTATATAAAATAAAAAAGGACAAGCCAAAAAGCGAAAGGAATATTGGCGGTCAGGTTGGACATAAAGGAAGTTTTCGTGCCAAAATGGAAGCAGATAAAGTAGTAAAGATAGAGTTGCCTAATACTTGCGAATGCGGAGGGGAGATTGCAGTATGTGAAAAACCATATGTTCATCAGAAAGTTGATCTGCAAGAAATTAAGCCGTATATAGTAGAGTATCAGTTAGAGCATGGCCGTTGTCGGAAGTGCGGAAAAAGAAGAAGCAGCAAATTACCAGAAGGTGTTACATCAGATACATTTGGTCCAAAAGTTAAATCGATAATTGCAGCACTCAGGGGATTTTACAAGAATTCAAAACGCGAAGTGGCTAGCATTATAAATGACATTTTTAATTTGAATATAAGTGTTGGCAGCATATCAAACAGTGAACACAGAGTTGCATCAAAATGCGAAAAAACATATGAGCAAATCGAACAAGAGATAAGTAGAAGTAAAGTTTTACATATTGATGAAACGAGCCATTATAACAAAGGTAAACTCGCTTGGTGTTGGATGTTTGCAAGCAATACGGCAAGTTTTGTAAAATTTACAGAGTCAAGAGGAATGAAAGTTTTACAAAATAGTAAATTCTGCAATCGCAATAGCTTGGTAATAACTGACAGGTATGCAGCATACAATTATTTTGCCGATAAAAACAGGCAAATCTGTTGGGCACATTTATCAAGAGATTTTGAAAGATTAGCACATAGTTGAAGTTAAAGTTCTGGGTTGTTACTTGAGAAACGTGGCCACTGAATTATTTGCACTAAAAAAAGCTTTACTAAAAAGTGAAATAGATGTTTTGAGGTTTGTCAGACGTGCCAGAAAATTAAGAAAACGTACAAAGTATTACTTGAAGGAGATATCTCGTTTACCTGAAGCAATTGGAGCCTCTCGAGTTGCAAAAAATGTTCTGAGATCTGAAAGAATGATGTGGAAATTTTTAGATGACCCAGAAAATATTCCGCTGACAAATAACCACGCTGAACGGCAAATTCGGCATTATGTCGTTTATCGCAAAAACTCATATTTTACACAATCAAAGCGGGGAACTTGAGCGGATAATTTCATTATACTTAACTTGGAAACAAAGGGGTCTCAATCCTTCCCAAAATCTCCTATCTATTGTTTCTTAAACCACTCTCCTGAACGGATACGTTTTTCAACAGTAGAACGGTGTGCTGCGACCTCTTGCTTAATATCTAAGCTTAAGTCAATTATTGAGATATTTTCTTCATCATAATCTATATCTTTTATTAACATATCGTCAGTAATAGTCAAAAGGTCAGGCGGAGAAAGAATAGTTCTTTTATTACCAGCTCTCATTCCCACAACTCCAAGCTCTATAGCAAGTGGTATTTTTTTATCGCCAACCCTAAATTGCACTGTTTGATCTTTGACTATATATTCCCCATTATGCTTCTTTACGCTATATTTAACTGATATCTCATCACCGCACCTTACTTGTTTTCCAGTCTTGTTAATTAAGTCATTAAAAACCATCAGATTATTCACTGAGTCGGGATATTTATCCTTTACTTCGATCAGTTTGACGTAATAAGAATTAAAATTCACTTTGTTATCATTGGCAATAGTAACTACACGCTCTCCGCCTTCTTTCATACCTATCACCCCTAAACCCACTTCTTTTAGGTCATCTTGACCTATTTTCAAAGTAACATCAGAAACTTTGCTAGGGAGTGTTGTTAAGTTATTATTAGAAATTTTATATATTTGCAGTAGGACTTCCAGGCCGCAGAAAGCCTTGCTGCCACTGCCTTCAGTAATTTCATAAAAATTTATCGAATCTTCTTCCTTTTGCTGCGTCATTTCTTCTAAATATTCTGTTAGCCCATGCTTTTCAATATAGCGGTCGAGTGCTGATTCAAGTATTGGCTTCACTAGATAATGTGCTATTGTCTGTATCAAACCACCATGCGTGGCACTTATCTCATAAAGCTTGTCCTTTTTTTCTGGTTTACCTTTGTTTATATAGACAATAGTAAACATAAAAGCAGAGGTTAAAGTGAGAATCATTACTATGGAAATAAGCATTTGTAATATAATTTTTCTAACCATCTTTCCTTACTTGATTCAATAAATCATATAAATAATTAGTATCCCCTGAAAGCGCACTCAAATTATCCAAGCCTTGTTTAAAGAGGGCATCTATATAGTCTTCTACTTCACTTTTACCAAGTACAGACATTAGATTATTTGTTTTATCTTGTTCGTAATCTTCAATATCATCCTTAGCTTGAAAGATAAGCCCTAGGTTTATCCCGTAGTTATATAACGCTTTACGTTGCTTATCTGTAGCATTCCCTATTATAGCACCTATTTCACATGAAGCTGCAAATAGTTTTGCGGTTTTCATCAAATGAATTTCTTTTATTTTGTTAAAATCTGCACCAATATCTAAAACCTGTCCTCCTACCATTCCCCTAATTCCTATTGCTTGAGAGAGCACTTTTATGATCTCACAGCGTTTCTCATTTAACGAAGATAATACCTCAAAAGCCAGAGTAAGTAGTCCATCTCCGGCAAGCACTGCTGTTGCTTCATCAAATTTTTTATGGCAGCTTAGCTGGCTTCTGCGAGTATCACTGTTGTCCATGCATGGTAAATCATCGTGAATTAGAGAGTAAGCATGAACAAATTCAATTGCTGCAGCAACTGATATTACTTTTTTAGCTTCTGCGTTAAACACTCGCGATGAAGCTACGACTAAAAAGGAGCGTATATGTTTTGCAGGAGCAAGGAGTATATAACGCATAGCTGATATAAGCTTATTCTCGCTATTTTCGGGTAAGAGTTTATTTACTTCTACAATAAGCAAATTTTTTGTTGTTTCGTCTAGCATTTTTGAATTGTTAATTGTTTAGCACGTAACGCTAGCCAGCTAGGGCAGTAGAAAACTTTGCTGTAGTTTACCAGTTATAAAAGATATTGCAAACATAAAAATTTTTTATAACATCAAAGAATAGGTTATTTTTTTGGTAAGAAATGTGAATAGCGAACTAGCAAAGAGCACTAGAGAAGACATAGAAGAAAAAGTGAAAAAGATTATACTAGAGCACATTAGTAAGGATGTAGAGAAATTCAACAGCTCTTCAAAGCTTTCGGAGCATGGTGCAGACAGTTTAGATGCAGTTGAAATCATCATGGCGGCAGAAGAAGAGTTCGGGATAGAAATCCCAGATGAAGACGCGCAAAAAATGGAAACTATGGAGCAAATAGTTGAGTATATTAATAGTAAAAAAGGCCAATAGTTAGTGTTAAATGAGCAGAAGAGTAGTAGTCACTGGTGTTGGTTTAATCACTCCGCTAGCGGCAGATGTTGACAACACTTGGTCAAGGCTGATAAAAGGCGAGTCTGGCATAAAAGCAATCAATACAGATAGATTTGACTCTTCTGATCTTGCTTGCAAGGTTGCAGGGCAGGTGCCTGTGCAATCCGATAACATTGAGAATTACTTTAATCCTGTAGGTTATATTTTTGAAAAAGATCTAAAAAGAACGGATCGTTTTATTCATTACGGCATTGCAGCAGCGGTTCAAGCTGTGGAAGATTCATCTTTAGAAGATTCAAAAGTAGATAGAGAACGTGTTGGCGTAACTATTGGCTCTGGTATAGGTGGTCTTCCGTCAATTCAGGAAAATGTTATTACCATGCAGGAAAAAGGGCCCAGACGTGTCAGTCCATTTTTTGTCCCTGCAAGTCTAATAAATTTGATATCTGGCCATATTTCTATTAAATACGAATTTACAGGTCCAAACGATTCAGCAGTAACCGCATGTGCAACAGGTGCGCATGCAATCATAAATTCAGCAAGAACTATAAAACTTGGTGAAGCGGATATTATGATTGCAGGTGGAGCAGAAAGTGCACTGTGTAGAGTTGGAATTGCAGGTTTTGCGTCTATGAAGGCATTATCAACTAAATTCAATGATAAACCGGAAGAAGCTTCAAGGCCATGGGATGCAGAACGCGATGGCTTTGTTATGGGTGAAGGAGCAGGTATATTGGTGCTGGAGGAATACGAACATGCAAAAAAAAGGGGGGCAAAAATACATGCAGAACTTACTGGATACGGACTCACAGGAGATGCGCACCACATTACAGCACCACATCCAGAAGGAAGAGGCGCATTTAAGGCAATGCAGCTTGCCTTAAAAAGTGCGCAAATTAATCCAAATCAAGTAGGATATATCAATGCACATGGAACTTCAACGCCACTTGGAGATAAAATTGAAGTAATAGCAATGAAACAGTTATTTGGTGACTACGTTTATAAAATACCTGTTTCTTCAACTAAATCTTCTATAGGACATTTACTTGGTGCTGCAGGGAGCGTTGAAGCAATATTCAGTATTCTTGCGTTAAATAATGGAATTATTCCGCCAACCTTAAATTTACATAAACCTTCAGAAGGATGTGATTTAAATTTTGTACCGTTTAAGGCTCAGGAGCATAAAATTCAATATGCGCTTTCTAATTCGTTTGGTTTTGGTGGCACTAATGCATCGCTCATCTTTGGACAAGTGTAATCAATTCTGCTGCTGAATAGCTAAAATGTACGAACATTATGATCTGTGATAGCTATATTATCTGTAATTTGCCTTTTACTGTCGATTTACTATACTTATTTGGTAAGATCTAGCTTAATTAAATGCACAAGATATTAATAAGAAATAACTACAAACCCCTGGTTGGAAAAATCAAGATCAATGGTTCAAAGAATGCTATTTTACCAATAATGGCAGCAAGTCTATTGAGTAGCTTCCCGGTAATTTTGCATAATGTACCTGATTTAATTGATGTGCATCTAATGTCTAAGCTGCTTGAGAGTCTTGGAGTGAAAGTGAACTTTACACACAATAAAGATTATAAAGCAAATCATACTTTGAAAGTTGACTGCGGTAATATCAATAATCACGTAATGTCACATGAAACTGCAAGTAAGCTGCGAGCATCTCTTTTAATGCTAGGTCCAATTCTCAGTAGATTTGGTAAAATCACAACAGTCTTTCCTGGTGGATGCAATATCGGAAAGCGTCCCGTTGATATGCATATCAAAGCATTAGAAGAAATGGGAGCTAAAATTGAAGTTGAAGGCTGCAATATAATTGCAACAGTGAAAGGAAAGCTACAAGGAAAAGAAGTTACACTTGAGAAAATAAGCGTTGGTGCAACAGAAAATATAATAATGGCAGCAACACTTGTAGAAGGAGTGACAATAATAAACAATGCTGCAACAGAGCCGGAAGTTCTTGATTTAATAGAGTTCCTAAAGAAAATGGGTGCTAATATTGAGATTAGTGATACAAGGATCACAATAACAGGAGTTGAAGCATTAAATGGATGTGTTCATAAAATAATACCAGATCGCATAGAAGCAGGCACCTATGCACTAGCTGCTATAATAACCGGTGGTAAGTTGGAGTTAGAAGGAGTAAGTCTATCTGATATAAGATGTATTGTGAATGAATTGAAAGCTATAGGGGCTAATGTTGAACCATATAATGAGGGGGTTATGATTTCCAGAAAAAATTGCTCTATTAGGTCTGCTAACATTGCAACAAACCCTTATCCAAATTTCCCCAGTGATATGCAACCACAACTGATGTCTGCAATGTGCATCGCTGATGGGATATCAGTAATTGAAGAGAACATTTTTGAAAACAGATTTGCACATGCAGATGAATTGAGAAAGTTAGGCGCTAATATCAGCATTGAGAAAAGCAAAGCTACTATAAGTGGAATAAAAAGCTTATCTGGAGCTAATCTATGTGCCACTGATTTAAGGTCAACAGCAGCTTTGGTGCTTGCTTCTTTGGTAGCCGGTGGAGAAACTATAATAAACAATTCACATCATTTATGGAGAGGATATGAAGCAATGCATGAAAAACTCAATTCATGTGGAGCTGATATCTCCATTTCATCTTGAGGATATTTTATGAATGAAGCAACTAAACGAACTACAGTAAAAGAAATAGATGAAATCTTATATGAAGAACATAAGGTATTAGATCATGGATTTATTCGAGTGATGGATTATATGGGCTCTGATAGCGCTATAGTTCAAGCTGCTCGTGTTTCTTATGGCAAGGGAACAAAACAGATAAGTCAGGATGAAGCACTTATAAAGTATTTAATGAGACATCATCATACAACTCCATTTGAAATGTGTGAAATTAAGTTTCACGTGAAACTTCCAATTTTTGTTGCAAGGCAATGGATAAGGCATAGAACTGCAAATGTGAATGAATATTCAGCAAGGTATTCAATACTTGATAATGAATTTTATACACCTAAACCAGAACAAGTTGCAAAACAATCTGACAATAATAAACAAGGTAGCGGGGAAGCTTTTGACCCAGATACCTCAAAGGAAATAATAGATTCTCTAACAAATGACTCTAATTCAGTATATTCTCATTATGAAAAATTTATTGAGCAGGGGCTTGCAAGAGAAATTGCCCGAACTAACCTAATGCTTAATTACTACACGCAATTTTATTGGAAAATAGATCTGCATAATCTCCTTCATTTTTTGAAGCTTAGAGCTGATAAGCATGCCCAATATGAAATCAGAGTTTATGCAGAAGTTATGCTGGATATAATAAAAAAATGGGTCCCATTGGCCTACAATGCCTTTGTTGAATATTGCCTAGAATCAGCTTGTATTTCAAGAACTGGTTTAGAAATAATTCGTAAATTAATTAAAGGAGAAAATGTTACTAAAGAAGAAAGTAATATTGGTAAAAGAGAATGGGACGAGCTGATGTCCATACTTGATAAACAATCTTAAAGATAAAGGCATATACATAAATCTTTATGGCAATTGTATATCTCTATAGATTTATAGGTGTAAGCAACAATTTACCAGTATTGTTATCAACTGATATATCAACTATTTTTGAATTTGTTCTCTCTCTTGTTTCATAAAGTTCCTCAGCTTTCCTTAACATTAATGTTGCGTTTCTAAGCGTAACGTAAATTTCACAATAATCTGGAGAATTTTCAATATACATATTATATGAATAAAAATTTACAGCCAGTTCTACTACCCTACAAACCTCCTCTGATGTAAAATTAGCAACTCCTGTATTAGGACAAAAGCCAACGGCTCCTCTATTAGGGTCAAAAAATATGTATTTACCATTCTCTGCTTTATATACCAACATAGAATGTGCAATATTCTCGTCATCATCACTACCTCCTTCATTACAAGCATAACAGGAGAAATTAAATTCTAAGTAGCATTCTATCTCTACATTATCCAAAGCACACTTGACTTTTTCTTGATTAATATGAACCCATATTTCTGTTGATGATAAATCATTACACTCTTGTTCATATATTGTCTTGTCATAAAATTGATCTCCCTCACGTCTCTCAATGCTCTGAATATGAAGAATAGGTAAGAATTGCAACAAGATCTGCGTCATCAACAATTCAGTTGTTTGTTCTTTTCTTCCATCAATATAATCTATAAAATCTTGTTCAGGCACAACATCAGCAGACCTGAGAAATCCAGCAAAGTCTCCCATATTCTTTAATTCTAAAAGAGTAATAAAATAATTTAATGGATGACATAGGCCCTCTTCAGGATCAAAACCCAAAATTTCCTCAAATCTATCTTTTAAGTGTACAAGTTTTGATATGCTATCTGACATAAAATCATTCAAATTAAATTGAATAGCTTTCTCACTTTTAAACAGTTTTTTGTATTGTTTACTAGGTGATAAAATTGGTGCTTTATATACATATCTACCATTCTCTCTATGTATACCTTCTACATCTCTAATGATGCCTTGTTTCACATTTTTACTAATGGCAGATTTGTTTTCATGATCTCTTATATTGATAGTTTGATTTAAAAATTTCACTACTTCTTGCCCTGAAAAAATTCTATCAATTTCTTCATTTGCAATTTTGAAAAATACTTTAATTTGAGAGTTATCTTCGGAAGTATAAACTTTTAATATATTAGACTCAGAGCATGTCTTCAAACTGAAGAATGAGCTAATTTGTGAAGCATAATAGTGATCATATTAAAGAAGATATAGTTTTTTGAGGTGAGAGGAGAATGCTCGTAATCTTTACTCATGTGCCTAAAATTGGAAAGCCAGGCAAAAGTTCTTTCAACAATCCAACGTTTGGGAATAACTTGAAATCCTGTATCAACTATTTTCTTGGCAATCGTTAATAAACATCCCGTTTCCAATAAGCATCTGTTTTGTAATTTACCTATGTACCCTTGATCAGCAAAAAACTTACGTAAAGTTGGAACTTTGCATTTAGCTTGGGCAAAAAGATTTAGAACACTATCACGATCTTGAATACTTGCACTCTGTACTTCAGCAGCAATTACAAGACCCACAGTATCTACAATAATATGGCGTTTTCTGCCCTTTATTTTTTTGCCAGCATCATATCCTCTGGATCCCCTTTTTGAGTAGTTTTCACTGACTGGCTATCAATTATACCTACTGATGGAGTCTTATTTTTACCAATCATCTCTCTTACTTTTTTAACTAGAAAATCATGAATTTCTTGCCATATTCCACTTTTTTTCAAGCGCGAATTACAACTATATACGGTTTTCCATGGTGGAAAATCTTTAGGCAGTTGTCTCCATTGACATCCTGTTCTCATCATATAGCGGATTGCATTAATAATTGTTCTAATACTATGTTTTCTTGGTCTGCCGGTCTTTTTAGGTTCAAAATATGGCTCTATTGTCTTCCATTCTTTGTCACTTATATCGCTTGGGTACATCTTAAAATGTACCTTATACCATACTTCTTAACTTCTTTCTACTCAGTTTGAAGACATGCTCTAATATCTCTTGATTTCCTAAATTAACAGCAAAGTGTAAAGGTGCTAAACCGTAACTATCTTTAACATTAACATCTGCACCATGCTCTATTAGGTAATTTGCTACCTCTATATTTTTCATGCTCATGGCAAAATGTAATGGAGATTTACCAGAACTAATATCTCGAGTATTAATATCTACATTGTGATCTATTAAGTATTTAGCTATCTCTGTATGTTTGAGTTCAATAGCATAATGTAGTAGTGTTTGAGCAGAGGTGTTTTTGACATTAAGATCTGCACCATGTTGAGCTAAATATCTCACCATATCCAGGTCACCTAGCTTAACAAAATGGAATATCGGATTACGTACATTAATATCTGCACCATTGTCCACAAGATATTTTACTAAAGCTGTGTTCTTTATAGCATAGTCAAGCGGCCTGAGATTGTGAGCATCTGGAATATTAGGATTTGCACCATGTTCCACTAAGTATTCAACTATTTCCATGTTTTCCGATTTTATGGCATAGTGCAAAGGTGTCTTAAAACAAGAGTAATCAGTTCCTTCGTAATAAATATCTTGAGAATTGAGATTTGTACCTTGATCGATAAGATATTTTGCTATTTCTGTATTTCCTGATTTAATAGCATGATGTAGCGGTGTTTGTCCGGCTTTATCTTTCGCGTCAATATTTGCGCTATGTTCTACAAGTTCGATAACTTCATTCAAATCCCCTGATAAAGAAGCGGAGTGCAAACGCGTCGCACCGGTTACCTCATTTGTTTCATTTATGTTTCCTATAGTATCTTCTGCATTATCTTCATCAACTACCCTTTTCCTCCTGGATTTAATTTCACTTTTCGTTACTGCCTCTTCGTTTATAGGTTCATCATTAAGTGTAACTTCTGCATCTATCTGATTACTATCCCCCTCCAACTCATTAGATAATTTTTCAGATAGCTGATCACCACTCAAATATGGTTCTTTTGAATATTTAGCGTAATTATGGGGATCAGTACTGTCTGCTGAATAAAAACCACTTTCAAGTTCAGAATAGGAGCTTTTATTGAGCACAAAGAATAAATTATCATAATCAAGCAGCATGTCATAATCAGAACTAACACAATGCAAGAATTCACTATCTTCATAATCTGCTATATAGAATTTCTCAGAATCAAGGGTAATTTCATTTGTTCCCTTACCTTCTGTAGTAAACTGTAAAACTACTGCTAAACGCCCGTTACCTACGTCATTACCTTTTACCACTTTAAACAAGGTAATTTCACCTTTTTCTATGAACTCCTTTAATTCCTCATTCTTTTGATCTAATTCTTCTTCTGCTTGTCTTTTCTCTCTTATCAATTTCTCCTCTTTTTCAGTAGCTTCATTTTGCAACTGTAAAAACATCTCTTGTGTGGTTAAGCTATTTGTGTTGCTTAAAAAATTATCTAACATATTTGATGCAATTGGTGATAATTCACCGTGATCATCAAATACTTTTTCCTTTGCCTTATCATAGTGATTTGGGTTATAGATTGCATAAAGAGGATAAAAGCCATAATCTGCTATTGACGCCCCATCAGATGATAGTTCCATTGAGAATCCATAGTGATTAAGTGGAAGATTGGAAGTTAAATATCTACCGTTATCATCCCTAACGTATAGCTCGCTTCTACCATTGTGTTCACTATATTTATTGTAGTAGATATAAAAATTCTCATGGTTAAGATTGAAGTGATCATCTAGGCTCTGTGGACAAAATTTTAGAGAAGCCATACAAGAGCTCCAACAAAATTGAGAAAACCCATAAAAACCTCAGCAGTTTTATCAAATCTGGAAAAAATGCGCCTAAAATTTTTAATTTTACCAAAAAAACACTCAATCAAATGACGTTCTTTGTAGATATGCTCATCGTAATACCTTTGCACTTTTCGATTCCGTTTTGGCGGAATAACTACTGTACATCCCTTGTCTTCAAGACTTGTAACAAAGGCATTGCTATCGTAGCCCTTGTCAGCTACTACAGTAGAGTTATAGATACTTTCGGTCAACACTTGTGCCTGCGTAATTTCATTTCTTTGACCAGGAGTCAGAGTAAATTTAAGTGGATTTCCAAGTGCATCGACAAGCGCATGTATTTTAGTTGTAAAGCCACCTTTGCTCCTCCCTAAAGCTTCTTGATCCTTGGAGTTTTTTGTATATCCAGATGAACATGGATGGGCTCGGATGATCGTACCGTCGATTATAGCAACTTCTAAATCAGGCTCTTGTTTAGTATATTCAAGCAATTTTTTCCAGACATCTCTTTCACACCATCTTTTAAATCGCTTATGTATACTCCTGTAATTACCATAAGTTTTTGGTAAAAGTCTCCATTGGCAACCACTTCGCACTATGTACCACACTGCCTCTATGAATATTCTTAAACGTTTTTCATCTTTGCTGTGCATTCCTTTTACGCTTTTTATGAACTCTAAAATTTGTTTCCAATTTTCCTCTTTGATGTAATATTGCATATGGTAGTTTCTCCATTTTTTACCTATTAGGCTAAACTACCATCTTTTTCTCTCTTTTCATATTTTTTGTCCACAGAGCCTAGTCATTGTCTATTTTCAGTATTGGCGTTTTTTAAGTCTTAAACGCTGCAATTTAGCTGCTTTTAAATGCAACTAACCTTAGCTATAAATGTTTAAGAAATTTACTAGGCAGAAAAAAAGGCAAAGAAAACCCGTGGTAGCTAGTTATTACACTCTCTATTTTAAAATTTGACGTTGGGTGATGTCTTGAACGCTTTATAAGCGCGTTTCAGCTTGTATAGGTAAAAACCTAGAAATTTGATAAAGACATACGGTGCACATAGTGCAAAGAATTAAACAATAGTACGCCAAATACAAGTTTTCTTGTCATTTTAATCTGCTGCAGAGATTGCGAAGTTAAATAAAATAGCTTCAGTTTCATGATAAGGGGGCTGGCGGAGTTTGTCAAGCAAGTTTTTTCGTTTCTATTCCCAATGTTATATGGTTATGCAAGAAGTCTAATACTCATAGTTTCAAGCATATACTGAAATATCTCATTAGCAATTGCAACATCTTTGCGTGGGGCTTTACCGTGTTCTATAAACACAGAGATTGCATAGCGCGGGTTATGGTAAGGGCCATAGGCGATAAATAACTTATGACTTTCGCCCTTAGAGTTTATTTCTGGTGTACCGGTTTTGCCAGCAATTTGTATACCGCTTAGCCCTTTCTTATAGGTTCCAGTTTTAGAATTCACCACATCAAACATAGCTTTTCGAACTATGCTAAGATGCTCACAATCCACATCAATATCGGGAAAATCTTGTATCGTTTCATTCATCTTAATGCGGGGAATTACCTCTTTTCCTGTTGCAATCCTCGCTGCAAGAACTGCAAGCTGTAGTGGTGTTGTAAGCATATACCCTTGTCCTATAACTAAGTTGATAGTGTCACCTAAATACCACTGCGAATATAGCTTTCGTGTACGCCAATCTCTATCTGGCAACAACCCTGGAGCTTCTTCTTTAAATGTTCCAATCAGTGGCCCACTTCCAATACCAAATTTTCTGGCCATTTCTACCAGAGAGTCTACACTTATTTTTTTCCCTATATTATAAAAGTAAGTGTTGCATGATAATGCCATTGCCTCATTTAAAGATACATACCCATGGACTTTACTTTTCAAGCAGCGAAATTTCCGCTTACCTATTTTCATATAGCCCTTACACGAGAATTTCTCTTCTGGTGTTATTATCCCGTCTTTTAAACCCGCAAGCGCAACTATTACTTTAAATATTGAACCAGGTGGAATTTGATACGACAATGCACGATTCACAAGTGGTAATGAAGGAGCATTCAAGCTTTCCCAAGTCTCATTTGATAGTCTGCTAGCAAAAAGATTATTATCGTAAGAAGGTGAATTATATAGTGCTAAAATTTCTCCGTTACTTACATCAATTACCACTGCGGACCCTTGGTGATCTTTAAATACCTCTGCGATTTTCTCTTGCAGATTAATATCAACTGTTAGCTGTACATCTTGTCCGTCTTGCTGTGGTGTACTTGATAATTCTTTTATGACGCGTTTTTTAGAATTTATTTCCTGCTCAGATTTTCCTGACTTGCCTTTCAATATATGATCATATGTATATTCAATACCGCTGATTCCTACTTCGTTTATGCCTTGCTGTCTTTTTGTATATCCGATTACATGAGAACATATTGAACCAAACGGGTAATAACGTTTATAAAGAGCAGTTATTTTTTCTGACGATTTTGCTATTTTAGACTCGACTTCTGATAATGTCTGCAAATCAACTTCCTTACCAGAACCATCAAACAAAACAACATACGAAATTTTATTTATCGCAAGTTCAATGCTATTCCTATCTAAAATTTTGCCCCGCTGAGGCATAATAGTAGCGACTCTTATTCTATTACTATTAGATAATGCTTCGTACTTTTGTCTGTTTCGTATTTGTAAATTATATAACCTATAGCTAAAAATAGCGGAAATGGTAAGCTGAATACCACCTAATATGAATGCTCTGCGGTTAAAGACTTTGTTTTTTGTCCGCATAAAATTCCTTCAAAACGCACTTTTCCCCCCTCTTTGATTATTATACTTCTGGCTTTTACCGTATTACAAACCCTTTCCTCCCACTCACTTAAGGTAACAAACTTGTAACCCGATTTTTTTAGTATTTTAATAATATGAGGTAAAGCTTCAATTGTGTTTGATCTGTTATTGTGATCATGAAACAGTATAACTGCCCCATTATGTACATTACTTAAAACTCTTTCAACTAAAGCTTCTGGTTTATCACCTTGCCAATCTAGCGAATCAACTGTCCATAATATCGAATACATATCCAATTTATTAGTATTTTCAATCAGATTATCATCATGACATCCATATGGTGGGCGAAACCATTTTACATCTTGTTTTGTTGTATTTTTAATTGCTGTATTTGTCTTTTCCAGTTCTTGCAATTGTTCCTCACTTGAAAGCGATGTTAACTTCCTATGCGACCAAGAGTGATTGCCTAACTCATGACCTGATTCATGAATTTTCTTTACTATTTTAGACGTTTTTTTATTTATACGTTCACCAAGTACAAAAAACGTTACTTTTGCCTCATAGCTTTCCAGAACATTAATAATATCGTTTATTCTATTGTTGGAAGGCCCATCATCAAACGTAAGCGCAACAAACTTATCGTCGTTATTCAACAATTTTTTTATATTACTTAAATTTCTATATGATAGATCCAGATTACAACTGAGCCCACAGTATGGTAAATTAAAATTACAATCACTACAGAAAACTGCGCTTGAGTATAGCAAAAGAAAAGCGATTATCCTTATAAACATTTTGTAATCAGTAAAGTGATAGGATACTATGCACTTTTTTGCTAAGTTAAGCCATCTTTAATTGCTGTAGCCTTTACTTCATCACTTCTTTAATATATTATATTAACAATTTTATATAATGTATTATGATTGCAAATATAAATACCGTTGCGCTTCAGGGAATTAGCACAGTAAATGTCAATGCACAAATTCATATGGCAAATGGTATTCCAGCTTTTAATATTGTTGGATTGCCGGATAAAACTGTTGCGGAATCCAAAGAGCGCATCAGAGCAGCGTTAAATTCAATCAATCTACTACTACCTCCAAAAAGAATTACAGTTAATCTCTCCCCTGCGGATTTGCTGAAAGAAGGTAGTCATTATGACTTGGCTATTGCTATTGGACTACTTGTTGTAATGAATGTGATACCAGTTGAAAAAGTTCAGTCTTATATCATTATGGGTGAGCTTGCCCTTGATGGCAGAGTTATTCCAGTTTCAGGAGTGCTGCCAACAGCAATTAATGCAAAAAAGGACAATAAAGGAGTAATTTGCCCGAGAGGAAATGGTGTAGAAGCTGTATGGGTGAAGAATGTTTCAATTCTGGCTATAGAGAAATTAACTGATATTATCAGACACTTTAAGGGTGAGCAATTAATTCAGCCAGTAATTTTTAATTATAGTGATGCACCCAAAGAAAAAAGATTGGTTCCCGATATGAAGGATATTAAAGGCCAAGTGGTTGCAAAAAGAGCAGCTGAAATTGCGGTAGCAGGTGGTCATAATATGCTTCTTGTTGGCCCTCCTGGTACTGGAAAGTCAATGCTTGCTAAACGCTTTATAGGGTTGCTGCCTGATTTGACCGAACAGGAGATGATTGATGTTAATATTATTTCCAGCATAACAAAAACTGGTAATGAAATATTCAAAGTAACTCGCCCCTTTCGTGAACCTCATCACTCATGTTCCATGCCAGCAATGATAGGGGGAGGAAAGAATGCAAAACCTGGAGAAATTACCATGGCTCATAATGGCGTGTTATTCCTTGATGAGTTGCCAGAATTTCCAAGACTTGTGCTTGATTCTCTGCGCCAACCACTTGAAGATAGAAAAGTTACCGTTGCAAGGGCAAATGCTCACATAACCTACCCTGCAAATTTTCAACTGATTGCTGCAATGAACCCTTGCAGGTGCGGTTATTTAGGTGATGCAAGCAGATCGTGCAACAAAGCTCCAAAGTGTGGCACAGATTACAAAAACAAAATATCAGGCCCATTGCTTGATAGAATAGACATATGCATTGAAATGCCAAACGTTAGCATACTCTCTCCTGAAATCTCTGTGGAGGGAGAAAGTACTAAAATCATAAGAGAAAGAGTGATAGCAGCAAGAAAAGTTCAAACTGAGCGCTATAGTGAATTAAATATTCGTTGCAATTCAGAAGTAAGCGGTGAAGCATTTAATAAATTTACTGAACCAGATCAGGCAGGGTTAGAATTGCTAAAATACGTACTGAAAGAAAATTACATTTCCAATCGAGGCTACACACGCGTATTAAAAGTTGCAAGAACCATTGCAGATCTTGCAAAAACTGAAAAAGTAAAAAGAGCACACATTGCTGAAGCGTTGAATTACAGAATAAGGGTATATTAAAAAATTAGTTTACTTGACAGACAATTTGTTTCATTGTATACTACCCTCAATGAAATTTTAATATTCTATTTAAGGAGTAGAGTTATGGCATTAACAAAATATGATTACGAACAAAAACATAGTGTTTTTTACGCTATTTCAGAGGGGTATAGACAAGTTAATAATGAACACTGGGGAGTTACAGGTGCTGCTGGTGGGCTTGGTCAGTATATTAAGGATAATAAGTTAAGAACAGCATTATTTCCGCTTGCAGTTGCAAGTGTTGTCTTTACAGCAATGCATATGAAAGCAGGCTTTGTTAGTGCAGCAGAAGCTTCTGGGTTTCTTGCTAAGACTGCCAGCTACTTTGTTGGGACAAATCAAGCAATAGCTGCTTCATTACCTGGATTTATCGGAACAGGTGTTGCTGGTCAGATAGTTGCAGGTGCCATAATGGCAATTGCTGCAGCTGCTGTTCTTTATGGAACATATCAAGTTGCCTCAAAATTAAAAGATGTTGTGGTTGAAGCATGGAAAGGAGAAGAAAAAACTGTATCATAACTTCAACAAAACAAAAAGGGATAGGTTTCTGTCCCTTTTTGTAAAAATTTTCTATTTTTTTGAAGTAATATCATCCAAAAATCTAGTAATTATAAAATAGCACTTATTAGTATAAATGTTAAGAATAAGTAAATCCCGTTTACTGTTTACGCCTATAGAAGTGAAAAGTATTTGCATATTATTAAAAAAGCGGTAACTTATTATCAAGTGAATTCGCTAAATTTGAGTAATTTAAATGTCTATTGATCTTAGTCTACCGGAGTTACCTATATTACACCCAAGGATTACCGTTGTGGGAGTGGGTGGTGCTGGCGGAAATGCTGTGAATAACATGATCCAATCTAATTTGCAAGGAGTGAATTTTGTTGTCGCAAACACCGACGCTCAAGCACTAGAAAAGTCGTTATGTGATAAAAAAATTCAGCTTGGCATTAATTTAACTAAGGGTCTTGGTGCTGGTGCCTTGCCTGATGTTGGCAAAGGTGCAGCAGAAGAATCAATTGATGAGATTATGGAGCATATAAAAGATAGTCATATGCTTTTCATCACAGCAGGAATGGGCGGTGGTACTGGAACCGGTGCAGCACCGGTAATTGCAAAAGCAGCCAGAGAAGCAAGAGCCGCAGTTAAGGATAGAGCGCCAAAAGAAAAAAAGATATTGACTGTTGGAGTTGTAACTAAACCGTTCGGTTTTGAAGGTGTGCGCCGCATGCGCATTGCAGAGCTTGGACTTGAAGAACTGCAAAAATACGTGGATACACTTATTGTCATTCCAAATCAGAATTTATTTAGAATTGCAAATGAAAAAACTACATTTTCTGATGCATTTAAACTTGCTGATAATGTTCTGCATATTGGCATCAGAGGAGTAACTGACTTGATGGTCATGCCAGGGCTTATTAATCTTGACTTCGCTGATATAGAAACAATAATGAGCGAGATGGGCAAAGCGATGATCGGCACCGGAGAGGCAGAAGGAGAAGATAGAGCAATTAGTGCTGCGGAAGCTGCAATATCCAATCCATTACTTGATAATGTATCAATGAAAGGTGCGCAAGGAATATTAATTAACATTACTGGTGGCGGAGATATGACTCTGTTTGAAGTTGATGCTGCAGCCAATAGAGTGCGTGAAGAAGTAGATGAAAATGCAAATATAATATTTGGTGCTACTTTTGATCAAGCGATGGAGGGAAGAGTTAGAGTTTCTGTTCTTGCAACTGGCATTGATGGTCGCAATAATAAATCAGAAACTTCACCTATAAGTCAGAGCGAAGACTCAGAGAAAGAGAAATTTAAGTGGCCCTATAGTCACAGTGAAAGTACGCAAGACAAAACACTGGAAACAAAACCAACTGAACAGGTAAGCGAAGGAGCTAAGTGGGGCAGCAATATCTATGATATACCAGCTTACTTAAGAAGAAAAAAATAATGCAACTTTGGCTACTCAAGTCAGAGCCAAGTGAATATTCATGGCAAAAAATGGAAAAGGAGCAGGTAGTTGAGTGGGATGGCGTGCACAATTATCAAGCTCAAAATTACATGAAAATTATGAAAGTAAGCGATCTTGCGTTTTTTTACCATACAGGTAAAGAGAAAGCAATACTTGGAATCGTTGAAGTATTTAAAGAGTATTATCATGTTAATGATCCCAAGTTCGGATTAGTGAATGTAAAGTTTTTGAACCCTTTAAATAACCAAGTAACGTTAAATAATATAAAACAAAACCCACTTTTGAAAAATATGGCTATATTAAAACAACCACGTTTATCAATTACCCCAGTTTCGGAAATTGAATGGAATGAAATAATAAGCATGAGTGATGTGTAATACCTGTCATTTCAGTTCCTAAATGATGTCATCTCAGCACGCAACGCACAGCTGTATGAATATTTGTCTCGAAGGCAGTGCATTAAACATTATAGCCGGTTTTACATCAAACACAAAGGTGTCATTCCAGTGCTTGACACTGGAATCCAGCCTTAATGCAACCACATTAAAACTGTTGTGTTTTAATATAGGATTAGCTACTTTTATATTCACTAACTTGATGTCTAATCAAAATTCCTGGATCCCAGTGTCTGGGCAGTGGGATGACATCCTTCTAGTGTACAATATTCGTACAGTTGTGTACATGACACGAGGGTCTATAACTCTTCTTTTTTGGATTCCAATGTCAAGTTATGAGATGATGTACTTTCTGGTGTGTCACTCATGTTAGAAGTAAATATTCTTGACAAGAAATGGTGCAGCATTATAGAAAATCCTAAAAATTTTGTATTAGGTATCATCAATGCTTCTCTAAAAGAATTAAAAATAGATCACTATAAACCAAATATATCAATAGCTCTGGCTGATGATGACTTGCTACATCAACTTAATTTAAAATTTAGAGAAATGGATAAGCCAACTAACGTACTATCATTTCCGTATGAACAATTGTCTAATGAGTGCGATTTAGGAGACATAGCAATTTCAATAGACACAATAAAAAGAGAATCGCATGAGTATTGTATACCCATTCTTGCTCACATTGCACACATGTTAGTGCATGGATTACTGCATTTACTTGGTTATGATCACCAAAAAAAAGATGAAGAAATTATAATGCAAAATCTAGAAAGAGAGATTTTAGCTTCGCTTGGCTACAATATGTGCGCGATTTAAAAGGAATTTAATAAAAATATAGTAGATGATAATAAAATATGTTATCTACAAAGGGTTTTAGCTATAAACAATAAAAGGTAAGTGATATGGTTCAGTTTTCTTTGCCAAAGAATTCTAAAATTAATCAAAAGGGCAAAATTTATCCTATTCCTGCTAGAGCAAAAAACATCAGAAGATTTCAAATTTACCGTTGGTCTGCTGATGACGAGAAAAACCCTAGAATAGACACATTTTTTATTGATATGGATAGTTGTGGCCCTATGGTACTTGATGCATTAATAAAAATAAAGGATGAAATAGATTCGACTTTAACTTTCAGACGTTCTTGTAGAGAAGGCATATGTGGATCTTGTGCCATGAATATTGACGGAACCAATACTCTTGCATGTACTAGATCTATACACGATATAAAAGGTGACGTAAAAATATATCCATTACCTCACATGTATGTGATAAAGGACCTAGTCTCGGACTTGAGCCAATTTTATGAGCAATACAAATCAATTAAACCTTGGTTACAAGCAGATAAGCCTGCCCTACCAAATAAAGAATACTCTCAATCTCCTGAAGATAGAAAAAAATTAGATGGCTTGTCCGACTGTATATTATGTGCTTGCTGTTCGACTGGTTGCCCAAGCTACTGGTGGAATAGTGATAAATTTTTAGGACCAGCAATACTATTACAAGCCTACAGATGGATTGCTGACAGCCGTGATAATAAGACAGGTGAAAGACTTGATGTTTTAAACGACCAATTCAAGTTGTATCGTTGTCATACAATAATGAATTGCACAAAAACTTGTCCTAAAGGACTTAATCCAGCAAGAGCAATAGCGAAAGTAAAACAGCTCATGGTAGAAAAAGAAGGAGTTTAAGTATCATCTTTTGCATTCTTCGTAAGAGAACAGCAAACCTTCCGAAGCGTAGGGTATTGTTAATACCCTGAACGCTTTTCCATTCGTGAAATGCATCGTATCATCATACGATGCAAATAATTTTTTGAATAACTCATGTCTTTGGTTACTAATAGTTTGAAAATCCTCTTTTTCTAAAAGCTTTTTAGATTCGAAGAGGTAAAGCATAACTTCATGATAAGTTGGATAAGATGCCAAAAATTTTGGGTCAAATTGAAAAGTTTTTATGAAAGCATTATTATAAAATTTTAGCTTTTGATTCTTACTATATATTACTATAGCAACCGGCAACCTCTCAAGCAAATTTTTCTGTGTAGCTAAGTAACTGTTTAATTCAGTATATAATTTCTCTGCATCACTAACATCTTTCCCATACATTACTATGCTACCAGAACCTTGTATTGGAATTTTAACAAAATCGAAAACCTTAGGTTCGTTCTTGTAAGTTACGACATGCCTTCCTGGTTTTGTGCTATGAGCGCTACTGGTAATAGCAAATTTCTTAGAGCCATCTACATATTTATCATAAAACAAATTATAAAATTCTACCTTTCTATTCTTGTTATATTTTAGTATTGGAAATGGTAAAGAGTTGAAAACATTTTTATAGCTTTCCACTTCTTGTGTAAGCTTACTATTTTCTAGCTCAAGTCCGTGAGCTTTTATTTTACAGTCTGAAACATTCCTTATCCATAACAGCACACCAATCACATTGTTAGAATCATCTATTATGCTTCTGCCATAACATATGCAATAAACCTCACTGTCTTTTGACTTTAAATCTAGAGTAAAAGATTTATTTATTTCCTTTGCCTCAGCAAAATTTTTAATTAAACTTTCTGATTGCTCAAAAAAATTCACAAACTCATTAAATGAGTAAAAAACAGTATTAAGCAAAATTAGTAAGTTGGGAGAGAACTTTTCTATACGCTTTTTTGCATCCCAAATATAAAACCCATCATTCACAGTATCAATTAAATTATTTATGATAACATTTCGATGTTGTAAGTTCTTAATCTTATTACTAATTTTTAATTTAGAATAAGAGAGAAAGAATAATATTAGAATCAATATTAAAACCACTTCATACAAAAAAAACATAGCACTTCTAAAACAGATGTAAAAACTTGTAACCGCTCAGAATTATGCTGAAGAGTTATATAAGTAAAGATTGCCTAACATTTGAAAGCCCAATCTCTTATAAAGGTTTACAGAAGGTTTCATACAATGTGCTACTATATATTTGCATTCAAGCTGTTTAGCTATCTTTATTCTTTCTAAAACCATTTGGGTACCTATTCCACGATTCCTGTAAATTGGTAAAACTCCATCACTATAAAAACCAGCTACACTGTCTTGAACATAAAGACCGCATGTCCCAATAATTTCACTATTTAGTGTTACAAGAAAAAATCTTAATCTTGGGTTTTTATCATCATAATTTGATAATCCGCGAAAAAATGTGCTGACAATTCCAATGCCATGATAAAAAATTTTAGAAGTGTGTAAATCTAACTGTTCTAAGAGGTCGCTACCATTTACAGCATTTAACCTTAAGTTTGGAATAATATCAGCAGGTAAAAAGTAATTTTTCATATTAAGTAAAGCTTTTTTTGGTGTGCTAACGTGTTTTATTTCACACTTTTCTAAAATATCTCTTATTTTCATATGTGAATTTATTACCCATGTTGCTTCTATATCTCTTGTTCTGAGATAATCTAGAGTTTTTTGTATAGAAAGCTCGGTACATTGATCTCCACAGAACACAAAATTAAATAATGATTCCCTGGTACCATTTATTGTAAATGTAACGTTATCAAATTCATCGTGTACTTCCCACTCAGATAAATTCACTGTGTACAGTATATAATCCTTTAAATTTTGAACAATTAAGCTTGAATAATAAATTTTTTTATCCTGCATACATCAACAATAAACAATAAAAGGCTCCTATAAGAACACAGGCTAAAATTGCAGCTATAATATCATCTAGCATAACACCTAAAGGACCTTTGGTATTTTTATCGATCAAATTTATAGGCCACGTTTTTATTATATCAAAAAACCTAAAAGAAAAAAAGCACAACAACAATGAAGAGCAATTCATCTCTTGGCTTAACAATATCGAAACTAAAAGTATTGTCAGCAATTGACCAACTACTTCGTCAATTACTACCTCTTTTGGATCACATGAAGTCTTGTAGTGTTTTATATAATTGCCTATAGACCATAGTCCAATCAAAAATAAAAAAAAAATAATTGCTACACCTAAAATTCTGTCACTTAGTATTACAGGAACAATTGGATAAGAAGCTAAGCTGCCTACGGTACCTGGCATTTTTTTTACTGTGCCAGACAGCCACCATGTTGATATCAATTTATATAAAAATTTCACAATACACCAAAGTACAAAACTAATTTACAAGAACAGAAATAGTATCCTCTATAGAGGTGCTTTCATACAATAATTTATAAATCGCTTCACATATAGGCATTTTAACTCCTAACTTTTGTGTTAAATCAAAAGTAGACTTAACAGTACTGACACCTTCGATTAGCAACTTGCTTCCAATTAGGATTCGTTGAATATCATACTCCTCATGACTACTACCTAAATTGAATCCAAAAGATAGATTTCTTGAATTTAAGGATGTACATGTCATGACTAAATCACCTAAACATGAAGGCCCGAGCAAAGTATCCATATTGATATTGTTGTTACCAATTTTTGCTAAGTACAAAGTTTTAATTTCATTCATACTTTTTGTAATCAACGCTGCATGAGCATTAAACCCGAGTTTTCTACCAAAAATAATTCCACATGCTATAGCAAAAACATTTTTTAATGCTGCACAAATCTGTACTCCTATAATGTCGTTACTAAACTCCAACTTAACATTTTTTTGTTGCAGCTCTGATACTAGCTTTGAACCTAATGTGTTATTTTGGCACGCAAGAACCATTGAATAGGGCAATTTTTTTGCAACTTCTATAGCAAAACTAGGGCCTGAAAAAATAGCAATAGGATTGTTAGGTAAAACTTCATTTACTATTTCACTAGGTAATTTTAACGTAGACTTTTCTATTCCCTTACAAGCTAAAATTATTGCTACATCTTTTTTCAGATTACAATTATGCAATTGCTGACATACCTCCCTCAGAGACTGAGTGGGAACAGCGAGGATTGTTACTGAAGCATTAATTGTGTCTTCAATAGCCAATTTTACTGACACATTATCAGAAATTCGACAACCGGGTAGCTTGTCACTTTCTCTTTTCCCGTTGATTGATTCAAATGTAGTTTCATTGCGAGTCCACAAAATCACATCTTTCTTACTACTGAGTGAAATTGCGATTGCTGTACCCCATGCACCAGCACCTAAAATTGATATTGCCACACAATATTCCTGAAAGTATTACTTATACTTTAAAACAGTAGGATAAGTAAATTAAAAATATAACACAGACATATAGAATAGTTAAATATTTATTAACCGAAGTATTCTTTTAATAATAGTAACTTTAATTCAATATTTACTAAAAATATTATTACTACCATGGTATATCTATTATATTTTAGATCTATTTATATAACTTTGGAACAATATATTTACTATTAATTAATAAGTGTAATTTTGATCATTTGTTAATAAAAATTTGATTTATTACTTTCCTTAGTTATATATATTACTAAAATTATAAATTATTTATGGGGTGTAAAATATGCGTATATTATTAATTGAAGATGATCAAGTAAGTGCAAAGACTGTGGTTAACGCCTTAACTTCTGATGGACACTTCTGTGACGTTGTTACTTCTGCACAAGATTATAACAATAATATGGTTTCCTCAAACGGAGATTACTATGACCTAGTTATTTTAGATATACACTTGCCTGGTGATATTGACGGATATGATATATTGTTAAGACTAAGAAGTGCAAAAATCAAAGTTCCTGTCTTAATACTTTCATGTATATCTGCTGTCAATCACAAAGCTAAAGGGCTTGGGTATGGTGCCGATGATTACTTAACCAAGCCATTTCATAAAAGCGAGTTATTAGCTCGAATTAAGGCCATAGTGCGTCGTACTAAAGGCCATCCTGAATCGGTGATAAAGATTGGTAATATAAATATCAATTTTGATCACAGGATTGTTGAGGTGAAAGGTAAAACGGTTCACCTTACTAATAAAGAGTATTCTATGATAGAATTGCTAGCACTGCGTAAAGGAACAGTACTAACAAAAGAAATGTTCTTAAATCATCTTTACAATGGCTTGGATGAACCTTCAGATAACAAGATAGTTGATGTTTTTATGTGCAAATTACGTAAGAAACTTGAAAGTGCAAATGATGGAAAAAGCCACATAGAAACCGTTTGGGGCAGAGGGTATGTTCTGAAAGAGTATATTGATGATGAAGAATATTCTAATGTTAATGTAGGCGAAAGTAGTGATGGCTATCAAGCAGAACAAGTGAAGGACAACGCATGAAATGCCTACATATTTAAACATAGCATGGCTTATATCGCACGTATCATGTGACGCCTAGGTGAAATATAAGCCGAGTTCTGTTTATGTAGCTATTTATCTGGAGTAAATGTTACCATTTACCTCATGCGATTTACCCGAGTAGATATGAGGAAAACATAAAATCTACTTCTATTTAATCTTGCTCCTAGTGTTGGTTACTCGACTACCAATGTTGCCATTGCCATGGTGTGCTCTTACCACACCTTTTCACCCTTACCTAAAATATTTTAGGCGGTAATTTTCTGTAGCCCTATAACTGGAGTTACCTCCGGCAGGCGTTACCCGTCACTATTTTCCCTTGGAGCCCGGACTTTCCTCTGCTATGTTTATCACATAACAGCAGCTACTTATTCCACCCAGGAATTATATTTTAACATGAAAATCACAAAAGCAAAAGACAATTTCCTAACGGTCTACATATTAAAAACATTTAGACAAATAGCTAAAGGTAATATTCTGGCACATCATCGCTATCCCAAGATAAGCTTTTTTCACTTTTAGACTCTGCTTCAGTTAGTCAAGAGCCTGGTCCACCACTTGAAGACGACGAGCTACTTCTTGATCGACTACTACTTTCTACCAATATACTATTTAGCACTGTTTCAGATTGATCCATAGTTTGCATAGAGATATGGCTCATTCTGTTACTAGCGATAAAAATTTCTTCATCGCTATTGCCACTTGAAGATGATCGCCTTCTATCATTGAAATTAGTTAGTTCTAACACAGGAGCAGCATTATAATAACCGTGATATTTCTTAATGCATTTATATGCTATGAATCCTATAATTCCAGCAATACCTATTGCTCCAATCAAAGATCCTCCTATCATTCCTGCCCTATTAGACCCTATAGCAAGTTGAGTAGGCTGTGGTGAAGAAGTAGTTTGAGGAAGTAAAGTCGTGGTAAATATAGGAGTTGTTGACTCTCTTGTTCTAGGCTCTGTGGACAAAATTTTAGAGAAGCCATACAAGAGCTCCAACAAAATTGAGAAAACCCATAAAAACCTCAGCAGTTTTATCAAATCTGGAAAAAATGCGCCTAAAATTTTTAATTTTACCAAAAAAACACTCAATCAAATGACGTTCTTTGTAGATATGCTCATCGTAATACCTTTGCACTTTTCGATTCCGTTTTGGCGGAATAACTACTGTACATCCCTTGTCTTCAAGACTTGTAACAAAGGCATTGCTATCGTAGCCCTTGTCAGCTACTACAGTAGAGTTATAGATACTTTCGGTCAACACTTGTGCCTGCGTAATTTCATTTCTTTGACCAGGAGTCAGAGTAAATTTAAGTGGATTTCCAAGTGCATCGACAAGCGCATGTATTTTAGTTGTAAAGCCACCTTTGCTCCTCCCTAAAGCTTCTTGATCCTTGGAGTTTTTTGTATATCCAGATGAACATGGATGGGCTCGGATGATCGTACCGTCGATTATAGCAACTTCTAAATCAGGCTCTTGTTTAGTATATTCAAGCAATTTTTTCCAGACATCTCTTTCACACCATCTTTTAAATCGCTTATGTATACTCCTGTAATTACCATAAGTTTTTGGTAAAAGTCTCCATTGGCAACCACTTCGCACTATGTACCACACTGCCTCTATGAATATTCTTAAACGTTTTTCATCTTTGCTGTGCATTCCTTTTACGCTTTTTATGAACTCTAAAATTTGTTTCCAATTTTCCTCTTTGATGTAATATTGCATATGGTAGTTTCTCCATTTTTTACCTATTAGGCTAAACTACCATCTTTTTCTCTCTTTTCATATTTTTTGTCCACAGAGCCTAGTCATAACAGAAATAATTTTTACCAGAGATATTTATAAAATAATTGACATAGTTTGGAAATATGTATATTATAGAACATTAATAGTTAGTTAATTTGTAGGTGTGATGTGGGCTATAAGCTAAGAACAAGAGAGTATGATTATAATGAAAGTTTATTTAAAGAGCTAGGCATTGAAACGCAAGAAGTAGAGGGGCGTAACTTTTTAGAGATATCTAATATAATAACAAAAAAGTATAGAGAGTTAGCAAGAAAATCTCACTCAGATAAAACAGGAGGAAGCGATGAAAAAATGCAAGCCATTAATGAATATAAGGCAGGACTTTTAAAATATACTAAGCCATTAAGCAATGGGAAAAATTTAATAATTGTTGAGGAAAAGCAAAGATGTGTGCAATTAGCTCAACAAGGCCAGAATGATAAGCGCATAAAATGTTTCATTATTTTTGGAGTAGTAAGCCTATTACTACTCATTTCATCATTAGTGTCGTATCTCTACTTAGGATTTAGGTTATTTAAGGCTGCTAATTTTACCAATGCACCTGGTATTTTGTTTAGTGCTAGTCTAATAACAGCTGTTACAACTTTTTTCTTAACAACTTATCTTACTTTTTCTTTAGTTAAAAAATTTGTAGACCTGCAGAATACTCAACAAGAACAAGGCGAAAACTTAGATCAAGAAGAGCTAGAAGAGGAAATGTTTAAAAGTAGAAAATATAAATTTTTGACTTTCACTTCTCAATATTTATTTTATCTTCCTTGTATTTTGTTGGGTGCTGGTTTGACATTACAATATCAATCTAGTTGTGTAGACAGTAAAATACTCATTGGGTTTGCTGCGGTATTAGGGTGCATTTTATTATTACAGTTAGCAACTGAGATCTACGAGAGAAAGGTTGTAGATCTGGTGAAAACTGAAGGAAGGGGTACTGAACAAAGAGCACCTGTAGGAATGTTAACCGAAAAGCCAAGCAGTACTGTAGATCCTGATGGTGCTTTTAACACCTCAGCTCATGAAGTGGGTTGATTATTCTCCATAGCGAAGTCTCTAGCTAGGAACAATGAGCCACAGATCAGTATGGTTTTGACGTTTTGGATAGAGGCTTTTAATATGTGATTTGATATTGCATCGCCAATTGACTCACACTCAATTGCTTTTATTCCTATGTTATTGGCTTTTTCCCTAATCAAGTTTGTATTTGTTGCTTTGGGCTCAGATTTAACACAAACCGCACATAATAACTTGATATATGGTTTTAAGTGTTCTAAGAACTCTTCCACATTTCTGTTACGAGTAACACCAAAAATTATATAGATACCTTCAGCAAAATTATCTTTTACCCACTGAAATAGTACTCTAGCACCATCATTATTGTGCACACCATCTAAAAATAATTGCCAATCTTTTGGTAGTAAAGAAATTAAATTGCCCTCTTTTATACGCTCCAGTCGTGCAGGCCAATAAGTGCACTGTAAACCTGAAGTGATATCCTCTTCTCCAATATCAAATCCATATTTTCCACTCAAAATGCTACATGCTGCAATAGCATTGCCTGCATTGATTATTTGGTGATCACCCTTTAAAGACGGCAAAGGAAATTCTATTGATTGAATAGCTGATTGGAAAACCATTTTATTGTTCTTTTTTTTGCAATTCCATTCAAAACCTCCTCTATATAGGGGAGATTTCTTATTTATTGCGTGGTATTCTAGCGTGTTCATTATAGATTTTTCTTGTGGTGCTATCACGCAAGGAACATTAGGTTTCATTATTCCAGCCTTTTCACCTGCTATAATTTCTATAGTAGGGCCAAGATATTCCGTATGATCAAGTGCAATGGAAGTAATTATTGTTAAAATCGGACTATCTATAACATTTGTTGTATCAAGTCTTCCACCCATACCCACTTCAATTAAAGTTATATCGGCTTTATGACGAGAAAAAGCTAAAAAAGCTGCAATAGTTGCAGCTTCAAACAGAGTGATAGGTTGTTCTGCAATTACGGCACGGCATTCTTCTAACAAGCTATATAATTCATTATCGTCGATATAACTGCCTGCAATAACTATTCTTTCATTAAAATTCACCAAATGTGGAGAAGTGTATGCGTGTACCTTATACCCTGCTGCTTGCATTACATATCTTATAAATGCTAGTGTTGAACCTTTCCCATTAGTTCCAGCTATATGAATTATGGGCGGCATTTTTTTCTCAGGATTACCCAATTTATTT
This sequence comes from Wolbachia endosymbiont (group A) of Anoplius nigerrimus, assembly GCF_947251795.1. Lineage (GTDB taxonomy): Bacteria > Pseudomonadota > Alphaproteobacteria > Rickettsiales > Anaplasmataceae > Wolbachia. The sequence goes on along the minus strand of NZ_OX366385.1, from coordinate 1,157,709 downwards.
AGAAAGCTTTTTATGCGATCAAGAGAAAAATCCTTTGGTCTACTACCAAGCGGTTTAGGCCAATGAGGCATATATATCATGGATTGTTATTGCATTTTAATTCAGCTATAACGCTTGCTATGCCATGCGTGTCGATTTTTTCACTAAATTGAGAACGTTGATTAATAGCAATACTTATTCCGCTCATTACAACATCACTTATCAAGAAAGAACTGTTATTTTTAGTAACTTTAAAATCAATATTTGTAAATTCTTCATCACCGTAAGAAAATCTTGTACCAATTAAGCAAGTTTCATCGTCAACTGCTTTTGTACTCATTATGATCATTTCACTATTACTCATGTATTTAGATAAAATTTTAACGCACAAACGTGTAAGATACACTTCATACTCTCTTAAGAAATCTTCCCTTTCCTTCTGGGTAGTCAAAGCCCAATATTTTCCCATGACAAATCGAGATATTTCTTTGAGGTTAACATTATTCTGAATGACCTCCTGAAGCTTTTCGTGTACATGCTCTAGGTTTTTTCTATTTCCTTTTGTAGACATGCTGTCTACTTGTTGCTTCATAGTATGCACAAAAATTTTGTGATCTGTACAATTAGTGTAAGCACTTGAAGAAATTACAATAAAAACAATGATAGTTAAAACTTTAGTAATGTTCATAAGATATATTTATTAGCTATGATACTTAGAATGCAAAGTTTAATAAAGATTAAATAATAATCGCTAGCTTTAATATATCTATAGACACACCTTGTATAAATTATCTACAATTAATTAAGGGTCTGTTCTATGCGTTATGAGTTAAGTTAAATTTCCCGAGCGATAATTTCTAGTCAAGGGAATTGCCTCTATTGATTTCGTTGAAATTAATACGCGATGCCCACCTTAACTTTAGTCTCAGGAATCTACTAAGGCTGACGGTAGATACGGATCCTATTTTGATTGGTTTAACATTTATGCTTCATCAATACAAAGAACAGGGTGTTTTCCTATGTTCGCCTAATGAAGTATTCCAAATTGTAATTGATGTTGAAAGGTATCCTGATTTTGTTCCTTGGTGCAAAGCCGTTTATATAAAAGAAAAAATTAACAACCAAATGGTTGTGGATCTCCTTGCAGCTTTTCATGGAATTAAAGGTAGATATACATCAGAAGTTACTTCTCTTTCTCCAAGTGGAACAAATGAAGGTTGGATAAAAGCTGTATCATCAAATGGAATATTTAAACATCTATACAATGAATGGCAATTCATTCCCATAGATGAAAATAAAACTATGGTAAAGTTTTATATAGAGTTTAAGTTTAAGTCCAACTCATTTTCCACTTTATTAAACTCAGTATATAAGTATACACAAAGTAAAATAATTGCTGCATTTAAAGATAGGGCTGAAAGCCTTGCTAAACAAAAGTTATCTTGACATTATTAATATAAATATGTAATTTTTTTAGTAAGTTAAGTGTTTGTATTGTAATGATTTTTAGACTATTGTTTTTACTAATTCTTATGAGTGTTAATTCTTATGCAGTTGTTAAATCCAGTAACCAACATATTCAAAAAGAAACTAATGAAATAACATCAAAGGAGTTACTATCACTATTACCTGATGATAAATTATTAGGAGATCCAAAAGCACCAATTCTAATGATAGAATATGCTTCATTAACTTGCTATCACTGCTCTCTTTTTCATAAGAATGTTTTTCCTAAAATTAAAGAGAAATATATAGACACAGGTAAAATGTTATATATATTTCGTCATTTTCCTTTGGATTACAGAGGGCTAAAGGCTGCAATGCTAAGTCATTGCTACGAAAAACAAGAAGACTACTTTAATTTTAACAAAGCTGTTTTTAACTCAATAGATTCATGGAATTACTACAATTTAAGTGATTTGACTTTACTACAAAGAATTGCTGCACTAAGCAACTTAAAGCAAGATGCATTTAACCAATGCATTAATGATAAGAAAATAATGGATAAAATCGTAAATGATAAATCACTGGCAATCAATAAACTTGGTATCACAGCCACTCCAATATTTCTCATCAAACTTAACGATGATAAATCATATATAGAGCATAATAAAGTTAAACATGAAGGGTATAAAGAGTTGAAATACTTCACTAACGTAATAGATGAATTATATGGAAAAGCTATAGTGAAGTAATACCACTGTAGCTTACCATATAAAAGACTCTATGCTGAGCCATTGTTTTTTACGACTGTTTGTTGTTTTTTACGCTCAAACTCTCTTTTTTTACTGTGCCAAGTGTAGTAATACATAGCGATTTTATTCTCTATTAATACTATTGTCCCATCATAAAACTGAACCATATCCATAACTTTTTTCTGAGCTTCATCAAAACGTTCTTTATACTTTTCACGGTAAGCTGGATTATGCAGCAACACAACCCCTTCATTCTTATTAGATTTTTTGTTTAACGTTTCAACTTCACTAGCAATAGTATACGACATATAACCCCCTCTAATTGATTATAAAAATTATATTTTAAAAAGAGAAATGCGCATAAACAATCCCTTTAATTCTAGTATAATAATCGATTGTTTATTATACTAGTTAACCATAGTACAATATATAATAATTTTTGTCACTTAAAATTTTATACTATGAAATAATAACTTAAAATAAATGTTTTTATTATTTCAAACTATATTATTATATTTATAAATTGTGTATGAATTAAGCCTCCCTAATTTATAATATAAAACGTAATGCGTAATAATTCTAGTATAAAATTATCATATATAAGAAATCTATTTGCAAAAGAATATAAAAAAATAGAAGAATATTGTATTCTTGAAAAAAAGCAACATATTCAGATTGGCCCTGAAGAAGGAAAGCTATTAAGTTTATTTATAAAAATCCATAAAATCAAAAGTATTGTTGAGGTTGGCACATTATACGGTTATTCGTCGATTTGCATGGCAAAAGCTCTACTAGAAGACGGTCATATATATACAATAGAAAATAATCCTCAACACTCAAGAATAGCAAAAAAAAATTTTAGTGCTTTTAATCTAAGTGATAAAATTACTCTAATAGAAGGCGATGCACTGGAAAAAATTAATGAATTATCAGCAAAGGCACCATTTGACATGATATTCATCGATGCTGACAAAAGTAGTTATCCTAAGTATTTAGATTGGGCAGAGTCATACATTAAACAAGATGGGCTAATCGTTGCAGATAACACTCTATTGTTTAATACAGTATTTTTAGAATCGCCTCCAAAAGAAGTATCAGAAAAATCATGGCATGCTATGAGGGAGTTTAATAATAGATTATCAGATGAAAAAAAATATTTCTCTATATTGATTCCAACTGATGAAGGAATGACTGTAGCTTTAAAGCTAACATAAGTTAAAAATCAAGGTCAGCGTAATGTTTAGGAGGGATTAAACCAGAAATCCTCTCTAATAATATCTCACGAAAACAAGGCTTTGATTTAACAATGGAGTACCATTCTTTTAAAATTTTACTTTTTTCCCATGGAAAACTACTTACATAGTCTATTACAGAAATATGCGATGCTAAAGCAATATCAGCTAAAGTGAACTTATCAGTTGCAAGCCAAACGTTCTTGTTAATTAAGTGTTCGATGTATTCCATATGGCAAGGCAGGTTATGCTGAGCTGCATGAAGAAATCTAGAGTCAGGGCTGCGGTTAGTAATTACTTTTTCATTCATAATATACTTAGTAACTTCATTGTAAAATTTGTTGTCGAACCAATTGATTAGAGCGCGTATTTTAGACTTAATAATAGTGGATGAACCAAGTAATTTGACGTCGCTATTGTAAGTCTCTTCTATATATTCACAAATGGCATTACTATCCGCTATTACAAAGTTATTATCTATTAATACTGGTACTTGTCCGGTTGGATTGATCTTCATGAATTCATTCCGCTTTTCCCACGGATTTTCATACACTAGATCGCAGCCTAATTTTTTTTCTTTTAGGAAAGCTCTAACTTTTCGTGAAAATGGACAAAGAGGAAAATGATATAAAATCATAATATTCCTCTTTTATTATCCCAGTACCTATAGGTTGTTATTCCAGTGTGTGACACTATCTTTTTTCTCTGGATCCAAGTTGGAATGACAAGAGAAGAGTATTTTAGGTAACAGTTGTTTACTCCAAAGTAATGTTGCAAAAGGTCTAACATATAAATTATAAGACTAATATAGGATATACCTTGCTAAATAAAAAAAAAAGTATAATATTTTATAAGGTATGCAGGCAAAAACTCTGTAATTTGGTCAGATCAGAAATGAAGCAGCCATATCAGAACCTTTTTGGGTTGCATACCTATTTCATTATTTGTTTTATCCGAGGCTATGAATATAGCATTAAAACATCGTCCTAGTAGCTTCAAAGATCTAGTAGGTCAAGATATATTAGTGCGTGTATTAGAAAACGCTTTTATTTTAAACAAAATCCCACAATCTATACTGCTCTCTGGTAGTAGTGGAGTTGGTAAAACCACCACTGCAAGGATAATAGCTTTATGTTTGAATTGTTCCCTGGGGCCAATTTTTGAACCTTGCGGATCATGTGAAAATTGTCTAGCAATAAAAAATTCAAGCCATCCAGATGTAATTGAAATCGATGCGGCAAGTCACACTAGCATTGACGATATTAAAGTAATCCTGGGAGATATTTGCTATTCACCTATAAGCTCTAAATTCAAAGTCTACATTATAGATGAAGTACATATGTTATCCAGCAGTGCATTTAACGCATTACTTAAAACCCTAGAAGAGCCACCATCTAGTGTAAAGTTCATTTTAGCAACTACGGAAATAAAAAAAATACCAATAACTATTATTGCACGTTGTCAAAGATTTGATTTACACAACATTCCTGTAGCTAAAATAGTGGAACGTTTAAATGATGTTGCACAAAAAGAGAGTTATTCCATTGAAAAGGGAGCATTAGAATTAATTGCACGACACTCTGGAAATTCAATGCGTAACGCCTTGTTTTTGATGAATCAAGCAGTGCTATATAGCAAAGATGGTGCAATATCCACTAAAAATGTGACAGACATACTTGGCCTAGTGGATAAAGATATTATATTCGATCTATTAGGGGCAATATTAGAAGGTGATTTACAGAAAGCTCTATCAGTGTTTGACAAGGCGATAAAAACAGCAAACCCACTTAGTATTTTTGAAGGTCTATTGCAAACAATTCAGTTAATATGCCGTTTTTTAATTACGAAAGAGATTGATAATGCAGTTACGGAGCATGAAAAGAACAGGGTAAAAGATTTAAGTATAGAGAAGTCTTTAATATTTTTTTCGAGATTGTGGAAGGTGTTGCTTAAAGGTATTCAAGATATAAAAACTTCAACATGCAACGATGTTGCTGCTGAAATGATGTTAATTAGCCTCTGTTATCTTTCTGATCTGCCTTCTCCGGAACAGGTGGTCAAAAAAATTCTTTCGCAGAATGCACAGCCGGAAAATACGCATAATGTAGGAAATGAACAGCAACAAAACTATGATTTTGACAAAGTTTTGCAACTATTAAGGCGGAGTAACCAAATTTATCTTTACAAACAACTGTGTAATAATCTACAATTAATAGATTGTAAACCTGGATATTTAAAATTAAAAGCTGTATCTAAGTTGGATAGTAATTTTTGCAATGATTTAAAAAATTACTTAAATCAGGTGACTCAGCAAGAGTGGGTTATTACAGTTGATACGGGTTATATAAACAGGGAAGTGAGTAATTTAAATTATGCACCTGCAGTTAAGGATATACTTGACACGTTTAAAGGTGCAAAAGTAGTTAATATAGAAAATAAGGAGTAAGTTGTGGATTTTAGTCAAATAATGAAACAAGCGCAAGAGATGCAAAAAAAGCTTGCAGAAGCTCAAGAAAAATATATTGGAAAAGAGTTTCAAGGTATTTCTGGTGGTGGCAAAGTTTCTGTATTAGTGGAAGTCATAAAAATAGGTAGCTATAAAGCTAAAAAGGTGAACATAGACTTAGAACTTATGAGAAATGAGGAAAAAGATATAGTAGAGGATTTAGTAACAGCAGCGTTTAATGATGCCGTTAAAAAAGCAGAAGAAGATATGGCAAATGCAACTTCTGATCTTGCAGGTATGATGGGTTTACCACCTGGATTTAAACTTCCTTTTTGAATTTACTACTGAAGTTTCTTTTAGTGTAAGTATTTCTTTTCTAATATTTCCAACGCTAGTACTTCTTTGTATAATGCACCTATACTAGCGCAGCCCTACGTCATACCGCGATTCATTCCATAGCTGTACGAACATTCATTTTTGAAGACAGCAAATGGCGTCATTCCAGTCTGGAATCCAGCCTTTCCATAATCATTAAAACATTGTATTTTAACATAAAACAGCTATTTTTATGCTCGCCAACTTAATAAAATTCCTGGATCCCAGTGGGCTTTGTTGCATCGCACCTTATACTGGTAGTAATTTACGATAAATTCATGTAGCCATTTCGAATTTAGCCATACCAATGTCAGTGAATTTATTGAGCAAATAACACTTGAGTCGCAGTTCCTTCTCACGATTAACCTCAGATTTGTTCCGAAAATTAAATCCGAATGTTTGTTTCAGTCGCGAGAAAAAACTTTCTACATAAGCCATAATTTACTTCTTTTTTCCATTCTTTCACGCCATCTTCACCGTATAATTTTATTAACCTAATAGCAGCATTTCTGTCAGACATATAATCTATTTCTGGATGTTCTGCCGCATTGTTTATTGGTGGAATTTTTGCCTTTATATCATATTCGTTACACAATTTATAAAACTTGTGCCTATCATATGCCCTATCTGCATATAGTGCTTTTATGACATACTGAAAATCGACTTCTTTTAGCAAATTACAAGCTCCATAGTGATCCGAATAAACTCCGCCGCTGTATTTTACAGCTATGGCTTTTTTGCTGTTTATATTCAACATTACATGCAATTTTCTTGTCTGTTCATAGCTGCGATACTTTCTATCTTCGCTATTTTCCTTCAGAAGTATTGTTATAAATGCTGATACTTGTGCTATCTATGGCAATTTCAATATCTTTTATATTATTTTTATCAATTCTGCAATCATTGATTTTAATATTAAGTTTCTTTTGATGCTTGTGAATAGCTGCAAATCTCTTCCTATTTGTTGCAGATATCCTTTTATAAACCCCACCGTTTGTCTTAGAGCATGTCTTCAAACTGAGTAGAAAGAAGTTAAGAAGTATGGTATAAGGTACATTTTAAGATGTACCCAAGCGATATAAGTGACAAAGAATGGAAGACAATAGAGCCATATTTTGAACCTAAAAAGACCGGCAGACCAAGAAAACATAGTATTAGAACAATTATTAATGCAATCCGCTATATGATGAGAACAGGATGTCAATGGAGACAACTGCCTAAAGATTTTCCACCATGGAAAACCGTATATAGTTGTAATTCGCGCTTGAAAAAAAGTGGAATATGGCAAGAAATTCATGATTTTCTAGTTAAAAAAGTAAGAGAGATGATTGGTAAAAATAAGACTCCATCAGTAGGTATAATTGATAGCCAGTCAGTGAAAACTACTCAAAAAGGGGATCCAGAGGATATGATGCTGGCAAAAAAATAAAGGGCAGAAAACGCCATATTATTGTAGATACTGTGGGTCTTGTAATTGCTGCTGAAGTACAGAGTGCAAGTATTCAAGATCGTGATAGTGCTCTAAATCTTTTTGCCCAAGCTAAATGCAAAGTTCCAACTTTACGTAAGTTTTTTGCTGATCAAGGGTACATAGGTAAATTACAAAACAGATGCTTATTGGAAACGGGATGTTTATTAACGATTGCCAAGAAAATAGTTGATACAGGATTTCAAGTTATTCCCAAACGTTGGATTGTTGAAAGAACTTTTGCCTGGCTTTCCAATTTTAGGCGCATGAGTAAAGATTACGAGCATTCTCCTCTCACCTCAAAAAACTATATCTTCTTTAATATGATCACTATTATGCTTCACAAATTAGCTCATTCTTCAGTTTGAAGACATGCTCTTAAACCAATTCTAAAAAGATTGACAATTATATGCACCAAAATCACAACTTTATCACTGTAAATATAGTTGCCGCCTTGCATTTTTGGACTATTTTCATACCAATTTTCTATGGCTTCATTGATATAACAAAAAATGCTTCCTCTTTCTTGGAGAAATTTGTTATATTCATGGCAGTTACTGACTTTCATTTTCTGTGGCATATTTTTTCTTTAAGCAGTTAAATGGCTATTTTATAATGAATTTTGTCAGTAACTGCTAGTTTTTCTGAACGCTATGCAACAAAGCCATCCCAGTGTCAGCTACTCGGATGACACCCTACTTAACCGTCATACCGCCGCGGTATCTCAAAGCATAGATCCCGCTAACACGTAGCGGGATGACGATTGTCAGGCCAGCACCTCTATGATGTCATCCAAGTAGCTGACACTGGTTCACTCTATAATAGCAGTGCTCCTTTCTTGTCATCCCAGTACTGATTAGCTATAAAATTTAAGAAAATATTTAAGAAATTTACCAAACAAAAAAAAGGCAAAAGAAGCCCTGGTCATTGTCTATTTTCAGTGTTTGGCGTTTTTTAAGTCTTAAACACTGCAATTTAGCTGCTTTTAAATGCAACTCACCTTAGTTTGAATGTTTAAGAAATTTACTAAGCAGAAAAAAAGGCAAAAGAAATCCCGTGTTAGCTAGTTGTCACTCTCTAATCCTGCAAATTGGCGTACTATACTGTCTTAAACGCTTTATAAGCGCGTTTCAGCTTATATAGGTAAAAACCCAGAAATGTTGTGAAGACATAAGGTGCACATAGTGCAAAAAATTAAAAATAAGACGCCAACTACGTTGTTTTCTTGCTGTTTAATCTGCACAGATGAAGATAACTGAATACCTTCAATATCATGATAAGGGCGCTGGCGGAGTTTGTCAAGGAAGTTTTTTCGTTTCTATTCCCAATAAAAGTTTGTATGCAATAACACAGAAACATATGCTGCTATTCCTTCATTTCTTCCAATAGAACCTAATTTTTCTGCAGTGGTTGCTTTGATATTTACAAATTCATCATCAATTTCTAATGCTTTTGATATGAATTTCTTCATTTCTACTTTGTAAGGCGATATTTTAGGCTCCTCACAAACTATAGTAATATCTAAATTAGACACGCTGTACCCTTTTTCCTTTGCTTTTTTAGCAGCAAAGTCAAGAAAGTGAGATGAATTGCAATCTTTCCATTCAGAGGAACTAGGAGGAAAGTGCTCTCCTATGTCGCCACATCCCAGTGCTCCGAGTATTGCATCAACGATTGCATGTATTGCAACATCACCATCAGAGTGCGCTTCTATTGCCATGTTGTGTTCAATTTTCACACCGCAAATTTTTATAAAGCTCTCAGCACCATTTTGAACTTTAATGAACTTATGTATATCATAACCGGCTCCGACACGAAATTTTGGCTCTTCAAAAAGAAGCTTTGCCATATTGATATCCTCTTTTGTGGTTAACTTAAAATTGCTTTTCTCACCTTTAATAATCGCAACATGTTTTTTGTGCTCTACCACTAGTGATGAATCGTCAGTAAATTCTTTGTCTGATTGATGGCATGATAATAATTCTTTGAAATTAAAAATTTGAGGAGTTTGTATGGCTCTGAGTTTTCCTCTTGAAATCGTAGATTCAACGAAATTATTACCCACCAATGACATAGTATCTTCGACTTCTATTGCTGGAACTACTCCTGTATATTGATCATTAATCATGGACTGAGCCAAGTTATCTATCAGAACATCTGACACAAAAGGCCTACAAGCATCGTGTATAACTACAAAATCTGGGTTAACTTTTTGTAAGCTTTCAAGCCCTAGTTTAACTGAACTTTGTCTGCTTTCTCCTCCATATATTGGACTTAGTAATTTAGTGTCTACACCTCCTGTCATCCAAGTAGCTTGACTACTTGTTTCTTTTTTCCTAGATTCCAGCGTCACGCGCTGGAAGGAGTGTACCGCTGATTTTTCACTTAAATAATGATTGTACAAGAGCTCCATCGCTTCCCTATAAAAACTTTCATGGTCTCTATTAATTGCTATTCTTATGTAATCTATATATTGGTTAGCCAGAAATCTTTTAATTGTATGAAGTAAAACAGCTTTACCTGCCAGTTTTATATATTGCTTAGGAATCGTAGAATTGCATCTACTGCCTACTCCCGCTGCAACTATTAATGCTGCTATTTTGTATTTCTTAAGTCTGTTAGTGTGCATATTTATCATTTTCAGCGTAAGTGTATAGTAACAAGTTATTTACAGTTTTAAAAAAAAGAGTGTATTATCTTATAAGATATAATACGATGCTAGAATGAACATTACTAAGTGTAATAAAGAAAATGAGATACACCTTATATTCTTTCATGGAATAGGGGATAACTATAAAAGTGCTCACAATTATGTACAAAATTTAAAAGTATTGAATAATAGCCATGCACATAAATATCCAAGCGCATTTCAGAACTACATAACTTATGCTGCAGTTAGCTTTTTGTTCCTCGTGGCATCTGTATCAGCGCCCATTGCAATATTACTACTTATAAGCCCCATAACAGCTGGAGTAGTTGGTTTAGCAAGCTTAGCTGCTCTAACTTGCATTTTTTTATCCCTAATGCTTATTTTTATTCCCTTTATAAATAGAGATCAAAGTTTGCTTAAGCCCTCGATAGAAGAAATCAATGAATTAATGGACAAGGGTTTGAGGCCTGAAAACATTATACTTTTTGGCCATTCCTTTGGAGGAGCAGTTGCATCAGCAGTTTTGAAGCACTTTGCAGACAAAAACGTTAAACTTGGAGGTGTTATTTTTACTAGCACTTTCAGCTCTTTTCATACAGCAATAGGGCATTTTCCGATCCCCCAAGCAAAAATTTTAAGTATGTTGCCCTCATCCATTTTAAAAAAATTGCTAAAGGCTTTAGATCTAGATTTTGATTTAGTGAACGATATACGAAAGTTGCGAGATGAGGGAAAATTGAATATGCCAGTAATAGTTATTAATAGCAAAAGAGATCACTTAATACCACAACCTGCACAATTGGCGCACGCAATAGAAAATGATGTATTGCCACGTGAAAAACTGATCAAGACTGTTAATTCGAAAAGTTATGAAGATGATCCACATAACGGAGTTTTATCTAGTTGGGAATTGGGTGAAAATTTGACTGATCTAATACTTAATAAAATTGATAAAACAATGAATAGATAGTATTTACAATAAACTGTATATTTTTCAGTAAATTGACTATGCTAAACGCATGCAAAAACGTCATATAACTATTTGTTTTATACTGCTTTTTATAATAGGGATGTTATTCCTGATGCGTCCTATGATTTTTCCATGTTTAATATCTATTGTTATTGCATATTTGTTTAATCCGCTAGTAGTCAAGTTTGAAAAGTATAGAATACCGCGTTCATGTTCTGTAATTTTTATAATACTTGTTTTATTAATAGCTTTTATACTAGTTATAACATTTGTTTTACCTATTATATATGTTCAAATTACTTCAATATTAAATTTCTTAGTGAGTAAAGTGCCTTCATTAAAACTTAAAGTAATCCCCTCTGTATTAGAATTTCTTAATATAAAAATCGAGGATAGCTTATTTGATCACTTATCTAAAAATCTAGCAGAAAATTACAGCGACTATGTATCTTATTTCATGAATGCTCTTGATATTGCTAGTAACTTTATAATCCAAGTGTTAAGTTCAAGCTTTAACACGGTATCACTAATGGTGATTACTCCTGTAGTGTTTTTCTATATATTACGTGATTGGCCTTTAATTATAGAAAAAGCTAATAAATTAATTCCTGTTTCTTATAGAGAAAAAGTTGTAAATTATTTTTCCAAAGTGGATTTCATCATATCTAATTATCTAAAGGGGCAGGTAAATGTATGTATTGTCATGATGGTCTTTTACTCTGTGAGCCTGAGCATAATCGGATTGGGACACTCTATTGTTATTGGAATTTTATCAGGAATGTTAACGTTCATACCTTACGTAGGGCCATTATTATATACCATTATTGGGTTTTTGAGCGCTATCACTCAATTTAGTGGATGGTTTGAAAGTGCTGCTGTTTTGCTATTATTCGGTGTTGGACAATTAATAGATTCAAACATATTAGTTCCTTTATTAATAGGAAAAAAAGTTCATATACATCCAACTGTAATTATTCTGGGAATTACTATATGCGCTTCATATTTTGGATTTACAGGTATATTACTTTTTATTCCAATAATAGCAATGTTCAATGTATCAGTAGAATATGCAATCAATAAATATTTTAAAAGTGAGCTTTATAAAAACGGCTAACAGACCTTTTGCATAATCAATTTATGGTAAGAGGAGAAATGAGCCCGGAATACCTGAGATATTTTAGGAGCGTAAGTAAATTTCTGCGCAAAAATTACTACCAGAAAGAGGTTACGTAAGAGGTTTAATGTGCAATTAAATTTATTTAACAACAATCAAGCTGATTATAGTCGGCAAAATTACATCATCTTAGATGAAAATAAGCACATATATAATTCAGTAATTGATGATTTATCTTGGAAATGTCTCATTCTTTTTGGACCTAAAAGCTCCGGTAAAACTCATCTTGCTCATATTTGGCAATCAATAAACGATGCAATTTTTATCAATGTGAATAACTTCGTAAGCGAGATTAGATATAGCGATGCTTTTATTTTAGAAGACGTACAAAACATTAAAGATGAAGCAATGTTATTACATTGTTACAATTACATGAAAGAAAATGATAAGAAGCTGCTAATCACTTCTTCAATTTCACCAAAAAAACTTAACTTCAAACTAAGAGATTTAAGTTCTCGAATATTATCAACTATCAGCGTAAAAATTTTGCCTGCAAGCGAAGAATTATTAAGAATCATGCTAATAAAACGATTTTCAGATAAACAGTTAAAAATTGATTTAAAAGTGATTAATTATATTTTAGCAAGAATAGAACGTTCTTTCTATAGCATTGATAAAATTATAGAGAAGATAGATAATGAATCTATAGGGTCAAATGTGACCGTTCCTTTTATTAGCACTTTATTAAAAAAAGATGCCATTTGATTTCTTCTTTTGTAAAGGTATATATTAAAAATTTATTAACACCAATAACACTAACGTAATTGAAATCTCTATCTGTCCATGTTAGAATTATAATAAATGTTATAATGAATATAGATAGATACAGCTAAGAAGTATTCTATATTTATAGTAGAGCTTACTTTATAAGGTGTTTTTTATAGATTTGACGTTATAATTTAACTATGATAAGAGTAAGATTAAATTTAAAAAAAAGGTTAAAGCAAAGGTTTGTGATGTTCACTCTGTTGATAAATGCCTTATTTGTCTCATATTTTCTCATAAGACACATAGGAAACACTTCCAATCACATTATAGCCAAAGAAATAAATATAGGAGTTGATAATGAAAAATAAACAGTCGCAAAATAAAAAAGAAAATCTTTACATAACATATTACATAGATGCTTTGGCTTCAGAGAAGTCCGCTACACAAAATACTCTGGAAAGTTATCGTTCGGATTTACACCAGTTTGAAGAATTTTTATTAGAAAGTGGCACTACCTTGGTTGGCGTAAACAAAACCAATATTAAAGATTATGTGAAATCTCTATGTACACAAAAAAAATATAAAAGTAGCTCTATATCAAGAAAAATATCCGCTATGAAAAATTTCTATAAGTGTCTATTTAATGACGGAATAATAGATTTTAATCCAGCACCGGCTAATGATGCTGAATTAAAGAATCCAAAAGTTCCTCGTCCTTTGCCTAAGTATTTAAGTGTCAAAGAAATATTTTTGCTAATGGACGCAGTGAGAAAATCAGCAAGCGAATCGAATAAAGAGATAAGCAGTAAAAGGCTATGTGCAATTTTAGATATCCTTTACTCTTCTGGAATGCGTGTTTCTGAACTAATTGATATGAAGTTATGTGAAGTGTCACATTTAATAAACAGTAATAACAAAGAATGCTATATAATAATAAAAGGAAAAAGTGGTAGAGAGAGGCAAATTCTTTTTAATGAACAAGCATTGCAGAGCCTTAGAAATTATTTATCAGTTCGTGACAATCTGATCCCTAACGGAAAGGAATCCGATTGGCTATTCCCAGGTGATAAACCCAATAAACCAATTACAAGGCAGAGGGTCGGTCAATTAATGAAGGAGTTAGCAAGAAAATGCAATATTGATGAAAATAAGATCTCTCCACACGTGATTAGGCATTCTTTTGCTACCCATCTACTGGATAGCGGAGCAAATATTGTGTTGATACAGAAAGTTCTTGGCCATACTAACCTTTCTACAACACAAATATATACTCATATTGCTAACGAAAAGTTAAAGGACAAATTAGCTGATTCGCATCCTATTACTCAGATGATCAATAATTAAACTTATTGCTTTTAATTTGTAGTAAAGTTAAATTCAAATAAGTTTATGTGAGTTTGTGATTTCAAGTTTATTGTTTAATTTCTTCCTTATATTATGGGAAGTATTCTATACTTTAATTGCTCTCCCTGTAATTTTCTTTCCTGAGTATGTAATAACCATTTTCCTCGTCTGTTCGGTGAGAGTTGTATTATTCATGCTGCGTTTATTATGTGGCATTAAATATGAAGTGAGGGGAATGGAAAACATTCCTAAGCAACCTTTTATCATTGCATCTAAACACCAATCTCCATTTGAAACATTTATTTTTATACTACTATTTAGAAAAGCGGTTTTTATTTTAAAACGTGAATTGAAATGGATTCCATTCATTGGTTTACATCTTATAGCGCTGAAAATGATTTTTATTAACCGTTCAGATGGTATCAGTTCTATACGCCATATAATTAAACTAGCAAAAATGCGTATAAGAGAAAATAGAAGCATAATAATATTTCCTGAAGGTACAAGAACGACTATAAACCAAAATATAAAATATCAACCAGGTATTGCTGCTTTATATAGCGTATTATCTGTTCCTGTGTTACCGGTTGCTTTAAACACTGGTTTGTTTTGGCCAAAAAGCATACTTTCTCTGAGAAAGAATCCCGGAAAGGCAGTAATAGAAATATTGCCCCCAATATATCCTGGGTTAAACAAAAATGAATTCTTGCAAAGTTTAGAAAAAATTATTGAAGAGAGAAGCAGTAGATTAACCATAGAAAAAACTGATATTGCAAATTAACAAAAAAACTTTATAATTAAAAAAAAGTACAGTATTTTAGGTATTAATATATGGCAAATCATAAGAGTGCTAAAAAAATGATAAAGGTAATAGCAAAGCGCACTTTAATAAATAAGATGCGGAAAAGTAAAACTCGCACCGCTATTAGAAAACTGGTTGATATAGTCAAGTCTGGCGACAAAGAAAATGTTGTTCTGGCATTTCGGAATGCTGAATCTAATTTACACAAGTGTGTAAATAAAGGTGTTATTCATAGGAATACTGCTGCGCGTAAAATAAGTCGCTTAAATGCAAAAGTAAAAGCATTGATGACCGCTTAATACGGTTAATGTAAAGTTAACTGTATTAATATATACTCTTCAGTTTGTATATTCTGTATAAAATTTAAGTAGCTTAAGTGATGGATAAGAAAGTGCTATTAGAACTAAGTAATGGATTAAAAATTGAGCTACCTGTATTAAGCGGAACAACAGGTCCTGATGTGTTAAATATCAAGGATTTATATAAGATAACAGGATTATTCACTTATGATCCGGGGTTTGTTTCCACAGCTTCATGCTCTTCCACAATTACATTCATTGATGGAGATAAAGGAGTTCTTAAATATAGGGGACATGATATAGCTGATTTGGCAGAGAATAATAGTTTTACTGCTGTGATTTATTTATTGCTCTATGGTGAACTACCCAGTTCAGAGCAACACAAAAAATTTCTTCTCAAAATACAAGAATCATCCAAAGTATCAGAGCAAGTTACAGATGTAATCAAAGCATTTTCAAAAACTGCTCACCCTATGTCGATTTTAATTGCATGTTTTGCAAGTTTGTCAGCATCTTACCATGAAAAGCATGGCAACAGTGTCAATGGTGAAGATCTAGATTTTGGAATTTCTGCAATAGCACAAGTTCCTGCAATTGTTGCAATGATTTATAGGCATATCAACAATCAGGAATTCATAAATGCTAACAATAAATTAAGTTATAGTGAAAATTTCTTAAAGATGATATTTGGCGATGCTGTTAATAATGCCTTTTTTGCAAAAGCTCTGGATAAAATATTTACTCTCCATGCCGATCATGAACAGAATGCTTCTACGGCGGCTGTCAGATTGGTGGGATCGGCTGGTTCTAATTTGTTTGCAAGCCTCTCTGCAGGAGTTGCTACACTTTGGGGACCAGCACATGGTGGAGCTAATGAGGCAGTTATAAATATGCTAAAAGAGATAGAGCAAAGTGGAGATATAGATAAATTCATCGAAAAAGCTAAAGATGATAAAGATCCATTTAAATTGATGGGATTTGGACATCGTGTTTATAAAAATTATGATCCACGCGCGCGGATATTGAAAGACGCTTGCTATGAGGTTCTAAGTAAACTAGAACAAAATAATAAACTGCTCAAGATTGCAAAAGAACTTGAAGAAATAGCTTTAAAGGATGAATATTTTATCGTGCGTAAGTTATATCCAAATGTTGATTTTTACTCAGGTATAATAATGAATGCTATCGATATTCCCTCAAATATGTTCACGCCTATTTTTGCACTTGCAAGAACCACTGGTTGGGTTACTCAGTGGTATGAAATGATAAATGATAAAGAAACTAAGATCTGTAGACCAAGGCAACTCTATCTTGGTAAATAAATTTACTTTCACTTTATTAGACTTCTTGCATAACCCAAGCTAAGTAGAAAAAAGGTATAGCTAACACGTCATGCCGCCGCGGTATCTCTCAGCCGCTAACAAGCAGCGGGATGACGGTTGTCAGGCCAGCGCCCCATAAGTGTTGAAAGTAACACAAGAAAGACATAAAGAACTATTATTGCAAGAAAATGGAGGCAATAATGGATCAAATAGAAAGAGTACTAAATTTAATAAAAGATGAGGATTTAGAAAGGCTAGGAAAATTAAGTGAAGTAGATAAATGTAATACTAAATTGTTGGGCAAGATTATATTTAAAGGTCTAATGAAGTTAATATTAATGGGGCAAAAAACAAGCCTAAGAGCGCTAGAAATGGTAATAAACAGGTGTATAATGGATAAGAATAGCGATAAAAGTACAGTAACATACAGTGGTTTGTCAAAAAGGTTAAAAGTTATAAATCCAGAATATTTTAAGGGAGTATATATTGATTTGATGAGCAAGATTAAAAAGCTATTACCCCAAAAAACATCAAATAACTTACATAAGTTTGATTCGACGATCATAAATTTATCGGGATATCTCATAAAAGATGGGCTAAAAATAGGCGGTAAAAGTAACGACAGTCAAGTTAAAGTGAGTGTAGGATTAAAGGATCAATTGCCGACAAGTATAAGATTTTGTAAAGGACAAGAAGAAAGTAGTGAAGATATAGCATTAGTGAGAGCAATTAATGAAGCTAAAGTTGAAAAAGAGGATATTTTATTATTTGATAGAGGAATCAGAAAAGTTGGAACTTTTGCCGAATTTGATGAAAAGGAGTACAAATTTATCACAAGAGTTAAAGTAGGAAGAAAACATGATGTTATAAGCAGGAACAAAGTTATAAGAGAACAAAAATCGGATGGATCAGAGATTTTAGAAGATATAATAGTTAATCTTTATCGTGCACGAGGTAAAGTGGCAGAAAAGCATGATCTACGGCTAATAAAAATCAGAAATAAAATTGGAGATGAAATATGGTTTTTGACAAACTTGTTTGAAATGCCAGCTTATGAAGTAACAGAGCTATATAGGCGCAGATGGGATATAGAAGTGTTCTTTAAATTTATAAAGCAAAATCTTGGATATAAGCACTTTTTAAGCCATACTATGAATGGCATGAAGGTACATGATTATTATTACGGCTTTGTT
Source organism: Wolbachia endosymbiont (group A) of Anoplius nigerrimus (assembly GCF_947251795.1). Classification (GTDB taxonomy): domain Bacteria; phylum Pseudomonadota; class Alphaproteobacteria; order Rickettsiales; family Anaplasmataceae; genus Wolbachia. Next base: position 1,139,552 of record NZ_OX366385.1, on the reverse strand, counting down.
ATTTCTTGTTTATAAAATCAAAAATAATCTACATGGGTTCAAAATAGCATTACTGCAATTCACATTGGATCTAAATGACTCTTTTATACGTTCGATTGTTTTACTGTCGGGAGGTAATTTACATGCCGTTGATCATCTCATATCACGTTATTTTTGATACTTTCAACACTTATGCGCCGCGGCGGTATGATGTCTTCCTTGGATCAGCTATAGATTACCTGATCTCACCATCTTTCCAATCACTTTATACATAATTCTCGAATTTTGAAAACTTACTTTGAGTGAATTGCTCATATTCTTCATCCTCTAGTTCTTCAAAAATTTCTGGATGTTGGTCACCTAGGCTCTGTGGACAAAATTTTAGAGAAGCCATACAAGAGCTCCAACAAAATTGAGAAAACCCATAAAAACCTCAGCAGTTTTATCAAATCTGGAAAAAATGCGCCTAAAATTTTTAATTTTACCAAAAAAACACTCAATCAAATGACGTTCTTTGTAGATATGCTCATCGTAATACCTTTGCACTTTTCGATTCCGTTTTGGCGGAATAACTACTGTACATCCCTTGTCTTCAAGACTTGTAACAAAGGCATTGCTATCGTAGCCCTTGTCAGCTACTACAGTAGAGTTATAGATACTTTCGGTCAACACTTGTGCCTGCGTAATTTCATTTCTTTGACCAGGAGTCAGAGTAAATTTAAGTGGATTTCCAAGTGCATCGACAAGCGCATGTATTTTAGTTGTAAAGCCACCTTTGCTCCTCCCTAAAGCTTCTTGATCCTTGGAGTTTTTTGTATATCCAGATGAACATGGATGGGCTCGGATGATCGTACCGTCGATTATAGCAACTTCTAAATCAGGCTCTTGTTTAGTATATTCAAGCAATTTTTTCCAGACATCTCTTTCACACCATCTTTTAAATCGCTTATGTATACTCCTGTAATTACCATAAGTTTTTGGTAAAAGTCTCCATTGGCAACCACTTCGCACTATGTACCACACTGCCTCTATGAATATTCTTAAACGTTTTTCATCTTTGCTGTGCATTCCTTTTACGCTTTTTATGAACTCTAAAATTTGTTTCCAATTTTCCTCTTTGATGTAATATTGCATATGGTAGTTTCTCCATTTTTTACCTATTAGGCTAAACTACCATCTTTTTCTCTCTTTTCATATTTTTTGTCCACAGAGCCTAGACGAACAATTATTGAAATGAGCTCTTTGTTTGTTTTTTTAAGTAAAAACCTTTCAAGGAGAGTTTGTTCATCAACATATCCCGGGCACATAGATGATCGATACTCCTTTCTGTCAAGATCAATCAAAGCAAAACCCGTTGCAGCCATATGCTTACATGGACCAAAGTAACAGAATGCAGGGCAGGAACATGTTCCACTGAAAAGAGGACCATCGTGCTTTAGTGTTACTCGATATACATTTGATCCAACTACCTTTGATTTAGCTTGAGATTCATTAACAGATATAATCTGTACCTTTCCTTTGTTAAAATAATCTCTTCCGCTAGAGAGGTAGGGTTCTTTGATAAGACCTGTGATATCTTTATAATACAGTCTCATTTTTGCCTCCTTATTTCATATATAAAGCCCTCAATTTTCTAATATATCCTTTCTTCCATAAAAATTTATTAACCCACCACAACTTTTATATGGCGTTTTTTTCCTGCAGATAATTTTATAAATGGCTGACCTTTAAAGCTCTCGGAATTTATTATGTAGTTAACGTCGGTTATAATATTATCATTAACTTTGCACCCATTGCCCTGTATTAAACGCTTTGCAGCGCCTTTTGAAGGTTCAAAACCGGTGTCATGCAGTAGGTCTACTAAGGATATACCGCTTGCAACTTGTTCTTTTTTTATGATGTAATCAGGAAGTAGTGAACTGTCTTCATTTTCAAAAGCAGAGACTGCCGCAGATCGTGCAAGTTCTGCTTCTTTATTACCATGACATATTTTTGTCACTTCTGTTGCTAAAACTTTTTTTGCTTCATTTATTTCCTGATCTTTTAAGGATTCTAACTTTTTGATCTCATCAATTGACACATCAGTGAGCAATCTCAAAAAACGTCCAACATCTTGATCATCAACGTTGCGAAAATATTGCCAGTAGTCGTAAGGCTTTAGCATATTATCATCAAGCCACACTGCTCCACTTTCAGTTTTGCCCATTTTTACCCCTTGAGCATTCAATAAAAGAGGGGCAGTAAGGCCAAACAGCTCAGGTAAATTCAACTTTTTTCCAAGCTCAATTCCGTTTACTATATTTCCCCACTGGTCTGACCCTCCAATCTGCAGACGACAGCCATGCTTTTTATTCAACTCAACAAAATCATAAGCCTGCAATAGCATGTAATTAAATTCCAGAAAGCTTAAGGTTTGCTCTCTATCCAGCCTGATTTTCACACTATCAAAACTTAGCATACGATTTACAGAAAAATAAGCTCCTATATCACGCAAAAAATCTATGTATTTTATGTTATCCAACCAATCTGCGTTATTTACTATCATTACACCAGTCTTGCTGTCATTAAAAGACACCATTTTCTCTAATATTCTCCTTATGCTGGATGTATTTTGATTGATGTTCTCTACGGGCAAGATGCTTCTTGCTTTATCTTTGAAGGATGGGTCACCAATTTTTGTTGTGCCACCTCCAAGTAAGACTATCGGCTTATAACCAAATTTTTGTAGGTGACGGAGCATCATAATCTGAATTAGGTGACCAGCATGAAGACTTGGTGCTGTGCAATCAAACCCAATGTATGCGACTATATAATTGCTCTGCAATAATAACTGATCTAGTCCTTCAATGTTTGTACATTGGTATAGGTACCCTCTTTCTTGGATAAAATTTAAAAATTCAGATGCGTGTTTCATAATCTCCTTGTATAGTGTATAATAAAGTTTTCTGGATCCCAGTGGGCTTTGTTGCATCGCTCAAGTGAAAAGAACTGGCAGTTACTGACAAAATTCATTATAAATAGCCATTTAACTGTTGAAGAAAAAATATGCCACAAAAAATGAGAGTCAGTAACTGCCATGAATATAACAAATTTCTCCAAGAAAGAGGAAGCATTTTTTGTTATATCAATGACGCCATAGAAAATTGGTACGAGAATAGTCCAAAAATGCAGGGCGGCAACTATATTTATAGTGATAAAGTTGTGATTTTGGTGCATATAATCGTCAGTTTCTTTAGAATTGGTTTAAGACAAACAGTCGGGTTTATAAAAGGGTATTTGCAACAAATAGGAAGAGATTTGCAGCTATTCACAAGCATCAAAAGAAACTTAATATTAAGATAAATGATTGCAGAAAATAATATGGAAGATATTGAAATTGCTATAGACAGTACAGGAATTAGTATATACAACAACACACAGCAAGGAAAATAGCACTGACAGAGTGGCTATGAGCAAACGAGAAAATTGCACGTAATGTTGAATATAAACAACAAAAAAGCCATAGCTGTAAAATACAGTAAAGGTCTGATCACTATGGAGCTTGTGATTTGCTAAAAGAAGTCGATTTTCAGTATGTCATAAAAGCACTATATGCAGATAGGGCATATGATAGGCACAAGTTTTATAAATTGTGTAACGAATATGATATAAAGGCAAAAATTCCACCAATAAACAATGCGGCAGAACATCCAGAAATAGATTATATGTCTGACAGAAATGCTGCTATTAGGTTAATAAAATTATACGGTGAAGATGGCGTGAAAGAATGGAAAAAAGAAGTAAATTATGGGAAAAGATCTTATATTGAAGGGTTTTTCTCAAGATTAAAGCAAATATTCGGATTTAGTTTTAGGAATAAATCTGAGATAAATCGAGAAAAAGAACTAAATGCTATTTGCTTAATAAATTCACTGATATTGGTATGGCTAAATTTGAGATAGTTACATGAATTTACCATAAATCACCATCTCATAAAGTGTGATGCAACAAAGCCATCCCAGTGTCAGCTACTCGGATGACACCGTCTTGGATGGAAGGGCTGGATGACAGGAGAAGGAAGCTACTTGGATGACACCCTGACAATCGTCATCCCGCTACGTGTTAGCGGGATCTATGTTAAGAGATACCGCGAATGAATCGCGGTATGACGTAGGACTGCTGTCATCCCAGTGCCCAGACACTGGGATCCAGTTTTCCATATAATCTCATCGAAAATGTTGTAACCACTTTCTATGCTAGTTTGCTTGCTTACAAGCAAACTTTTCTGGATCCCAGTGTCTGGGCACTGGGATGACAAAGAAATAGGCGCTGGGATGACAAGAAAGGAGCACTTCCATTATAGAGTGAACCAGTGTTGGCTACTTGGATGACAAAAAAGGGGCTACTCGGATGACAAAAAAAAGGAGCACTGGGATGACAGTGCGCCGTAGAAACACGGGAAGTGTTGAAGCTGTGCAGTAGATGAGGGAGGGCCCCTCGGAGCCGGTTTGCAAGAGCAGGCTTCAAACAGCCATAAGCTGCTTTGGTAAGGTAGTGAGCGTTATGGAAAAGGCACAATTATGTGTCATGTGTGAAATAGAGAGACGAACGCAAGTGAACCACTGATGAAGTGTCGAAAGCGTAGAGACGACGTCAAAACCAGGGTTAACCTGGGATAAACCCATCGGGAGCTTGTTTACTGGGTGGGTGATGTCCGGCATAAAAGTGGCGTGAATCTATTTTAGGCTATTGCATGGAACTACGGGAACCTGTCGTTTCGATGATAAGGGAGAAGTCCAAAGAGCTGATCTCTGAGGATGAGAGTACCGATGCGAAAAACAGAGCTCGTAGTAGCGAAGAAGTTTCTGTAATGGAAATGGAGTGAAGGGATTTAGTTTTAATTATTTATCAACCGAGAGGGAGGAGTTAATGAATAAAACAAAGTCTTTCGACAATTTGGACCACGAATTGACATTGCAAGCTATCAAGAAGCATACAGACTGCAAATGGATCATACTGTACGTTGAAAGGTGGATGAAATCCCCTATTCAGCTAGGCTCTGTGGACAAAATTTTAGAGAAGCCATACAAGAGCTCCAACAAAATTGAGAAAACCCATAAAAACCTCAGCAGTTTTATCAAATCTGGAAAAAATGCGCCTAAAATTTTTAATTTTACCAAAAAAACACTCAATCAAATGACGTTCTTTGTAGATATGCTCATCGTAATACCTTTGCACTTTTCGATTCCGTTTTGGCGGAATAACTACTGTACATCCCTTGTCTTCAAGACTTGTAACAAAGGCATTGCTATCGTAGCCCTTGTCAGCTACTACAGTAGAGTTATAGATACTTTCGGTCAACACTTGTGCCTGCGTAATTTCATTTCTTTGACCAGGAGTCAGAGTAAATTTAAGTGGATTTCCAAGTGCATCGACAAGCGCATGTATTTTAGTTGTAAAGCCACCTTTGCTCCTCCCTAAAGCTTCTTGATCCTTGGAGTTTTTTGTATATCCAGATGAACATGGATGGGCTCGGATGATCGTACCGTCGATTATAGCAACTTCTAAATCAGGCTCTTGTTTAGTATATTCAAGCAATTTTTTCCAGACATCTCTTTCACACCATCTTTTAAATCGCTTATGTATACTCCTGTAATTACCATAAGTTTTTGGTAAAAGTCTCCATTGGCAACCACTTCGCACTATGTACCACACTGCCTCTATGAATATTCTTAAACGTTTTTCATCTTTGCTGTGCATTCCTTTTACGCTTTTTATGAACTCTAAAATTTGTTTCCAATTTTCCTCTTTGATGTAATATTGCATATGGTAGTTTCTCCATTTTTTACCTATTAGGCTAAACTACCATCTTTTTCTCTCTTTTCATATTTTTTGTCCACAGAGCCTAGAACTGCAATATTTGAATACATAGAAATTTTTTATAACAAACAACGTCACTATTAACTATTGCATTCCAGAACAATTTGATGCATCATTCTTTTTGTAAAAAACATTCCAAACTTTCTCTCCACTTTTTCTGGGTAAGGTCAATCTGCAGTAGAGGTTTACAAAGAAGTAGACACTATAGAGTTTTGTCTACTCAATATGGCTTTGTTGTATCGCTACTTATGAAAGGCTAACTATAGTTAGGATTGTAAGCAACCTATTGAAAATCTTGTTTTTTTTAATCAATCTGGTCAAATTTAAGAATAGTAATTTATTGTTTATATTAATAAATTTAATTCTATTGAAAATAGCTAAAGCATTGAAATTCTTGAATTTTAGCCGGATTAGTGAGTGGTAGTGAAATTTCTTTTACTCAAATTTAGGTATTCACTGACCGTTCTTGTTATAAATACCAGAATAATAAGCTACTGATATTCTCCATCTTTCTTTTTTATCTTTAATCCATCATAGCTAGCTACGCAACAAAGCCACTCAATATGAGTGATAAGCAGAAAAAGAAGTTATTGAAAAGAAAATACATATCATGGTACATATTAAATGGCTAACCACCACAGGGTTTCTTTTGCCTTTTTTCCCGCTTGGTAAATTTCTTAATACTCATTGTAAAAGCTCGTGAAGGTTGTGGTTCCATTACCCTAAGCACCGGAACCAGTTTTTTCGTGTGTTATGATTAACTAGTTAAAAGCAAGCGTATTAGTACCTAAAGTAAAAGGTGCCTCAAGCGATTGATCTCTTAAAAGAGATGGTATTGGCATACACTCGGTTGAAGTCGCTGGGAGAGGTGGTGGTGTTGGTATACCATTTGGAGTTGAAGTCGCTGGGAGAGGTGGTGGTGTTGGTATACCATTTGGAGTTGAAGTCCCTGAGAGAAGTAGTGGTACAGAATCTGTAGGATATACATTCGTAACTGGTACATCACCAATTTCTTGCACAGGGAATATACTTTGCAGTATTTGTAGAATTTTCACGTCTGTTCTATCGTTAGGGCTCATTTTATCTATCTGCTCGTTTATCGCTTTAGCTTTTTGTTTAATTAGCATTCGTCTGGCTTGTATTGCTTCTGTCTTTTTTTTACGTTCACTTTGATCTTGAATTTTCATAACTTGATCATCTTCATTATGCTGGTTTTCATGCATCTCTTCTTGCCAGTCTGAAACCATATTTTTCGCTTGAGTCGGACTAAGAGGTGCTGGCCATTTAGGTATTTCACGTGAAGCTATTTTTCTATGTTTAACTGATTTTGCTCTTCCTGTTTCCCTTTGTCTTTCTTTTTCACTGCTGAGAAACTGGTCGATTTCCTGCGCACTGCGCCTCTTCAGTGAGGTACTCGCACTTTGCACTTCCTGCAGAATATCTGCGACATGGTCCCCGAGGCTTTTACCCTCTTTTTGCTGTGCTTGTTGCTGAGCTTGAGCCTGTTGTTGAGCTAGGACTTGTTGTTGTGCTTGAGCCTGTTGTTGAGCTAGGACTTGTTGTTGAGCTAGGACTTGTTGTTGTGCTTGAGCCTGTTGTTGAGCTAGGACTTGTTGTTGAGCTAGGACTTGTTGTTGTGCTTGAGCCTGTTGTTGAGCTAGGACTTGTTGTTGAGCTAGGACTTGTTGTTGTGCTTGAGCCTGTTGTTGAGCTAGGACTTGTTGTTGTGCTTGAGCCTGTTGTTGAGCTAGGACTTGTTGTTGTGCTTGAGCCTGTTGTTGAGCTAGGACTTGTTGTTGTGCTTGAGCCTGTTGTTGAGCTAGGACTTGTTGTTGTTCCTGGTTTTGATTTAGAGCAGTAAAAGTTTGGTTATATGCAAAAGCGAGAGGAGGCGAAGGTGGCGGTGTAGGATAAGGAGCACCTGGTACAGACACATTTACATTTTGGTCTGGAGCAGCAAAAGTTTGGTTATATGCAAAAGCGAGAGAAGGCGAAGGTGATGGTGTAGGATAAGGAGTATCTGGAATAAACCATACACCACCAGCTTTATCTGAACGAAAAGTAGGTGAAAGATCTTTTTCTTGGAAAGTTACTGTACTAGATGTTAAAGTAGTTTCTTTCAACACTGCAGAAGCATGTAATCCGAGAAGATGCAGTATTGAACACAATGCAACAACCATAGAAACAGAACCAATAACTGCAGAAAGCACTTGAATTATGGTAGCGTTAGAAATTACTAAAACCACAGGGCAAATGCATGCTCCAGACACTAAACCAGATGCACATAGCAAAAAAACAGCAGCTAATTTAGGTAATTTGCAGCCTACTTGTGTATCCGGATTCTTTGAAGGAATAACCGCTTTAATAAGATATACCATTGAGCTCACCACAACCACTATAGAGAAAACTCCTAGCAAATGTACGGGACTGATAGCAGCACTAGAAATTGCAGAAGCTACAGAATAGGCACATATTCCAGCTATCAAAGTAGACATAGACAATGAAAAAGCGGCAATTGAGTAACCTAATGGAGTGAAAGTTTTCATTTGTTCTTACCCTTACAGTCAAAACTTCGATTCTACTTGTTGAGATATTGATGTCAATAAAAAAAATATATTTACTCATTTATGATATTAGCAACTAAAAGCTACAAGTCTATATGGAGGTGCAGTAAGAGGTCTGAGTAGACCTCTTATGGGAGACCAACTGTTTTACAAGATGAAATCTTGAGATTGAAATTTGGTGAATATGCTGGAAGATAAAGCAAATGACAGCCAAAAACCCTATAAACGCGAATTCTGGATTAAGGAAGGAAGAAAGTATAGGAAATAGAAGGCTTTTTGGATTTGATGGAATAGGAAATGAGAGTAGAAAAGATATGAACCAAAAAATTAACAGGGAATCTATAGAACTGCTGCAAAAGGTGATTGAAAAAATGATGTGAGAGAGGTAGAAGAAGAATAAGCAGATCAAGTAAGGAAAAAAAATGAGCTTTAGTTACTATAATATGAAAAAACACCCAAGAAACTTTCGTAATATAACAGGTTTAACTATAGAGGAGTTCGAAAAAGTAGTAGAAAAAGTGAGGTCTGGATGGGAAAAGCTTGAAAAACAGAAAAAGTGTCATGGTAGAAGATCAAAACTACCAACTCTGGAAGATAAGTTGTTTTGCGTAATTTTGTACTATCGCACTTACATAACACATAGATTTTTAGGATGCCTATTCAATGTGCACAACGCAAATGTATGTAGGTTACTTAAGAGAATAGAGCCATTACTCGCAAAAAAAGTGACTATAACAAAAGATAGAAGTATGAAGCCAGAAAAAATACTGAAGATTTTGGCTGATGTTACAGAACAGCGCCGGACAGATAAAACCTGTCAAACCAAAAAGAAACTTCCTAGGCTCTGTGGACAAAAAATATGAAAAGAGAGAAAAAGATGGTAGTTTAGCCTAATAGGTAAAAAATGGAGAAACTACCATATGCAATATTACATCAAAGAGGAAAATTGGAAACAAATTTTAGAGTTCATAAAAAGCGTAAAAGGAATGCACAGCAAAGATGAAAAACGTTTAAGAATATTCATAGAGGCAGTGTGGTACATAGTGCGAAGTGGTTGCCAATGGAGACTTTTACCAAAAACTTATGGTAATTACAGGAGTATACATAAGCGATTTAAAAGATGGTGTGAAAGAGATGTCTGGAAAAAATTGCTTGAATATACTAAACAAGAGCCTGATTTAGAAGTTGCTATAATCGACGGTACGATCATCCGAGCCCATCCATGTTCATCTGGATATACAAAAAACTCCAAGGATCAAGAAGCTTTAGGGAGGAGCAAAGGTGGCTTTACAACTAAAATACATGCGCTTGTCGATGCACTTGGAAATCCACTTAAATTTACTCTGACTCCTGGTCAAAGAAATGAAATTACGCAGGCACAAGTGTTGACCGAAAGTATCTATAACTCTACTGTAGTAGCTGACAAGGGCTACGATAGCAATGCCTTTGTTACAAGTCTTGAAGACAAGGGATGTACAGTAGTTATTCCGCCAAAACGGAATCGAAAAGTGCAAAGGTATTACGATGAGCATATCTACAAAGAACGTCATTTGATTGAGTGTTTTTTTGGTAAAATTAAAAATTTTAGGCGCATTTTTTCCAGATTTGATAAAACTGCTGAGGTTTTTATGGGTTTTCTCAATTTTGTTGGAGCTCTTGTATGGCTTCTCTAAAATTTTGTCCACAGAGCCTAGAAAACTTAACTTTAAATAAGTGGCTGCATAATAAAGACTAGATTCCAGACTGGAATGACACCATAGAGGCACTGGGATGACATCCTTCCTAGTGGACTCAAATCACAATGTTCATACAGTTGTGGGCTTAACGGTATCTTTGCAGATACTATGGTAATTTATTCGGGAGATTTGCTGAGCGGTAAGATTTGTCCTGATGCGCTGCAATCTTCAGAAGCTAACTCCACAAATTTGTCTGTTAGTTCATCAGGTGACACCAATTCAGATCCAGGAAATGCCTGCTCACTACCCACAGGTCCTCTCGTGTATACAGCATTTACACATAATTTTGTATGTTTTGTCTCAGATGCATATATCTGCACCATTATTTCTAGTGCAGCTTTACTTGCAGCATACGGCATCCAATATGGATAAGAGGAAGGAGAAAGTATCACCTCTGAGGTCATGAATATCACTCTTCCAGCATTAGACTTCTTTAGCATTGGATCTAAGTTTTTTAGTAAGTACCAACTGGCAGTAAAATTTGTATTCATTACGTTCTGTAGCTCTTCAACCTCACAGTCGTGAATGGGGTTCAGTTTGCCTAAAATTCCAGTACATGCAACTAATATATCAAGTGCTCCAGATTCTGATAATTTCAGGCTTTCTATCATGTTTGTCAGTATCTTTACATTCTCAAAGTCTAGAAGATCAAGCTGAATTAGTTTCACAGAGCCTTCTTTAAATTCTTCAAGCTCTTCAATTTCATTATATAGTGGCTTGAGATTATCAAGAGATCTTGAAATCAGAATCACACATGCACCTTCTCTTATAAACCTTTTTGCAACAGCAGAACCTATTTTACCTGAAGCTCCGGTGATTAAAGCTACTTTACCTTCTAACTTACCCATTTCTTTCTCCTTAGCGAGATTCATTGAAATATTTTAGCTGAAAATTAAATTTTGCTCCATATATAAAAATCAAACTTAGCATATAAAAAAATAGTAATGACACTACCATACCACCTAAACTTCCATATATCAAATTCAGTTGATCAAAGGAAGCTTTTAAATATTGCTTGAAAGCTGAAGCGGAAATTGTCCAAAGAATAACAGCCACACAAGATCCAGGAAAGACGTCTGATAAATTTTGTTTTATGTTTGGCAACATAAAATATAGCCAAGAGACTACTGTGAAAAGCACAAATTCAATGAGGAGATATTTAGTATAACTAATCCCCTGATAGGAAAAATCAATTAGCATTGGTACTAGTGTAGAAAACACTATAGTTAGAGTTATAATAAGCGTGATCACTAAAAATTGTAGTATACTTAACAACCTTCTTAATATATAAGGTGGTGAAACCGGAACTTTATAAGCTTTGTTCAATATTGTTCTTAGCCCTTCAATTGTTGACGAGGCGGTCCAAACAGCGCCTACAATTGCTAAAGTTAGTAAGCTTTGTGGCGGGCCTGATATTATCTCTCTGATACGCGGCATCAAAGATGCCAAAATATCCTGTGGCATGTTATCAATGATAAATACCCAGCCAATGTTATACTGGTCTAAGAAATTTGCGAATGTTGACGCCACAGCCATTAAAACAATAAGAAAAGGAAATATCGATAACAGGATTAAAAATGATAGATATCCTGCATGCTCCACTCCATCATTATGAATTGTGTCAATCAAAGCACGATAAAGGCAATAAACGATGCTGTAAAATTTCTGTAGCACTGCAATATAAACGAACCAAGAAAAGTATTCTAAATGAAATAAAGGATACTTTTAAGCAAAAAATCCTCACCATTTACTTAAATTTAATCAAAGTGATAGATAATCTAGCACAAAACAGAGATGAGAGGAGGCATAATGAAAAATTTTCTTCTACTAGTGGCGTTAATTCTCTCCTTTGCGTTTGATGTGTATGCTATAGACGCAACATCAGCAGTAGTATGCAAAATAGTAAGCTATACTCATGGCCTAGGTGGACCGATGATCACGATAGTAATAATTGGTGCAGCTTTGCTTGCAATATTTGGCAGAATGCCATGGCCAGCACTTTTTGCATTGGGTACATTCACTGCTGTGTTTTTGGCGCTCCTGTAGTCGTTTCAAAAATAACATCATTTGACGCAAAAAAATGCGTGTGTGAGCCTGGTAAAACATTGAAACCTAATAAAAAGGGAGATTATGTTTGTAAGAAATCTTAAAAAGTTTAGGTAAATGATGTTTCTTGTATCATTTACCCAAATTTAATCAAAATGGTAGATAATCCAGCATTAAATAGAAATTATCGGAGGCATAATGAAAAATTTTCTTCTACTTGTAGCTTTAATTCTCTCCTTTGCGTTTGATGCAAATGCTGCTGATGATGTAACAACATCGACAATATGCAACATAATAGACTATACTAAAACACTAGGCGGACCAATGATCACGATAGTGATAATAGGTGCAGCTTTGCTTTCAATATTTGGCAGAATGCCATGGCCTGCGCTTTTTGCACTAGGTATGTTTACTGCTGCGTTTTTTGGTGCTCCTGCAGTTGTAAAGGCAATAACAGGACAAGAGGTATGCAATCGTGGTTGCACTGGTACTCAAAAATGGGATCCCGCTACCAGAACATGTCAATAGGTATTACAAGCCTCAAAAAAATCTTAGGTAAATGGTGCTTCTTAAAGGAGCACCATCACTGCACGAACTTGTGATTTGAGAGCAATTCCCATCATGAGGGTGTCATCCAAGTAGCTGACACTGGTTTCCATCTAAAAGGGTGTCATCCATAAGTGTTGAAAGTGCTATAAGTGGCATTATATAAGGTGGTTAATGGCATAAATTTCAATGATAATAAAATAAATCAAAAAAGCGCCTTTTTGCCTGTGGTTAGAAGGTTTAAGCGAATTTTTGACGTGGTTTATCTGCTTTCCCAACAACGAAGGTTGATATCAAGAGGAGATTTACATACCATTAATCACCTTGTGTGACTGCACTTTCAACACTTATGGGGTGTCATCCCAGTGCCCAGACACTGGTTCACTCTATAATGGCAGTGCTCCTTTCTTGTCATCCGAGTAGCCCCTTCTCCTGTCATCCCAGTGCCTCCTTCTCCTGTCATTCCAGTGCTCCTTTTTTTGTCATCCTAGTAGCCCCTATAATGTCATCCCAGTGTCAGCTACTCGGATAACACCCTACTTAACCGTCATACCGCCGCGGTATCTCAAAGCATAGATCCCGCTAACACGTAGCGGAATGACGAGGTCTTTCGATAGTAAATCTTATCTGTGTTAGCTATACCAAAAAATCAAGAGTAAAAAAATCGTGTAACTCTATTTATTCATTAATAAAATCTTTGTCTTCTCCTAAAAATTAGTTAAAATGTAGGATATTTTGTGTTATTAAGTTAGCACTTGACTTAACTTTAGTTGTTACTTAGACTGCTAAAGTGGAATTTTAATTTTTTTACGAGGACAATTATGCATTATAAAAAGTTTTTTTCAGCAGCCGCTTTAGCAACGTTGCTAAGTTTATCAAACTCTGCTTTTTCAGATCCTGTTGGTCCAATAAGTGATGAAGAAACTAGCTACTACATTCGTTTGCAATACAACGGTGAAATTTTACCTCTTTTCACAAAAATTGAAGGTATTGAATATAAAAAGGACACAGACATTCATAATCCATTAAAAGCATCTTTTATAGCTGGTGGTGGTGCGTTTGGTTACAAAATGGACGACATCAGGGTTGATGTTGAAGGAGTTTATTCATACCTAAACAAAAATGATGTTGCAGATGCAAAATTTACGCCAGATACTGTTGCAGACAGTTTAACAGCAATTTCAGGACTAGTTAACGTTTATTACGATGTAGCAATTGAAGATATGCCTATCACTCCATATGTTGGTATTGGTGTTGGTGCAGCGCGTATTAGCACTCCTTTAAATACAGCCGTGGATGGTCAAACCTATAAATTTGGTTTTGCTGGTCAAGTAAAAGCTGGTGTTAGTTATGATGTAACTCCAGAAGTTAAACTTTATGCTGGAGCTCGTTATTTCGGTTCTTATGGTGCTAATTTCGATAAAAGCAGTGGTGACAAAGGAAAAGGAGGACATACAGTTCTTTACAGCACTGTTGGTGCAGAAGCTGGAGTAGCGTTTAATTTCTAGTCTATCTCAATCTTGTTATCCCAGTGGGTTTTTTCTTGTCATTCAAGTAGCATGACACTGGGGTGGCTTTGTTGCATAGCAGCAGAAAAAAACTAGTGATTACTGACTAAATTCATTATAAAATGACGATTTAAGGATAAATATGCCACAAAAAATGAGAGTCAGTAACCATAGAGAATATAACAAATTTCTAGAAAAAAGAGGAAATATTTTTCATTATGGCATAAAAACGAAAATTCCTCCGAAAAACAACGCAGCAGAGCATTTATCTACCAAAACAATGGTCATGCAAGAGACTTTGCTTGGATGTGTGATATAATTTAAATTGTAAGGTCTAAAAAATACTAGCATGAATGAAGTGATAACATTTGGTTGTCGTCTAAATTTTTACGAGAGTGAGTTAATCAAAGAAGCATTAAAAAAAGCAGAAAGAAAAAATGTTGTTGTGGTCCATAGCTGTGCAGTGACAAACGAAGCAGAACGCCAAGTAAAGCAAAAAATACGTAAGATCTATAAAAACGACCCAAGTAAAGAAATTATCGTAGTTGGCTGTGCTGTTCAGTTGGATCCAGAAGTTTACAGTAGCATTCCTGGTGTAAGTAAAGTGCTCGGTAATCAAGATAAGCTAAAAGCTGAAAATTACTTACTAAATGACGATAAAATCTTAGTCAGTGATAACCAAGTAGAACCTGTTCTAATTAATGGATTTGAAGATAAATCAAGGGCATTTATTGAAATTCAAAATGGTTGTAATCATAGCTGCACATTTTGCTCAATTACTGAGGCAAGAGGGAATAATCGATCTGTGCCAATAAACAGTATTATAGAGCAAATTAGGATCTTTGTAGAAAATGGATATCAAGAAGTAGTGTTTACAGGTGTTGATATTACTGACTTTGGTACAGATTTGTTTGCTAAGCCATCACTTGGTTCAATGATTAGGAGAGTTTTAAAAGATATACCAGAGTTGAAGAGGCTAAGACTTTCCTCTATCGATGTTGCTGAAGTTGACGACGAATTAATGGATTTAATAGCTAATGAGTCAAGACTTATGCCTCATTTACATTTGAGTCTACAATCTGGTAACAATTTAATACTAAAGAGAATGAAGCGTCGTCACAACAGAGAACAAGTGATAGAATTTTGTCATAAAATGAAGAGTTTGAGGCCTAATATAGCATTTGGTGCTGATATTATTGCTGGATTTCCAACAGAAACTGATGAAATGTTTCAGGATACAGTTGATTTACTGAAAAAAACAAATATAGTTTACCTACATGCTTTTCCATATTCAGAGCGGAAGAATACACCTGCTGCACGAATGCCACAAGTACCAGAGAATGTGCGTAAAGAACGAGTAAAAAATTTAAGAGAAATGAATAGAGAAATGATGAGTAGCTTTTATCAATCTTTGATAGGCACTGAACAAAGTATTCTGGTTGAGCAAAATAATGTCGGTAGAACAGAAAATTTTGCATTAGTAAAGCTTGAATCAAAAGCTCAAGCCAAGAGTATTGTGAAAGTTAATGTTAAAGGAGTGGAAAATAATTATTTAATTGGAAATATTCTTTCTTAATTTTTGTACATTGAAGAAATATACGATATAGTAATTATACTGTAAATGATAATTGTGAATTCATTTATGATAACTAGAATATCTATTACTTTATTTTTGATTTTCATTCCATGTGTCTATTTTTTTATTACTTATATTGGTGATAATACACACATTGAGCAAGTACAACCCTTAAAATTAGAAGCAGACAATAATGAAAGTGTAATACGTTCTGAAGAGGTTACTGAGAAAAAAATACTAATAAATAATTTAAAATATCAAGAACTTGAAAGTAGTCCTACTGAACAACCTTCTATTCTCCAAGTAGCTGATCAGAAAAATATGTGGTCACGTATTGCAGATCAAGCTGAGCCTACAAAAGAAAAATCAAAAAAACTTGATTTTTATGTTAGTGCTAACGGTGGTAAGGTATACCATGATAATTCAGAAACATTTGTGAAGGGTATACGTGCAATAGGAAAAAGAGTTCTTGCTTTAGCTGAGGGCCGTTATGGTAGTTTTCTTTTAGATCTATTTTTAGGAGATGAAATTAAAAGCATAAAAAAATTTGATGGTAAAATTGATTTCCAGTGGCTCAGCAGCATATCTTTAGGTTACTATGCTGGAGAAAATGGCCGAGTTGATTTTGAAACCATGTATTCTAGAGCCAATATTGAAAGTAGTAATTCTCCTCTGGTATTTGATAAATCAGCAAGCGTGTTTGCGTTTTTATTAAATTTTTATTATAATCCCAACATTCAAAGTACACAATTTGCTCCGTACATCGGTCTTGGTATAGGACCAACAGTTTTTAGATTAAAAAGGATTAATGGGTCACCCCAAAATTCAATGCCATTTAATGTTCCTTGGTTTGCTTATCAAATAAAGCTTGGTATGAACTATTCAATAATCCCAGAAGTAAAAACCTTTCTCGGCTATCGTTACTTTAGCGTTCCGATACCTGTTGCAGATGACATATCTACTCACAATATTGAAGTTGGTTTAATATTTAATTTTTAGTAGTGATTTAATATATATATAAATTCTTATCTTTTCTATCTAACAAACCAAATGTTGGTACGATTGTTGCTTTTAAAAAAAGGACAGTTTCTACTGTTCTAATGTTATTCGCTAGCCTTTTTGACTTCTGATGTAATGTAGCTTTAAAGCTTTGCTTATCTTCTCTATGTTCTATAAGCCCGCCGATTACCATAATTTCACCGCTTTTAATTTTTAACATAGAGTTCATTTCTCTGATTTCAACAATTGGAATGTCGCTATTTAATTTCATTTTACTCTGCTGTGCGATGTACTCTATATCTGGATCTTTAATGTAGCCGTTAATTCTTGATAAAGTTGGATGTATATCCATGAATATTTCACTAGTATCAATGTTAATGCTTGGGTGAATTATTAGCACAACACCTATTGGGACGCTATTCATCTTGGTAATTAAGGTCTGATTAGAGTTTCTAGTATCTTTTTGTATATCGGAAGTAAAATAAATATGGTTTTTAGTAAATGAAATCATCGCTTGCTGATTATTTATAGCATGTACTCTAGGCTCTGTGGACAAAATTTTAGAGAAGCCATACAAGAGCTCCAACAAAATTGAGAAAACCCATAAAAACCTCAGCAGTTTTATCAAATCTGGAAAAAATGCGCCTAAAATTTTTAATTTTACCAAAAAAACACTCAATCAAATGACGTTCTTTGTAGATATGCTCATCGTAATACCTTTGCACTTTTCGATTCCGTTTTGGCGGAATAACTACTGTACATCCCTTGTCTTCAAGACTTGTAACAAAGGCATTGCTATCGTAGCCCTTGTCAGCTACTACAGTAGAGTTATAGATACTTTCGGTCAACACTTGTGCCTGCGTAATTTCATTTCTTTGACCAGGAGTCAGAGTAAATTTAAGTGGATTTCCAAGTGCATCGACAAGCGCATGTATTTTAGTTGTAAAGCCACCTTTGCTCCTCCCTAAAGCTTCTTGATCCTTGGAGTTTTTTGTATATCCAGATGAACATGGATGGGCTCGGATGATCGTACCGTCGATTATAGCAACTTCTAAATCAGGCTCTTGTTTAGTATATTCAAGCAATTTTTTCCAGACATCTCTTTCACACCATCTTTTAAATCGCTTATGTATACTCCTGTAATTACCATAAGTTTTTGGTAAAAGTCTCCATTGGCAACCACTTCGCACTATGTACCACACTGCCTCTATGAATATTCTTAAACGTTTTTCATCTTTGCTGTGCATTCCTTTTACGCTTTTTATGAACTCTAAAATTTGTTTCCAATTTTCCTCTTTGATGTAATATTGCATATGGTAGTTTCTCCATTTTTTACCTATTAGGCTAAACTACCATCTTTTTCTCTCTTTTCATATTTTTTGTCCACAGAGCCTAAAATTTGTTTCCAATTTTCCTCTTTGATGTAATATTGCATATGGTAGTTTCTCCATTTTTTACCTATTAGGCTAAACTACCATCTTTTTCTCTCTTTTCATATTTTTTGTCCACAGAGCCTAGGATACCTTGCATAACAAACTTTTGGCAGCGCGTTGGATGAAACAAAAAACCACTTGACAAACTCCGCCAGCCCCCTTGTTATGACAATAAGGGTATTTATGACTCAAAACTTGTTTTTGACCTGCAGGCTCAATGACAAAATTCAGTAAAAAACTTAGGGTATTTTTTGGCGGATTACATAAAATTATAGCGGCTGCATGTCTTTTAAATTTTTTCTACATTCAGCCAAACCGCGCTTAAACTAAGCGTCAGCACATTATTACAGCGCCACTTACAGTAATATAGAGGCAAAAGAAGCCCCATGGTTGGCTAATTACTTACATTATACTTTCAAGTATGGCGTTTTTTTATTCTAAACGCTTAATAACCGCAATTTAGTTGCTTTTAAGCCGCAACTAATCTAAATTATAAACATTAAGAAATTTACTAAACAGAAAAAAAGGCAAAGAAAACCCGTGGTAGCTAGTTATTACACTCTCTATTTTAAAATTTGACGTTGGGTGATGTCTTGAACGCTTTATAAGCGCGTTTCAGCTTGTATAGGTAAAAACCTAGAAATTTGATAAAGACATACGGTGCACATAGTGCAAAGAATTAAACAATAGTACGCCAAATACAAGTTTTCTTGTCATTTTAATCTGCTGCAGAGATTGCGAAGTTAAATAAAATAGCTTCAGTTTCATGATAAGGGGGCTGGCGAGGTTTGTCAAGCAACTTTCTATATAATATTTTCTAAAATAAATGGACTTCTCGCATCCAATTTCGGCAGCGCGTGATACACAACTGCAATTACAAGGTGTTGTAAGATAAACATCATATTCACACGAAATACTTGACTTCACTTGTACTAAGAAGCATTTTATATATGTTGTGTGCCCGTAGCTCAGCTGGATAGAGCAACAGCCTTCTAAGCTGTGGGTCGTAGGTTCGAATCCTACCGGGCACACTCTTCTATCAATACTTTCTATAAATCTTCAAGTATTCTGGCACCACATTTTCAATTGCTAACGGTCGAACCTTCATTGTTTCAAGGTCAGCTGACTTTTCGATTGAACTATTCATCATAACTTTCACCTGATCTTGAGTAAGCATAGGGTTCGTATCTCCGGTTATTGGTTTTAACAGCATAGAAATAATTTTATTTTCTAAAAAGAAAGCTATTAACTTTGCCATTGGAAAAGATACATTGATCAACAAACACTTTCTGTTAGTAACATTCAGAATAAACTTCAATAAGCTTTTGAAAGAGTAAACCTTTGGTCCACCCATGTTATAAATTTTCTTGTCTTGCTTATTAAAACTGATAATACGATATACCACTTCAGCTAAGTCTGTTACACATATTGGCTGAAATTTAGTTGTTCCATTGCCAATTAGTGGTAAGAAAGGAAGAATAGTTGCTAATCTTGCAAATTTATTAAAGAAGTTGTCTTCTTTACCAAATACAAGGCTTGGCCTAATTATTATTGCTTTTTGAAATGCTGAAGTTACAGCTTTTTCACCTTCCAATTTACTTTTGGAATATTTTGACAACTTGCTATTTTCTATTCCCATAGCAGAAAAATGTATCATCATAGGTACATTTTTCATTTTTGCAGCTTTTGCTATCCTTTCAGCTATTTTAACGTGAACAGCGTAAAAATCGTGCTTTTTTGCTTCATATAATATTCCCACTAAGTTTATAGCTACATCACATTCTTCCATACCATCCAGAACTGATTTTTCATCAAAAAAATCGCCTTTAAATACTGATATTTGTCCTAAATTGCCACACAATTTTAAACAAGCAGCTTTTTCCTGATTACGAGTGCATATCTTTATTAAATATCCTTCTGCTGCCAAGCGTCTTACGATGTGTTTCCCTATAAACCCCGTTCCACCAAAAATAATTACACGTTTTGTCACAATTAAAGTTCCTAATAATTTGTTACTGTAAATTAATACAATGATTTCGCTTAATATTTTATTACGAATTCCCGTACAATAAGATCCATTTTCATTCCTCGTGAGCCTTTAACTAGAATTGCGTCATTATTCTGAATAATGTTAGCTAAATCACTTTTCAATTGATTAGAATCATTAAAATGCGTGCCTCTTATATTATCTGGCAAAAGCTCATGCAATTCTAACATAAATTTACCAACTGTATAAACTTTATCTATATTATTTTCTGTGATAATCTTAACCAAATCTGTATGAAACTCTATGCTTTCATCACCAAGTTCCAACATATCACCAAGCAAAGCTACTTTTCTCTGATTAGAATATGTACTCAAAGTTTTTATTGCAGTTTTCATCGAAGCAGGGCTGGCGTTATAGGAGTCATCAATTAAATGTATATATTTTCTATTGTATTTGACCTTATGAATATTGCCTCTACCTTTCGCTACACTAAAATTCTTAAGTGCAAGTGGTAATTTTGATAAATCAAGTCCGAGGCTTTGCACAACTGCTGCAACAGCAAGTAGCGAATAAGCAAAATGCTCACCTTGTACACGTAAATTACAGTTTATAATTTGATTATTATTTAGTCTTATTTTTAAATTTAGCCCGTCATCATTTCTTATTATGTCTAATAAGCAAACTTCAGCATTTTTATCTTTACCGAAGCTTATTATATTTCTATTGGCGTGTGATGAGAGATAATCATAATATTTATTATCTCTGTTCAAGACCAAAGTACCGTTATTTTTCGTACCATACAGAATTTCTAACTTCGCTTGTGCAACGTCAAATAGTGATGAAAAATTTTCAGTATGTGCAGGTTCGATGTTGGTAATAACTGCAATATTCGGATTACTAATCTTTGATAATTCTTTTATTTCACCAACTTTATTCATTCCCATTTCAAGGATTAAGTACTGGCAGTTTTTTGGAGCTTTTAGAATTGTCAAAGGCAATCCTATATTATTATTTAAGTTACCTTCGTTTGCATGGGACACTCCATATTGCGATAAAACAGTGTGCAGCATATCCTTTGTAGTGGTTTTCCCGACACTGCCTGTAACTGCAATAACTTTAGCATCAATAAGAACATTTCTAATGTAGTATGATGCCATATCATGCAAAGCTTTCAGGGTATCTTGCACAATAATGAGAGGGAAATCTTTATATTTACCCTCACTCACTATTGCAGTGACAGCCCCTTTTAAAAACGCTTCATGCAAAAAATTATGGCCATCAAAATTCTTTCCCTTGAGGGCAATAAATAAATCACCTTTTTTTATGCTTCTTGTGTCCGTTGAAATATTTGAGCTATGTATCCAATTACAACCATTTACGTCTCTTCCGCCAGTTGCATCAATGATATTATTTGTGCTCCATTTAAACATAATTTAGAGAGTATTCTTTATAATAAATTGAACAATAAAAGTAGCGAAAATACTACATGTTTTAGACAATGTACAAATAATGGTTGCAATCCCTATAATTCTATCTTATAATGGATATAGAAGTTTAAATTTTTTCGTCTATAATTAAAATGTATTTAGTTGTAGAAAGTACCTTGGAGGTATGTATGTTCACAGGAAAAAATGAAAAATCTACTTCTATACTAGCTAAAGTTGGTAATGCAGCTTTGGGAGTAGGAAGTTTTCTGGATAGAGGTGTAAAAGTTCTAGTCAAGGGTGCAGTATACCCTATATGGCCAAAGAATTGGTTTAAGTCCTGGGATGAAATGCGGCACGACATAAAAAATGGCGGGCGTTCTATTATTGGCAACCCACTTGAAGAATATGATCCACCCATAAAAACCACACAAGCTAGTAAAGATCTTGGTGTAGAAATAACAGAGCAAAAGAAAGGGACAGGAAAGGTAGCTTTTTTAGTGTCAAGGACTCTGACGGGAGATATACCTTATTTGAACGATGAACAATTGGGTAAAATAAAAGTAGGTTTACCGAATGTAACTATTTTCAGAGAAGAAAACAAAATTGTAATTGAAATTAACGTTGAGGAAATAGCTAACACTATTAAAACTAATCCTGATAATAAAGGCAAGAGCGAGAAAGAAATAAAAGAGCTTGTTCTTAAAGGAATTGCTGATAAAGTTAAAGGCGACCTCAAGAAGTTTGCAGAAATCACTGGTGGAGAATTTAAAGTTCACACAGACTTAAAATTGCTGCATGGTATTGCGGAAAAATTGTATAAAGTTGTGAAGTCTGATGTTGGTCAGCCTTCAGAAGCTCTGGCTTTATCTGCTAGTGATAAGGACAAGGCATTGGAAGCTGCTGAAACATTTGTAGATAGTAGTAGAGGAGAGTTATTAAAGAAAGCTGCAAATTGGCAGAATAAAGTTGAGCAGGGTTCTGAAAATATAAGGAGTAGGGGGTAAAGTTATGAGTTATAAGGGGAGTATTATGAATGAAGTTAAAATAGAGGAAAGGCATCATAGTTTAACTGTTCCTGGGGATATGTATTACTTACAACCAGGAGTTATTACTGGAAAAAGGGTAAATGGAATAGAAACCTCTTTGAAAGAACAGCAGAATATGGTAAAAGCAAGGGAACTTGTAAGCTCTTTAAATCTTGAAAATGCTTCTGGTGAAACGATAAAACCACTATCTACACCTAATGTAGAGAAAAACGAAGGAAGAGGGAAAGGTCGCTCTTAAAATATGAGCAATGAAGTTTATGATAGCAATAACATCTTTGCTCAAATATTAAGAGATGAGTTACCTTGTGAGAAGGTACATGAAAATGAAAATGTACTAGCTTTTCGCGATAAGTACCCTGATGCACCAGTTCACATTTTAGCTATACCCAAAAATCAATATATTTCATACGATGATTTTATTCTAAAAGCTTCTGAAGAGGAAATAGCAAATTTCTTCAAAACTGTAAGAGAGATAGCACATAAATATAATCTAGAAAAAACAGGGTATAGGTTAGTCACTAACTACGGTGAAAATGGAGAGCAGGTTGTACCACATTTTCACGTGCATATTTTAGGTGGTAAAAAGTTAGGAAAGCATGTAAATTCATAGTGTTATATGTTTTGTTAAATGAGCGAATATTTAACCATAGTAATCTTTATCTGCGTATCAATTGTAGTATCTTTTGTTTTAGGTATATTGCCTATGTTTCTTGCAGTGAGTAAGCCAGATGGTGAAAAACTTTCCACATATGAGTGTGGCTTTAATCCACTATCCAGTGCAAGAAAAAATTTTGACATTAAATTTTACTTAGTTTCAATATTATTTATAATATTTGACTTAGAAATTGCTTTTCTTTTTCCTTGGGCTGTTTCTTTATCTAAGATAAGCTATGGTGGATTTTGGTCTATGATGGTATTTCTTGCAATACTCACTATAGGCTTTATCTATGAGTGGTGTAAAGGTGCATTAGAGTGGGAGTAGTTTATGACAAATCAAATTCTATCTAATGATGATTGGGGTCGTTATAAAAAAGAAGGGTTTCTTGTCACTAAATTTGGTGATTTAACAGATTATGTAATGAATTGGGCAAGATCTGGCTCATTGTGGCCAATGACATTTGGTCTTGCATGTTGCGCAGTTGAGATGATGCATACCGCATCTAGCCGTTATGATCTTGATAGATATGGTATAATGTTCCGTGCAAGCCCACGTCAATCAGATGTGATGATTGTTGCTGGCACACTAACTAATAAAATGGCAGCAGCATTGCGCAAGGTTTATGATCAAATGGCAGACCCGAAGTATGTTATTTCTATGGGAAGTTGTGCAAATGGTGGTGGTTATTACCATTACTCTTATTCAGTAGTCCGAGGCTGTGATAGAATTGTGCCAGTTGACGTGTATGTCCCTGGGTGCCCACCAACTGCTGAGGCGTTGCTATATGGAATACTATGCCTACAAAACAAAATAAAACGGACTCGGAATGGATAAAACTGCAAAGTATATACAAAAAAAGACCAAGACCAAGTGCGAGTGCATTCAAAAAGATGATGGCATTATTGTAATATATTCAACTTTAGATGAAATTGAAAAGCACCTATCCTTTCTACGTGATGATGAAAAGTGTAGGTTTGAACTATTAGTTGATATTTTTGGGGTTGACTATCCAGATCGAGAAAAGCGCTTTGAGTTAGTGTACAATTTACTCAGCATTGTGCATAATATTAGAGTACACATAAAACTTCAATTATGTGAGGGCGATATGCCTCCAAGCATAGCAAAGGTATTTAGCACAGCTTCGTGGTTTGAGCGTGAAGTGTTTGATATGTATGGAATAGAATTCTCTGATCACCCTGATTTGCGTAGGATTCTAACAGACTATGGATTCAAAGGTCATCCAATGTTAAAAGATTTCCCTCTCACTGGTTATGAGGAAGTAAGATACGATATAGAGACAAAAAAGGTTGTATATAATCCTATAGATTTGCCGCAAGATTTTCGTATGCTTGATAGCCTATCGCCTTGGGAAGGTAAAACCATAAAAGTAAATACAAAGGAGTAGAAAATGACAGTACAAAGAAAAAAAATATCTTTAATCGGTGCAGGAAATATCGGTGGAACTCTTGCCCATATGATTGCACTAAGGGAACTCGGCAATGTTGTTTTACTTGATATTAGTGATGGAATACCGCAAGGTAAAGCACTTGACATAGCAGAATCATCCCCTATTGATGGATTTAATTCTGGTTTAACTGGAACTAATCAATACAAAGATATAGAAAATTCTGATGCAATCATCATAACAGCAGGCATTGCTAGAAAACCTGGAATGAGCAGGGATGACCTCCTGCAAACCAATGCTAAAGTAATGAAGGAGATTGGTGAAAATATTAAGAAGTATTCTCCAAATGCGTTTGTGATAGTGGTTACCAACCCTTTGGATGCCATGGTTTCAGTGGTGCATAAATTTTCAAACCTTCCAGCTAATATGGTTGTTGGAATGGCAGGAGTGCTTGATTCTTCCCGTTTCCGTCATTTTCTTGCAAGTGAATTAAATATTTCAGTTGAAGATATATCTGCTTTTGTGCTTGGAGGACATGGTGACACTATGGTACCACTCATTAATTGCACTTCTATCGCTGGCATTCCACTTACCCAAGTTATCGATATGGGTCTCATTACGCAGAAAAAAGTTGATGAAATAGTTGAACGCACTCGCAATGGCGGTAAAGAAATAGTTGATCTGCTTAAGTCTGGATCTGCATACTACGCTCCCGCATCTTCAGCTATATGCATGTTAGAGTCATATTTAAAAGATAAAAGGCGTATATTACCATGTGCTGCTTACCTTAATGGTGAATATGGTGTAAAAGATTTGTTTATTGGTGTGCCTGTAATTATCGGAAAAAATGGAGTTGAAAAGGTCCTAGAAGTTAAAATGAATGATAGTGAACAAGAAATGTTTGATAAATCTGTGAATGCAGTGAAAGAACTATGTAGCAGTTGTGTTAAAAGTCAATAGAAAAATGAAAAATACTGAAAATAATTTTTACTTGGTAGGCTATTCTGAGCTTAAATTCTTTTAACAAGTAAGAAGCTTAGATTTAACAAGTTAAGGAATATGCGCTTATAGTTCGTGTGGACGCACATATTCCTTAACTACATCAATTTAAAGATAGAGTGTCGGTATTTTAACTATTAGCCTTTGATTGAATAGGGTGAGATAACGGTATCCGATCCGGGTTGGTTAATAAAAAAATATTTTATATTTTAAAGGTATAAAAAGATGCTGCCAAAAATATTGAGAAACTTTAATGTCTTTGTAGATGGTAGAGGTTATGCAGGAAAAATAGAGGAAATTACTCTACCAAAGCTCACCATCAAAACCGAAGAATATCGTGCAGGAGGGATGGATATTCCAATAAGTATTGATATGGGAATGGAGAAATTAGAAGCAGTTTTGCTGAATATGATACAGAACTCTTTAGGCTCTTTGGGCTTATAGATGGCAATTCAGTAGCCTTAACACTGAGAGGTGGTATGCAAGGAAGTGGCAGCAATGATATTGAAGCAGTAGTTATAAACCTCAGGGGAATATTCAGAGAATTTGATTTTGGTAGCTGGAAACCTGCTGAGAAAGCAACACTTAAATGCACGGTTGCAGCTCATTATTATAAACTTACCATCTCTGGTCAGGAGCTTATTGAAATTGATGCAGAAAATATGATCCGTAAAATTAATGGTGTTGATCAGATGGCCTTACTGCAGACAGTTTTAGGTGTTTAAGTTTTTATTTTTTATAGAAGGACACTCATGCAAACAATAACAACCCTATTAACGCTAACTATGGATTAGAAGGAGAATAGAGAGAGGGAGAGAAATAGGGTAAACTCCAGTATTTTAGCGATAGTAGGAGGTTACCCAATGAACAAGAATATAACAGAATTGTTTTGTTTTATAGATGATTATTGCAAAATAATAGATGAAAATTTTGCAAACAGACTATTGTCTAAGAACCTGTTCATAATCTTTTGAGGAACAAAGCAGTGAAAGCAAGAACTACCATTTGCAAGCTGGTGTTGAGTTTACGCTCGCAATTTTTCCATAACCGTCTACATTTTTCCAACCAAGCAAAAGAACGCTCTACAACCCATCTTTTTGGCAATACAGCAAAGGTATGTAATTCACTGCGTTTTATTACCTCAACAGTTGCACCAATAGTTGCTTTTATTTGTGTTGCAAAATTCTCTCCCGTATAGCCTGCATCAACCAGTACATTTTTAACTCCCGAGAGGTTTTCTTTTGCATTTTCTACCATTCTCACAGCACTGCTACGGTCAGTTATCTCTGCTGTTGTTACATAAATTGCATGTGGCAAACCTTGCGTATCTACTGCAATATGGCGTTTTATTCCTGAAATCTTTTTGCCTGCATCGTAGCCTTTTTCTTCAGCAGTATCTGCATTTTTTACACTCTGTGCATCAATTATGCAGAAGCTGGTTTTTTCTTTCCGACCATTGTTTTGTCGGACTACGCCAACTATTTTTTTTTAACACCAGCTCCAGAACACTTTCTTTATTTGCATCTGGTTTTTCACTCCACTTCTTAAAATAGTCGTAACAATTGCGCCATTTTGGAAACTCTTTTGGTAGCATTCTCCACTGACAACCGCTTTTCAGAACGTATAACACTCCACAAAATACATCATACAAATCAAGTTTTCTTGGTTTTGTTTTTTTTCTACAGGACTCTAGGCTCTGTGGACAAAATTTTAGAGAAGCCATACAAGAGCTCCAACAAAATTGAGAAAACCCATAAAAACCTCAGCAGTTTTATCAAATCTGGAAAAAATGCGCCTAAAATTTTTAATTTTACCAAAAAAACACTCAATCAAATGACGTTCTTTGTAGATATGCTCATCGTAATACCTTTGCACTTTTCGATTCCGTTTTGGCGGAATAACTACTGTACATCCCTTGTCTTCAAGACTTGTAACAAAGGCATTGCTATCGTAGCCCTTGTCAGCTACTACAGTAGAGTTATAGATACTTTCGGTCAACACTTGTGCCTGCGTAATTTCATTTCTTTGACCAGGAGTCAGAGTAAATTTAAGTGGATTTCCAAGTGCATCGACAAGCGCATGTATTTTAGTTGTAAAGCCACCTTTGCTCCTCCCTAAAGCTTCTTGATCCTTGGAGTTTTTTGTATATCCAGATGAACATGGATGGGCTCGGATGATCGTACCGTCGATTATAGCAACTTCTAAATCAGGCTCTTGTTTAGTATATTCAAGCAATTTTTTCCAGACATCTCTTTCACACCATCTTTTAAATCGCTTATGTATACTCCTGTAATTACCATAAGTTTTTGGTAAAAGTCTCCATTGGCAACCACTTCGCACTATGTACCACACTGCCTCTATGAATATTCTTAAACGTTTTTCATCTTTGCTGTGCATTCCTTTTACGCTTTTTATGAACTCTAAAATTTGTTTCCAATTTTCCTCTTTGATGTAATATTGCATATGGTAGTTTCTCCATTTTTTACCTATTAGGCTAAACTACCATCTTTTTCTCTCTTTTCATATTTTTTGTCCACAGAGCCTAGATCTGGTAATATAATCTCAAATCTTTCCCGACTTATATTACTTGGGTATAAACTCCTCATATATCCTAACTTATATACATTATCTCTTAGAGCATGTCTTCAAACTGAAGAATGAGCTAATTTGTGAAGCATAATAGTGATCATATTAAAGAAGATATAGTTTTTTGAGGTGAGAGGAGAATGCTCGTAATCTTTACTCATGCGCCTAAAATTGGAAAGCCAGGCAAAAGTTCTTTCAACAATCCAACGTTTGGGAATAACTTGAAATCCTGTATCAACTATTTTCTTGGCAATCGTTAATAAACATCCCGTTTCCAATAAGCATCTGTTTTGTAATTTACCTATGTACCCTTGATCAGCAAAAAACTTACGTAAAGTTGGAACTTTGCATTTAGCTTGGGCAAAAAGATTTAGAGCACTATCACGATCTTGAATACTTGCACTCTGTACTTCAGCAGCAATTACAAGACCCACAGTATCTACAATAATATGGCGTTTTCTGCCCTTTATTTTTTTGCCAGCATCATATCCTCTGGATCCCCTTTTTGAGTAGTTTTCACTGACTGGCTATCAATTATACCTACTGATGGAGTCTTATTTTTACCAATCATCTCTCTTACTTTTTTAACTAGAAAATCATGAATTTCTTGCCATATTCCACTTTTTTTCAAGCGCGAATTACAACTATATACGGTTTTCCATGGTGAAAAATCTTTAGGCAGTTGTCTCCATTGACATCCTGTTCTCATCATATAGCGGATTGCATTAATAATTGTTCTAATACTATGTTTTCTTGGTCTGCCGGTCTTTTTAGGTTCAAAATATGGCTCTATTGTCTTCCATTCTTTGTCACTTATATCGCTTGGGTACATCTTAAAATGTACCTTATACCATACTTCTTAACTTCTTTCTACTCAGTTTGAAGACATGCTCTCAGAAAACAAAGTTTTTGTCGGAATTGCTGAAATAGGAAAAAGCACTTATGGTTGGTTTTATGGTTTTAAATTACATATGGTAATCAATGAAAAAGGTGAAATTCAAGGGGTTACTTTGACAAAAGGTAATGTTGACGATAGGAAACCAGTTCCAGACCTGACTAAAAAATTAGCGGGTTTATTATTTGGAGATAAAGGCTATATTAAGAAAGATCTATTTTTGAAACTACTTGATAGAAATCTCAAGCTTGTGACCAAGATAAAAAAAGGTATGAAAAATGCATTAATCTCGCTAAATGAGAAGATTTTTCTGAGAAAAAGATCTATTATTGAAACCGTCTTTGGTTACCTAAAAAACAGATTGGAAATTGAGCATACCCGCCATAGATCTCCTATTAATTTTTTAGTTCACATTTTTTCCACCCTTATTTCATATTCTTTAAAACATAAAAAACCTTCTATTTCTAATACTTTCTTTGTCTCCTAATCCATAGTTAGCGTTACTAGAGTTGAATTTTATATCAAAAAATATTTTCAATGATATAAAAAATTATTATTGACTTTTACGCAATTAGAGCATAACCACACTCTGCTAATTAAGCAGATTTAGGGCTGTATTCCTCAGTAAAAACCCTGCCATCTCTGACTAAAGAGTTAGCAAGTAAAAGTAACTTTCTCATAGCAGCGGTGGAAGCAATTTTATATGGCTTTTTATATTGATTGTATAATCTAGTAAAGAAAGGTTTGATATAAGAATTAACTTTTTGTGCACTGAGAATACATATGTGTAAAACCGTCCTAATTTGTGATCTACCTCCATGAATGCACCTTTTTCCTCTACTAAAACCACTATCTCGATTAAAAGGTGCAAGTCCGACAAGGCTAGATATTTGTTTCTTTTGAAGAGTTCCGAGTTCGGGCAAATAGCAAATCAAAGTGATGGCTGTGATTTTACTTACACCTGGTGTACTGGTTATTGACACGTACTTTTTTTTAAGCTCTTGATTTTGATCAATAAATGTAGTTATCTCGTCTTCTAAGGTTTTTATTTGATTATGTAAAATTGCAAGAAGCTCTTCTATCTGCTTGATTATAGATATATCAGTTACCTGTTGGATTTGGGTTTTTTGTATTTTTGCTATTTCTACTAGCTGGTTCCTACGAGATAGCTTTTATTTCAAGCAATCAATATTACCATTATCAACTGTTAAAGGAGTAACACGCATATCTGTGTTATTAATATAACGTGAAATGATACTGCAGTCTATTTTATCGGTTTTTGTAGTAATACCGAGGCTTTTAGCATAGTCTCTAACCCATCTTGGTTGAATAACATATACTTCAAAGCCATTGCTTAGTAAAGTGTAAGCGCATAGTTTTTCGTATCCACCTGTTGCTTCAAATCCAACTTTGCTTACATTATGCAAACGTAAAAAGTCGAGTATTTGATCAATAGCTTGTACGTTATTCTCAAATACTTTATGATGTCCAAGTGGATGGATGTGAATATCTAGTTTAGTTTTGCTAACATCAATGCCAGCAATGATATTTGATGAATTCATAACTCCTCCATAAAAATAATGTATACTGCATTTTCCACCCTTATATACGAGCCTAAAAGCTCAATCAGTTGTTCGGAACTGTCAGTATAATAAACCAGAGAAGGGAACCTTGCTAAACAACGGTCCTTATGACCAAGGCTTTTTACGGTTCCCCTTCTCTGTACATCCTTATATTATTACTTTTTAATGTTTATAAAGACTTGTTTTTAACATATAAGGTTTTTTGATAGCAAACATATCACTTTTTAGAAAAATATTTGTATTGTAAAGTTAGTAAAGATTCTGGTTTACTTAAAGTTTGTTAATTGCTATCTTTTAAAACACGATATTTACTATAGCACCATATGCTTAGGATTTTTTCTAAAGTTTTGTTTATATTAATGTTTTTGGTTTCTAGCTTTTTTACTGTGCATAGTGCTGGAGCTAAATCTAAGCTCAGTAAGAAATACATACCTCCTGGTAACCCTGGTGGTGCAAACTTTCATACAGATGAGGATTTTGCTGAGTCATATAAACTGTATGAGAAGCGTAGGGAATTGCTCAAGAAAAAAAAGTCACAAGATCGAGCTATAAATAAAGAAGATCTAATCAAAAAATTAAAAGAGAAAAAAATTGCTAGTCTTGATAATGAGCCAAATGACATGGAAGCGTGCATAGTCGACGATGAAGAGAGCGCTATGATAAATCAGCATGGTATTAATATCGCACGTTTAAAGGGTGCTGTATTTATAGATCAAGAGCCAGTTTTCCAGTATGAAAGTAAGCAGCATGAAAGTGAACAACAAGAAGGGAAGAAAGTTACTTCAACACGAGAAAAGAAAGTTTCTCCTATAAATATTACTATAAAAGAAACTCCTTCAAGAAGAACGTGCTCACATGATTCTATTGCTAATTTGGATAACGTAGATGCTTATAGTTTGAATGGTTCAAGTTCATTTGGCAGCGTAGCTGACACAGTAAAATAGTATCACAATATTGGCCATTAATAATATGCTAGATAAAGACCTGATATTGAATGACGATGCATATGAATTATCGCCAATTTCCAGGCACAAAACTCATGTTGTAGAAGTTGGAAAAGTAAAGATAGGCGGAAATAATCCTGTAGTTGTACAATCTATGGCGCTTGGTGTGCATATAGATTCTGATAATATAAAAAGTAGCGCAAAACATTATGCAAAAGAAATAACAGAACTAGCGCGCGCAGGTTCAGAGTTAGTACGGATTGCTTTGAATTCAGAGGAAGTAGCAAGGGCAATACCTTATATAGTAGAAGAGATAAATAAAGAAGGTTTTGACGGTAAAATATTGGTAGGCTGCGGTCAATATGAGCTAGATAAATTAGTTCAAGATTATCCAGACAACATCAAAATGTTGGGTAAAATCAGAATTAATCCAGGCAATATAGGCTTTGGCGACAAACGTGATGAGAAGTTTGAAAGGGTGATAGAGTATGCAATAATGCACGATCTTCCGGTTAGAATTGGAGTAAATTGGGGTAGTCTTGATAAATACCTTTTACAAAAACTGATGGATGAAAACTCTTCGCTTAGTAATTCAAGGCCTTCTGATGTTATACTGCGCAAAGCACTTGTAATGTCTGCTCTTGATAGTGCAAAAAAAGCTGAAGAAATTGGTCTAAATTCAAACAAAATAATCATTTCATGTAAAGTTAGCAAAGTACAAGATTTAATTTTAGTTTATATGGCACTTGCAAAATCTTCCAATTATGCGCTGCATTTGGGTTTAACTGAGGCTGGTATGGGCAATAAAGGTGTGGTAAATACCGCAGCAGGGCTTACTTATTTATTGCAAAATGGTATTGGAGATACAATACGGGCTTCTTTGACTCAACGTCCTGGTGAATTGCGTACTAATGAAGTGGTGGTGTGTCAGGAAATATTGCAATCTATAGGCTTGCGACACTTTAACCCTCAGGTTAATTCGTGTCCTGGTTGTGGGCGCACGAGTAGCGATCGTTTTCGTATATTAACTGAAGAAGTGAATGGCTATATAAAAACTCATATGCCGATATGGAAGAAAAAAAATCCAGGTATAGAGCATATGAACATTGCTGTTATGGGATGTATAGTAAATGGTCCTGGAGAAAGCAAACACGCAAATTTGGGAATCAGCTTGCCTGGATATGGAGAAAAACCTGTTTCAGCAGTCTACAAAGACGGCAAATATTTCAAAACTTTACAAGGTGATAATGTCTCTGAAGAATTTAAGGCAATTATTGATAATTATGTGAAGGAGCATTACACGTAACCTTTCACGGTTAATTAATAGATAAATTGCAAATAAAAAAGAAAATTAAATCTTGTTTTTCTTTTTTTGCTATTAATACATTTATAACACAATTGAGTTTAAATAATTGATATGAAAAGCTTTTTACGAAATTTCTTGCACTATCTTCTGTCATTCCAGTGCTCCTTTCTTGTCATCCCAGTCTGGGATCCAGAAAACTTAACTTTACACCAGGTAATAAAAACTGGTCACGCGCTACCCAGGACGTGGTGTAATAGTTGTACAAGAATCCTACTAACTTTACTATTAATTCTATTTCCACTTTTAGCATCATCTATAAGCATTGAGGACATCGAAGAAAATTGCGATTACGAATATTACCCTAAATTAGATTCTTCTTCTGCTGATGAGTTACACGTTATAAAGCGAAATTATTATAGATACGGTAAGGAATTAAAAATACTAGCAGATGAGAGGATAAAGGAGATCACTTTAGGCACTAGTGATGTAACCAGACTGCATTCTGTGATTTTTAGCAAAATACGATCTTTCATTTGAGCTTTCTTCAATTTAAAGTAAATACAGAAAATTGCTGCCTATAGCTAAACTGGCCTTACCTTACCCAGAAAAAGTGGAGAGAAAGTTTGGAATGTTTTTTACAAAGAGAATAAACTATTTGCCATATTTTGAAAAAACGTTTTATTTTACTCCAAAAACGTCTTAACTTTCTCTTTACTTTTTCTGGGTAAGGTCACGCTTGACTACTTGGATCTAGTATGATTTAATTAACCAAGAAGTAGACATGAAAAAATTATGTAGTGAACCAGTTTGCATGACGCTAAGAAGGAAAATATGGATAGAAAAACGAGAATAGAATCAGACAGCTTAGGGGAAGTAAAAGTACCAAGTGAACATTACTGGGGAGCGCAGACTCAACGTTCTTTAGAAAATTTTAAGATTGGCACAGAAAAAATGCCAGAGCCTCTGATTAAAGCATTGGCAATAGTAAAACTTGCAGCAGCACGTGTTAACATGAAGCAGGGTAGCATAGATAATAAGGTAGGAGACGCAATCTGCGCAGCCGCAAGGGAAGTAATAGATGGCAAATTTAATAATGAATTTCCGCTTGTTGTTTGGCAAACCGGATCCGGAACGCAGACTAATATGAATATGAATGAAGTGATCAGCAATCGCGCAATAGAGATTTTAGGTGGTAATTTGGGTAGTAAATCTCCGATACATCCAAACGACCATGTGAATTATGGTCAGTCATCAAATGACACCTTTCCAACAGCAATGCATATAGCAGCAGCAGAGCAAATAAACTGCTTGCTTATTCCAAATCTTGAAAAATTGCATAAGATGCTGGATAATAAGGTTCAGGAATTTAAAAATATAATAAAAGTAGGACGTACTCACTTACAAGATGCAACGCCCCTAACACTGGGACAGGAGTTTTCTGGCTATGCAGCCCAGATTAAAAAGGGGATAGAGAGAGTAAAATCAACTTTAAGTGGTATATACGAGCTTGCACAAGGTGGCACTGCGGTTGGCACAGGACTCAATACTAAAAAGGGTTTTGCTGAAGATTTTTCAAGCAAAGTTGCAGAAATTACTAATCTTCCATTTACTTCAGCAGGCAATAAATTTGAAGCGCTAGCAGCAAACGATGCTTTAGTTGAGCTCAGTGGAACACTCAATACAGTAGCAGTCAGTTTAATGAAAATTGCAAATGATATAAGGTTGCTTGGTTCTGGTCCAAGATGCGGAATTGGGGAAATAATGTTACCGGAAAATGAGCCTGGTTCTTCAATTATGCCAGGTAAAGTGAATCCAACTCAGTGTGAAGCAGTAACTATGGTGTGCACTCAAGTTATGGGAAATCATGTTGCTGTGACCATTAGTGGTTCAAACGGTCATTTTGAATTGAATGTGTTTAAGCCAGTGATAATTTACAATGTTTTGCAGTCTATAAGACTTTTAGCTGATGCAAGTTTAAATTTTACAGAAAAATGTGTAGTTGGTATTAAGGCAAATGAAGAGAGGATAAAAGATTTACTGAATCAATCGTTGATGTTGGTCACTATATTAAATACGCATATAGGGTACGACAATGCAGCAAAAATAGCGAAGCTTGCTTATAAAGAAAATATCACTCTAAAAGAAGCAGCAGCAAAACTTCAACTGCTCACCGAGGAGGAGTTTGAAAGGATAGTGAAACCAGAAGAAATGGTGAATTATTTGTAACCGTTGGGAGTGTTAAATAAACCATACGCGTCAAGTCAAGGCCCAACCATTTAAAGTGGGTATCTTGTTTGTTACATTTATTTTTTGGGAAATTTTGATCTAAAATAAGATAATTCTTTGAGAAGAGTCTATAAATTACTAGCTTTATTACTTAATATCTAAAATAATTTTTACCACTTTTCTTTTTCCTTATGCTACTTTCCCTTAACTTGACGCGTATGGTACACCAGGTAGGCCGATGATCACGATAGTGATAATAGGTGCAGCATTGCTTGCAATATTTGGCAGAATGCCGTGGCCAGCTCTTTTTGCATTAGGTGTGTTTACTGCTGTATTTTTTGGTGCTCCTAAGATTGTAGCGGCAATAGCACCAGGTACAGTGCAAGCATACCCGTAGGAGCGTGCTATGTGACAGCGTTACAAATAAATGTAAATAGGTATTACAAGCCTCAAAAAAATCTTAGGTAAATGGTGCTTCTTAAGGGAGCACCATTATTCCACAATTGTACGAACGTTGTAATTTGAGAGCAATCTCTGCCAAGAAGGGTGTCATCCAAGTAGCTCCTTTCTTGTCATCCCAGTGTCAGTTACTTTCATGACATCATCATAAAGTAAAATGAGATCCCAGTGTCAGCTACTTGGATGACAAAAAAGGAGCTACTTGGATGACACCCCACTGGTGGCCCAAACTACAACGTTCGTACAGTTGTGGATACCGTGGCGGTATGACGTATGGAAACCTTTCTTGGGTTAAGCTTTAAATTAAAACATCAAGTATGTTGAACTTAAAACATATCTCAGCTATACTTTGCGATAAAGTTAATAAAAATTTTAATAAAATCAGTAACTCTAGCTAAAATGAATACAAAGTGAGCTTTTTTGATATAAATAGTGTTAGAATAATTGGTAGGTACTTTATCAAGTTTTTGTTAAGGCTTGGTAGTGCATTCATATTTTTTATTCAATCTCTATATCACTGCCTTGTACCGCCATATTATTTTAGCAACGTAGCAAGACAAATTATAGAGATAGGCTTTTTCTCTCTGCCAATTGTTGGGCTCGCTGGAGTTTTCATAGGAGCGGCGATAGTTCTACAAAGTAGCTTGAGTAGTCCATTGATTGATCAAGAGCAGATAATACCCAAACTTGTTACAATCACTATCATTAAAGAGTTAGGACCAGTTTTGATCAGCTTAATAATGGTAGGAAAGGTTGGATCATCAATTGCAGCAGAAATTGGTACAATGCGCATCACCGAGCAAATAGATGCCCTTACAACTTTGAACATCAACCCTTTTAAATATTTAATTGCACCAAGGATTTTAGCGTCAATCATAGTATTTCCCATGCTTACAGTATGTGCAGATCTAATAGGAATATTTGGAGGATGTGTCACTGCAGTCTTCGAATTTAACCACAATTTAAATATATACATAAAATACACAGCTCAGTTCTTTAATACGTACGATTTTATAACTGGGCTAATAAAAGCAACTGCATTTGGCGCTATAATTTCTGTCTCAAGCTGCTATTACGGTTACCAAAGATCTAAGTTTCGATATATTAAAAGGGGAATCATTAGTCATACTTGGCGGCTCAGGAAGTGGCAAATCTGTACTAACAAAAACAATTATTGGCTTGCTTGCTCCAGACTCAGGGTCTGTTAAAATAAATAGTAAAAGCAAAAATAAATTTGGGGGTTTATTTCAAAATTCCGCTTTATTTGACTACGTTACAGTGTGGGAAAATATATCTTTTAATTATAAAAAGCGCTTTAATATCAGCAAAAAGGAGGCAAAACAGCTAGCAATCGAGAAATTAAATGATGTTGGACTGGAGGAAAACATAGCAGATATGTTTCCAATAGAGCTATCAGGCGGAATGAAAAAAAGAGTAGCACTTGCAAGGGCAATTGCACACAATCCAGAAATCATCATATTGGATGAGCCAACTTCAGGATTGGACCCGATTATGTCAGATATAGTAAACGAGATAATAATAAAATTATCTAGAGATCTTAACGCTAGGCTCTGTGGACAAAAAATATGAAAAGAGAGAAAAAGATGGTAGTTTAGCCTAATAGGTAAAAAATGGAGAAACTACCATATGCAATATTACATCAAAGAGGAAAATTGGAAACAAATTTTAGAGCATGTCTTCAAACTGAAGAATGAGCTAATTTGTGAAGCATAATAGTGATCATATTAAAGAAGATATAGTTTTTTGAGGTGAGAGGAGAATGCTCGTAATCTTTACTCATGCGCCTAAAATTGGAAAGCCAGGCAAAAGTTCTTTCAACAATCCAACGTTTGGGAATAACTTGAAATCCTGTATCAACTATTTTCTTGGCAATCGTTAATAAACATCCCGTTTCCAATAAGCATCTGTTTTGTAATTTACCTATGTACCCTTGATCAGCAAAAAACTTACGTAAAGTTGGAACTTTGCATTTAGCTTGGGCAAAAAGATTTAGAGCACTATCACGATCTTGAATACTTGCACTCTGTACTTCAGCAGCAATTACAAGACCCACAGTATCTACAATAATATGGCGTTTTCTGCCCTTTATTTTTTTGCCAGCATCATATCCTCTGGATCCCCTTTTTGAGTAGTTTTCACTGACTGGCTATCAATTATACCTACTGATGGAGTCTTATTTTTACCAATCATCTCTCTTACTTTTTTAACTAGAAAATCATGAATTTCTTGCCATATTCCACTTTTTTTCAAGCGCGAATTACAACTATATACGGTTTTCCATGGTGGAAAATCTTTAGGCAGTTGTCTCCATTGACATCCTGTTCTCATCATATAGCGGATTGCATTAATAATTGTTCTAATACTATGTTTTCTTGGTCTGCCGGTCTTTTTAGGTTCAAAATATGGCTCTATTGTCTTCCATTCTTTGTCACTTATATCGCTTGGGTACATCTTAAAATGTACCTTATACCATACTTCTTAACTTCTTTCTACTCAGTTTGAAGACATGCTCTTAGAGTTCATAAAAAGCGTAAAAGGAATGCACAGCAAAGATGAAAAACGTTTAAGAATATTCATAGAGGCAGTGTGGTACATAGTGCGAAGTGGTTGCCAATGGAGACTTTTACCAAAAACTTATGGTAATTACAGGAGTATACATAAGCGATTTAAAAGATGGTGTGAAAGAGATGTCTGGAAAAAATTGCTTGAATATACTAAACAAGAGCCTGATTTAGAAGTTGCTATAATCGACGGTACGATCATCCGAGCCCATCCATGTTCATCTGGATATACAAAAAACTCCAAGGATCAAGAAGCTTTAGGGAGGAGCAAAGGTGGCTTTACAACTAAAATACATGCGCTTGTCGATGCACTTGGAAATCCACTTAAATTTACTCTGACTCCTGGTCAAAGAAATGAAATTACGCAGGCACAAGTGTTGACCGAAAGTATCTATAACTCTACTGTAGTAGCTGACAAGGGCTACGATAGCAATGCCTTTGTTACAAGTCTTGAAGACAAGGGATGTACAGTAGTTATTCCGCCAAAACGGAATCGAAAAGTGCAAAGGTATTACGATGAGCATATCTACAAAGAACGTCATTTGATTGAGTGTTTTTTTGGTAAAATTAAAAATTTTAGGCGCATTTTTTCCAGATTTGATAAAACTGCTGAGGTTTTTATGGGTTTTCTCAATTTTGTTGGAGCTCTTGTATGGCTTCTCTAAAATTTTGTCCACAGAGCCTACAATTATCACGATTACACATGATATTCATAGCGCATTTAAAATAGCTGACAAAATAGCAGTATTATATGAAGGGGAGATCATTTCCCATGAAACTGTTCAGGAAATACAAAATACTAATAACGAATATATAAAAAAATTCATTCGTTATATATAGCTATAGGTTCACAAACGAGATTGTGAGTACTAAACAGTTTAACATAAAAATTGACAAAGCTTGATTCTTAAAGTATATTTAATTGAAGTAGTAATTACGGAGCTATAATGGCGGTAAAGCTCATAAGAAAACGTTTATATCAATCTATAATGCTGCCACTGACAGCACTGCTTTTTATAGCAGCAGCTCCATTCCTCTTGATTATTGCTATCTGGGAGACAAAAAACATAAATATAGCATTAAAGTACATTATTATTGCTCCATTAGTAGTGCTATATTTGCCATGTGCAATGCTAGCTCTAGTGCTACATTTATCAATTAGTACTTTATTGACAGTTGCAAAAATTACACTTTTTCCTGAGTTCTTTTTGTCTTTGTGGGTTAAGGAAGGAATTGAATTCAGTAGAGTTTTTAGCTTATCTATTACCCAATTCCATAATGTGGACTTCTATTCATATATAAAAGACTCTGAAACTTTTTTTTCGATAAAAGATAGTAACAGAGAACTTTTAACAGAGCTTCTCAAGAATGGTGATCTTAGTATAAGGGAAGTTATCTCTTTCCATAAAGGATATCTAAAATTTATAGCAAATATCACTACTAAGATTTCCGATAAAGAGAAATCAAAAATCATATTCGAT
The DNA here is from genome assembly GCF_947251795.1 of Wolbachia endosymbiont (group A) of Anoplius nigerrimus. GTDB lineage: Bacteria > Pseudomonadota > Alphaproteobacteria > Rickettsiales > Anaplasmataceae > Wolbachia. The sequence goes on along the minus strand of NZ_OX366385.1, from coordinate 1,099,722 downwards.
TGTTTAGGCCTAAGTAGCTCAAAGCCTTTAATTCAAAAAGATAGGTATAGTAACTGCTGTCTACATGAAATTTATAACACACATGAAAAGCTTACTAAAGTAGTCAATAATATTGATATAGGGTTACTTAAAACACTACTTAAGTTAGATGGATCTTCACTAGTAAGGGACTAAGATATGCACATGCCTCACAATTATCTGACTTCATAGACTTGTTTGATGACCATGATTTAGCAAAGGGCATGTCTGATGCCTTTAGAGATAAAAAGATGCTTGCTGTGCGAGTAACTGAGTGCCTACGTATTGTGCATAAGTATGTATACTATAATCAATGGGCAATACGGAGAAATTTAAGAAGGTTGTTTCTCAAAAAGGATTTAATTGACAATCTATCTTCTAACTTAGGCACACAATCTAGTATGCTAATAATCAAACATCTTTTGCCTAAAGAGATGAGTGAATGCGAGTTTGATAACTTCACTTCAATGCTAGCAGATAAAGATGTGATTGATAATTTAAAACATATTGACGATATTAACAATGTTCTGCCACATACATTAGAATGCAATGGCTATAGTACTTTTTTGGGATTAAGGAAAATTTTTGATCTTAAAACAACAGCTTCTGATATAAGTAATCTGCACCTGTTGTTAACAAACAATAGGTTGTTTTATAAGTTCAGGGGCATCCCCATTGGAGTCCTTAGAAAAATCTGCAGTACCGAGCTATATGAAAACTGTGCAAATGTTGACGAAGTTTTAGCATTCTTTGATTGCTTGGATGATAAAAGTAAAAATAAAAATATTTTAGATAATCTAATAGTTGCTTTTGAAAAAGATCCCGAAGCAACTCATGCACTTTTAAATAGTAAATTATTCAATTCTCGGAATGAAATACTACGGGTGCTTTCAGATGAAAAATTTGATGGTAATAAAGTGAGAGAAATATTGAATCACATTAACTTGTTGTGGACATTGCGAAAAAATAGTATGTTTAATAATGATATGGATCTAGAGGACAAGCTTTTTTATACATTTCGCCCACGTTTCATAAATAGTGAGTTTCGTGGATGTGCACAAGATTATGCTCTATTAAGTGGAATACATAATAATCAGCGAGCAGAAAGAGTTTTTTCTAAAAGTGTTAATCTGTTTCAGATTTTCCTCAGAGAAGCGATAAAAGATAGGTATGAACTAATGTTTCCCATCATAGAAGACACTAAAGTTGAACATTTAGTTGATGGCAGATTTATCTCAAAAGTAAGAGATAAAATAAACCGCTACCTTTCTAACTTACTTATTTTTAAAGGGAACCTGTTTTCAGATGTAAGTAATATACTTAGATTACAGGTAATAATCATCCTTTTTTTTCCGTTGTTTGAATTTGAAGAAGATCTGCATATCACTCTAGAAGAACGGTGGGAAAAAATATGGAAAAGAAAGTTCACAGAGCTTTTTGTAACACAGAAGTATGAGCAAATTACTCAAGAATCTCTAGCAAAAATTCAAGATCTAACAATAACAGACTTGTCAGCAATACCAGAAACGGAAGAGATAGGAGAGTTTTTGAAAAATAAAGGAATAACAAATTCAGATGATCTATCTTTACTAGCAAAATTGATAGAGGACGGTATTCATATTGTAAACACAATTGGGGAGAGGATAAGTCTCAAAAAAGACATGATACAAACAATTTGTGATACATTTAAAGATATCTCTGTAAACCATAACACAAAACAAACACCACCATCTCTTCTTGATTTATGCAAGACAAATATAATTAGGAGTTCTTTAACTGAGCAAATAAGCTGCTAGGCAGGATTTATTTTAAAACTTTTGGCATTCGGCGCCTTGATGCTTTACCACAACGCTTTTGTTAAAATCTGTCATCTGGAAAATGATAATTTTTCAAATTGTCGTAAGTCAGTTTAGCTATATATAGGATGGCAGAAATTGTTTGTATTAGCTATATTCAAGAACTCTATTGATATTTTGCAATATTTGTGATAAAATAATAGCTTAAGGTTGAGAGTAAAAATTTATGAGTGAAGGTCCAAACATTGCAGAATGGCAAGCGCAGCAGCAACACCAAGAGGCTGCTGGTGAGAAAAGTGGTTTTGGTCTTGGTCATAGTGACTCTGTTTCAACAGTTGTCGATGGAATGAAATGGTTGTTCAACTTTCATGAAGGGGCGATTGCTGCTTATAGTAACGTGTTTGAAAGTTTGGTGAGTGGTAGTAGTCTAGTAACACTATTTGGAAAATCAGGTAATATGTTTGGCATAAAATTTCTTGAAAGCATTGCAGAACATTTTTCAGGTGGAGGCGGGGAAGATATGCCATCAGAAGGAATGGATATGGCTCATGGTGATGAGGGACCTCACTCAGATGATTACCCTCATGCCAATAATGAAATGGCTCATAATGCTGATGGTTTGCAAGACATGCATGATGCAGGTGATCACCATGGTCAATCTTTTTCACCTGGTCCTTCACCGTCTGTTGGCGATGACCACGGACCTGAACTTGGTTAAACGCTTAAAAACTGCCGAATAGTATGCGAGAAGACCTAATAAGAAAAGTTGCTATTGTTATGAGTTTGTCTTAGTGAAAAAGGTTTCAGTTTTAGGATCAACAGGAAGTGTTGGAAAAAAGACTGTAGATTTGCTCTCAAGGAGAAAAGAAGAATACCAAGTGGAAGCACTAAGTGCCCATTCAGACTTTGCTCTACTGGCACACCAAGCAAAACTGCTGAATGCAAAATACGTTGCTATCTCCGATGAAAGGTTTTACAAAGATTTAAGAGAAAACCTACTTGGTACAGATGTAAAAATAGCAATTGGCGCTACAAATATTGCTACCATACCTGTTGATCTCTCAGTTGTTGCAATAATTGGCATTGCAGGCCTTGAACCAGTTATGCACATCATAGAAAGCGGTACTAAAGTCATTGCACTAGCAAACAAAGAAAGCATTGTTTGCGGTGGAAAGTTATTACTCAAAAAAGCTAAAGAAAAAAACGTACAAATAATCCCTATCGACTCTGAACACAACGCAATTTTTCAAGTTTTGCAAAACGACGACAAATGCGTAGAAAAGATCATACTTACTGTTTCTGGTGGACCATTCTTAAACTATAGTTCTGAGCAATTAAGAAATATCACGGTAGATCAGGCGCTTAGTCACCCCACTTGGAATATGGGAAGAAAAATCTCAGTTGATAGTGCAACAATGATGAATAAGGCACTAGAGATAATAGAAGCACATAACTTGTTCAACATCAGCCCGGATAAAATTGAAGCAATAGTGCATCCTGAGTCAATAGTACATGGAATTGTAACTTATAAGGATGGGTTCAACTTTGCTGTGCTTGCAGAAACTGACATGGCAATTCCTATTTCATATGCTTTGTCTTGGCCGGAAAGATCAGCTTTAAATCGTAAATTAGATTTAACAAAGCAAGGAAAATTGACCTTTCAAGAACCAGACCATAAGCGTTTTCCTGCGCTAAAGCTTAGCATGGCAGTGTTAAACTCTTCTGCTCCACAAACAAACAGTATTGTGCTCAATGCTGCAAATGAAATAGCTGTTAATGAATTTTTGAAATCACGAATTGGCTTTTTAAAAATAGTAGAGGTAGTGGAATCAACAATGGAAAGTTTTGATAGTTACACTGATATTAATTCACTATCTGATATAATAAATATTGATTGTGAAAGTCGTATTATTGCTAATAAAGATGTAACTTCAATTTACACTTAGCCAATCTTTCTTCGATCATTACTTTCATAAATTCTGCCTGCTTACGAGTTTTGCAGTGTACTATCGCATCATCTACATACCTCTCGAAAGGTATCGTTGGGTGCTTTTGTCTCATCCACTCATCAAATACATGATGCATAAATATGTTTGAGATCATTGGGCTTATCGAACCTCCTTGCGGAACTCCTTTTTTCCTAACTACCTTACTGCCATCAGCTAGGCTCTGTGGACAAAAAATATGAAAAGAGAGAAAAAGATGGTAGTTTAGCCTAATAGGTAAAAAATGGAGAAACTACCATATGCAATATTACATCAAAGAGGAAAATTGGAAACAAATTTTAGAGTTCATAAAAAGCGTAAAAGGAATGCACAGCAAAGATGAAAAACGTTTAAGAATATTCATAGAGGCAGTGTGGTACATAGTGCGAAGTGGTTGCCAATGGAGACTTTTACCAAAAACTTATGGTAATTACAGGAGTATACATAAGCGATTTAAAAGATGGTGTGAAAGAGATGTCTGGAAAAAATTGCTTGAATATACTAAACAAGAGCCTGATTTAGAAGTTGCTATAATCGACGGTACGATCATCCGAGCCCATCCATGTTCATCTGGATATACAAAAAACTCCAAGGATCAAGAAGCTTTAGGGAGGAGCAAAGGTGGCTTTACAACTAAAATACATGCGCTTGTCGATGCACTTGGAAATCCACTTAAATTTACTCTGACTCCTGGTCAAAGAAATGAAATTACGCAGGCACAAGTGTTGACCGAAAGTATCTATAACTCTACTGTAGTAGCTGACAAGGGCTACGATAGCAATGCCTTTGTTACAAGTCTTGAAGACAAGGGATGTACAGTAGTTATTCCGCCAAAACGGAATCGAAAAGTGCAAAGGTATTACGATGAGCATATCTACAAAGAACGTCATTTGATTGAGTGTTTTTTTGGTAAAATTAAAAATTTTAGGCGCATTTTTTCCAGATTTGATAAAACTGCTGAGGTTTTTATGGGTTTTCTCAATTTTGTTGGAGCTCTTGTATGGCTTCTCTAAAATTTTGTCCACAGAGCCTAGGGTTGGAAAATGAGTATAAAGCACAATTGGAATCCATGGATAGAGAGCATGAAGATGAGATTAAGGAATTGTAAGAGAACTGTGATGCATTGAGCGACATCATTGCAGGTAAAGTTTTGGATATTGAAGGTCTGATGAAAAAATTACAAAACAGTGAAAAAGAAAAAGAGTTTTTCCGTGGTCAAGTAGAAGAGTTAAGTGAAGAAACGTTTGCTGATAAACAAAAAGGCTTCAAAAATCAATTTTATACTCTAACCAGATCTTTAAGCTTTGATAGTGAATCTGATAATGAGTCTTATGTTCCACTAGAAGAGGAGAGAAAATCACTCAGATCTTCAAGCATTGATGACGGATATGGTAGCGATAAGGAAAATTGTGATAATGATTTATCTTCCAACATAAGTCCTATAAGTTCTATTGAGAAGGTGGCAAAGAGTAGAAACGTAGAGGTAGCTTAGGAATTGGTTGCCATAAAGCTCGGTTAGGTTGGAGAAAGTGAAAATGCAGGTTCGAAAGCATTATTGTGAAGATGGTTGGGATTAAGTTGCAACTTAAGTGGGGCGCAAAAGGTCTTTTGTGTTGATAATAATTTAAAATCTATAGTAGACTGAAAAAGATTATTAAATTATAATATAACATATGATAAAAGACGAGAAATCGAAAACAATTTTTGAAGTGGAAGGGGCAGTAACTGCTTTACTACCTGCAGCAGAATTTAGAGTGAAACTGGACAATGAACATGAGATTATCTGTCATGTATCAGGGAAAGTGAGAAGAAGTAAAATACGCATCATTATAGGGGATAGGGTGTTAGTTGAGATGAGCATTTACGATAGGAATGCGAAAAAAGGTCGGATCATTAGAAGGCTTAAAGGTACAAGTGACAGAACGATCTCTAAATAATCTTATTCTTGCTTCATCATCGAAAAGGCGTATAGCTTTACTAAAACAAATAAATATTGAGCCAGGTTTAATTTTGCCAGCAGACATAGATGAAGCCCCTTTGAAAAAGGAACTTCCGAAGGATTACTCAATCCGTATGGCAAAGAGTAAAGCTGAGAAAATACAAAGTTCAAATCCAAATTACTTTGTGCTTGGTGTTGATACAGTTGTTGCGTGTGGTAGAAGGATATTGCTTAAAGCTGAAAACGTTGAGCAAGCAGAAAAATGCATCCGCTTGTTATCAGGAAGAAGGCATAGAATATATACTAGTGTGTGTCTATTAACTCCCGATCAATCTAAACAACATATTAGAACTGTGGTTACGATAGTGAAATTTAAACGTCTCAGTGAACAAGAAATTAAGTATTATTTAGCATCAGAAGAGTGGAAAAATAGGGCAGGGGGATGCAATATACAAGGCCTAGCTGGGATGTTCGTATTGTTCTTACGCGGCTCCTACTCTTCCGTTATAGGGTTACCATTACATGAAACCTATTGTTTGCTAAGTAATTATTTTAACTGGGAGTGTTAAATAAACCATACGCGTCAAGTTAAGGCCCAACCATTTAAAGTGGGTAGATAGCCTTTCCTTAACAAGTGTGCCCAACAAATCTGTCTTTTTTCGTCACTGAAGTAGTTGTAAACCGCATACCTATCAATGGGATTATACCTGAAATTGCTGCTATTGGAGTAATTGCAACTGTTGTGTTGTCAGGAATCGCTGGTACTATGGTAGGTGGTGTAGCGGGATATCTTGTTAATGTGGCAATAAATCAATGCTGTGGAGCATGCAGCTCAGTAGTTCAAGAATAAGACCAATCCGGTAAAGAAGCATTTGTGGGAGTGGAAACCATTTTTTGATTTCTCTTTACTAAGTCTACTAAATATAGTTTAGAGTTGCTTGGTGATTCTGTTCTTGTGAAAATGATTTCTCTACCATTTGGTAGCCATGCCGGAGATTCAATTTTATGCCCTTCTGAAAGTAGACGTTCTTCTTTGCCATCTGGCTTCATAACTCCTATGTAAAATTTTCCTGACTGAATCTTTGTGAAAGCTATCAGATCTCCTTTTGGCGACCAAACAGGCGTAGCATATCTTCCACTTCCAAAACTAATTCTTTTAGGTTTTTTACTTTTGTTAGTAAAATCGATAACATACAGTTGCTGACTCCCACTTATATCAGAACTAAAAACCATATATTTTTGATCTGGAGAGAAGGAGGGAGAAGTGCTTATAGCTGAACCTTTAGTAATTTTTTTTGTCCGTTTACTACTTAAATCTAAAGATAATATATTCGTTTCACCACCCAATGAGTGGGAAATTAAAAGAGATTTACCATCAGGAGAAAATCTTGGTGCAGAAATAACTCCTTCAAATGCGTTGATTATTGATTCAGTGTGGTCTTTTAAATTTTTTAATATTATATAACTTTTACCATTTGCGTATGAGATATAAACAATACCCTTTCCATTTGGTGAGAATCTCGGTGTTGACACAAATCTATCGCCATTTGTTAAGTATTTTATATTACTTCCATCTTGATTCATCACAGCAATTTTACGTACGGATTTATAATTGTTATCTTTTTCTTCAGCAATATACGTGATTTTTGTGTTGAAGTGCCCTTTCTCACCAATCAATCTATCATGTATCACATCCGAAACGAGGTGACCAATTTTTCTCCAGTCTTTTGCTGGAAAAATAACTGACTGAGTAAGTAATTCTCTTTTTGTAAAAGTGTCAAATAAACGAAATGATAGCTCTAATGCACTACCAGATACTTCGCTTAAACTTACTGTGACTACAGTATCGCTTTTCCAAGATTTAAATTCAGCTTCCGCACCACGTTTTACATTAAATAAGCCACAATTAGATAAATTTGTTCCTATTACCTTTGCAATATTTTCGCTTAATTCGCTTTCCAGCGCTGTTTTACATGTACATTTAGATACAACAAGACCAATGTTACCAACACTGCTTTTTTTTATATCAACATATAAAGCAGCTTTTGTAAAATAAGGAATAAATAACGAAACAAGCAATATTAGTTGAACGAATAACTTCATTCTTTCATTTCATACCTGTTCTATCTGGACTTCAATTATAGGTCTTTTTAGTAAATATTCCTTTAAGATACTCAATATTGAACTTTCAATCTTATTTTTAATTTTTTTTGTTGGCTGTAAACTAAACAACGACTCAACTTTCTTGACAATTTTCTGTATAATAGCTGCATCTTCTAGCACTTCAAAAACACCAGGTACAAATACTTTCGGTTTAGTAAGCAATTTATTTTTTTTGTTTACAACTGCTGTTACCACAATAACTCCGGCATCTCTCATTCTTTTACGCATTTTTATAACACTGCTCTCCGGATGACGTAACAGCATGCCATCAATGCCAAAGTAGTCAACATCAATTGAATCAACTTTTTCTCCGTTCTCCAAATTAATAATATCACCTGGTGCAATCATTATTGCTTTTGCCACACCGCACTCTTTAGCAAATTTTACATGTGCATGCGTGTGAATATATTCACCGTGAACTGGAATAGACATCTTCGGTTTTATCAAGGAATACATTTCCTTTAGCTCTTCTCTTGTTGGATGCCCAGAAGCATGAACATGCTCTGTTTTTTCAATAACAACTTCTACCCCCATCTCAATAAAGGCATTGAGCATGTTGTGCGCACGAGTTTCATTTCCAGGAATGATTTTTGACGAAAAGATCATGGTATCACCTTGCTGCATTTTAAATGCTTGATGACTCTTATTAGCAAGCCTTGAAGTTGCTGCCAGTGGCTCACCTTGACAACCTGTGCAAAGTAGCACCAGTTTTTCCCTTGGAAAATTTACTGCTTCCTTTGCTTCAAGAAACTGAGGAGAATCAGTTAAATAACCACTATCTTGCGCAACTTTCACTATTCTCCATAAAGATCTACCAAGTAAAACTACTTTTCTATTTAGTGCTTTTGCAGCTTGGCTTATCGTTTCAATTCGTGCCACATTTGAAGCAAATAGCGAAACAGCAACTAATTTTTTAGACCGCTTTATTATGTTATAAATATTATTATAAATTTCACCTTCTGACTCAGGGTGATGCTTGCTTAATATATTGGTTGAATCGCAAATTGCTGCAAGCAGTTCACCTTTATCGCCAATTTCTTTTAGACGCTCCATATTGGAAGTTAATCCAACAACAGGTTTTGGATCAAATTTCCAGTCTCCAGTATGGAGTGCACTACCCATTTCAGTGCTAATTAATATTGAATTTGCCTCAGGAATTGAATGAGTTACATTTATAAACTCAACGGTAAAAGGACCCAAATTTATGCTGCCATTTATGTCTACTTCTTTCACAGGTACTGTACCTTCTAATCGAAACTCCTTTAGTTTCTCCTTAAGAAAATTAACCGTAAACTTTGTTGTATATATGGAGCACTGCAACTCTTCCCACAAGTGGGGCACTGCACCGCAGTGGTCCTCATGTGCATGTGTAATTATTATTCCAAGCAAATCTTTCTTTCTTTGAGCAATAAAATCTATATCAGCAATGAGCAGCTCAACACCTGGCATAGTTTCATCTGCAAAACCAACACCAAGGTCGATCATAATCCACTTACCTTGATAATGATATAGGCTAACATTCATCCCGATTCTTCCTACTCCCCCAAGCGGAAGAAATAAAAACTCATTTTTGTTTATATTCATTAAATTTAAATTATTAAAATCTGAGGATAGCAAAACTTCGGTCTTAAATAAAGAAATTTATTGCTTTTACATAATTTTAAGGAACTGAGAAGTCTCTGTTGGCTAATAATAACACTATTGTTAAGTTTTCCATTAATAAGGTCAAAGAATTGCAGGATTAAGTATAAATAGTTACCCCTTCATGTCATTTAGCAAATTTCTCACTTTTTTTTTACTTTACTAAAAAACCCTTCAGATTGCTGTTGTATACTTGCATTTTCCTCTTCTTCAAGTGCTTTTAATAGTCCAATTTGCTTTTTAGTTAAATTTTTTGGATTTAAAGTCTCAACTATTACCTGTACGTATAAATCACCACGAGCATGTGAGTTCATATATGGCATACCCTTTTCCCTACAACGTAGTTTGGTACCAGTTTGAGTGCCTTCAGGGACCTTTACTTTTATTTTAGCTCCATCAATTGATTGAATATCGATTTCACCACCAAGCACTGCTAGTGTCATTCTTATAGGCACTTTACAGTGTAAATCTGCTTTATTTCTAGCAAAGATTTTATGGAAAATTATTTTCACGTATACGTATAAATCTCCACTTTTTCCACCTTTTGTTCCAGCTTCTCCTTTACCACTTATCCTTACCTTAGCTCCTTCTTCTATGCCTTTTGGAATTGAAACGGATATATTTACTTCATCTCTTCTACGTCCACTTCCACCACATTTCTTACATTTGTTTTGTATTATTTCTCCTTCCCCATAGCATGTAGTACATGTTCTTTCGATGGTAAAAAAGCCTTGTTGAGTTCTAATCCTACCGCTTCCCTGGCATGTGTGGCACTGAACTGGTTTAATTGCTCCTTCGCCACCTGTGCCTTGGCATGTATCACATTTTACATTTGTCACATAATGTATAGGCGCTTGTATTCCTTTAAATGCATCTTCTAAGGTAATTTCAAGATCATAACGTAGGTCTGCTCCAGATACTCCTGTTGTACTTCTTTTTGCTCTCGATCTACTTGCACCACCACCGAATCCTCCACCAAAGAAGTCATTGAATATGTCGCTAAAATCTCCTGCAGAGCTAAAGCCTTGAAATCCACCAGAAGCACCTTCGTGGCCATAACGGTCATAGCCTGCCCTTTTCTCAGAGTCAGACAGAACTTCATATGCAGCTGTTACTTCTTTAAATTTTTCCTCTGCTTCTTGATTGCCAGGATTTCTATCAGGATGATATTTTAATGCTAATTTTTTATACGCTTTTTTTATCTCATCAATACTGGCATTTCTTCCTACTTCCAGCAGATCATAGTAGTCTTTTTTGCTCATATATAATAGTTTAGTGTTTAACCTTTAAAGATAGGTATTGCATATATCAATTTCAAGTGTGACTTCTGTTTCCTATAAAATGTGGTGCACCCTGAGCGACTTGAACGCCCGACCTTTTGATCCGTAGTCAAATGCTCTAATCCAACTGAGCTAAGGGTGCTTTCACAAAGTTAACTTTAGCAGGTTTTGTAGCTTGATTCAATTAATTTGGCTAAAAATAAAACTGTTAATTTTTATCACGCGTGAAACCTACAAAAAATTGCATTTGTTTTCTAAGAGCATGTCTTCAAACTGAAGAATGAGCTAATTTGTGAAGCATAATAGTGATCATATTAAAGAAGATATAGTTTTTTGAGGTGAGAGGAGAATGCTCGTAATCTTTACTCATGCGCCTAAAATTGGAAAGCCAGGCAAAAGTTCTTTCAACAATCCAACGTTTGGGAATAACTTGAAATCCTGTATCAACTATTTTCTTGGCAATCGTTAATAAACATCCCGTTTCCAATAAGCATCTGTTTTGTAATTTACCTATGTACCCTTGATCAGCAAAAAACTTACGTAAAGTTGGAACTTTGCATTTAGCTTGGGCAAAAAGATTTAGAGCACTATCACGATCTTGAATACTTGCACTCTGTACTTCAGCAGCAATTACAAGACCCACAGTATCTACAATAATATGGCGTTTTCTGCCCTTTATTTTTTTGCCAGCATCATATCCTCTGGATCCCCTTTTTGAGTAGTTTTCACTGACTGGCTATCAATTATACCTACTGATGGAGTCTTATTTTTACCAATCATCTCTCTTACTTTTTTAACTAGAAAATCATGAATTTCTTGCCATATTCCACTTTTTTTCAAGCGCGAATTACAACTATATACGGTTTTCCATGGTGAAAAATCTTTAGGCAGTTGTCTCCATTGACATCCTGTTCTCATCATATAGCGGATTGCATTAATAATTGTTCTAATACTATGTTTTCTTGGTCTGCCGGTCTTTTTAGGTTCAAAATATGGCTCTATTGTCTTCCATTCTTTGTCACTTATATCGCTTGGGTACATCTTAAAATGTACCTTATACCATACTTCTTAACTTCTTTCTACTCAGTTTGAAGACATGCTCTTAAGAATCATTTTATGGTCAAGCTCAAAAAAAACGGATAAGTCAAGCAAAGTTACAAATGTAATTTTGCTTGACTATCCATTTATTACCACCTAAAACAGCTAACAAAGCCATTCCGTATGACATTTTATCTATATCTAATCAAGCATATTAATAAGTAAGTAAATTTTAATATAATCTTATTATACTTATAAATATGCTGTATAGAATGAAAGTATGGATGATTTCATAACTGCAAGAAGGAAAGATGATGCTGTGGTATCTGTTTGTCAGGATAATAAGAAAAAAAACGTATTAATTTTAGGGCTCAATCAAGCCGCAAGGAATTTGTTAAAATACGAGGAAGGGGATTTACTTAATAAGCCGTTAATCAATATTTTAAGTGCAAGAGCAGCTGACGACATGAAGAATTATTTAGAGTATACCGAAAATGGACACGATTTACTTGATATATTACCTAAAGTGATAGGTTTTTCCTTAACTGATGCTAAAGGAGAAGATATAAAGACAAAAGTAAAAGTTTTCCGCACTGCACAATTTTTCAGTAATAAAATAAATTATGAGCTATTGATATGTGATATCAGCTTGTCTCATAAATTAGGAATCTTTAGAGATGAATATCTAATAGGTAAAAAATATAAAAACCATGACTTATTCGATATACCAAACAATGAGTCTACTATTCTAGAGTTATACGTTATATTAAATTTTGCCTTTCAACATCAAATTAATGCAGCTATAGGAGTGATTGGCTTAAATGGTAGCTGTAGTGAGACAAATGATGCACTGAAAGTTATCATAGAACATTTTTATAAAAATTGCCGTAGTGATGATTTTCTAGGGTATATTGATGAGAATAAAGTGCTTTTTGTTTTGATTAACTGCGATGTAAAAAGTACGTCTAAAATAATTAATCGTATACATTCTGCCATTAATAAGCAGTTATTAAAGCGAAAATTACCAAGTGTATCAATAATTTATGGGAATATAGCTCAAAAACAGGCAGCAAAATCTACCAGCGGTGCCTTCTGAAAAGTTGTTTTTTATTTATATTGAGTTTAAACTTAAATTTTTATAAAAATTTAAGTTTATTTATGAAGTTAAGGTACTACCTGGTAGCACTGCTTTCATTATTATTTTTGCAGAGTAGTGCTAGCTCTAGAACAATTTTGGATAAGGAAATATTCTATGTAGAACTAGACGGAAAAATAGATTTGAGATTCGGCTACGCCTTCAACAGAGATTCTTTCAATGCTAAGGCTAAGGATAAAACTTCAAGTTATTCATACTTGCGCTTTCTTTATTTACAGCAAGTTTATCCAAATACTCAAATGGGGTTTAATGTTAAGGCAGGAGTTTCTGGTATTGCAAACCTAAAAGCGTTAGACATAGAAAAGTTAGACATGGAGGAATGGTATTTCATCATTAAAAATCAGGAGCTTGGATCAATTGAATATGGTAAAAGAAGTTTAATTAGTCAGAGCATGTTAATTAATACTGCAAAAATTTATGCAGCTGCTGGAGGAGTAAATGGTCATTGGACAAACTATGCAAATTTGCGTGGTAACGAAAACAGAGATAATGACCCTGGATATGATAAAGACAAGGTATTTTGGGTAAAACCCAACATTTACAGTAATTATAATGAACTCGAACTAGGGTTAAAACAATCATCAATTAACTACATCTTCCCTGAAATCTATAACTTTCAACTCGGGTTCAGTTATGTCCCAGGAAAAAATAACTTACAGTACAGCAATTTAATTGCTGCTGGCCTTTCCTATAAAAATGGCCTATCAGATGATATAAATTTTACTACTGCCTTAACTGGTGAATTTGCAAGAGGAAATTTAACTGGTTGCTTAGATGGAACTCCTGAAGGTTATGGATGTCGTAATCAATTACTGCACTGGAATTTTGGTTTGAAGCTAAAATTGTTCGATCTTGATTGCATTTTTTCATATGGTAATGGTGGTAAATCAGGCGAGAAGCGTAATCCTGAAATAAATAATACGTATTATATGAATGCAGGTATCGCTTACCATTCTGATTCTCGCAAATTGAGTTTAACATATTTCAATAGTGGTAGAAACATTGCAAGCAAAGGTACAAACGAGTTAACATCATATGCTTTAAGCCTTGAATATCCATTTTTTATGGGCACTTCATACTATTTCGATATTGTAAAGTTTAGTACAAAAGAGCCTGAAATAGAAAATAACAACTCTGGTTATGTGTTCTTGACTGGGTTAAAATTAAGTTTTTAATAAGGTTGCATTGCCTCTCATCCGAGTAGCTTGACTACTCGGATGACAAAAAAAGGAGCACTGGCATGACACCTCTCTTGGGCTCTTTTAGCCATAAATATTTAAGAAATTTACCAAACGAAAAAAAAGGCAAAAGAAGCCCCGTGGTTGGCTAATTACTTACATTATACTTTCAAGTATGGCGTTTTTTTATTCTAAACGCTTAATAACCGCGATTTAGCTGCTTTTTAATGCAACTAACCTTTAGTTATAAATGTTTAAGAAATTTACTAAACAGAAAAAAAGGCAAAAGAAACCCTAGGGTAGCTAGTTATTCACTATCCATTTTTTAAGTTGGCGTTTTTTTATGTTTCAAATGCTTTATAAGCGCATTTTAGCTTATATTAGGTAAAAACCTAGAATTTTATAAAGACATAAGGTGCACATAGTGCAAAAAATTAAACATGAGACGCCAGATACGTGAGTTTTTTTGTCATTTAATCTGTACAGAGAAGATAAATAAATAGCTTCAGTTTCATGATAAGGGGGCTGGAGAAATGTGTCAAGGAATTTTTATGTAAGAGATCTATTGAAATGCCCCTGTAAAATTATACTATTAATTAGTACACTATAAATTTAAAATTATAGATATGTTAAGCAGATTGGTAATTTTGCTATTAGTTTCCATACTTCCTTTTTCTTCATACTCATACCAGTTTAGAACCAAAGCAAAGCAAGCAGTAGTCTTAGATTTAGCTTCAGACTCGTTCATTTTTGACCATAATTCCGATGAAAAAATGGCCCCATCTTCAATGAGCAAGTTAATGACTTTATATATAGCCTTCGATTATCTAAAAGCTGGAATAATAAACATGGAGGATAGATTTCTAGTAAGCAGAAAAGCGTGGGAAAGAAAAGGCTCTTCTATGTTTTTGAAAGAAGGTCAATCCGTTACGGTGAGGGAATTACTTGAAGGAATTACAATAGTCTCAGGCAATGATGCCTGCATAACACTAGCCGAGGGCATTGCAGGATCAGAAGAGAATTTTGTGGCTGAAATGAATGAAGTTGCACAAAATTTGAACCTGAATGACAGTCATTTTGTCAACTCAAGCGGGTGGCCAGATGGAGATCATTTTATGAGCGCAAAAGACTTGGTAATGCTGGCAAAAAGGATTGTCACTGATTTTCCTGAATATTATGATTTATTTTCTGAACAATATCTGACATATAATGAAATTGCACAAAAGAATAAAAATCTTCTACTTTTTCACGACATTGGGGTTGACGGCTTAAAGACCGGTTATACAAATGCTGGTGGTTACGGCATTGTAGCATCTGCAAAACGAAATGATAGGAGAATTTTTGCTGTCGTAAATGGTTTAAACACTGAGAAAGAGCGAATAGAAGAAGCAAAAAGACTGATACAATACTCCTTAAATCATTTTAACACCAAGAAAATATTCGTTAAAGACAGTGTAGTTGAGAAAGTAAATGTTCTCTATGGAAAAGATAAAAAAGTGCCTATTACAGTTGCAAACGATGTTACCATAACTTACAACCGCAAATTGCATGACCAAATTAAGGTGCGTATTGAATATAAAGATATGATACCTGCACCCATTAAAAAAGGTCAAGAAGTGGGCAAAGTTTTTGTAGAAATACCAGGTATTGAGCAACAAACTACACCTCTTTATGCAGCAAATGACGTACAGGAATTGAATTTCGTAGAAAAGTTTTTTAGAATGTTATTTTAAGTTTAATATATTGGCTTTCAAAGCAATTTCGAAAGAGAGATCTATTGCACTTTAGTGTAGTTTTAACTAACAATTTCTGTTACAATACAAGATTGAAATGTTACGAAAATGTGCTGGTTATATTTGTTGCTGTCTAGTATTCTAGAGATACTGTGGGCTGTAACGCTAAAGTTTAGTAACAGTTTTACTAAGGTTGTGCCTTCGATTGCAACATTGGTAATTATGATCATTAGCATTTATTTTTTATCTCTTGCAGCATGCTTTCTACCTATTAGAGTATGCTATGCAGTTTCCTCTGGAATATGCACAATTGGAATAACTATAATTGGTGCAACCGCTTTCACAGAGAATATTAATTTATCTCAAGTTTTATGTATCATTTTAATTGTAATAGGAACTATAGGGCTGAAGCTCTCTATTTAAACCTAAAAATTTATGCATGAATTGGATATATTTACTCTTATCGTCACTAATTGAAGTGTTCTGGGTCATAACACTTAAGCATAGTTGTGGATTTACTCATCTCGTACCATCAATAATTAGCATATTCTCCATGGCTCTTAGTACGTATTTACTTTCGCTCGCTATACGTTCTATACCTATCGGAGTATGCTATGCAATTTGGACTGGAGTGGGCGCTATAGGAGCTTCAATACTTGGAATTTATCTATTTAATGAACCAGTTAATTTATTCGAAGTAATATGCTTTATTTTAGTTACATTCGGGATTATAGGATTAAAATTGTTTGATACTGCAAAACAAACTGTTGACAAAATGGAATAAGAGATCCCAAACTGGGATGACAGAAGCAGATACTCCACATTATCATGCAAATTGGAATCCAGACTTTTTTCTATACAGCATGGTGGAGACGAGAAACCGTAACCGTTCAGACAATGGCGTCAACTTAAGGAAAAGTATCAGTGATTGTGTATAAAATTTCTCTCTAAAACTTTTACCATTAAATTATCCAAAGAGTGCAATGAACAGCACTTTTGTTTCTATTTTATTTCAACAAAAAAGTTTAAAATGTGTCCTTTTTAGGTGAAACATGCAAAAAGGAAAAAATCTTATTCTACAAATTAAAAATATAATATACTCGAAAACTTTTCAGATAATCCATTGTGTTGAGTTTCACACGAACAAGCTTTTACGACAGTATTTTCTATAGTTAGTTAAAAAAAGTTTGGGAATAGAATGTGAACTTATGGAGCCATTGACATGTACCCTCAAAGCAAGCTTTTTCTAAAGCAAGGTATAAATACAGGCTTTCAAGAATTTAAGCATCCTGACCTTACCCAGAAAAAGTGGAGAGAAAGAAAGGAGTTTTTTCGGGTAAAATAAAATTTTGGAGATGGCAAGAGAATATACGGCAGAATTCAAATTGGAAGCTGTTAAGCTGGCAAATGAACAAAGAAAGGTAGGTCAACCAGTTGCAAAAGTAGCAAGAGATCTAGGCTCTGTGGACAAAAAATATGAAAAGAGAGAAAAAGATGGTAGTTTAGCCTAATAGGTAAAAAATGGAGAAACTACCATATGCAATATTACATCAAAGAGGAAAATTGGAAACAAATTTTAGAGTTCATAAAAAGCGTAAAAGGAATGCACAGCAAAGATGAAAAACGTTTAAGAATATTCATAGAGGCAGTGTGGTACATAGTGCGAAGTGGTTGCCAATGGAGACTTTTACCAAAAACTTATGGTAATTACAGGAGTATACATAAGCGATTTAAAAGATGGTGTGAAAGAGATGTCTGGAAAAAATTGCTTGAATATACTAAACAAGAGCCTGATTTAGAAGTTGCTATAATCGACGGTACGATCATCCGAGCCCATCCATGTTCATCTGGATATACAAAAAACTCCAAGGATCAAGAAGCTTTAGGGAGGAGCAAAGGTGGCTTTACAACTAAAATACATGCGCTTGTCGATGCACTTGGAAATCCACTTAAATTTACTCTGACTCCTGGTCAAAGAAATGAAATTACGCAGGCACAAGTGTTGACCGAAAGTATCTATAACTCTACTGTAGTAGCTGACAAGGGCTACGATAGCAATGCCTTTGTTACAAGTCTTGAAGACAAGGGATGTACAGTAGTTATTCCGCCAAAACGGAATCGAAAAGTGCAAAGGTATTACGATGAGCATATCTACAAAGAACGTCATTTGATTGAGTGTTTTTTTGGTAAAATTAAAAATTTTAGGCGCATTTTTTCCAGATTTGATAAAACTGCTGAGGTTTTTATGGGTTTTCTCAATTTTGTTGGAGCTCTTGTATGGCTTCTCTAAAATTTTGTCCACAGAGCCTAGGTAAAAGTTGCAACTTGAAAACAGTGCAAAGTATTATGCAGAAAAATGGTATTCAGGCTATATTGAGAAGAAAATTTAAAATTAAGAAACAACAAACGGACAGTAGCTCCCAATATATTAGACCAAAACTTTATTGTCGATCAACCAAATAAAGTATGGGATTACTTATATAAAAACCAAAGAAGGATGGCTATATTTGGCAACAATAATCGATCTATATTCACGCATGGTAGTTAATGAGCAGTTCAATAAATAAACAATAGGTTATGATTAATGGCCGTGTAAACCTGCCAAAAATCTACTATTACATAGTGATCAAGGTTCACAATATACTTCGCAAGGTTATCAATATCTCTTATCCATAAAAAACATAGATGAGTCTAAAGGTTGTTGTTACGACAATTCTGTTGTGGAAAGCTTCTTCAGTTCTCTAAAAAGGGAGTTACCAATAGACACCTCTCGGCACTCTAAACAGCATATCAAAACTGCTATATTTGAATATATAGAAATTTTTTATAACAAACAACGTAGACACTCCACTATTAACTATTGCATTCCTGAGCATTTTGATTCATCATTCTCTTTGTAAAAAACATTCCAAACTTTCTCTCCACTTTTTCTGGGTAAGGTCACGGTTCTTTAGGGGAAGTTATGGAAGTAAGACTCAAGCGAGAGAATTAGGACTATGACTTCTACCAAACCAGGTTATTAGCTTACTATAGCTTT
Source organism: Wolbachia endosymbiont (group A) of Anoplius nigerrimus (assembly GCF_947251795.1). Taxonomy (GTDB): domain Bacteria; phylum Pseudomonadota; class Alphaproteobacteria; order Rickettsiales; family Anaplasmataceae; genus Wolbachia. The sequence goes on along the minus strand of NZ_OX366385.1, from coordinate 1,080,758 downwards.
TGTAGTGTGACTTCTCATGAACAATAAATTAGGTATTTTCAACTTTTGTATATATACTTAAGCCAAAACACTCACTTTTAGTATGTAAATGGATATAGTAAAGTTTGTTTTATTACTGCCAACAATATTACTCATGCTAGTTGCTGGTGTTTACCTATCGGTTAAACTAAAATGGCTACAGATATTTAGATTGCCGTATGCCCTTTCACTCATTGGAGTTAAAAGAGGGGAAAATAAATTTTCTTCTATAGCCGCCCTGTTTACAATCTTAGGGGGAAATTTAGGAGTAGGAAATATTTCAGGAACTGCTGTTGCTCTAAAAACCGGGGGACCGGGCTCTATTTTATGGATGGCAATAATTATTGTTATCACTTCTGTGATAAAATATGTCACTTGTTATCTAAGTATAAAAACCAGAAAGGAAAAGAACGGACGGTTTATAGGTGGCCCTGTAGCCTACATGGCTGATGCATTTAATTCTAGAAAAGCTACAATTGTGTTTCTGGTTGTTATGATGATGGTTTCAATAACAGTTGGTAACCTTGTTCAGGTAAATTCTCTATCAATACCGCTTAACATGATAGATGTGCCTGTAGTCATTGGTGGCATTGTAATGGCCATAATATTTTTTGTTGTTGCAGTTCTCAGCTTAAAAAAAATTAAAATTTTTATATCGGCTATGATACCGATAATGACGGTAAGTTACCTCATACTTTGCGGTATCATATTATTTAAGTTTAGTGAAAATATCCTTCCTTCTCTAAAATTAATAACAAGCAGTTTTTTTACAACTAGTAGCTTTAACTCTGGTTTATCTTTAGGTTTGATTTTAGAAATGTTGACTATTATTCAAGTCGGAACTTTGCGAGGTATTTTTGCAACAGATATAGGGCTTGGCCTCGAAGGAATCGTGCACTCTTCAATTGTTCCTAAGAAAAATAATAATAAATTTATTATTGAACAAAGCCTAATCACAATAATATCGCCTTTTATAGTTGCATTCATAGTGTTTATTACAACAATGGTACTGCTTGTCACAGATTCTTGGGTTACTGATTTAGAGAGTACTAACATGTGCATATTTGCTTTTAGAAAGGCTATGAATTGGCCCTATATTGACTATTTAATTATGGCCATAATGTTTTGTTTTGCCTTTACTACTATTTTTACTTGGTTTTTTTGTTCAAAACAGACAATACGCTATGTGTCTATGGATAATAAATACACTAAAATCTGGATTGTAATTTTTACCATGATCATTCCGCTTGGTGCGATGGGTAAAGTCCGGTTACTATGGGATGTCGCTGATATCTCGATTGCTGCTTTGTTATTTATCAACATACTCGCTATACTCAAGCTAACTTCTAAAGATCCAGAAGTGTTTACTATGAGCAACAGATATTTAAAATTAGGCGCCAACTAAAAGTTGCCATCTGAGAGCATGTCTTCAAACTGAAGAATGAGCTAATTTGTGAAGCATAATAGTGATCATATTAAAGAAGATATAGTTTTTTGAGGTGAGAGGAGAATGCTCGTAATCTTTACTCATGCGCCTAAAATTGGAAAGCCAGGCAAAAGTTCTTTCAACAATCCAACGTTTGGGAATAACTTGAAATCCTGTATCAACTATTTTCTTGGCAATCGTTAATAAACATCCCGTTTCCAATAAGCATCTGTTTTGTAATTTACCTATGTACCCTTGATCAGCAAAAAACTTACGTAAAGTTGGAACTTTGCATTTAGCTTGGGCAAAAAGATTTAGAACACTATCACGATCTTGAATACTTGCACTCTGTACTTCAGCAGCAATTACAAGACCCACAGTATCTACAATAATATGGCGTTTTCTGCCCTTTATTTTTTTGCCAGCATCATATCCTCTGGATCCCCTTTTTGAGTAGTTTTCACTGACTGGCTATCAATTATACCTACTGATGGAGTCTTATTTTTACCAATCATCTCTCTTACTTTTTTAACTAGAAAATCATGAATTTCTTGCCATATTCCACTTTTTTTCAAGCGCGAATTACAACTATATACGGTTTTCCATGGTGGAAAATCTTTAGGCAGTTGTCTCCATTGACATCCTGTTCTCATCATATAGCGGATTGCATTAATAATTGTTCTAATACTATGTTTTCTTGGTCTGCCGGTCTTTTTAGGTTCAAAATATGGCTCTATTGTCTTCCATTCTTTGTCACTTATATCGCTTGGGTACATCTTAAAATGTACCTTATACCATACTTCTTAACTTCTTTCTACTCAGTTTGAAGACATGCTCTGAGTAACAACACAATCTTCCTTAATAAAAATTCAACCAATGCTTGTGATAATTATATTAGCTAGTATTAGCTAGAACTAAAGGCAGAGGGTTATTAGTGAGGGGTATATGCACACTAACGATACACAACAAGAACACAGCTATGATGACTTTATTCAAAAATTTTCGTTTTTATTCAATAAGATAAAAGAAAAAGATGAATCAATTTACACTGCTGTAGCCAGCTTTAACATAGCAAGATTTTTAATAGAGTACGGTGCCAGTTGGAGAAAAGATAAAAATGAAGTGTATGAAGTCTTTCAAGAAAAGTTCAAGAATATGGAGGAAGCTAAACAAGAGATTCAAGAAAAAGCTAAAAAAGAGTTAAGTAGATATATTGAGGATGGTGTTGAAGAAGTATCAATATATGGCAATTGTGCAGAAATTAAATTAAAAGCTGATGACAAAAAAGAGTTTAAAATAAGCGAATTTTTAAACAGTGATTTTTGTGAGAAGAACGAAATCTCAGGATTTTCAACATTGCATAGCGATGGAAAGAGTGGAATGCACGGTTTTGTTCATAATAAAATAAGACATTATGTCGTAACTGATGGTTCATACGAGATGACTTTGAAGTGGTATGGTGAGAAAGGGGAAGAATACAAGATCAAAATTAATATTAAAGCTGACGGTGTAGAATTTATTGAAGGTAATATTACTGAAAAAGATTTAAAAGATGAGTTAAAAATGAATAAAGATGTAAAAATAGGTGGTTTATTCTTGCATGAAATAAAATTCAGGGAAAAAGGAAAAGTGAATGAGATGCAACATGACGGAAAAGACAATCAAGTCCTTAACAAATCATCTGAAATCGCAATAAAAAGTAACAGTAGAGGTATTGAGCAAGAGGTCAAAAAACCTGTTCAAAAACACCAAGCTACTCATATGAATCGAGAAATTGGGTCTCAGACCCCTCCGCTGCCACCACTTAGAACTAGTTCACTCAAAAAAGATGTTTTCGATGAGCAAGGGGGAAGCGAACTTAGAAGCCGAAAACCAGATAGAAGTGAGCAAATACCTAATAATCAGCAAAAAGGTGCAACTTCTGATCCTTCAGATGGTTCTACTTTTACCAAGTCTGTAGGCCACAATCAAGATAATAGGCAAAAAGATGAACGTTATGACAATCCTACATTTGGACATGCTGTACCTGGAAGCCGAAAACCAGATAGAAGTGAGCAAACACCTAATGATCAGCAACAACCTGAAATCCCGCAACAAGAAGGAAACAGCAACAACAATTTGTTACAAGGCATCATAAATGCAAGAAAAAATTTACAGCATACTGGTATTGATGGTAGAGAAGCATCAATAGAAAGAAGCAAAGAAAATAACCCATGGAAGAAACTCAAGGATAAAATTCCTTATTCACCTTTTTCAGATATGCACGAACACAACAGTGATAACCGTGGTGCTAGTGATGCTGAGTGGGAAGAAAGTAAGCAGCCACTTTCTGTTCCAAAACCCAATAGCAAAAGTGACTCGGGCTATTCACCTCAAATTCATGCTCAATCTCAAGTAGATCCTGAGCAGTCAAAGAGGAGCTTAGAGAACATTGAACAAAGTAACCAAACTCCACCTGAAAATCTTCTTAAAGAAATCAGAGATAGATCACAGAAAGATAATAGAAGATTAAGGCAAGTTGATCCTATTGATAAACTGTCACAAGATAAAGAAGATGGGTTGCAAAAAAACGATTTAGCAGATGTAAAAACAGTAGAAGGTCCAACTGTTAGTGTCTCTGCTTCAACACCAAATAGTATAAGTGATTCAGGCTATTCATCTCCAACTCACGCTAATCATAAACAACCTCAAGTAAATCCTGGACAGTTAAAAGCGAGCCTAATGAATGTTGAACAAAGAGATGACACTCTACTTACGGAATTTACCAGTAAGTTAGATAAAGAAACTCAGAAGTTCCCACTAAAACCGGTAGATCAAGAAGAACAAACTAAAGAACATTTATTAGCAACTGGATTGCTAAAAGAAAATGCAGCGGAGACAAAAATAAACGATTCAGGCCACTCATCTCCAACTTATACTAACCACTATAATTTTCAGGTAAGTCCTGAACAACTAGGGAAGAGATTAGAAACCATTGAATCAAAAAAAGAAGAGACATTGGAAAAATTGAATAAAGGTTTGAAAGAACCTTCACAACAGGCTACTAAAACTAAAGATTTATTCTTAGACAGTATGTTGGAAAAAATAAAAGAAGGTAAACAATATGATCCTGTACGTAAGTTATTAGAAAGAAAAGTGGCAGAACAAGAAAACAATGACACTAATTCAATTGTAGATAAAAATAGTAATCTATATAAATTACTAGAGAAAGATGAAGCACAACTGAAAATTGGAGTAATAGAAGAAGAAAGAAAAGATACTTTAACGGAACACACTGATAGTTATGATCGCAATAGAATTGCATTAGGTAACAGAAATAAAAGGCCACTGGATTGGGCTAAACGTATTGCTGAGTCACAAGAAAAAGATACTAATAAAAGTATTTTAATGTAAATTGAGGTTAGGGAATGTTCAAAAAAGTGTGTCAAACCGCATTTTTAACTCAACTCAATTTTCAATCTACCAGGAAAGAAAATATCAAATTGAGATATAGTTAAAGCCCAATTAGGTATAGCCATAGTGGGAGTGTTAAATAAACCATACGTGTCAAGTTAAGGCCCAACCATTTAAACTTGTTTGTTACATTTATTTTTTGGGAAATTTTGATCTAAAATAAGATAATTCTTTTAGAAGAGTCTATAAATTACTAGCTTTATTACTTAATATCTAAAATAATTTTTACCACTTTTCTTTTTCCTTATGCTACTTTCCCTTAACTTGACACATATGGTTTATTTAACACTCCCGATAATCTCGTTATACCTGACTTGGAAACAAAAGAATCTTAATCCCTTTCAAAACCTTCTATCTATTGTCTCTTAAGCTACACCTCTGAACGGACAATGGCGTCAACTTAAGGAAAAATATCAGCAATAGTGTATAAAATTTCTCTCTAAATTTTTTATCATTAAATTATCCAAAGAGTGCAATAAACAGCACTTTTGTTTCTATTTTATTTCAACAAAAAAGTTTAAAATGTGTCCTTTTTAGGTGAAACATGCAAAAAGGAAAAAATCTTATTCTACAAATTAAAAATATAATATACTCGAAAACTTTTCAGATAATCCATTGTGTTGAGTTTCACACGAACAAGCTTTTACGACAGTATTTCTATAGTTAGTTAAAAAAAGTTTGGGAATAGAATGTGAACTTATGGAGCCATTGACATGTACCCTCAAAGCAAGCTTTTTCTAAAGCAAGGTATAAATACAGGCTTTCAAGAATTTAAGCATCCAAACAGCCTATCAAGATGAGCCTGAGCTGGAGGGGCTATAGACTTATTACAGCAGATGGTTCTGGTATGAGATTACCCAGCTCTGAGGAAATTGTATCCGAGTTTGAACCAAAATGGAACAACAGGTACCATTGGCAATTTGTTTGTTGATTTGTGTACTTCATTGATTTGCAGTGCTCGTCTTGCAGCTTGGATTGGCGGAAGAGCAATTACCCGAAGTTATCACTCAAATGCGTTCATTAAATCAAATTATTTATCTATGATCGTCTTCAGTAAAATTCATTCAGCAGCATTATGATTTGAAAGTAGACTTTATTTTTCGCTTGCAAAAAAGAAATTATAGCAAGCTATGGGAACGCTGGCGAATTAGATTTTGATTTTATATTGGAAAATGAAAAGCTAAGAAATAAAATGAAAGGACAGAAAGTAAGGGCTTACATTAGCCAATGGAGAAACAGAAGTGCTGATACCTCACTTTTTGATCGAGACTTTGGAAGATATCAGTAAAGCTTATGTATTAAGGTGGCACATAGAGGAAACGACTCAAAGTAGGAGCAGAGAATTTTTCTGGAGAGGCTGTATTACAAGAATTTTGGGCAAACTTGGTCATGTGCAATATATTATCGCTTCATATCACAAGGGCCTTCCCAGATCAAATTGCTGAGAAATTTTTCAGTTTTATTTGGTGTGATGAGACAATCAAGTGCTTGTTGCGCCAAAGAACTTTCAAGCCCTTTTTAAGTATATGTGCTAAAGTTAAGATCCGACCGGGAAGATTGTATAGCCGCGATAAAGTAGATAAGCCTAAACGCCATCATGTCTTTAGGAGAGTTTGCTAATGGAGGCTCTTAAGTTGACGCCATTGGCTGTTCTCCCTCGTCATACCGTCACGGTATCTCTAGATCCCGCTAACAAGTAGCGGGATGACGGTTGTCAGGCTAGCTGTCATCCAAGTAGCCGATACTGGGATCCAGAAAAGTTTGCTTGTAAGCAAGCAAACTAGCATAGAAAGTGGTTACAACATTTTCAATGAGATTATATGGAAAACTAGATTCCAGTGTCAAGCACTGGAATGACATCATAGGGGCTACTCGGATGACAAAAAAAGGAGCACTGGAATGACACCTTCCTGCCCAGTTCATGTTGCTATAAACATTAAGAAATTTACCAAACGAAAAAGAAGGCAAAAGAAGCCCCGTAGTGCGAGTTTTGACTCTATATTACTGTAAGTGGCGCTGTAATAATGTGCTGACGCTTAGTTTAAGCGCGATTTGGCTGAATGTAGAAAAAATAAAAAAGACATGCAGCCGCTATAATTTTATGTAATCCGCCAATAAATACTCTGAGTTTTTTACTGAATTTTTGTTGTTGAACCTGCGCAGGTCAAAAACAAGTTTTGAGTCATAAATACCCTTATTGTCATAACAAGGGGGCTGGCGGAGTTTGTCAAGCAAGTTTTTTCGTTTCTACTGAATGACAGTTGTGGCTTGGGAGGTGATGCAAGAAATCTGTTATTTTAATTGTGTGAAATTTAGTTTTGTGTTTCGTAGTATTATATAATCGAATTGATAAAAGCTGTATTATCTCCTTGCAGCATTAAGTATATATTTTTTGCTATTTTTTCCACTAAGGGAGTAACATTATCAAAATTTGAAAATTTTGATAACACATAATCTGCTAAGCTTTTTTCATCTTCAGGTCTACCCACTCCAAATCTCAAGCGCCAATAATCGTTGCCAATAAAACTATCTATGGATTTAAGTCCGTTATGTCCAGCAGAGCTACCTCCTTTCTTTATTTTTATTCTTCCAAGTTCCAAATCAGCGTCATCGTGTATGACAATGATATTATCTAGCGATAATTTGTAAAAGTTTCGTATTTTTGCAACAGAGGTGCCTGAATTATTCATAAATGAATAAGGCTTTATTAACATGATTTTATTATCATTAATTATGCCAGAGGTTATCAGATAATCGGCTTTTTTAGAGAACGACTGGAAATTCCAATATTTGCAAATTGTATCAACTACAATGAAGCCGATATTATGATGAGTTAACTCATATTGACCACCAGGGTTACCAAGCCCAACTATCAGGTGCACTATTCCTCTGTTTCTGCTTGAGGTTCTTCAACGTCACTATCGGCAGCAGAAATTGTCACAATGGTAAAATTTTCTTCTTCATGGGCTACAAACTTAACACCTTCTGGTAATTTTACATCATTAATATGTATAGACTGGCCAATCATTTTACCGGATAAATCAACTTCAATAACCTGAGGTATTTTATCAGGAGAGCATTTAACAGCAATAGAACGACACAAAACATTAAGCACTCCACCTAACTTGATCCCTGGAGCTTTACTTTCATTCATAAATGATAGAGGTATGTCTATTTTAATTTCGCTGCCTTTATCAACAAATTGAAAATCAACATGTTGCACAGTATCCTTTACTACATGCAATTGGATATCGCGAACAAGAGCATATTCCTTTTTGCCCGAAATATTCAGCTCTATCAAATGTGCAGAAAGAGAGCCTGATTTATATTGCTTCGTGAATTCCTTTGCAGACAATGTCAAATTTACATTATCATGGCCCTTTCCATATATGATTCCAGGGATGTTTCCTTTCTTCCTTAGAGAATGCATCGCTTTTGTTTTTGTTATATCACGTAACTCTGCATTAATTGTTACTATTTCTTGTTGCGTCATCGATTACTCCTATTCAGCTAATCCTTTTAATATAATTTAATAATAATATAACATAAAAATATTTATTTCAAACTTCATTCTTTCATACTAATTGTTTGTGAAAGGATTTATTTAGATATATATTTAAACTTATTTAACAAGAACTATGGGCATTGATGATAAAGTAGTTTTTAGGATTTATAGACCAACAAGAACTGCAACACAATCTGGTTTAGGTAATACAAATTTCTGGCACCTAAAAATTGAATCTGGCTCTTACTACATTGAACCTTTAATGGGGTGGGTTGGCTCAAAAGATCCAAAAAAACAGATTGTATTAAAGTTTGATTCTCTTGAAAAAGCAGTATTCTACGCAAAAAAACGCAACGTTAAATACATAATTGAAATGCCAAAAAATGTTAAGAGGCTGCCAAAATCTTACGCAAGCAATTTCATACTAAAGTAAGGTTTATTGTAGTGTGCTTATCTGTAAAAGATAAAGCTTAGTATAACCAATTTAACTCTGTGTTTTAAGTTGTGCTAACACACTACGGCCATTTAAAGAGTCAAGATTTTTAACCTGGCTAGCCAGTATTAAAGAGTTATTTTTTAGGTATTTCTTTACAAGGCTTGCAAGTCTTTTTGGATTATTCAAATAGCTCCACTCTGCTTGTAAAACTTTTATATCACTTTGTACTAAACTAATTTCACTTTTTATTTTTATTAGCTCTCTATTTAATGACTGAACATGTAGTTTTATCTTAAATAGTCCTACAATGCTAAGAAAAAACATAACTATTGAGATGATGCAGAAAGTTCTCATGACAACCTCTGTATAGCTCTTAGTTTTGCTGAGCGTGAACGCGGATTTGCATTTACTTCTTCTATACTTGCTTTGATCACTTTTTTATTTAGAAGAGAGAATGTCTTGCAATCAGTAGCACATAAATCTTTAAAAAAAGTTTTGACTATACGATCTTCTAAGGAATGAAAGGTGACGACAATTAATTTGCCATTCTCACTCAAAATCTCAGATGCAGCTTTAATGCCCTTTTCAAGTTCTCCCAGCTCATCGTTTACCCATATTCTGATTGCCTGAAATGTTCTGGTTGCAGGATCAATTTTGCTTTTTCCACGGAACACCACAGAACGTACAATGTTCGCAAGCTCAAATGTAGTTTTGATAGTTTTCTTCTTCCGTGCACTTACTATTGCTCTTGCGATTTTGCGAGAATGACGTTCGCCTCCGTAGTTATATATAGTATTTGCAATTTCTTCTTCGCGTAAAGCGTTAACAAACGTTGAAGCGTTTATATAAGAAGAGTTATCCATGCTCATATCAAGTGGACCATCATGTAAAAATGAGAACCCTCTATCTCCATTATCAAGTTGCATAGATGAAACTCCGATGTCAAAAACCACCCCATCCACTCCGGTTGATGTCATTCCAGCGCGTGACCAGTTATTTTTTCCAGTATCAAGTACTGGGATAACAGGAGATGGCTCAACGCTGCTTAGTATACTTTTAATATTACCAAACTTCTCAATAAATAGGTTTATTCTATTGGGATACTTAACGCTTAAATCATCATAAAACTTGGTTACCGTTTCATCTCTATCAATTGCATATACCTTGCAATCAGCTGACTCCAATATTGCTTTGCTATACCCTCCAGCTCCAAACGTAGCATCGACATATATACCACCATCCTGTGGTGATAGTAGTGATAGCATCTCTTTTAACAAAACTGGAGTGTGTGTCATAGTGCTCCATCAAGAGACTCTGTGCATACAAATAAAAATGGCTTCCCACTAAAACATATGGAAATATATAGGCAATAATATAAAAATACTTGAATATAGTCAATGATATAAAAATATTAAGATTTAATAAGATACTATTACTAATACAATGTTTAAATTTTTCTATTATATAAAAAAAAGTAATGTATATTACTAAATACTAAACAAACTATAGAAAATTATGCAGCAAATAACAAAAGTAATATTTTCAAGTTTGATTTGTAACACTTTATTGTGGTATGACCACATGCTTTTTGGCCACTTAATAAACATAATAGGTGGTGTGTTTTTTCCATCGGATGATCAACTAACCAGCGTATTGAAGGCTTTTGGAGTGTTTGCAGTGGGTTTCTTAATGAGACCAATTGGTGCTGCTATATTTGGTCATATTGGTGATAAGTATGGCAGGAGGGTTGCCTTATTGTTATCGATTATATTGATGACCCTATCAACCGTATTAATCGCCTTTGTGCCAGCGTACCAAAGCATTGGGATACTAGCGTCAATACTGGTAGTTTGTTTAAGGTTATTGCAGGGTATATCTCTTGGAGGAGAAGCAGGAAATGCACCATTTTTAATAGAACATGCTCCTAAAAATAAAAAGGGATTCTTTGGCAGTATTGAAGTTTTAAGTGCAATTTTTGGTTCGATATTAAGTCTTACAGCAGTGCTCATATGCAAGAGAGTATCTGATTTTGAGTCTTGGGGGTGGAGATTACCTTTCGTTCTCAGTTTAGCAATGGGATTAATTAGCATATACATGAGATATATACTTGATGAGAGCCCAGAGTATGAAAAACAGAAAAATCCATCTAAATTGCCATTAAAAGAGTTATTAAATAGCTATAAAAAACCTTTTCTGATATCAGTTGGGGTTGATATAGTTGAAAACTCATCTCTTTACATATATCTGGTATTTTTCAATGTGCTTACGAATAAAATATTAACAGTAAATACTCATTTTAATCACATAGTGGAAATACTGAATCAAGTTGCACTTGGAGGCCTGACCATATTGTTTGCAATACTTTCTGATAAGATAGGGAGAGAGAAAGTCATGAAATTCGCATTTGTGACTTTTGTAATAGTGAGTTATCCAGTTTTTTCAATGTTATGTACTGGCGATTACTTGCTCGCTTTTATGGCACACATTCTTTTTATAATTCCAATAGCTGCATCACTTGGGCCTGTTAGTGCACTGATGTGCGAATTATTTCCAACAAAGGTTCGGTACAGTGGATTTGGTTTATCAAGAAATATAGCTGCTGGATTTTTTGGTGGCCTTGCACCATTTATATGCACAACAATTATCAAAGTTACAGGACAAGAGACTTCAGCAAGTTTTTACATGATTTTCTGTGCATTAATTGGGCTAGTTGCTATATCACAAGTTAAGGGTGAGCTTTCTTCAAAATCACCCAAAGTAAACCAAGTATAGTTGCAGTATAGCAGAATTAAAAAAAATCTAATTATAAGGTGGGAAATGCCAATTCTTAGGTGATAATGTGAATATTTCAGCACCATCTTTTGTTACTCCAATCGTATGCTCAAATTGAGCAGAAAGTGAAAGATCGCGTGTTGTTACTGTCCAGTCATCGAGTTTACTGAGCAGAGTCTCATGTTTTCCAGCATTAATCATTGGCTCTATTGTAAAAAACATACCTTCCTTCAAGACGAGATTTTCATCTTGATCATAGAAATGCACTACATTTGGTGGAGCATGAAAGACTTTTCCTATACCATGTCCGCAGTAGCTGCGTACGATAGAATATCCAAAATCTCTAATATATTTTTCTATAGCAAGCCCTATTTCATTTAACTTATTGCCGGGCTTAACTTGTTTAATTGCTTCCATCAACGCATTATAAGTAGCGTCACACAAACGTTTTGCTTTTATTGATGGCTTGCCAACCCAAAACATGCGACTTGTATCACCATGCCAGCCATTTAAAATCACCGTGACATCAATATTTAAAATATCTCCATCTTTAAGTGGTTTATCATCGGGAACACCATGGCACACAACTGCATTTTTTGAAGTGCAAATCGATTTTGGATACCCCCTATAGTTTAGTGGTGCTGGAATTGCACCTGCATTAATTATAAAATCATGACATAGATCATTTAACTCATTAGTTGTCACCCCTACCTTTACGTACGGTGCAATGAAATCAAGAGTTTCAGCAGCAAGCCTGCCAGCCTTGCGCATAAATTCAAAATCTTCTTGTGAGTGTATAGTTATGTTCATATTTTCCATGTCTTATTGTAATTGGTACGCTTACTCGCAAGTACATAAACATAATAATTTTACATATTATAAAAATAAGTCCTATGGATCCTAGTGTCAAGTCATTTGTATGAAAGGTGGTAAAACAGAAATCTAGACTGTAACTTTTGATTTAACCCAATTATACAATTTACTCATTTTACCATCTTGACCGAGCATTCCAGAGTTATTTTTATAAAAAGTGTCAACTATTAGCTTTATAGAACCTATAGCAGCAGAAAATACAGGATTTTTATCATATTCGCCATCAAGACCGCTACAAGACTCAGGGCACCCAATTCGAACTTGCTTATTGAATATATAGCCTGCAATTTCCTTCATGCTTGTGAGTTGACTAGTTCCACCTGTGATCACTACTTTATTAATTGGATCTTTCTGCTCTTGAAATTGCTCTCTTACCATTTCAAGTATTTCTTCAACTCTTGGTCTTATGATGTTAATAAGCTCAGATTTGAATACTTGAGTAGGTTCATCATTTTCGTTGTTTTGCATTGTAATGTACTCATTCTCATCTATTGAAGTTACGATAGTGCTGCCATACAGTATTTTTATATACTCTGCACGTTCTATGCTTGTGCATAGCCCGTAAGCAATATCTCGAGTGATATGAACACCACCAATTGGAACGCTGCTTGCATACACAAGTTTCCCTCTTTTGAAAATTCCAATTGCAGTGCACCCACCGCCTATATCAACAATAGCAGTCCCGAGCTCTTTTTCATCTTCACTGAGACACGCAAGACCTGCAGAATATGCAGAAGCAATACAACCTGCCATATTTAATCCACCATTATTGGTAATACAGTTTTCAATATTGGTAAGCGCTGGACGCGAAGCAGTGACAACATTAACATCAGCAGATAGTCTTTTTCCGTACAATCCACCAACTTCTTTTATGTCAGTCATGTCATCTAAGTGATATTTCAGTGGTATATTGTGAATGATAACATTTTCTTCAATATATTTCTCAAACGTCTGAAAAACTACACGTTTTATATCCCGGTCAGAAATTTCATGATTAGCTGCAATAATTTCATTATGTACATTAAAAGATGAGATGCCACATCCAGCAATGTTCACATATATCTGATCTATGGTTTCTTCTGATACTTGTTCAGCTAAACCTATAGTTGATGAGATGGAGTAATTTGCGTGTTTTACATTAGTTATCGACCCACCGTTTACACCTTCTGCAATCTTATAGCCCGTTCCTGTCACTTTATAGCTGAAGTTGCCATTTATTTTAACGATTAGACAAATAATCTTTGTTGTACCTATGTCTAAAACAGCAAAAACGTTTCTCTTTGGTTTTGCTATTACTGCAGAGTACATTAGTTAACCTTATTACGCAATTTCATTTAAATTGTAGCTTCCTTTAATAATTTATATTTCTATTATAGATATAGCAACATTTTAATATACACTAAATTCTGGACAAAAGGAAAAGCAAAACATAGAATTATAATTTTTATGTCCATATTACCAATTGTAATTGTTCCTGATGAAAGACTAATCACACGTGCCAGTGAAGTAACAGATATAAACGATAAAATTAAAGAATTAGTAAACGACATGTTCGAAACTATGTATGATGCAGAAGGTCTTGGCCTTGCTGCAGTGCAAGTTGGAGTGTTAAAGAGAATTTTTGTTGTGGATGTTCAGCTAGAAACAATTGAAAATGAGCCAGCAGGATATGAATCAATTGGCAAATTTTACATGATTAACCCTGAAATTACGGAATTATCCGATGAACAAGTAATTCTCAAAGAAGGGTGCCTTTCAATTCCAGAGCAAAGCTATGAAATTAAGCGTCCAAAATATTTGACTGTGAAATATAAGGATTTAAATAATGAGGAACAGACGCTAAAAGCTTGCGGCTGGCTCGCAAGGTGTATTCAGCATGAATTAGATCACTTAAATGGTATATTATATATTAGACATCTATCTAAATTAAAGTATGATATGGCCATGAAAAAAGCACAAAAGGTTAAAAAGCATTATGAGCAATGAAGACCTAGAATTATTAAAGTTTTACCATGAAGTGGGCGTTGATTGCATACTAACAGAGGGTGAAGAGGAAAAAAAGTTGGAGAGCAAAGAGAGTGTACAACCCTCTGTTATCCAAACTGAAACCAAGAAGAAAGATGCAGATACGCGCTGGAATGACACTAAAGATGGGAAAGACATGTTTCCAAGTGACTGGATAATTGAAGCAAGGAAACTTGCAGGTAAATGTGGTAGTGTGGATGAATTAAGAAGTGCAGTTGAATCATTTGAAGGTTGTGAGATAAAAAAAACTGCAACTAATACTGTCTTTTCCGATGGTAATCCAAACGCAAAAATTATGCTCGTTGGTGAAGCTCCAGGAGCAAATGAAGACCTTCAAGGCATACCATTTTGTGGTGCAAGTGGAATGTTGCTCGATAAAATGTTAAATGCAATCAATCTTGATCGCACTAAGGTATACATAAGCAATACCGTATTTTGGCGCCCACCTGGCAATAGAAAGCCAACCGACCTAGAGCTTGATATGTGCAGACCATTTGTTGAGAAGCATGTTGCACTGGTTTCACCGCAAATTCTAATTTTGGTCGGGGGAATTGCATGTTATAGCCTTCTTGACAGCACAAAAACTATATCGAATTTGCGTGGTAGATTTCATACGTACACTAACCAATATTTATCTCACTCAATCACTACAGCTGCTATATTTCACCCAGCTTACCTACTGCGTCAGCCAATGCAAAAACGTTTAGCTTGGGAGGATTTGAAGAAGATTAGGGAGTATCTTAATAATACCAATAACTGTACGAATACTTAACACCACTGATGTCGCCGCAGAAACGAAAAAACTTGCTTGACAAACTCCGCCAGCGCCCTTATCATGATATTGAAGGTATTCAGTTATCTTCATCTGTGCAGATTAAACAGCAAGAAAACAACGTAGTTGGCGTCTTATTTTTAATTTTTTGCACTATGTGCACCTTATGTCTTCACAACATTTCTAGGTTTTTACCTATATAAGCTGAAACGCGCTTATAAAGCGTTTAAGACAGTATAGTACGCCAATTTGCAGGATTAGAGAGTGACAACTAGGCTCTGTGGACAAAATTTTAGAGAAGCCATACAAGAGCTCCAACAAAATTGAGAAAACCCATAAAAACCTCAGCAGTTTTATCAAATCTGGAAAAAATGCGCCTAAAATTTTTAATTTTACCAAAAAAACACTCAATCAAATGACGTTCTTTGTAGATATGCTCATCGTAATACCTTTGCACTTTTCGATTCCGTTTTGGCGGAATAACTACTGTACATCCCTTGTCTTCAAGACTTGTAACAAAGGCATTGCTATCGTAGCCCTTGTCAGCTACTACAGTAGAGTTATAGATACTTTCGGTCAACACTTGTGCCTGCGTAATTTCATTTCTTTGACCAGGAGTCAGAGTAAATTTAAGTGGATTTCCAAGTGCATCGACAAGCGCATGTATTTTAGTTGTAAAGCCACCTTTGCTCCTCCCTAAAGCTTCTTGATCCTTGGAGTTTTTTGTATATCCAGATGAACATGGATGGGCTCGGATGATCGTACCGTCGATTATAGCAACTTCTAAGAGCATGTCTTCAAACTGAAGAATGAGCTAATTTGTGAAGCATAATAGTGATCATATTAAAGAAGATATAGTTTTTTGAGGTGAGAGGAGAATGCTCGTAATCTTTACTCATGCGCCTAAAATTGGAAAGCCAGGCAAAAGTTCTTTCAACAATCCAACGTTTGGGAATAACTTGAAATCCTGTATCAACTATTTTCTTGGCAATCGTTAATAAACATCCCGTTTCCAATAAGCATCTGTTTTGTAATTTACCTATGTACCCTTGATCAGCAAAAAACTTACGTAAAGTTGGAACTTTGCATTTAGCTTGGGCAAAAAGATTTAGAGCACTATCACGATCTTGAATACTTGCACTCTGTACTTCAGCAGCAATTACAAGACCCACAGTATCTACAATAATATGGCGTTTTCTGCCCTTTATTTTTTTGCCAGCATCATATCCTCTGGATCCCCTTTTTGAGTAGTTTTCACTGACTGGCTATCAATTATACCTACTGATGGAGTCTTATTTTTACCAATCATCTCTCTTACTTTTTTAACTAGAAAATCATGAATTTCTTGCCATATTCCACTTTTTTTCAAGCGCGAATTACAACTATATACGGTTTTCCATGGTGGAAAATCTTTAGGCAGTTGTCTCCATTGACATCCTGTTCTCATCATATAGCGGATTGCATTAATAATTGTTCTAATACTATGTTTTCTTGGTCTGCCGGTCTTTTTAGGTTCAAAATATGGCTCTATTGTCTTCCATTCTTTGTCACTTATATCGCTTGGGTACATCTTAAAATGTACCTTATACCATACTTCTTAACTTCTTTCTACTCAGTTTGAAGACATGCTCTAAATCAGGCTCTTGTTTAGTATATTCAAGCAATTTTTTCCAGACATCTCTTTCACACCATCTTTTAAATCGCTTATGTATACTCCTGTAATTACCATAAGTTTTTGGTAAAAGTCTCCATTGGCAACCACTTCGCACTATGTACCACACTGCCTCTATGAATATTCTTAAACGTTTTTCATCTTTGCTGTGCATTCCTTTTACGCTTTTTATGAACTCTAAAATTTGTTTCCAATTTTCCTCTTTGATGTAATATTGCATATGGTAGTTTCTCCATTTTTTACCTATTAGGCTAAACTACCATCTTTTTCTCTCTTTTCATATTTTTTGTCCACAGAGCCTAGGGCTTCTTTTGCCTTTTTTTTCATTTGGTAAATTTCTTAATGTTTGTGGCTAAAGATTGCACGAATGTTGCAATTACAAAAGCGTTTCTACTAGGAGGGTGTCATCCCAGTGCGTGACACTGGGATGGCTTTGTTGCATCGCTACTTATGAAAGGCTAACTATAGTTAGAATTATAAGCAACCTATTGAAAATCTTGTTTTTTTGCAATCAATCTGATCAAATTTAAGAATAGTAATTTATTATTTATATTAATAAATTTAATTCTATTGAAAATAGCTAAAGCATTGAAATTCTTGAATTTTAGCCAGATTAGTGAGTGGTAGTGAAATTTCTTTTACTCAAATTTAGGTATTCACTGACCGTTCTTATTATAAATACCAGAATAATAAGCTACTGATATTCTCCATCTTTTTTATCTTTAATCCATCATAGCTAGCGATGCAACAAAGCCCACTGGGATCCAGAAAACTTAACTTTAAATAAGTGGCTGCATAATAAAGACTAGATCCCAGTGTCAAGCACTGGGATGACAGGAGAAGAAGGCTACTTGGATGACAAAAAAGGGGCTACTCGGATGACAGGAGAAGGGGCTACTCGGATGACAAAAAAAGGAGCACTGGGATGACAGGAAAAGAAGGCTACTGGGATGACAAGAAAGGAGCACTGCCATTATAGAGTGAACCAGTGTTGGCTACTCGGATGACAAGAAAAAGAGGTACTGGTATGACATTAAAAGAACAGACAGTAGAATCGAAAGATTATTACAAAGAGAAATCTTACACAGGGGAATGTTCAAAAAAGTGTGTCAAACCGAAAAAAAAGTAATAAATTGATATAAAAAAATGGAGGTTTGACAATGAGTCAGAAAGTAGTAAACAGAACTACCGGTTTGGTAGATTATAAAGAATTAGAAACAAATATCCTGTCGTCTATACGAGATAGGCAGGCCGTTGACAGGAAGAGATGGTGCATTAACACCATTTATAAAAAGACTGCTGGAGGCAAGTTTGGAAGGTGAAATAGAAAATCACTTGTTGGCTGAAAGCGAAGAAAATAATCGAAGAAATGGGAGGAATGGAAAGACTTTACGTACCAGTGCAGGTTCATTTGAGCTATTAACACCAAGAGACAGAGATGGAAATTTTGAACCTCAAATAGTCAAAAAAAGGCAAACAAACCAGAGCTTGAAACGAAGATCTTGAGCACATTTGCCAGTGGTATGAGCTATAGAGATATAGCGTCACATGTTGAGGAAATTTATGATCACAAAATATCGGTGGCAGAGATATCAAGTATTACTGACAAATTGCTACCTATAATCAATGAATGGCGTAGTCGTCCACTGCAATCAGTATACCCGATAGTATTTATGGATGGGATGTTTTTTAAGGTCAAAGAGGATGGACATTGTGTAAGTAAATGTATGTACAATATATTGGGCATAGACCAAAATGGCAGAAAAGAAGTATTAGGTTTTTATTTGGCTGAAAGTGAAGGAGCTAACTTCTGGTTGGGAGTACTAAATGATCTAAAAGAGAGAGGAGTAGAAGATATTCTAATTGTATGTGTAGATGGGCTAAAAAGCTTTCCTGCAGCGATAAATAGTGCGTTTCCTAAAGCAGAAGTACAGCTATGTATAGTGCATCAGATAAGAAATTCTCTGAAATATGTATCCAGCAAAGATGTGAAAGTTTTCATGAATGATCTGAAAAAAATATATCGTGCTGCAAGCAGAGAAATTGCCGAGAATTATTTGCTTGAGTTGGAAGAAAAATGGGGAGAAAAGTACCCATTGGTTGTAAAATCGTGGCAGAATAATTGGGAAAATTTGTCCGGTTATTTCAAGTATTCTGGCCCAGTTAGGAAGCTAATTTATACTACCAATCCTATTGAGGGGCTACATAGGCAGATCAGAAAATTTACTAAAACTAAGGGCTCATTTACTAGTACAAATGCCTTGTATAAACAGGTGTATTGTGCTATAAAAAAGGTAGAGCAAAAATGGACTATGGCTTTGCCTAATTGGGCATTAACTATGTCTCAGTTCGACATTTTCTTTCCTAATAGATTGAAAATTGAGTTGAACTAAAAATGCGGTTTGACACAGTTTATTTAACACTCCCGTTAATTGTGTGATTAATAGAGAAGTCTTATTTAGTATACCTTATAGGAATGGCTGTTTAGTTTTTTTGTTAATCTTTTTTACCATGCTGTCAATCATATGCTTTATCCCTTGATATACAGAGTATGTACTTTCGTCACTACGCATATAAGCAGAACAAGAAAATACATTATACTCTTCGTCTTCTATTGATAACCCTGTATCGCACTTTATGTGTTCGCCGCCAAGCTTTTCTATCAACTGTTCTTTGTCATCTCCTATAGTTACCTTAACCTTACTTTCTTCTTTACCTATCTTGCTACTTAAAATTGAAACAATGATGGCTGGAGATATGCATATTGCTCCTATTGGCTTTTTTGTGACAAAAAATTCTGAAACTAATCTTTCAAATTCAGGCATTACTGTCACCATGTCTTTATTTTCAGCTAAGTCAGATAAATTTTTCGCAACCCCGTATCCACCAGGTACAACTAGCATGTCAAAATTTTCAGCTTTGGCTTCTTTTAAGTCATATATTTCGCCTCTTGCGATTCTTGCTGCTTCCACAAGTACATTCCTTTTTTCTTTTGTTGCCTCTTTTGTTCTATGATTCATAACTTGTGTGATATTGATATCAGGTGCAAAGCATTTAACATCCACTTCCTGCTGATCAAGCACAAGCAGACTTAAAACCGCTTCTCTTACCTCTGCACCGTCAAGGTGACCACACCCTGATAAG
This sequence comes from Wolbachia endosymbiont (group A) of Anoplius nigerrimus, assembly GCF_947251795.1. Taxonomy (GTDB): domain Bacteria; phylum Pseudomonadota; class Alphaproteobacteria; order Rickettsiales; family Anaplasmataceae; genus Wolbachia. The sequence goes on along the minus strand of NZ_OX366385.1, from coordinate 1,060,662 downwards.
ACCACAGCAGCTTTTAATTTTTTTTCACCCATAAAGTACCTTAATTTCATGTAAACTAGGCTCTGTGGACAAAATTTTAGAGAAGCCATACAAGAGCTCCAACAAAATTGAGAAAACCCATAAAAACCTCAGCAGTTTTATCAAATCTGGAAAAAATGCGCCTAAAATTTTTAATTTTACCAAAAAAACACTCAATCAAATGACGTTCTTTGTAGATATGCTCATCGTAATACCTTTGCACTTTTCGATTCCGTTTTGGCGGAATAACTACTGTACATCCCTTGTCTTCAAGACTTGTAACAAAGGCATTGCTATCGTAGCCCTTGTCAGCTACTACAGTAGAGTTATAGATACTTTCGGTCAACACTTGTGCCTGCGTAATTTCATTTCTTTGACCAGGAGTCAGAGTAAATTTAAGTGGATTTCCAAGTGCATCGACAAGCGCATGTATTTTAGTTGTAAAGCCACCTTTGCTCCTCCCTAAAGCTTCTTGATCCTTGGAGTTTTTTGTATATCCAGATGAACATGGATGGGCTCGGATGATCGTACCGTCGATTATAGCAACTTCTAAATCAGGCTCTTGTTTAGTATATTCAAGCAATTTTTTCCAGACATCTCTTTCACACCATCTTTTAAATCGCTTATGTATACTCCTGTAATTACCATAAGTTTTTGGTAAAAGTCTCCATTGGCAACCACTTCGCACTATGTACCACACTGCCTCTATGAATATTCTTAAACGTTTTTCATCTTTGCTGTGCATTCCTTTTACGCTTTTTATGAACTCTAAAATTTGTTTCCAATTTTCCTCTTTGATGTAATATTGCATATGGTAGTTTCTCCATTTTTTACCTATTAGGCTAAACTACCATCTTTTTCTCTCTTTTCATATTTTTTGTCCACAGAGCCTAGGTTTTTACCTACACAAGCTGAAACGCGCTTATAAGTCGTTTAAGACAGTATAGTACGCCAATTTGCAGGATTAGGAAGTGAACACTAATTACCACGGGGTTTCTTTTGCCTTTTTTTCTGCTTAGTAAATTTCTTAAACATTCAAACTAAGGTGAGTTGCATTTAAAAGCAGCTAAATTGCAGTGTTTAAGACTTAAAAAACGCCAAACACTGAAAATAGACAATGACCAGGGCTTCTTTTGCCTTTTTTTTGTTTGGTAAATTTCTTAATATTTATGGCTAAAGATTGCACGAATGTTGCAATTACAAAAGCGTTTCTACTAGGAGGGTGTCATCCATAAGTGTTGAAAGTGCAGTCACACAAGGTGATTAATGGTATGTAAATCTCCTCTTGATATCAACCTTCGTTGTTGGGAAAGCAGATAAACCACGTCAAAAATTCGCTTAAACCTTCTAACCACAGGCAAAAAGGCGCTTTTTTGATTTATTTTATTATCATTGAAATTTATGCCATTAACCACCTTATATAATGCCACTTATAGCACTTTCAACACTTATGGGGTATCATCCCAGTGCCCAGACACTGGGATGGCTTTGTTGCATCGCTCAAGTGAAAAGAACTGGCAGTTACTGACAAAATTCATTATAAATAGCCATTTAACTGTTGAAGAAAAAATATGCCACAAAAAATGAGAGTCAGTAACTGCCATGAATATAACAAATTTCTCCAAGAAAGAGGAAGCATTTTTTGTTATATCAATGACACCATAGAAAATTGGTACGAGAATTGTCCAAAAATGCAGGGCGGCAACTATATTTATAGTGATAAAGTTGTGATTTTGGTGCATATAATCGTCAGTTTCTTTAGAATTGGTTTAAGACAAACAGTCGGGTTTATAAAAGGGTATTTGCAACAAATAGGAAGAGATTTGCAGCTATTCACAAGCATCAAAAGAAACTTAATATTAAGATAAATGATTGCAGAAAATAATATGGAAGATATTGAAATTGCTATAGACAGTACAGGAATTAGTATATACAACAACACACAGCAAGGAAAATAGCACTGACAGAGTGGCTATGAGCAAACGAGAAAATTGCACGTAATGTTGAATATAAACAACAAAAAAGCCATAGCTGTAAAATACAGTAAAGGTCTGATCACTATTGAGCTTGTGATTTGCTAAAAGAAGTTCATGCCATAAAAGCACTATATGCAGATAGAGCATGTGATAGGCACAAGTTTTATAAGTTGTGTAACGAATATGATATAAAGACAAAAATTCCACCAATAAACAATGCGGCAGAACATCCAGAAATAGATTATATGTCTGACAGGAATGCTGCTATTAGGTTAATAAAATTATACGGTGAAGATGGCATGAAAGAATGGAAAAAAGAAGTAAATTATGGGAAAAGATCTTATATTGAACGGTTTTTCTCAAGATTAAAGCAAATATTTGGATTCAGCTTTAGGAATAAATCCGAAGTAAATCGCGAAAAAGAATTGCTGATTAAGTGCTATTTGCTTAATCAATTTACTGAAATTGGTATGGCTAAATTTGAAATGGCTACATGATATTTATCGTAAATTACTACCAGTATAAGGTGCGATGCAACAAAGCCATCCCAGTGTCACGCACTGGAATGACATCATCTGTTGTGCAATTTACCTTCGAAAATGAATGTTCGTACAGTTGTGGAATGAATCGCGGTATGACGGTTAAGTATCCCGCTACTTGGATGACAGCAGATCACCTCTTCACAAAGATTTTATCAGTAATACGCATATCAATAATACTCCAATCGCTGAAAGTAAAATCAGTTGTATTGTGTAAGTGGTTTAAATAGTCCCATGCACTATAAGGGTTATCTTCAGGCAGTTTTACTGTGGAATCGTTATCAAGTATGATATTCCATCTTCTATTCCCTATATAAGCAAAAGAAGAAATGTGGTCTCTTAATTGAGTTTTACTCTCCAACACATCTCTAACAAATTCTAGGTTTGATAACGAGTTTTGTCCTGTAATTACAACAAGATCATCTACTAGATAGTCATCTACGATCACTTTACCTTCAAAATCAATTACCGAGGTTTTGTTATTATCTTTCCAGAGAGCAAACGGTTTATGCTCATCTATATTAATGTGTAGAGTATTGGGCAAAATTCTATGGATTCTTACGTGTTTTATCCATCTGCTTATGGATTGTATGTTACCGGCAAGTTTTGAAAGTGATATATACAGGATAGGTTGCGTTCTATCTGTCAAACTTAGAATATCCCTTTTGTTTGTAAATTTATTGCCGCTCACGACTACTTCATCGATTGAAAATCCATTGCTGAGTAATAAACTGGATAGGCAGTCATTATACCAAGTAAAGTAGTAATTAAATCGATTTATTATTTTATCAAGTGAGCTGTAGAGTATTAGCGTAAGAAAAAGTGCTGTGATAATAACCAAGGCACACTTACGCAAAAAACTCCTTTGGCTTCTAGTAATACTGCTCAACATGACTTAAATCCCTAATATTTTTGTGCTGCAAACTATCTTCAATAATAATTTTAACTAATTCATTAAAATCGATTCCTTTTGTCAATTTTGCAATTTCTGGCACTAACGATAACTCAGTAAAGCCAGGATGTGTATTAATCTCAAGCATTTTTAAAGTGTTATTTTTGGGATTATAACGAAAATCTGAGCGGGAAATAGTTTTACAGCCTAAAAATTGATGAATTTTCAGTGCGTGTTCCAAGGTCATTTTATATATATTGTCAGGAATTTCAGCAGGAAATATATGTTCTGCAAATCCATCTGTATACTTTGCTTCATAATCATAGAATTTATTTTTTGGTCGTATTTCCATAGTGCCAATTGCTTCATCTAGCAATACAGCAGTATGTAACTCTATTCCTGGGACATATTCTTCTATGATCATCAAGTCTCTTGTCATAGAAGTAGCTCTTTCCTTGTCATCCAAGTAGCCAGACACTGCCTGGTCACGCGCTGCAAACATGTTTTTTAATTTTAAATAATCATCATGCGAGAAAATTATGTGCACTCCGATGCTAGAGCCTTCGTTAATTGGTTTTAAGACGTACGGATAATCGATTTTAATATTATTTTTTAGTAGATCTTCTCGGCTAATTACATAACCTTTTGGAGTGTCGATACTAAGGGATCGAAATATATGCTTTGACATCACTTTATTCATAGCAACAGCAGAAGCCATAATTCCTGAGTGTGTATATTTTATACCTAAGATTTCCAATAAACCTTGAATGCAGCCATCTTCACCATAAGGTCCATGCAGAGCGATAAAAGCAAGGCCCGGATTAATTTTTCTAAGCTTTTCAGCAATGTTGCTGTCAACATCTATTTCTATTGCATTATATGAAAGGCTATCAAGCGCCTTCTTTACTGCTTTTCCGCTCATAAGCGACACTTCTCTCTCACAAGAAAACCCACCACTTAAAATTGCTATAGTTGGAACCATAAGCATTCTATGTTTTACTATATAGCATATATAAAAGATGCTCTTATCTTCAATAGAAAAAACGCTTTGAAAAATTCTATAGCTCTATCCTATGCACAACTGTACGAACGTTTGTTAAGGTACAACAAATGGTGTCATCCCAGTGCTCCTTTTTTTGTCATCCCAGTGCTTGACACTGGGATCTATTTTGCATGTAACTCCAATTGTGTTTTGGCATAAAACGCGACGCGTATTAGACTTATTTGCAAGCAAAGCTTGCTAGATCCCAGTGTCAAGCACTGGGATGACATCATAGGGACACTGGAATGACACCATTCTTTTTTCTGGATTCCAGTGGGCTTTGTTGCATAGCAACCGAAAAAATCTGGCAGTTACTGACAAAATTCATTATAAAATAGCCATTCAACTGTTGAAGAAAAAATATGCCACAAAAAATGAGAGTCAGTAACCAAAACGAATATAACAAATTTCTAGAAAAAAGAGGAAATATTTTTCGTTATATCAACGAAGCCATAGAAAATTGGTATGAAATTGGGCCAAAAATGCAGGGTGGCAACAATATTTACAGCAATAAAGTGGTGATTTTGATACATATAATAACCCATCTATTCAGAATAGGTTTGAGGCAAACAGTTGGATTTATAGCAGGATACCTTGAGCAAATTGGGAAAAATTTGCAAGTTATCAGCTATTCTCAGGCTTCAAGAAGGTTTAAGAAACTTAATATTAAGATAAATGATTGCAGAATTGATAAAGATAATATGGAAGATATCGAAATTGCTATAGATAGCACAAGCATCAGCATTTATAACAACACTCCTGGCCACAGCAAGGAAAATAGCGAAAATAGAAAGTATCGCAGCTATGAACAAGTAAAGAAACTACACGTAATGTTGAATATAAACAGCAAAAAAGCCATAGCTGCAAAATACAGCAGCGGAGTTTATTCAGATCACTATGGAGCTTGCGATTTGTTAGAAGAAGTTCATGCTGTAAAGGTATTATATGCGGATAGAGCATATGACAGGCATAAGCTTTACGAATTATGTAACAAGTTTGGTATAAAGACAAAAGTTCTTCCGAAAAACAACGCAACAGAGCACCAAAAATTGGATTACATGGATGATAGAAATGCTGCTGTTAGACTAATAAAGTCATATGATTGCATAAAAAAGTGGAAAGAAGAAGTAAATTATGGAAAGAGAGCTCACATTGAAGGGTTTTTCTCAAGATTAAAGCAAATATTTGGATTCAGCTTTAGGAATAAGTCCGAAGTAAATCGTGGAAAAGAACTACTCATTAAGTGCTATTTGCTTAATCAATTTACTGACATTGGTATGGCTAAATTCGAAATGGCTACATGAATTTATCGTAAATTACTACCGCATAAGGTGCGATGCAACAAAGCCCGCTGGAATCCATATCTTTTTTTTCTGGATCCCAGCTGGGATGACAAAAGGGAGTACTGGGATGACAAAAGGGAGTGCTGGAACGACAAAAGGGGGCACTGGGATGACAGAAGAGGATTTTGAGATAGTAGGGGATTTTTCAACAGAAAGCAGAAATTGTTTGTATGAGCCCCTGTCGTTAATATCCTTTACTGTGGCAACGATATTTTTTACATACCTCTCTTTATCAAGAATTTGAGTATCAACTAAAGCTGTTCTTAATTTACTGGCTGTAAATCCTATGAGCACTGCAATTAAAGCAATGCATAATATTGCGTACTTTCTGTATAATGTTGCAATCAAAATTAGTGTGGGTAAAAGCAAAAGAAAAATAGATATAGTGAAAATGCAGCTTGGTTCAAAACTTAGGGAAAAATAGGTTAAAATCCCTACACACTGACACACAGGAAACCATAGTATCAAGTTATATTTTTCATTACGTAAGTTATGACGTATATAACTAACTATTATGTCAAAGAAGGTTAGCAAACATACCGACATGTGACTGTGACGCAATTTTATTCTTTTATTTTCTATTATTGTATATATAATAACTAAATAAACAACGACGCGGGATGGAGCAGCTCGGTAGCTCGTCAGGCTCATAACCTGAAGGTCGTAGGTTCAAATCCTACTCCCGCAACCATTTTCCAACTGTGCGAATATTGTGGTTTCAGGTAGCTCATAGAAATGGATTAAACGAAAAACTTGCTTGACAAACCTCGCCAGCCCCCTTATCATGAAACTGAAGCTATTTTATTTAACTTCGCAATCTCTGCAGCAGATTAAAATGACAAGAAAACTTGTATTTGGCGTACTATTGTTTAATTCTTTGCACTATGTGCACCGTATGTCTTTATCAAATTTCTAGGTTTTTACCTATACAAGCTGAAACGCGCTTATAAAGCGTTCAAGACATCACCCAACGTCAAATTTTAAAATAGAGAGTGTAATAACTAGCTACCACGGGTTTTCTTTGCCTTTTTTTCTGCCTAGTAAATTTCTTAAACATTTATAGCTAAGGTTAGTTGCATTTAAAAGCAGCTAAATTGCAGCGTTTAAGACTTAGAGCATGTCTTCAAACTGAAGAATGAGCTAATTTGTGAAGCATAATAGTGATCATATTAAAGAAGATATAGTTTTTTGAGGTGAGAGGAGAATGCTCGTAATCTTTACTCATGCGCCTAAAATTGGAAAGCCAGGCAAAAGTTCTTTCAACAATCCAACGTTTGGGAATAACTTGAAATCCTGTATCAACTATTTTCTTGGCAATCGTTAATAAACATCCCGTTTCCAATAAGCATCTGTTTTGTAATTTACCTATGTACCCTTGATCAGCAAAAAACTTACGTAAAGTTGGAACTTTGCATTTAGCTTGGGCAAAAAGATTTAGAGCACTATCACGATCTTGAATACTTGCACTCTGTACTTCAGCAGCAATTACAAGACCCACAGTATCTACAATAATATGGCGTTTTCTGCCCTTTATTTTTTTGCCAGCATCATATCCTCTGGATCCCCTTTTTGAGTAGTTTTCACTGACTGGCTATCAATTATACCTACTGATGGAGTCTTATTTTTACCAATCATCTCTCTTACTTTTTTAACTAGAAAATCATGAATTTCTTGCCATATTCCACTTTTTTTCAAGCGCGAATTACAACTATATACGGTTTTCCATGGTGGAAAATCTTTAGGCAGTTGTCTCCATTGACATCCTGTTCTCATCATATAGCGGATTGCATTAATAATTGTTCTAATACTATGTTTTCTTGGTCTGCCGGTCTTTTTAGGTTCAAAATATGGCTCTATTGTCTTCCATTCTTTGTCACTTATATCGCTTGGGTACATCTTAAAATGTACCTTATACCATACTTCTTAACTTCTTTCTACTCAGTTTGAAGACATGCTCTTAAAAAACGCCAATACTGAAAATAGACAATGACTAGGGTTTCTTTTGCCTTTTTTTTCATTTGGTAAATTCCTTAATATTTATGGCTAAACGACAATCGTCATCCCGCTACGTGTTAGCGGGATCTAGAGATACCGCGGCGGTATGACGTAGGACTGCTGTCATTCCAGCGCTCCTTTCTCGTCATCCCAGTGCCCAGACACTGGGATCCAGAAAAATTGATTATGTACTATACAACATTTTCGATCAAAAGCTGGATTCCAGTGTCTGGGCACTGGGATGACACCATCATAAAGGAATCAGTGTCAGCTACTTTCATGACACCATTCTTTTTCCTGGATCCCAGTGTCAGCTACTTGGATGACACCTTTGTGTTTGCATAGCTGTACAAACATTGTGATTTGAGAGCAATTTCCACAAGGGAGGATGTCATTCCAGTGCTTGGCACTGGAATCCAGACTTTATTATGCAGCCACTTGGTTGAAATTAAGTCTTCTGGATCCAAGTAGTCAAGCTACTTGGATGACAAGAAAGGGGCTACTTGGATGACATCTTTCAACATTATATCATGAACTTTCTAAAATTCATTGAGTTATGCTTTCAAACGGTAGTGCCGGGGTGTGAGTATAATAATTATCGGTACATAAAAGTCATAGCAGATAGGCTTGAAGCAGCGGGCGCTGGTGAAGTGAAACGAATAATATTCAATATGCCTCCGCGTTCAATGAAGTCCCTGTGTATAAGTGTTGCGTGGCCCGCATGGATACTGGGAAATCAGCCAACTGCAAGAATAATAGTTGCAAGTTACTCTCGGCTGCTTAGCAAAAAACATTCGCTCGATACAAGGTGTATAATGCAATCTGGTTGGTATAAAAAGCTATTTCCAGAAGTAGAACTATCCAAAGACCAAAACACCAAATACAAATTTCAAACAGTGCAGAGAGGATACAGAATCGCAACGTCCGTTGGAGGAACACTAACCGGTGAAGGTGGAGATTTCATCATCGTAGATGATCCACTAAGTCCCGCTCAAGCTTTGAGCGAAACGTTTAGAAAGCGTGCCATAAACTGGTTTGATCAGACTCTAGTAACCAGGCTGAACGATAGAAAAAAAGGAGTAATCGTTCTTGTGATGCACAGGCTACATCAGGAAGATTTGACCGGACACCTTCTCTCCAAACCGAAAAACATATGGCATCATATTTGTTTACCAATAATAGCTGAAAATAAGGAGATTACTTATTCAATCAAAAAGCCAGCGCCTCCTGTTCCTGTCATCCAAGTAACTATAAATGAGCGCATCGGGTGGCTGTATAATAAACCAGCATCACGCATTGCACCTGCAAGGATTTTATACTCAAGGGAAGAAGGTCAGTTGTTATATCCCCTAGGCTCTGTGGACAAAATTTTAGAGAAGCCATACAAGAGCTCCAACAAAATTGAGAAAACCCATAAAAACCTCAGCAGTTTTATCAAATCTGGAAAAAATGCGCCTAAAATTTTTAATTTTACCAAAAAAACACTCAATCAAATGACGTTCTTTGTAGATATGCTCATCGTAATACCTTTGCACTTTTCGATTCCGTTTTGGCGGAATAACTACTGTACATCCCTTGTCTTCAAGACTTGTAACAAAGGCATTGCTATCGTAGCCCTTGTCAGCTACTACAGTAGAGTTATAGATACTTTCGGTCAACACTTGTGCCTGCGTAATTTCATTTCTTTGACCAGGAGTCAGAGTAAATTTAAGTGGATTTCCAAGTGCATCGACAAGCGCATGTATTTTAGTTGTAAAGCCACCTTTGCTCCTCCCTAAAGCTTCTTGATCCTTGGAGTTTTTTGTATATCCAGATGAACATGGATGGGCTCGGATGATCGTACCGTCGATTATAGCAACTTCTAAATCAGGCTCTTGTTTAGTATATTCAAGCAATTTTTTCCAGACATCTCTTTCACACCATCTTTTAAATCGCTTATGTATACTCCTGTAATTACCATAAGTTTTTGGTAAAAGTCTCCATTGGCAACCACTTCGCACTATGTACCACACTGCCTCTATGAATATTCTTAAACGTTTTTCATCTTTGCTGTGCATTCCTTTTACGCTTTTTATGAACTCTAAAATTTGTTTCCAATTTTCCTCTTTGATGTAATATTGCATATGGTAGTTTCTCCATTTTTTACCTATTAGGCTAAACTACCATCTTTTTCTCTCTTTTCATATTTTTTGTCCACAGAGCCTAGGTATTCACTGACCGTTCTTATTATAAATACCAGAATAATAAGCTACTGATATTCTCCATCTTTTTTATCTTTAATCCATCATAGCTAGCGATGCAACAAAGCCCACTGGGATCTAGGTTTTTTAGAGCTATCATAGGATGACAGAAGCACACTTTGTCATCCCAGTGCGTGACACTGGAATCTCATTTCGTAACTTCATAGTATAAATTATTTCAAATTGTATCTATTTGCAAATATATAAATATAGTAATTTTGCATAAAAAATTAGATCCCAGTGTCACGCACTGGGATGACAAGAAGAGGGCTACTCGGATGACAAAAAAAGGAGCACTGGCCTACCTAGTAGAGATCGCTTTTGTAATTGCAGTATTCGTGCAATCTTTAGCTACAAACATTAAGAAATTTACCAAATGAAAAAAAAGGCAAAAGAAACCCTAGGGTAGCTAGTTATTCACTATCCATTTTTTAAGTTGGCGTTTTTTTATGTTTTAAATGCTTTATAAGCGCATTTTAGCTTATATTAGGTAAAAACCTAGAATTTTATAAAGACATAAGGTGCACATAGTGCAAAAAATTAAACATGAGACGCCAGATACGTGAGTTTTTTTGTCATTTAATCTGTACAGAGAAGATAAATAAATAGCTTCAGTTTCATGATAAGGGAGTTGGCGGAGGATGTCAAGAAAGTTTTTTCGTTTCTATGTTGTCAGCTACTTGGATGACACCATCTGCTGTACGGATTGCTTTCTAAAACAAACGTTTGTATAATTATACATAGTGTACTACATATTGATTTTTATTACTAGCACAGATACGATAAAGCTTTAAGCACTGCATAATGGAACAATTCGAGAACTTTTACATCACCACGCCAACATATTACGTAAATGACAAGCCACATATCGGGCATGCATATACCTCTCTTTTGTGTGATGTTGTGGCAAGGTTCATGAAACTAGCTGGGAAAAATGTCAAATTTACCACCGGTACAGATGAACATGGACAAAAAATAGAAAAAGCAGCTAAAGCAAAGGAAATGCAGCCAAAAGAATTTACAGATAAAGTGAGCGTTTCATTTAAAGAATTGGCTAAGTTCATGAATTTTGAGTATGACGATTTTATTCGCACTACGGAGGAACGTCACAAAAAAGCAGTTATAGCTTTATGGAATAGGCTTGAAGAGAGAGGACAAATATATTTGGATTCCTATTCTGGTTGGTATTCAGTTCGTGATGAAGCATTTTATCAAGAATCAGAGCTGATAGATGGCAAAGCACCAACAGGTGCTGAGGTTCAGTGGATAAAAGAAGAGAGCTACTTTTTTCGTTTGTCAAATTGGCAGAATAAATTACTAGAATTATATGAAAGTCAGCCAAATTTTATCTTTCCTGAGAGCAGAAAAAATGAAGTGGTATCGTTTGTAAAATTAGGGCTCATTGACCTTTCAATCTCTCGCACTAGTTTTAACTGGGGAATAAAAGTACCAGGTAATGACAAACACGTAATCTATGTCTGGATAGATGCATTAACCAATTATCTTACATCAATAGGTTTTCCTAGTACTGAGGGTGAGGAATATAAGAGGTTTTGGGCAGAACCAGAAACACAGATTCCAGTGTCAAGCACTGCAAACCTAGCTGACAGCTCTTTCAACGTTCATGTAATCGGCAAAGACATATTGCGCTTTCACGCTGTATATTGGCCGGCTATCCTCCTTGCAGCAGATTTGCCACTGCCAAAACAAATTGCAGTTCATGGTTGGTGGTTAAATGAGGGGGAAAAAATATCCAAGTCCCTTGGTAATGTCATAGATCCAATTGGCCTCGCTCAAGAGTTTGGTGTTGATCAGCTACGCTATTTTCTCCTCAGGGAAGCAAGCTTCGGCCAGGATGGCAACTTTAGTAAGAAAAACATGATCAGCCGAATAAACTCAGAACTGGCAAACAACATAGGCAATTTAGTACAAAGAACAATTTCATTTTTACACAAGCAATGTTCTGGAATTGTACCAACAGTTGATCTAAATCTACTCAAAGATGATGAGAGTTTGCCAAATTGTAAGTCCATAATTGATCAAATCATGAATCATCTTGCAAGGTATGAGTTTAACCATATCATACTTCTAATTATCAACATTTCTTCTGAAGCTAATGCTTATATAGACAAAAGTGCACCTTGGACATTAAGCAAAACCGATAGAGTGCGTATGAACTTAGTAATCTACAAATTACTAGAATATATCAGGATAATTGGCATTTTATTGCAGCCAATCGTTCCCAAGTCAGCAGAAATGATACTTAATCAATTGCAAATTCCAAAAGAACAACGAGATTTAAAATCTTTGTATGACACGTGCGTAAGTTCAGGCATAACATTGCCTGAACCTACGCCGGTTTTTTTGAGGGTTGACACTAAAGTGGAGAAATAGTTTTTAAACTATTTCTCCTGGATGAGATTATCTTTAGTTAACGACGGTGCACACCGCCGTCTACATATTCAAGTTAGGTGCAAGTGCCTTAGTTATTTTAGCAAGATATGGTTTAGTAACATCAACACCTATCACTACTACTTCAGTCATTGCCGACTTAGCCTTTCCTAGGCTCCATGCAAACCAGCCTTGACCATTTTCTTCTTTAGTTGGCTGATTTTCTGGGCTAGAAATCTCAGTACCTTTTTCATCACCAGATTCTGCATCATAAAATACATCCTGATCCTCAGAAAGACTCATTAAATACCTTTTAGCAGCATCAATACTTAGATGATCAGGTTGCTTAGGAACGTTATCAATATTTAAATAATCCAAACTATTAGCTCGTTTCTCTTGCTTGCTAGAAGGAACTGCAAGATCTAAGTAATCCAAACAAGTTAGTTCTTGCATACTAGTTTTAGATCCATCTTCATACTTAAACTGCTCTTCCAGAATAGAAACCTTAGTACCATAAAGCCTATTGTACAAGCTGCTTCCAACGCTGTTAAGTGCTCCTTTTTTATACTCAACTGACGTACCATAAACATTTTTTAATTTATTTCCAGCATTATTAAATTTCCCTTTTACATACTCAACTGATGTGCCATAAGCATTTTTCGCACTACCTACGATATTTTTTAAGTCATTCGCAACATCACTACAGCGCCGCTTAACAATACCAGGAATGCGCCCACTATTGTACGCTTCTGCTACAGATGTAAATACTTCTTTGATAATCCTTTGCTTGCGGAACAAAAGCATTTCCTCGTTTAAGTTCTTCTATTTCTTTCTCAGGTAGTTGAGTATTTTTCTCAGAAGTTTTTTGCTCTTGAGCTTGTACTCCGACCTCTTTCCTAGTAAGCTGCTGGTTTACGCTACCAATTTCTACCGCATTACCTGGCTGAGAAGCATTAATCCTTCTGGTTGCAGCCAACTCATTTTTCATTCTAAAAATCTCCCGATCTTTCTCAGAAATAGTTTTATCTTTATCTTCTATCTCTTTTGCTTGATTAGCCAGTTGAGCATCTTTTTTAGATATTTCTTCTACTTTCTCAGCCAGTTGAACATCTTTCTCAGAAATAGTTTTGTTCTTACTAATTGCTTTATACGAAAGTGCAATAGCCACAGCAGAAAATACAGCACCACCAATAATAAATGGCAGGCCAACGCTTAACGCTGCAACTGGAGCTAAGAACCCAATATAAGGAGCTGCAGCAAACACTACAGATGCTAATAAAGTTAAAGTAGCCAGAGTTCCAGCTATATAATAGGGTACATTAGTTTTATTAAATATATTTTTCATTGTGTACCTCACTAAAGTAATCAATTTATTATTAAAGATTGTAGCACAAACAAAAAGATATGTCAATAAGGATAGATATTGACAAAAGATCACTGAAGGCTATGAACTATGTCTTTCCGTGTAATCTTTAAATGCACCTCTGTTAGAGTCAAAATATAGCTTTACACTGCCAATTGGTCCATTTCTCTGCTTTGCAATAATGAGCTCTGCAATGTTTCTAATTTTTTCCATTTTCTCTTGCCATTCCCGATGTTTATTGTTTCCTTCATTTGGCTGTTTTCTTAGTTCATAATACTCTTCTCTATAGAGAAACATTACTATATCTGCGTCTTGCTCTATGCTCCCTGAATCACGTAAATCAGAAAGTTGTGGTTTTTTATCATCCCTCTGCTCAACAGAACGAGAGAGCTGAGATAGTGCAACAATGGGAATATTTAGCTCCTTTGCAATTGCTTTCAAACCCTGCGTCACTTCCGAGATTTCTTGCACTCTATTTTCATTACTCCTTTTTGTTGTTCCTCTGATTAGCTGCAAATAATCAATAAATACCACTTCTACATTATATAATTGATACAGCAAGCGTATCCTGGTACGAAGGGCACTAATTGATAGCGCAGGGGTGTCATCTATGATGAAAGGTAATTCAGATAACTCTGTACTAGTATTGATAAATTCATGCAATTCAAAATCACTAATTCTCCCGGTTAATGCCTTATAATAACTAATCCCTGAATCTATAGTGATCAGCCTTGCAGTTAATTGCTCTGCTGACATTTCAAGCGAGAAAAACGCTACATAGTGTTGCTTATCTGCTCTTTTTTGCAACATCTTACAAGCATTAAGTGCGATGTTTAGCGCCAATGCTGTTTTACCCATAGAAGGCCTTGCAGCTAAAATTAATAAATCAGATTTTTGTAGACCACCAAGAAGCTGATTTAGATCTTGAAGTCCGGTTGTAACGCCCAGCGCTTCTGGATTGTTTTTCAGCATGCTGATCTTCTCAACTACGCCTTTAACTGAACTTGCAAGCTTTATATATGTTTTCTCACCTTGTTTTTTTACTGCTAAGTTGAACAATTTTGTCATTGCTTGTTCAATTTGCGCCTGTGCAGGGTTTTCAATATCGTAGTTGTAGCTATCACCAACTATTTCTTGCCCGAGCTTAATTAAACATCTCCTTAAGTAAGTATCACGGATTATTCTAGTCAAACTATAGATATCAAGTGCAATACTTGCCTTCGCTGCAAGCTTTGCTAAGTATTCAACTCCACCACATTCGGCGAATGCTTGATCATTTTCAAAAAACATCTTGAGGCTCAGTTCATTGGCAATTATGCCATGTTTCCTGGTTTTGGATATTTGCGTAAAGATACTCTGATGTAATGGATCATAGAAATTCTCTGCTGTGATTGTGTCTTCAACTGCATCACAGATTCTATTATCACGAATCATTGCACCAATAAGCATTTGCTCGGCTTCTAAATTATGCGGTAATTTACATATTTCCTTGTCTACACTTCTTGAACTGAGGAGACTAGCTAATTCATTCATTTTAAGTTTTGAGAGTAACTGTTGATTATTGTAGAATATTTAGTCCTCATTTGAAAGACATATAAAATTTGACTAATTCCGTGTTGCCTATAGCATTAAAATTTAATGCCTCTGTGGTGGAATGGTAGACACGGCAGACTCAAAATCTGTTGCTTGCAAAAGCATGCTGGTTCAAGTCCGGCCAGGGGCACGTTAAATATTGGAAAGTGTATATATGTTACATAAATTTTTTGATCGTTTATTTTCTATTTTTTCTTCTATAAATGTTATTCAAAAGGTAAAGAAAGATGAAAATGGGATATGTTATGTAACAGGACTTAGGCGCTATATATCAGTATTGCTTGATTTGATTATTATCGTTTTGTTCTTGCAGTTTTGCAGCCAAGCCTTAAATAAGCTCTTTATGAACTCAGAGGATAGCAAAATATTAAGTCAAATTGCTGCAAAATACCAAATGCAAGCGCCACTGTCTGCAGAAGAAAAGACAACGCAGAGTAGACTTATAAAATTACAAATCCTAAATCAAATAGTCCAATGCATTATGCTCTTTTGCTATGTAACATATATGTGGGTAAGGTTTGCTGCTACACCTGGAAAACTATTACTTGGGCTTAGAGTTGTGGATGCACAAACTTTCGAAAAGATGACCCTAAGACAAGCAACAAAGAGATTTTTTTCCTTTATATTGTCAGCTGCACCATTATTCTTGGGCTTTTTATGGTCAAATTTCAACAAACGCTGTCAAACTTGGCACGACAAGATCGCAGGCACAGTGGTTGTCACGAGTAAAAGCCTAAGAGCATGTCTTCAAACTGAAGAATGAGCTAATTTGTGAAGCATAATAGTGATCATATTAAAGAAGATATAGTTTTTTGAGGTGAGAGGAGAATGCTCGTAATCTTTACTCATGCGCCTAAAATTGGAAAGCCAGGCAAAAGTTCTTTCAACAATCCAACGTTTGGGAATAACTTGAAATCCTGTATCAACTATTTTCTTGGCAATCGTTAATAAACATCCCGTTTCCAATAAGCATCTGTTTTGTAATTTACCTATGTACCCTTGATCAGCAAAAAACTTACGTAAAGTTGGAACTTTGCATTTAGCTTGGGCAAAAAGATTTAGAGCACTATCACGATCTTGAATACTTGCACTCTGTACTTCAGCAGCAATTACAAGACCCACAGTATCTACAATAATATGGCGTTTTCTGCCCTTTATTTTTTTGCCAGCATCATATCCTCTGGATCCCCTTTTTGAGTAGTTTTCACTGACTGGCTATCAATTATACCTACTGATGGAGTCTTATTTTTACCAATCATCTCTCTTACTTTTTTAACTAGAAAATCATGAATTTCTTGCCATATTCCACTTTTTTTCAAGCGCGAATTACAACTATATACGGTTTTCCATGGTGGAAAATCTTTAGGCAGTTGTCTCCATTGACATCCTGTTCTCATCATATAGCGGATTGCATTAATAATTGTTCTAATACTATGTTTTCTTGGTCTGCCGGTCTTTTTAGGTTCAAAATATGGCTCTATTGTCTTCCATTCTTTGTCACTTATATCGCTTGGGTACATCTTAAAATGTACCTTATACCATACTTCTTAACTTCTTTCTACTCAGTTTGAAGACATGCTCTTAGAAGGCAGAACTAAAAACTAAAGAGCTCAAATGAAAGAAGGTAAACTCTAAAGTATACATTTAGTAGCGCTTTCTATGAGAGAAATCGTATTATCTATTCCGTAAAGCTTTATGAAAGATCCCATTCTTGGACCGGTTTTTTGGCCAAGTAACGTTTCATATAATAGCTGAAACCAGTCACGTAAGTTGGTATAATCATATTTTTTTCCAATAGAAAATACCTGAGATTGAATTTCTTCAGCAGTAACAGTTGTAGATAGAGAATGTAAAGTGTCCTTCAAATCTAGTAACGCTTCTTTCTCTTTTGCATTTGGAGTTTTATATGATTTTGTTGGTTTGATAAAATCGTGGTAATACTTTACTGCAAAGTCTGAAAGTCTATCAAGCATTTTATTATTTTCTGGTGTAACGTTCGGTGCATAAGAGGATATAAAACCCCATAGGATCTCTTTGTTTTCAGCATTACAAGCCGCTGCTAGGTTTAAAAGTAGTGAGAAATTTATGCCTGAAGTTTCTATATTGGGAACATTGCCCCGGTGGATATGCCAGGCGGGATTATCTAATCGTTGTTCTAGTGAAAGATTAGCACCTCGGTCAGGTGTCATCCCAGTGTCACGCACTGGGATGACAGAAGAGAACTCTGGAATGACAATAGATGATTCTGAAGATTCTGTATTGAGCACATTATCCTTATTTTCATGATAACGCTTAACAAACTCTAGATACTCATCAGTTGATTTTGGTATCACATCAAAATATAAACGTTTAGCTTTTTTAGGGCTCTGAAAAATGTACAATGCTAAACTCTCTGTTGGTGCGTAAGTTAACCACTCTTCAATTGAAATGCCATTTCCTCTTGATTTTGATATTTTCTTTCCTTCTTTATCAAGGAAAAATTCGTAGCGAAACAAGAGTGGTGGCTTTTCTCCAAGTATTTCACATATTTGGCTTGAAAGCACAGCAGATGGTGTTAAATCTTTCCCGTGAGCTTCGTAATTCACTCCAAACGCAGCCCATCTCATTCCCCAGTCCGGTTTCCATTGCAATTTGCACCTTCCTTCTGTTACCGGAACTTCTATTTTTTCTCCATGGAAGTCTTCATATGTGATTGTTCCTTTATCTGTATTTGTTTCAATTACTGGAACTTGTAAAACTTGGGAAGTTTTTGGGCATATCGGCAAGAATGGACTGTAAGTCTGCTGCCTTTCTTCCCGAAATGATGGGAGCATTACGTCCATCACTTTATCATAATTTTTCAGCAGTAGTAAAAGTTTTTCATCGTAAACGCCAGATTTATAACACTCTGTTGCACTCCTGAACTCATATTCAAATTCAAACAAATCAAGAAATTTACACAACAATGAATTCATATGATGACCATAACTTTCATGAGTCCCAAATGGATCTGGGATTATAGTGAGTGGCTTATTTAAGTGCTCCCTTAGCATCTCTTGATTTGGTACATTATCTGGTATTTTTCGCAAACCATCCATATCATCTGAAACTGCAATGATTTTGGTTTTTATACCAGGAGCTATTTTTTTTAATGCATTTACAACAACTGTAGTGCGGAAAACCTCTCCAAAGGTTCCTATGTGGGGTAAACCAGAGGGTCCATAACCAGTTTCAAATATTATTTCTTTTTTATTAGGAAACTCCTGCAATATTTTTTCTGCTTCTTGAAATGGCCAACTTGTCATTATCTTGGTTAAATAATGTACCTTAACTTAAAGTGCTACTAGTTTCAATGGATTTTTAATATAATGATATAGTATTAGTTATTATTAGAAGGTTAAAGATATGTCCACAGGTAGTATACAAACAGATCAATTATTTAAAGGTCTTACAAGACCTGCAATGCTCTTTGGTGTGAGTTATATGTTTGCAATATTAAACGTCCTGATTTGCATGCTAATTTTCATTAATTCAAATGATTTGCGAGTGATTCTCTTAATGTTACCAGGTATACATGGACTTGGCTATATAGCTTCTGCAAAAGAACCGTTGTTTATTGAATTATTTATGGTAAAATTAGGAAAGTGCTCGAAATGTTTAAATCGTTTTTATCATGGAGCCAATTCTTATGATATTGCTTAATGTTGTGTGATGCTGAGGTTTAGGGCTATTCAATCAAAGAATAAATCTACTCTGAGCAGGGAAGTTCACGCTGCTGAATTTATTCCTTATTCTTGCTATTGGAATAGCACAACCTTGATGACAAAAGAAAATTGGTTGGTTAAGGTTATAAAATTAAGTGGTTTTGCATTTGAAACCGCCGATGACGAGGATTTAGTAATACAAAATAATATCAGGAATCAGATGCTCAGAAGCATTTCATCTCCGGCATTTAGTTTGTATTTTCATACTATCAGACGTAAAAAAAATATTTTTTCTGATGAATTTGCAAGTCAAGGTTTGCCGAATTTTTTCGCTAATCACGTAAATCTAAAATGGAGAGAAAAACACGCAACAAGGCAATCATTTATTAATGACCTATACATTACGATTATCCGTAGAGCGGACACAAAAGGAGTAGAATTTTTGTCACATCTACTAAAAAAATTCGGACATGTAACTTCAAAACATGCTTGGGAAAGTGATATGCGTGCTACGTATGAAGATTTAGAGGAAACGACAAATCGTGTAGTGACAAGCCTTAGAAACTATTCACCCAAAGTTCTTGCAGTAAAAGAAACTCCCAATGGCCTATTTTGTGAAATAATGGAATTTTTATCCAGAATTGTAAATTGTGGCTTCGTTACAAATACACTTTTTCCGCTGAGAACTGAAATATCAAGGTATTTGCCAGTACACAGATTGTTCTTTGGTCGCAAGATGATACAGGTTGTGACTCACAATGAAAGCAAATATGCTGGAATAGTTAGTATCAAAGAATATGGAAATCATACTTCTGCAGGAATGCTTGATTCGTTTTTACAACTTCCTTACGAGTTTATAATTACGCAATCTTTTCAATTTATAAACAGGCAAATGGCGATTGGAAAAATGCAGATACAGCAAAATCGAATGATACAGTCTGCAGATAAAGCTATTTCTCAAATAGCAGAAATTTCTCAAGCGCTTGATGACGCAATGAGTGGTAAGATTGCATTTGGTCAACATCACCTGACTATTTTATGTATAGAAAAAAGTCCTAAATCATTGGATAACGCTCTGTCGTTGGTAGAATCAGAGCTTTCTAATTGCGGTGTTTACCCTGTCCGTGAGAGAGTTAATCTTGAACCAGCATTTTGGGCGCAAATTCCTGGTAATTTCGATTATATAGTGAGAAAAGCTACAATAAGTAGTCTTAATTTGGCTGGATTTGCATCTCAACATAATTATCCTACTGGTAATAAATTCAATAACCACTGGGGAGATGCCGTTACAGTTTTCGACACGACATCTGGTACTCCATTTTTTTTCAACTTTCATATAAGGGATGTTGGACACACTATGATAATTGGCCCAACTGGTGCTGGTAAAACTGTTTTAATGAATTTCTTATGTGCTCAAGCGATAAAATTTTCTCCAAGGATATTCTTTTTTGACAAAGATCGCGGTGCAGAGATTTTCTTAAGAGCACTTGGTGGTATCTATACTGTAATAGAACCAAGAACTAAAACAAATTTTAATCCTTTGCAACTTGATGACACCTCTGATAATAGAACATTTTTAATGGAGTGGATAAAGTCTTTAATTTCGGTATATAATGGTAAATTTACTTCAGAAGATATTGCACGAATTAATGATGCAATTGAAGGAAATTTTAAATTAAGAAAAGAAGACAGGTTCTTGAGAAACCTTGTACCGTTTTTAGGGCTTGCAGGTCCTGATACTCTAGCTGGGGCAATATCTATGTGGCATGATAATGGTTCTCATGCTGCAATATTTGACAATAAAGAAGATTTGCTAGATTTTTCACGAGCAAGAATATTTGGTTTTGAGATGGCTAGCTTGCTCAAAGATCCTGTTGCCCTTGGACCAGTATTGATTTATTTATTTCATAGGATTAGTATATCTCTTGATGGCACTCCATCTATTATCGTTCTTGATGAGGCATGGGCATTAATAGATAATCCAGTTTTTGCACCCAAGATAAAAGACTGGTTGAAGGTACTGAGAAAACTAAATGCTTTTGTGATTTTTGCTACTCAGAGTGTTGAGGATGCAAGTAAAAGTGCTATTAGCGATACGCTTGTACAACAAACAGCGACACAGATTTTTTTACCAAATCTGAAAGCTACTAGTGTCTATCGGGATGTTTTTATGTTAACTGAACGTGAATATATATTAATTAAGCACACAGATCCAAGCACTAGATTCTTTTTGGTGAAACAAGGAGTTAATGCTGTGGTAGCTAGAATAGACTTAAAAGACCTGGATGATATAATCAACGTATTATCCGGACGTGCAGAAAGTGTTCTATTGTTACACGATGTATTAAATGAAGTTGGAGACAACCCAAAAGTATGGTTGCCTATATTTTATCAGAAGGTAAAAAATGTTTAAGACTAAGCTGTCATTGCTATTAATTGCGATATTTTTACTAAATATAGACTTTTTACTCTCATATCCAGTGCTTGCAGATGGAGTAAGTGGTACTGACAAGACAGAATTTGTTAGTAGATTTAACTCTACTGGCAGCTTTAGCCGTGCCTCTAACCCTGATTGTGGGGCGTTTAAAACAGCTGCAGCACTTGCTGGAATAGCTATTGCTGTTGGTGCAATATTTACTGGCATTGTCTTGATCGTCTCTTCTGCTGGTTTGTTTACTGCTCTTGTTATTGTTGGAATGATAGCTGCAATCGTTGGAGTCTGGAAAGCTATAGGAGGGCTTGTTGTTTGTGAACATAGTTTTGTTAGACACCCAGTTGCACGTGATCATGATGGAAAGTATAAAGATTTCGGATTCTCAAAACCAGAATACTCAAAATATTCAGAGTGCATAAATAAGAATTACCAAAAAGAAGATGAATATTTTAAATGTTTTGATAAGGAAAATGGATCAATAGAAGTAGGTAAAAAAATGGAGAAGGACGGTTTAGGCTCTATATCTAATGAAAATGCTGGTGGTTATTACTGGCCAAAAAACGGTGTGCAATACAGTGAATATATAGAAGTATGTCATCGAAACCCCTTAACGTTCGGTAATCTTTTTGGTGATATAGACTTTGATGTTAGAGAGAAGGACACTGGATATGAAGGTGGGTCATGGTCACCAAGAGTTGATGGTAAGCTAGAATGTAAAACTATCAAAGCTGGAGGTGATCCTGCAATAATACATGGATCAACATTCAAAGCAGTGAAAAAAATGGGCAGGTTATGTGTGGAATTAGCTGAGATTAGCACACTTGGTATCACAATGACTCCTTGGCCGCAAGGGGTTGATATGGGGTGCACGGAATTGCCACCAGACCCGCTTGCTCCTATGTGTGAAGAATCTGTGATGATATTCAAAAATAAAGATGGCACAGGGAAAGAAGAAGTTTCTATTGGTAATGATAATGACTATAAAACTAATATAAGAAATAAGGAAAAAGAAGGAAAAATTTTTGTAGGTTACGACAATAAAGGCTGTTTTAGCTCGTATGTCTCTGAAGCTTGCTATAATCAGGCAGGGAGTAAATCATTAGCTCCTATTCCAATTACATCTATGATAGTGCAGTGTATTAAGGAATCATTGGATAATTTAGTTGCAGGTAAAGGTGCACCAAACGGTGAGAGTTTTATATCTGTAGCACAGAAAAGGCTGAAAAACACCATAACTGCTGTTTTGGTTTTAGCTTTAATACTGTTCTCTATAAAAGCTATGTCTGGTGGAGTGCGCAGTCCACAAGAGATGTACATGTTGATCATTAAATTCGCTTTAGTGATTTATTTTACAACAGGCAGTACCATGTCTCATTACTATGGAGAATTAACTCGTCTCTCAAATGGTTTGTCAGAAATAGTGCTGAAAGCTTCATCTGAAAGCAAAGGAATATGTAATTATGAAGCTAATGATTATAAATATAGTACAAGAAATTATAGCTACCTTGCTCCTTGGGATAGGCTTGATTGTAGGATTCTATTCTATTTAGGAGCACCTTTAGAAGGGATTGGTGGCAAAATTGGCACTGGAGGTGTTGTAACGTTAGCAATCTTGCTTGGTGCTGCCCCTGTCTTGTTAGTTGCAGGTTCGATAATCGGTATTATTTTTGCTGGTGGACAAATTTTAGTAGCTCTTGTCTGTATATTTATGGCCATTTTTCTGATGATGGTTATTTTGTGGCTGTGCTATGTATTTATTTTATCTCTAGTTGCTTTAAGTGTAATTGTTATTCTATCACCTTTGTTTATTCCTATGGTTTTATTCCAACACACCAAAGGATATTTTGACGGCTGGGTGAAAGAGTTGATTACCTATAGCTTATACCCGGTTATCCTTTTTGCGTTTTTGTCCTTTATGTTCATAGCATGTGATAAAATTTATTTTAAAAATTTGAACTTTGAGTCGGACAAGAAATATGAGGATAAAATAAAAGCCTCGGGTGGTAGCAAAAAACAATGGTTTAAATTAAAAGATGGAGAATGTAATAACAATGAAACTACTCTAGCATGTATGATGCAAAACTATAGCTTTAAAAAGAGCAGCATACTTGGTCTATTCGACTTTACATACATGGAGTTTGGCAGCTCTCTCATCGGAGAGTTATTAAAGTTGTGTCTAGTGTTATTCCTCTTTTACCACTTTTTAAACATTCTTCCTAACATGGCTGCTGAACTTGCTGGTAACCATAGAGCAGCACTTGGCTCAGGTCATACACCTGGACAAATGGTGGGCAAAGCTTTATCTGCTGCCAAAGCTGCTGCTGGAGGTGTTGGTCAAGCTGCTGCTGCGGCTGTCAAGAAGGCAAGAGGTACTGGAGGAGGTGGTGGTGGTGGAAATAGTGGTAAAGATTTCAGCGAAACTGTTAAACAAGGTGGCGGCGATGCTAGTTAAGGTAAGTAACAGATGCTTAAACGTTTAAGTAACCAAAACTTGGGTAAGTTATGCATAAGTTTTGTGGTGCTTTTTTTATTGTCTGGATGTGGGGAGGATCACTGTATTAAGCCAGAAAATTTATCAGGTTTGCGTGAAAAACTAGATATAGTGTCAACAGAGCAGAAATGGGTTGATTCTGGTGTTAATATCTCAGATAGAATAAGAGTAACAAAGATTGATATAGTGCCTAGTAAGGTTAATTTTTGTCCTAAGCAGTATGCAGATTTTGCAATTGGGCCTGGGAGAAATGACGTTGCATTACCATTTGCACTTAAAAAAGGCGATACGATAAGCTTTAGTGTGATTGGAAGTAAAGTGTGTAAAGATAAAGAGAGTGAGACAAAAGTCAGGTATGTAAGTATTGATGAAAAGTGCAGTGAAAAAGAAAAGGGGTATTTTGCACATGTTTTAAATCGAGAAGGATGTCAGGATGGAATATGTCCTAATAAATACATACGAAGCAATGAATACTGGCTGCATCAAAATGGAAAAGAATATCAGAGTTCAGATTTTTCAAAGTCAGATCAAGATGAAAAAAGAAAGGAGATTGAAAAGATTGTCAATTCTATAAAACAACAAGGAAAAGATATAGACTGCAGCTCGCTTTCAAGTAGTCAAGCAAGCAAGATAGATACATATATCTTAGATCTAGCCTGTAAATATGTATGCTTTGATGATCGTGGAAAAAAGCTTTGTTTGCCTAATCGTGCACAGAATGCTGCAAAACGTAATCTGGATACATCCATTACAAGTGCTTTAAAGTCTGTTAGTAAAGAATCTGTTGGTGAGGCTATTAGTGACATTTTAAAGAATACAGAAATGGAAACTGATGTTCAACACTTAAGTGTTGATATGGATGGTGAACGTTTTGAATATTTGCGAGATGGTGGTATATGTACTAGTTGTAATCACAAGATAAGTTATAGCCATGCAATAAACTCAGAATTAATTTTTACGTTAGGTGATGATACTGGCAAAGGTGGTTTCAACATAAGAGTAGCAAAGAACCACAGTCTGGAGAATAGCTTGTATATAAGCGTCTCTGACAAACTCCCTGAGCATAAGCCTGGTGAAAATCAAGCGGATATATCTGTAGATATCAGCAAAGTTCATGACATGGAAAACTTGAAAGGAAAATTAAAAGACAAAACAGGCACCATATATTACGGAATAAGAGACCATGGCTGCGATTACAAAAATGAAGGTCAGTTTAGCATTAACCTAACAACTAAAGAGCCACCCACAAGAACTTTTAGTGCAATCTATAATTTTTTTGACGAAAAAGTGAAAACTGCATTTTTCGGCTCTAGCTACAAAGATCCTAACGCAATTCACTCTGATACTAGTCCTGTAAAGTCTCTTTACGAAAGTTTTATAAAATCAAGCAGAACAAATACCATTAGATCCACGATAATATCGCTGTTAGTATTATACATAACCTTATATACCCTTTACTACTTTTTTGGTTTAACTCATATTTCTATATATGAGTTTCTAATTATATGCGTAAAGATAGGAGTTATTACCCAGCTGCTGCAGGACAACAGTTGGAATTTTTTTTATAACAATGCATTTTCTATTTTTATTAACACCCCAAAACAGTTAATAGAAATAGCAAATTTTAGAGGCACTACTTCAAATGTTTTTGAGTTTCTTGATTTGCCATTAAATAGATTTCTGTCATCGCATTCAGTATTGTTAATAGTATCTCTTATATTTTCTGGCCCTTTAGGCATTGTATCTTTTTGCTTGGTGATCTGGGGTTTAATCACAGTGAGCTTATCTATTTTCAACGCCTTATTTTCTTTTATTACATCCATAGCAATAGTTGCGTTATTACTTTCTTTAGCACCTATTTTTATTATTTGTCTTTTATTTGCGTATACTAGGCAGATGTTTCAAAACTGGGTTAAAAATTTAGCAAGATTTGCAATTCATCCAGTAGTCCTTTTAATTTTTATATCACTGATAAGTCAAGTTATGGATTATATCATATATTCAGTATTTGATTTTGAAGTCTGCTCTACGTGTATACTTAGTATTAACCTAAAGATTTTTAACCCTTGTATCTTCTATGGTTATGCTTCCAAATATACACCTAATATTACCGCTATGATGGCTTTTGTTATCTTAGGTCATGCTATGAAAGCTTTAGTTGAAGCTTCTTCGACAATATCTGACTCGTTGTTTGGTGTTTATGTAGCAAGCGAACCTGGAAAAAATTATCAACAAAGCTTAATGGGAACAGTAGGGTTAGATGAACAAAGCGTTCAAAGAAGAGAAAGAGGAGGTGCTTCTCAACAGTCAGGTACGTCAAGACCTCAAATACCACAAGGAACTCAAAGGTCAACGCCTCAGATACCACAAGGAAGACAGCAATGATAAGTAAAAGATCACTATTGTTGATACTGTGTCTTGCAATCACTGGTTGTAACATGGATTGTGTCGAACCTGGGTTGCAGAGCAGAAACACTAGTGTTAACGTGGATGTTCCAGTTCATAAAGCTGGTGAAGAAGTTAAAATTCATTGGGTTGATTCTGGTCAAGTAATTAGCAAGGGTGAGAAAATCAAATTCACCCTCGATGGATCAGTAAATTTTTGCCCTCTTAAAGAAGACAAAAATCCAAGGGAAGTGCTTGTACCAGCTAGCTTTTGTATTGATGGCTCAGAACCAAATTATAGTAAAGCTGCAAATATTAACGATGTGCCTAATAATTATGGCGTTGATGAAAAAGGCGTAAATGAAAACGAATTGTGCAGCGGTAAAGAATTTGGCAGCAATAGACGTTATGTAGACACTGGAATAAAAGTAAATCCTGGTGACAGGTTAAGCTTTAGCTTAGTTCCCAGAAAAATAACAATTGATTATGACAATCCAGGAGGGAAAGGTATCAGCTTTGATGACAATTGTTATAGAGCTGAAGAAGGAGGTGAAAAAGTGTCAGCAAGTGAAATATTGAATGTTAGCAAGCAAGAGGGAGAGGAATTTTTTTGTGAGGGCAAGGATGGAAAGAGAAATAAAATAAAATTTTTACCTCTTGATAAAACAAAAGCAAAGGAAAGCAAAGTGCTAGTTGGCAATGGGTACACTCCATATGATAATAAGGTACATTTTAATAAAGGTTATATTGAAGACAACAAACCATGGATATATGGTTCGCTACTTGATTTACGCCGCGCTAAAATAGGATTGAACGAGTTATGTGATGGAAAAAACTGTAGTCTTGATGAGAGAAAAAAGTACTCCTCCTATGAGCTTAACTGTTACCATCAAAATATATGCTATACTAAGAAGGGTATATGGAACTATGGTTCAGGTCAAGCGGGAGAACAAAACCGTGTCTCTTCTATAAGATACAAAAAATATGATAATGAAAACGACAAATGTGATATGTATTCTCACCTTAAAGAAGTTGAAGATAAGCTTAAGAAGATAGAAGAAAATAAAGGGGATCCCAAGCAGATTAACGTTGATTTTACATCAAACACTGAAAAAGATATTTCCTGGGCTGAGGCTCTTGTTGCAAAAATTGGTGATCTTGATGATCAAGATACTGCTAAAGGTATGCAATGTCTTCCAGATAATGAAGTAGGTGCAAGAAAGGATAATGTGTGTTCGCAAATTAGTGATAATTTTGAGGATTTTTCTCTGAAATTAAATAGTGACTATACAGTAAAAAATGTAACATCTGGTAGTAGTGTGATGCTCGCTATTGCAGATTATGGTCACTATAAAGCTAATAGGGGCGGTTACCATGTTAAAGTCACTAGATCATGTGAATATATCAATGGCGAAAAACTGTATGTGTATTTGGGTGATGAGCCACCTAAAGATTTGCATGGTGTGGGAACTAATGATTTCAAAGTGGTAGGAGTGAGAGAAAGAGTAGACGGAAAAGATGAGTACACCATATTAGATGTAATAAGCGGAAAACACTTTCAGAACGAAGAATCTAAGAAGATATATTTTGGTATCGATGTAAGCAACGTAAAGAGAGATGACATTACGGACAAAAATGGCAAATATTATGAAAATAATAAGTACACAGTAACTTTATTTGTCAAAAGAAAAATTAATGATTTTATTTCATCGAATGTAAACGGGGTATTTAAATTTATAAAAGAAGAAGTAATTGGGGACAGCGTTAAAGATTCATACAAAGGATATGCAAGAGGTCTTCTTCAAGGAGTAAGAGCTTTGCTTACTCTATACGTTATATTTACTGTCGTTGGCTATATGCTTGGAACAATACAGCTAAGTAAATTTGATTTCATTGTAAGAATGTTCAAGATAGCATTTATAGCTTTTGTCTTTAGCGATAGAAGCTGGGAACTTTTTGGTACAACTTTATCCAGACTTTTTATAGATGGTAGCACTTATTTAGTTGATAGCTTTTCTGGCTATATAGGGGAAGGGGGGAGAAAATTTGCATTCTTAGACTTGACAGCAGGAGTATTATTCACAGCAGAAACTTGGTTAAAGTTTTTATCGTTGATGCTCTCTGGTCCTTTTGGCTTTATTACATTTTTGGCAATACTCTACGCTACTTTTGCGTTTTTAAAATGCATTATTAGCGCTACGTTTAAATATGTAATATCTACTGTTCTAGTAGCGTTTTTACTGTCATTAACACCTTTGTTTATCGTGTTTATTTTATTTCAACAGACTAAACCCTTGTTTGATAACTGGATAAAAACGCTGGCTCACGTTGCAGTACAACCAGTTATTTTATTTTCATCTTTATCTCTTTTAAATCAGCTGATGTATTCAGTTCTATACAATCTCACAAATTTTTCTGCATGCTATCAATGTTTAATTAGCGTAAATTTCTTATCGTATGATCTGTGCTTGATGAAATCAATACTGCCTCTTGGATACAGTCCTGGCACTAATGTTGATGTTGCACTCAGTACCGGAGAAAGGGCTGGTGGGCACTTTGCAGCGTTGCCCATAGATCTGGTCCAAGCATTTATGTACTTAATTATTGCTAGTGCAATGGAAGCTTTTGTTTCTATATCGGAAGCTATGGCACAAGCACTATTCAGCTCTGGTTGGGGAGTTGCTGGCAGTGTTGGTCAAGTTGCCACAAGCGCATCACAATCTATACTGTCGGCTGTTGGCCTTGATAATAAGACCCAAGGTATGATACAGAATATCAAGCAGCAAATGAGTAAAGATCGACCAAAAGTTGAAGTGAAGGATAACTCCATAAGCCCTAAATCTGAAACACCAAAGCAATCAGGTAAACAAGAAAGTTCTGATAAAGAAACGGGGAATAATTCTGGGAGCCCTAAAACACCAGAACAATCAAGGGAAGGTTCTAAGAAAAGTGGTCCTAAAGCTAAAAACAAGGAAGAAAATGGAGAGGAGTAAGATATAAATGATATTATGGAGTAACTAATTAAAAAGATATTTTAAGTAAAGTTTTAGAAATTTATTTCTATATTTGGAAAAAGTTTAGATATGCAATCACGCTTAGGCAAATGTTGGTTTAGGGTATTACTTCTTGCAGCTTACGTGCTGATCATAGGTTGTAGTAAGAACGATATGCCTTTTCCAAGGTGCATATCTGCTGACTATTTCGGTCCTAAACCTATTGCAGTAAGCGCTCATTTTTCAAGCGACCACGGTGCTTTTATTCCAGAAGATGGAGAAGTTATTGATCCTGAAACTGGAGAAATTAATTATGGTTTCCACCATAACCAAGTGGTGAAGTGGAAGGATACTGGATTAGAAACCAATGGAGATAGCTTAATAGTGCGAGTTAATGGTGCATGGACATCTTGGAGTAATAATAACAAGAAGGAATCTAAAAAAGGCAGTTATACCTTACAAAGCTTGGAGCAGTTAAAATATGCAACTAAATTTGAAGGCAAGTCAGGTGATAATAGTCTACCTGACTTTCACTTAGTTTGTAATGATTACAAACCTAGCATACAAAAATTTTCAAGTAAGCCTAATGCAAGTTGCACTGTAAATTGCAAGTGCATTAATGAAGATGATAGCGCAAATACAGTATCACGTGGTGCTCCATGTTGGTTTACAAATGGTCATGGTGCTTATCTTTTGTTTAAAACGGGGAAAGATGATCCTAACGAAAATCTAAAGTTAATGCGCGATCCTCAATATCCTACTGTACATCTAGGTTACAACTCCGTGGCAGAAAATGGGAGCGGTCTTTTTACTTTAGACAGAGATAGCACTAAATTAAAAGACAGAAATTGTAACCCGGTGAAATTAAAAAAGGGATGGAAAATATATGTAAAAATATTAGATAGATATTACTTAGATAATGTAGGTGGCTACTCTTTTGAGTTCTTAAGTGGAGTGCAGCAGCCAGGTAGTTTTGGGTTTTTTGATTACATTTATAACTATCTAAAATGTGTATTATTGATTAACGAAAATTGCAAAAAACATTTTAATAGCAATGATCCTGCAGTTGCACAAGCTATGTTCGAAAATATAGCTGAAAAAAGTACGAGCTTTCACAATTTTGTTCTTTCCTTGCTTGTTCTATTTGTAATGATTTCATCGCTTCTTTATCTTTTTGGCATGATACGAGAAACTAAGCATGATATGCTCATCAGAATGATGAAAATCACTCTAGTAATAGTGCTTATATCTCCTGGAAGTTTTAGGTTTTTCTATGATCATTTTCTTGTTTTATTCGTTAAAGGTCTTGAGCACTTGATAAGTGTAATTACTAACTTTGCTCCCAACATGAACACCGGAAGTATTGCTCAAGGAGATGAAGCTAAGTTGTTTAGCTTCATGGAGGACATGTTCAATAAGTTTTTTGCTTATTCTGTTTGGAAAAAATTTGCAGCGTTTTTACATTACCAAATGTGGGCAAGCCTTCTTATGATACCGGCAATTTTCATAGGGATTGTGCTATACTTCTTGTTGTGCTTGTATGCTTACATAATATTTCTCTCTGGCTTTATGGGTATAGCTTTTCTTATAGCTATCATGCCATTGTTCCTGATCTCTATTTTATTTTCACCACTGAAAAGTCTGTTTGAAGGTTGGATAAAATTCTGCATCAGTTTTTGTTTACAATCGATTATGATATTTACTCTCTTGTCATTGTTGGCTTCAATGATAATGAACACCTTTTATAGGCAGTTAGGTTTTACTGTATGCTACAATAAATGGTTCGAGGTAAGGTTATGTGCTCCAAAATGGGTGTTTGGCGGTTTTTGTATCATTGATAAACAGTATTTTGGTTGGACCCCAGGGCAAATTTTCTTACCTTACACTATCGGGGAAGCTTCTCCACTTAACGTAGATAAAAACATAGAAGGTATAGAAAAGATAAGCAGAGAAGGTGGTACAATAAAATTTACTGGCGGTGCTGGATATATCCCGCTTCCACCGGATTACCCTAAAGATAAAAATGGTGAACATATAAAAGGGTTTCGTTATATAGATTATCCTTTCTTTAATCCAATACCTGGAACTAAAGATAATCCAGCAGACCACTATATTGCAGAAAGTGATATGGTAGTTAGTAATGGCTGCAGTGCAAAAGATCTAGTACGCTTAACAAATAGTTTATCCCATGCATCAGAGAGGGCTGACATTATATTACTGATCAACAATATAGAGAAAAGGATAGGTGATGTTAGTGAAATAATAAAACGCTACTGTCAAGATATAAATAAATGCAATAGTTATAGGGAAATAATTAATGAAATAAGATCTTTAGTGCGGAGTGCGGTAGAAAAACAAGGTTGTAGAATACTGAAACTTCATGATTTATATAAGGATCCCAACAGTGAATACTGTCAGAAATGTAAAGATTGTGAGGATTGCAAAAATTATCAAGAAAATAGCGATTACCAAAGGGTTCAAGACATACAGAGAGGTTATTTAATCAATGCAGGGGAAATCTTTATATTATTCCTGCTTTCATTTTTAATGTTCTCCTTACGCGAGTTCGTACAACAAATGGGCTCAAGTATAGCTGGTGGTGGATTCAGCGTTTACAATATATCTAGAATGTATGAAGCATCGCCTTTGGTTGGCATAATGGAAGGATTCAAACAGCAGTGGCAAAGTTTTGCTGGTGGAAAACTAGAGTCTTTAGGCAGTTGGGCTACTCATTTACCGGATAGATTAGCCGGAGGTACAGCTAATCTGCTGGGGAGAATACCAAGAGTTGGAGGTGTACTGAAACATGCTATTAATGTGCCACGTAAATTTGTAAGTGCCACTATTGAAGCAACAAAATTTCTAACTTCGCCTAAAAATGATGTTGATAAGCTTGAAGAAAAAATTTACAGGGCATTTGGAGTTGATAAAGAAGATATTGCACATAGAAGGATTAACAGATATTTGGAATATTATAAAGGATACGTGGGATCACACTTGGGCTATACGATAGAAGATGCTATGAAGTTTACTTGGGAGCATGGTCTTGACTCTATAGGAATTAACCCTGCTACAGGAGAAAAAGATGGTTACCAGCATAATCTACTCTATAGAGCAAAAGCACATAGGCGGGAATTTCTCGAGAAGCTTCATGATTACACTATCGGCCGTAAGAGAGAACCAGAAAAAGATAAGCTTGATCAATCAAAGGAAACTATAGAAAAACATACTGAAGGAGCTGGAAGAAAGGAAGAAGGAGACAGTAAACCGGTCAAAAGGAAATTACCGGAACCAATGAGGAAACCAGATGCAAAAGGAGAAGAGGATTGAAGATGAAGACTAATAAAAATTTCAAAGGCCTTGATTATTATAAATTGCAGCAAGACGATAATGGCAATATAAAGTTAAATGACTATGATGACATTTTAAATGCGCGTAGGGCAAGGGTAGACTTGTTGCGGGATAACACATCACTTGACAAGGATGTCAATTTTGCTAAATTGAATAAAGCTTTGAGTGAGAAATTTGTAGATAATCATGGTTTATTGTCTGAATTTGATAAGGAAGACAAAGAGATTGCACAAGAAAGGCTTAAGATGTCTAATATTTTAGACAATCTTGATAATCTTGCAAACATTAAAAGTGAAGAGCTATTAGAGGTTAGTTTATTGCTATCAGACCTTAGCTTTATAGAGAGAAATGTTGTACTAAATACCGATCAGAATTCTGATCTCGCAGAATTTAAAAGTCTATTTATCGAAAAAAAGGCATCTGGTAAAGAGTATAGTGAAGAAGAATGTAAAGATTTCCTCGATGATATAGATAGAATCAATACTATAATTAAGTTAGAGTTAGAAAGCAGAATTGAAGGGCTAAATCATGATGAAAAAAATGATCATGATGATTTACAAGATGAGATTGGTCAAGCAATTAATGCAGCAGGCAAATCAGAAAAAGATAACTGATGAGTCTTGTGTTTGTGTTTTTCTTACAAGCGACTCGATAGCTTCTCTCTATTAAACTGCTAAAGCCATATTGACATTAATCATATAGTATAAATAATTAATTATTTTGGAGCTTATTTAATATGCTACGCATCATTGCAGGCAAATATCGCGGAAGAAAAATAACTACAGGTAAGCATTTAGCTGCACGGCCAACTATGAGTATTGTCCGAGAAGCAATATTTAATATGCTTTCCTCAAGGAAACCTATTTATAACTTGAATGTACTTGATTTATTTTGCGGAAGTGGCTCTTTTTCATTTGAAGCGCTTTCTCGCGGCGCTAAACATGCATTCATGGTGGATTCAGATTATTACAATTTGCAACTGCCTAAAAAAACAGCAGAAGATTTTGGAATTACGGACAATGTTACGCTAATTTGCTGCAGTGCTAACTGCTTACCACAACCTATTTCAAAATGTGACATAGTTTTTATAGACCCACCTTATAATAGTAATTTAGTTGAATCAACGTTGAATGGATTAGCTCACTCAGGCTGGTTAAGTGATGATGCATTGATAATTCTAGAGATTAGGAAAAACGAAGGTTTTGAGTGCAATAAAAACTTTAGTATAATCTTGGAACGCACCTACGGTATAGCGAGAATAATTTTTCTTTCTCTATTAACTTGAACTTGCATATACTTTTCATTGATGAGTTCCAGTTCTATTTTCGTCAAGTTTCCGGAGAAATTACTTATTCTGTACTGCCCTAGGCTCTGTGGACAAAAAATATGAAAAGAGAGAAAAAGATGGTAGTTTAGCCTAATAGGTAAAAAATGGAGAAACTACCATATGCAATATTACATCAAAGAGGAAAATTGGAAACAAATTTTAGAGTTCATAAAAAGCGTAAAAGGAATGCACAGCAAAGATGAAAAACGTTTAAGAATATTCATAGAGGCAGTGTGGTACATAGTGCGAAGTGGTTGCCAATGGAGACTTTTACCAAAAACTTATGGTAATTACAGGAGTATACATAAGCGATTTAAAAGATGGTGTGAAAGAGATGTCTGGAAAAAATTGCTTGAATATACTAAACAAGAGCCTGATTTAGAAGTTGCTATAATCGACGGTACGATCATCCGAGCCCATCCATGTTCATCTGGATATACAAAAAACTCCAAGGATCAAGAAGCTTTAGGGAGGAGCAAAGGTGGCTTTACAACTAAAATACATGCGCTTGTCGATGCACTTGGAAATCCACTTAAATTTACTCTGACTCCTGGTCAAAGAAATGAAATTACGCAGGCACAAGTGTTGACCGAAAGTATCTATAACTCTACTGTAGTAGCTGACAAGGGCTACGATAGCAATGCCTTTGTTACAAGTCTTGAAGACAAGGGATGTACAGTAGTTATTCCGCCAAAACGGAATCGAAAAGTGCAAAGGTATTACGATGAGCATATCTACAAAGAACGTCATTTGATTGAGTGTTTTTTTGGTAAAATTAAAAATTTTAGGCGCATTTTTTCCAGATTTGATAAAACTGCTGAGGTTTTTATGGGTTTTCTCAATTTTGTTGGAGCTCTTGTATGGCTTCTCTAAAATTTTGTCCACAGAGCCTAGATCAAAATTTTTATTAAATTCAGAGTCTATTAAATATTCATGTGCTTCTTCAATAAATTTATTTTCTTTTTCTTCGTAACTGGTGTATTTTGTTGTACCATTATTATCCTCACGATAAACTAAATGTTCTTTATAATCAGCATGAATATTTTTATTTTCACAAACCTTTTCAGGATCGTGCTCAAGTACTTTTCTACCAACAATCAATAGCTTATAAGAAATTTCCTATGATTCCTTTTAAGCGAGTTTTGAATTTTTGAAATGTCATGACATTGTTGATACGGTTATCAAGAAACGATAAAGTATCCACAAAATCTTCTGAATAATCATTGATAAAAAAAAGTATCGTACTTAAGTACACTCCAGCTAATATTGCTCTTTTTGTATAGTAGTTAAAATCTGTTGATTGGTCATAAATGCCATACCAAATCGCACTAACAGTTCTGTATAAAAGTTTACTAGAAAAATATGTATTTTTTGGTGATACAGAGAATAATAAAACATTTTTTAAAAGTTCTCTATAATTTGGTAGCTTAGCGTAATTTGAAAGGCGTATTTGAATGGCTAACTTTACTCGCTCTCGCACTTTCATATCTTCTAAATTGGAATTTCTTAGTTCAGCTTCCATTGAGCTATTTAAGTCCTCTTCTATGCGCTCCAAAGCGCTATATATTCCATTCTGAAATTTGCAAAAGCTACTAGCTAAATTAAGGTCTGTACACACCTTTAATAGGGTTTCATCGCTTATCCCTTCAAATGGAATAACCCTAATTAGCTTATCTATTATTAACTTTTGTTCCACGCAACATTATACTAAACAGCATGTGTGATTGTACCTGAGATTTTCAAACATTCTACAAAATGCTTCACCACGTTCCTCGAAATTTTTCCATTGATCAAAAGAAGCACACGCGGGAGAAAGTAATATTGTTACTTCTTCTGCACTATTTAAGGCCTCTTCAAAAGCTAGTTTAAGTGCGTTTTTCAAATTGCAACATTTCACGAAATCTACTTTATTCTCCATAGTGTTTGCAAAGGCTTCGGTTGATTCCCCAATAAGAAAAGCTTTTCTAACCTTTGTAAAATGCTTGCTTAATGATTCTATTCCACCTTTTTTGCTTCTTCCACCAACGATCCAATTTATGTTTTCATAAGATAAGATCGCCTTTTCGCTCGACTTTGCATTAGTTGCTTTGCTATCGTTCACGAAAAACACATTTCTTATTTTGCCAAGCAGTTCATTCCTATGCCTCAGTCCTGAAAAGGACTTGATTCCATTGATAATAGTGTTGCTATCTACTCCAAGTAGCTTACATACGGCATATGCGGCTGCTATGTTTTCTGCATTGGATATTAGGTTTATTTTCACGTCGCTTACTGATAAGCTATGACTCTCTAGTTTTAACGAGATCTTCTGGATCCGAGTAGTCAAGCACTGGGATGACAAAGAGGGTGGCTGGAATGACATCGGGGAATATGTTACTGAGATTGGAATTTTGTTTCCAGTGAATTTGTTGAATATGTCAGCAGTAATCTCATTGTCACATCCTATTACGGCAACCTCACTACCGTTTATCAGTTTTAATTTAGTTGCTATGTAGTTCTCCATACTTCCATGCCTATCTATGTGATCTGGTGTAATATTGAGCAGTGCTGAAATGTCCACGTTAATTTCATTCATCAACTCCAATTGAAAAGAGGAAAATTCAATTACATAAATTTCTGCATCTCTTTCTAGATCCAAAACAGGAACGCCTAAATTTCCACCAATAGCTACTTTTTTCCCTGCAGATTTTAATATGTGCCCTATTAGTGATGTAGTGGTTGATTTACCATTTGTTCCTGTGACGCCTATTACCTTCTGGTTCGTAGTTTTAGCTTCAAGAAATAGCTCAATGTCTGATTTTATTTTGCAATCAAATCTCCTTGCAAGTTTTACTATCCAATGTGGCTCTGTTGGCACTCCAGGGCTTAAAACCAATGCACTGATCTCATGCCAATTGTATTCCTTGGGATGAATAAAATTACATTTTTTATACATCATTTTTGCATTTGCTATTTGCTCTTCATGATCATCCCATGCATATATTCTTGCACCACTCTTTGTTAGAGCGTTAATGGCGGATAAACCAGTTTTACCAAGACCAAAAACCGCGACGTTTTGATTTTTGTATTTGTTTAGTTGCACTGCTAGGCTCTGTGGACAAAAAATATGAAAAGAGAGAAAAAGATGGTAGTTTAGCCTAATAGGTAAAAAATGGAGAAACTACCATATGCAATATTACATCAAAGAGGAAAATTGGAAACAAATTTTAGGCTCTGTGGACAAAAAATATGAAAAGAGAGAAAAAGATGGTAGTTTAGCCTAATAGGTAAAAAATGGAGAAACTACCATATGCAATATTACATCAAAGAGGAAAATTGGAAACAAATTTTAGAGTTCATAAAAAGCGTAAAAGGAATGCACAGCAAAGATGAAAAACGTTTAAGAATATTCATAGAGGCAGTGTGGTACATAGTGCGAAGTGGTTGCCAATGGAGACTTTTACCAAAAACTTATGGTAATTACAGGAGTATACATAAGCGATTTAAAAGATGGTGTGAAAGAGATGTCTGGAAAAAATTGCTTGAATATACTAAACAAGAGCCTGATTTAGAAGTTGCTATAATCGACGGTACGATCATCCGAGCCCATCCATGTTCATCTGGATATACAAAAAACTCCAAGGATCAAGAAGCTTTAGGGAGGAGCAAAGGTGGCTTTACAACTAAAATACATGCGCTTGTCGATGCACTTGGAAATCCACTTAAATTTACTCTGACTCCTGGTCAAAGAAATGAAATTACGCAGGCACAAGTGTTGACCGAAAGTATCTATAACTCTACTGTAGTAGCTGACAAGGGCTACGATAGCAATGCCTTTGTTACAAGTCTTGAAGACAAGGGATGTACAGTAGTTATTCCGCCAAAACGGAATCGAAAAGTGCAAAGGTATTACGATGAGCATATCTACAAAGAACGTCATTTGATTGAGTGTTTTTTTGGTAAAATTAAAAATTTTAGGCGCATTTTTTCCAGATTTGATAAAACTGCTGAGGTTTTTATGGGTTTTCTCAATTTTGTTGGAGCTCTTGTATGGCTTCTCTAAAATTTTGTCCACAGAGCCTAGCAAGTAAAGGCAAATGTCCAAAAGTCATAGTTCTTGCGTTAATGCGAAAATTAATGCATGTCTTTTTTGGTATTCTTAAAAATAATCAACCATTTAATTGTAATTTTGTTGGATAATTTGTTTGACAACAGAGACAGTATCTGGGATCTCATTTTACTTTATGACGGTGTCATCCTAATACCTTCCCCTGTCATCCCAGTGCCCAGACACTGGGATCCAGGTTGCTCACAAGCAAACTAGCATAGAAAGTGGTTACAACATTTTCGATGAGATTATATGGAAAACTAGATTCCAGACTGGAATGACACCCTCTTGATGGGCCCAAATCACAATGTTCGTACATTTGTGGGTTTAGCAGCCTTACAATTATTAAACACCCCTCCCACATCAGAATTATTAAATTCACTATAAGGAGGAGAGTAAGGAGGAGGTGATCCATAATTCCTCACTGCTTCTTCAGCCTTCTCAATATTGTCTGATTCTTTCTCATGCTTCATATGAAAAGCTAAACCACCGGCAAAACATACAAGAGAATTAACACCAAGGATAACTAAACCCCACACTGGTAACACTGGATAAACAGCACAAGCTACCAAAGCCGCTAAAGAAACAGCGCCAACCGCAAATTCTATATTCCTAAGCATCTTAAGTTTATTATCAAGATAATCTATTTTTTCTTCTTTTCTAGCCGCTTTTCTGCTGCTGTTATACAAAAAACACATACCAGCATGGAAAGCAACACACACAACTGCAGCTACCATACCTAAAGCTAATAGCTTTCTACTGTCTTCTGAGTCTTTTTTCTTATCTTCTCTGCTTTGATGGCTACCACTAACGAAACCAGGGTTATTTATAACTGTAGTACGACCACCAAATAGGTTGCTAAGTAGTAAATAATCCCAAAAATCTAAACCTCTATCATTGTGTACATGTACGTGTGTAACCTTAGGGCCTGTAGGTTGCCTGTTATTCCCTGCGTTATATTGATTATTTCTGCTTTCTGTATTGTGTCTATTAGTTGAGTTTAGACGTGTAAATTCTTCATACGCATTTTTAAAATTCTCCTCACTCCAATCTGTGGTGTTTTGCGTATTACAAAATTCCAAAAACCCTTTAACATTACTGTTACCACCTGATTTTTTTATATAGGCTAACGCATACCTTTTTAAAACACTATCACTTGCTACCATAAATACCCTCTTAAGTTAAGATTAAATTAATAAATACTTATTATAACAAAGCAACGTCTTCTTGTCAAATCAACCATAACTTAATATCCGGTTAATATCCTTTCCACCAGCTCTTTTACTGTCGGTACGTAGCCATTCTCATAAAACGGATCTTGCTTAAATTTGTACACATTGTGCCCAGAAAACATGAGTTCATTTTCAATATCGCCGTCATGTATAATGTTTTGCAGTGTTTTTTGTATACAAAAACTTCGTGGATCTGGCTTTCGTCCCGTTGAATGGTCGCCGTGATCCTTCCAATTGCTAAACAAACAATGACTTAAGCATCCCATACAATTGATTTGATCTTGTCTTATCTCTGCAAATTTGCCTGGCGTCACAAAAATAACAGTTGTATCTGGAGTTTTCATTGCTTCTGTATACCCTGCTTTAGTCCATGTATTTGCCAGCTCTTTGTCTTTTGAAGTAAGATAGATCTTCCTACCTCTGCTACCCATTGCAAATTCACTATTGAATTCCTCGCTGGCATTTTCTGAAAAATTTACTTGATGTAATTTTCGTTCCTGTAACTCACGTATAAAATTATTTCTCACCGCAGATGAATAAAACCCTGTTGGACTAAATTTATTTAAAAATACATCACCTTCTTCTAAAGTGAGTAGCTTCTTTTTCCACTCTGCAGAAATTGGGCTTTCTTTCGTCAAAAGTGGACGAGTGCCAAACTGAAAAGCTATAGGGCCGATTTGTGAATTGTTAAGCCAATGTTCCCAATCTTTCAAATGCCACACTCCTCCTGCCATAACAATCGGTGTTTCTGAAAGACCGATCTCGTTCATGAAAGATCTAAGCTCTGCAACTCTTTCAAATGGAGCCTGTGGTAGCTTTGGGTTTTCACTGTTACTGAGTCCATTGTGCCCTCCAGCAAGCCATGGATCTTCATACACTACTCCACCAAGCAAATAGGAAGATATTCTTTGGTAAGTACGCTTCCATAATGCTTTAAAAGCGCGCATCGATGAGACAATAGGGTAATAATAAACCTGATATTTAGCTGCAATTTCCCCAAGCCTATAAGGCATACCAGCACCGCAGGTAATACCATGAACTAAGCCTTTTGCTTTTTCTAATATGCCATGAAGCACGTGTTCTGCTGCTCCCATCTCCCAAAGCACATTCATATGTATTCTCCCATGACCTTTTGATATTTCATTCGCTATTTTTGCCTGACTGATTCCTGCTTTAATACTATACTCAATCAATTCACTGTGTTTTTCATTTCTTGTTTTGCCTTTGTAAATCAGTGGCACTAACTCACCATTATCATCAATAAGCTTAGCATTTGCACCAGAAAACGTACCCACAGCATCTGCTGCAGCAAATGCCCCACTTGACCTTCCATCACTGATTGCGATACCTTTGCCACCCTCGATGATTGGCCACACTTCCTTTCCTGAAATTACTATCTTTTTTATCTTATTTTTCAAAACTTCCTCGCAATCTTTCACTCTATTTTACTTAATTACTAAAAAAATGATAGCTGTTTATTTTTTCTTGTATCATTAAAGCTTCTATAGCTACTCATGCTGTTGTAGTTTGAGAGCAGTTCCCATCGGAAGGGTGTCATTCCAGTGCTTGACACTGGAATCCAGTTTTTGATCAAAAATGTTGCTATAGTGCACAATCAATTTTCCTGGATCCCAGTGTCTGGGCACTGGGATGACACCATAGGGGGCTACTTGGATGACAGGGGAGGGAGGCTGCTGGGATCCTGACAACCGTCATCCCGCTGCTTGTTAGCGGGATCTAGAGATACCGCGGCGGTATGACGTAGAGCTACGTGTTTAGGTTTAATGAATCCACTATATCTTTTACTTGAGAAAAAACATACTCTTTGCTTACACTGGTATCGATAATAAAGTCACTCATCTTCCTTTTCTCCTCAATAGATAACTGAACATCGGAGATTAGATTAAGCTTTTCTTTATCTATGTTGCGTTCGTTAAGTCTTTGAGCTTGCACAACGCTATCTGCATGAACAAAAACAATAAGGTCGCAATATAAATAAAATTTTGTTTCTAATAGAAGTGGCACATCTAAAACTAAAAGTTTTCTATCGATCTTTTTTTTCTTGGCAATAAAAAATTCTAATTCACGCAGCACAGCAGAGTGAACCAAAGATTGAAATTGTTTCCAATTTTCATCGTAGGCTAAGAAATATTTAGACAGTACTGTTCTATCTATTTCACCATTTACTACCACTCCAGGAAAATTTTTCTCTGCATAACTTATTATGCTTTTATCCACTTTATAAAGTTGGTGTACAACAGAATCAGCATCAAATACAACAGCACCAAACTCTTGAAAGCAATTAGCTACAAAGCTCTTTCCTACCCCAATTCCGCCTGTTAGACTTATAATCATATAACAAAATACATTCGACTTCTTTTGAAACTATAGCTAAGGTTTCTCTATATATATTAACTAGATTTTCTAGATCCCAGTGTCAAGCACATAACTATACGAACATTGCAATTTGTAGGTGGTGTCATCCCAGTCTGGGATCTAGCTTTTTGGTAATTTTATCGAAAATGTTTGCTCGTTTACAATCAATTTTCCTGGATCGAAGTAGTCAAGGCACTGGGATGACACCCTACTTAACCGTCATACCGCCGCGGTATCTCTTAGCCACTAACACGTAGCGGGATGACGATTGTCGATAAATCTAAGTTACTTTAGCAACAGTTATTCTCCACTAAATTACTCTGAATTTTGGTTATATTATTTGCGGATTTCACTGCTGAAATCTCAAATTTTGAGCTTGTGTTCAAAAATGATTCAACTGACCTGCCAAAAAAATCGTACCTCCACCCCTTGAATAGTT
This sequence comes from Wolbachia endosymbiont (group A) of Anoplius nigerrimus, assembly GCF_947251795.1. Lineage (GTDB taxonomy): Bacteria > Pseudomonadota > Alphaproteobacteria > Rickettsiales > Anaplasmataceae > Wolbachia. The sequence continues at coordinate 1,018,472 of NZ_OX366385.1, read as the reverse complement.
TATCTATCTGCCCAGATATTGACCCGGTTAACTCATCTTTTGAAGAAACTAATTTCCTTGATATATTACTTTCTTTACATTTACTATCTAAAATAATTGAGAGTATATCGAATACAGATTTGTCATAATTATTCGGTAAGATGCTGTTTTGCTGCATCCAATTTTTTTCATTTTCATTAAAAATATTCACAAACTCTAGTAAATCTGCATCTTTTATATTTTTTGCATTCCTCTTGAGATCATCTAAAATCTCATCAACATGCTCTACATTTTTTTCAATAAAACCAGCTATTACAGCATTATTAATTACTTTATTACGATTCATATTATAGCGCTGTGCTAAGGTCTCTTGCCATTCACTAACTGCTTTAACAGTTAATACCAATCTTGGATTTGCTTCATAATTAAATTTAATTCTCTTCCATGCATCTTTTGGACTATGTAAATACTTATTTATATTAACTATTGATTCCATCTCTTCTTGAAACCAACCCATCCTATTATTTTCTTCAAGTTTATTGCACAATATTTGGTATAAGTCATATAGGTGTACCACGTCGTTTATTGCATAGTCTAACTGATCCTCGGACAACGGACGCCTTAACCAATCTGAATTTTTAGCTTTAATTTTATCCAGCACTACTCCTTGATATTGCTCTACTACTTTTGAGTAACCAATAAAGTCATGATAATAATGACAAAACATAGCGGCAACTTGGGTATCAAAAATGGGAGTGGGAATACATTTAAACACAGTGAGTAAGGATTCTATATCCTGCCGGCAGCTATGAAACACTTTGGTTATCCCCTGATTTAGCATTATTTTCTTAATGAATGATAAATCAATTTCTGGCACTAATGCGTCTACAATAAAACTCTTCTCTCCGTAAGAAATTTGAATTAACGATAATTTTGGGTAGTAAGTTAAATTATTTCTAATGAACTCCGTGTCAACTGCTATAAATTTCGGCTTTTTTGCTATTAATTCTTCACACGTATCTTCCAGCTCTGATGTTGTACTAATTAGCATATATTTTTCACTTGGTGGTTCTACTTTATCTGACCTTACCCAGAAAAAGTAGAGAGAAAGTTAAGACGTTTTTGTCATGAGAATGATGCATCAAATTGTGCAGGAATGCAATAATTAATAGTAGAATGCCTACGTTGTTTGTTATAAAAGATTTCTATGTATTCAAATATGGCAGTTCTGGTTTGTTGAGCGAGAATAAGCAGCTCCCTTTTGAGTGAACTTTTCTGCAACAGAGTTATCGTAACAACATCCCTTATGGCTCATGCTGGAAATGATGTTTTTTGTATTCAATAGAAATTGGTAATTTTGAGAGGTATACTGTGACCCTTGATTGCTATGTAACAGCAGATTTTTATCGGGTTTGCGCTTATTAACGGCCATCAATAAAGAGTGGCCTTGTTGCATCGCACTTTATGAGATGGTGATTTATGGTAAATTCATGCAACTATCTCAAATTTAGCCATACCAATATCAGTGAATTTATTGAGCAAATAGCATTTAGTTCTTTTTCTCGATTTATCTCAGATTTATTCCTAAAACTAAATCCGAATATTTGCTTTGATCTTGAGAAAAATCCTTCAATGTGAGCTCTCTTTCCATAATTTACTTCTTCTTTCCACTTTTTTATGCAATCATATGACTTTATTAGTCTAACAGCAGCATTTCTATCATCCATGTAATCCAATTTTTGGTGCTCTGTTGCGTTGTTTTTCGGAAGAATTTTTGTCTTTATACCAAACTTGTTACATAATTCGTAAAGCTCCTACCATCACTGCCATTAAGTTAAGGAAAGAATGGTTAAAAACTGAACTAAAAAGTCAGAAATAATTAAGGATTTATGACAAGTGCTAAAACAGAATAGAGTAAACTTTAAAGCAGATAAACTCTGAAGTGTAAATTACTTAAGAAATAGTTTGTTTAGAAGTCATTTTACAGAAGCTATGGCAATAAGCTACCTAGGCTCTGTGGACAAAAAATATGAAAAGAGAGAAAAAGATGGTAGTTTAGCCTAATAGGTAAAAAATGGAGAAACTACCATATGCAATATTACATCAAAGAGGAAAATTGGAAACAAATTTTAGAGTTCATAAAAAGCGTAAAAGGAATGCACAGCAAAGATGAAAAACGTTTAAGAATATTCATAGAGGCAGTGTGGTACATAGTGCGAAGTGGTTGCCAATGGAGACTTTTACCAAAAACTTATGGTAATTACAGGAGTATACATAAGCGATTTAAAAGATGGTGTGAAAGAGATGTCTGGAAAAAATTGCTTGAATATACTAAACAAGAGCCTGATTTAGAAGTTGCTATAATCGACGGTACGATCATCCGAGCCCATCCATGTTCATCTGGATATACAAAAAACTCCAAGGATCAAGAAGCTTTAGGGAGGAGCAAAGGTGGCTTTACAACTAAAATACATGCGCTTGTCGATGCACTTGGAAATCCACTTAAATTTACTCTGACTCCTGGTCAAAGAAATGAAATTACGCAGGCACAAGTGTTGACCGAAAGTATCTATAACTCTACTGTAGTAGCTGACAAGGGCTACGATAGCAATGCCTTTGTTACAAGTCTTGAAGACAAGGGATGTACAGTAGTTATTCCGCCAAAACGGAATCGAAAAGTGCAAAGGTATTACGATGAGCATATCTACAAAGAACGTCATTTGATTGAGTGTTTTTTTGGTAAAATTAAAAATTTTAGGCGCATTTTTTCCAGATTTGATAAAACTGCTGAGGTTTTTATGGGTTTTCTCAATTTTGTTGGAGCTCTTGTATGGCTTCTCTAAAATTTTGTCCACAGAGCCTACCACCATACTCACCTGACATCAATCCTGTTGAGAGGTTTTGGTTATATATAAAACAGAACATTTTGCGTAACAAAATCTACGACACAATTGCTTTGCTTGAGAGCGCTTTGTGCAAATTTATTACCTCTCTTTCTCACTCTACAATTAAAAAACTCTGCAATGCCGCTTATTTGATTCGCTAGTAATGAGAATTGGTATTAGTTTTTATATAAGTAATATAGGTTACCCAAACTTTATTTGGCTGATCAGTGGTGAATTTTTGATCCAATGTGTTCGGAGCCACAACTCGGTTGCTTATTTGCTGTTTTTTATTTTTGAACCTTCGTCTAAGTTTAGCTTTAATGCCATTTTCTTGCATAACACTTTGTACTGTTTTAATTTTTGCCTAAAACTTTTAATTCAGCGTGAATTTTAGGGATCTGCATTTGGATGCTTTTTTTGAATATCTGCTAGGCTCTGTGGACAAAATTTTAGAGAAGCCATACAAGAGCTCCAACAAAATTGAGAAAACCCATAAAAACCTCAGCAGTTTTATCAAATCTGGAAAAAATGCGCCTAAGAGCATGTCTTCAAACTGAAGAATGAGCTAATTTGTGAAGCATAATAGTGATCATATTAAAGAAGATATAGTTTTTTGAGGTGAGAGGAGAATGCTCGTAATCTTTACTCATGCGCCTAAAATTGGAAAGCCAGGCAAAAGTTCTTTCAACAATCCAACGTTTGGGAATAACTTGAAATCCTGTATCAACTATTTTCTTGGCAATCGTTAATAAACATCCCGTTTCCAATAAGCATCTGTTTTGTAATTTACCTATGTACCCTTGATCAGCAAAAAACTTACGTAAAGTTGGAACTTTGCATTTAGCTTGGGCAAAAAGATTTAGAGCACTATCACGATCTTGAATACTTGCACTCTGTACTTCAGCAGCAATTACAAGACCCACAGTATCTACAATAATATGGCGTTTTCTGCCCTTTATTTTTTTGCCAGCATCATATCCTCTGGATCCCCTTTTTGAGTAGTTTTCACTGACTGGCTATCAATTATACCTACTGATGGAGTCTTATTTTTACCAATCATCTCTCTTACTTTTTTAACTAGAAAATCATGAATTTCTTGCCATATTCCACTTTTTTTCAAGCGCGAATTACAACTATATACGGTTTTCCATGGTGGAAAATCTTTAGGCAGTTGTCTCCATTGACATCCTGTTCTCATCATATAGCGGATTGCATTAATAATTGTTCTAATACTATGTTTTCTTGGTCTGCCGGTCTTTTTAGGTTCAAAATATGGCTCTATTGTCTTCCATTCTTTGTCACTTATATCGCTTGGGTACATCTTAAAATGTACCTTATACCATACTTCTTAACTTCTTTCTACTCAGTTTGAAGACATGCTCTAAAATTTTTAATTTTACCAAAAAAACACTCAATCAAATGACGTTCTTTGTAGATATGCTCATCGTAATACCTTTGCACTTTTCGATTCCGTTTTGGCGGAATAACTACTGTACATCCCTTGTCTTCAAGACTTGTAACAAAGGCATTGCTATCGTAGCCCTTGTCAGCTACTACAGTAGAGTTATAGATACTTTCGGTCAACACTTGTGCCTGCGTAATTTCATTTCTTTGACCAGGAGTCAGAGTAAATTTAAGTGGATTTCCAAGTGCATCGACAAGCGCATGTATTTTAGTTGTAAAGCCACCTTTGCTCCTCCCTAAAGCTTCTTGATCCTTGGAGTTTTTTGTATATCCAGATGAACATGGATGGGCTCGGATGATCGTACCGTCGATTATAGCAACTTCTAAATCAGGCTCTTGTTTAGTATATTCAAGCAATTTTTTCCAGACATCTCTTTCACACCATCTTTTAAATCGCTTATGTATACTCCTGTAATTACCATAAGTTTTTGGTAAAAGTCTCCATTGGCAACCACTTCGCACTATGTACCACACTGCCTCTATGAATATTCTTAAACGTTTTTCATCTTTGCTGTGCATTCCTTTTACGCTTTTTATGAACTCTAAAATTTGTTTCCAATTTTCCTCTTTGATGTAATATTGCATATGGTAGTTTCTCCATTTTTTACCTATTAGGCTAAACTACCATCTTTTTCTCTCTTTTCATATTTTTTGTCCACAGAGCCTAGTTATTCACTATCCATTTTTTAAGTTGGCGTTTTTTTATGTTTTAAACGCTTTATAAGCGCGTTTCAGCTTATGTAGGTAGAAGTTTTATAAAGACATAAGGTGCACATAGTGCAAAAAATTAAACATGAGACGCCAGATACGTGAGTTTTTTTGTCATTTAATCTGTACAGAGAAGATAAATAAATAGCTTCAGTGTTTATGATAAGGGGGCTGGCGAAGCTTGTCAAGCAAGTTTTTTCGTTTCTATAGCTACTTGGATAGGTTATTTGGACAATAGAGCATTTTACAAAAATCTATTTTTAACTTACACTGCAATTTTAAACCTACAACTTATGTACAACAGGCTTATAGTCAAATCTTTTTCAGTATTATGCATCTGTTTATTTGCTTTATACATAACACTGCCAAATTTCTTTGATAATAAGCTTTTTATTTCGAAAAAAAGAATAAACTTAGGCCTTGACCTGAAAGGAGGGGCATCTTTGCTTTTAAACATAGACTTAGATTTCTATTTTAAGGAAAAGCTAAGCATGCTAGCAGGTGAGATAAAAGAGACATTGCTAACAAAAAATATTGAATCTAACGTACAAAATAGCGTTGTAACTTTAAATAATATTGATGATTATAAAAAAGCATCTGTGTTGATTAATGCGATAAATCCAAATTTAGAGCTAAATAGAAAAGATTCTTCAATTCTCATTTCGTATAAACCCCATTATAAAAATTCTTTGATCAGTGAAGTAGCTGCAGAATCAATAAACAATGTCCAGCGGCGTTTGGACAAACTTGGCACAAAGGAAGTCAGCGTTCAAAAACAAGGGCAGAATAAAATATTAGTGCAGGTGCCTGGAGTAGAAGACACCAAGCAGATAAAATCTCTGCTTGGCAAAACTGCTAAACTAGCTTTTCATTTGGCAAACACTAACATAGCCAAGGTGCAGGATATAGATCACGAAACTACTGTCATGCTCAAGGATTCTTTAGGTAATTCTTATCCAATATTCCGCAAAACTGAAATAGGTGGCGATTCGCTGGTCAATGCGTCAGTTAGATTTGGTCACTTAGGTAAACCAACAGTGCATTTTAAATTTGACAGCATAGCGAGTAAAAGATTCGCGAAAATCACTAAAGAAAATGTGGGAAAACCTTTTGCAATTGTTCTGGATAACACAGTTTTAACAGTACCTACAATACGTGAGCCAATTTTAAATGGAGAGGGAGAAATTAGCGGTAATTTCGCTGAAAAACAAGCAAGCGAACTTGCAATACTTTTAAAATCTGGAGCACTGCCAGCACCACTTAAAATAATTGAAGAAAAAAACATTGGCCCAAGTCTTGGAGAAGAATCAATAAAGGCAGGGGAAATGGCAGCAATAATCTCTATTGTAGCCGTGGCTTTATTTATAATCATCACTTACGGCAAATTAGGTATATTAGCTTCTGTTGCGCTTTTTTCTAATGTAATTCTTATATTATCAATTCTCACTCTGCTTGAAGCAACTCTAACTTTACCTGGAATTGCCGGTATCGCACTCACTGTCGGTATGGCGGTGGATGCAAATGTTTTAATATTTGAGCGAATTCGCGAGGAAATCAAATCTGGCAAGAGAGTGGAACGTGCTATTGAAGAAGGGTTTAAAAACGCTATAAAGACAATACTGGATTCAAATATCACAACACTCATTGCTGCAGGAATAATGTTCATTATTGGCAGTGGAGCAATTAGAGGCTTTTCTGTCACTCTATCAATAGGAATTTTATGTTCGATGTTTTCTGCAATCACAGTCACAAAACTTCTGATAGAGTTGTGTATGAACCCGAAGGAACTAGTGCTTTGTTAGTCAACTACCTTCATTCCCACAACGTTATATCCTGAATCAACGTGCAAAATTTCTCCAGTAGTGCCACTACTTAAGTCGCTTAATAAGTATAACGCTGCCTTGCCAACATCCTCTATTGTAACATTGCGTCTGAGCGGAGAATTATTTCTATTCCATTCCGATATGAAGTGAAAATCGCTTATTCCAGAAGATGCTAAAGTTCTGATTGGACCAGCGGAAATTGCATTTACTCTGATATTTTGTGGTCCAAGATCACATGCTATATATTTTACACTTGCTTCAAGTGCTGCTTTACATAAACCCATAACGTTATAATTTGGCATAACTTTTTCAGCGCCATAATAAGATAAAGTAAGTAAACTACCACCACCTGACATCATTTTTTCAGCTCTTTGCGCTAAAGCAGTGAAAGAATAGCACGATATATGCATTGCATTGAGGAAGTTATTCAGTGAAGTATTGACATATTTACCATCTAACTCATTTTTATCGGAGAATGCTATTGCATGCACCAAAAAGTCAAGAGTACCCCATTTTTTCTCTATTATTTCAAAAGCGTTATCTACGATTTTTTCATTTGAAACGTCACAGTGTAATATTAGCTCCACATTTAATTCATCTGCTATTGGTGATAGTTTTTCTTTTATTATTTCGTTCTGGTAGGTGATTGCAAGTTCTGCCCCGTGCTCTGAGAGAACTTTTGCTATACCGCATGCTATCGATCTCTTATTTATTATTCCAGTTATTAATCCCTTTTTGCCTTGTAATAGATTTGTCGTCATAGAACTATCTGTTTTTTTATAATTTGGAGTATTAACTAGGCAAAGTCAATTATGTTTTAAAACATTTTTTGCAGTAACTTGAAGTCTAATACCACTGTTAACAAAAAGGCAGCGATGAGAGTTTCTATAGCTAACCCAAGAAAGGTTTCCCTACGTCATACCGCCGCGAACCGTCATACCGTGATTTATTCACGGTTGTAAGTTGGAAATGTGATATAAAAAGAAGCAAGAAAGAAGATAACTCTATAAAAATGTGGTTATCGCCAGGCTTGAGCGACCATAAGACGGTAGTATTATAACATACGTAGATATCAAGGTACTCAAGCCTATCCTTCGAGACGTTTGAATAGTTGTTTGGGACATATATATGCACCCGTTTACAATCTTAAATTTTAACTTAAACTCTCGAGGTTCTTTATGGTTACATCTTATCAAAATTTTATTGGCATTGATATCGGAAAACTTGAATTTGTTACTGCAGTTAATGAACAAAAAGGTGTCATCAAATTTGACAATAGTTGTGTTGTAAGTTGAGGCCCTTCTCCCGCTCTTTTTTCCAAGGCCATTTCATAAAAAATTACTTTGTTTATTCAGCCAGTCTCATTATAATAATAATGAAAGGAAGGTAAAAATTGTTATTATTAATTGAAGGGTTGTATGGGTCACGATGATAAAGCACGTGTAATATTTAATTATGTACCACCAATAATGGTAATATTTGCAGTTTATGGATTGAGGGTTACAACTTCATCACCTTTAGTAGTAGGTGGGATTATTGGTTCTATGTTTCCAGCATTGTTTACGGCTGTGGTCGTAGGAGAATTGCTATATACACTTTACAAGGGAGATTCTATTGAGGAATTTGATAAAAAGGCACTAATTTACTCTGGTATTTCCACAGCTGTAGGTGCTGCAATTGGAGTTGCACTTGCTGCAGCCGCAACTGCTATTTTTCCTAGTGGAATGCGTGGTGCAGTTTTAGCAGGTGCAACAATAGGAGTAATAGCGCCGATAGCAGGGTTACTTGTAACCGCGGCTATAATATCTGCTGCTGAAAGAGTGAATGAATATATTATTTCTCTTATAGTTGAGTGTTTTTCTTCAAAAGAGAAGGAAGTTTAAACTAATCAAGTTGTTGTTTTATTGCACAATGCTGGAATAACAAGATTTGACATTAACCGCTAATAGTCGGAATATTAGTAGGGTACGGATTACTTAAAAAGCATGCATAAATATGACGTAGTAGTAGTAGGTGGTGGTCATGCAGGGTGCGAAGCTGCTGCTGCGGCAGCTCGCCTTGGTGCAAACACGCTGCTTATAACTCATAAAATTTCAACTATAGGAGAAATGTCCTGCAATCCAGCAATTGGAGGAGTTGCAAAGGGTGTTGTAGTCAGGGAAGTTGACGCTCTTGATGGAATAATGGGAAGAGCAATCGATCAAGCAAGCATACACTCAGTCATTTTAAATAGCAGCAGAGGTGCAGCAGTATGGGGCCCGCGTGCACAGGCAGACCGAAAATTATATAAGCAGGCAATACAGGAAATTATTCTAAATTATAACAATTTGACGGTAAAAGAAGAGTCAGTTGACAATTTTCTTATAGAAAGTAATGGCAATGGAAAACCGTGCATTAAAGCTGTAATAATAAGTTCAGGTGAACGTATACCAACAAGTAAAGTCATTCTAACTACAGGGACCTTTCTGCGGGGTGTGATTCATATAGGAGAGCAAACAACTCCTTCAGGAAGAATGGGGGATAAGTCTGCAGTAGAACTTGCAAATACGTTGAAGAAGTATGATTTTAGATTAGGTAGACTGCGTACCGGAACTCCACCAAGGCTTGATCGTAATACTATAAACTGGTCAATATTGCAAGAACAAGTGGGTGATAACCCACCTGTGCCGTTTTCTTATCTCACAGAAAAAATTAACCAACCTCAGGTATCATGCTTTATTACCCATACTAATGAAAATACGCATAAAATAATTAGAGAAAATCTTCATAGGTCAGCTTCTTCGTATTTGGATGACATTGTTGCACCAAGATACTGCCCATCCATTGAAGTTAAAGTTAATAAATTTGCAGAAAAAAGTAGTCACCAAATATTTTTAGAACCAGAAGGGCTGGATGATGATACTGTATACCCAAACGGAATTTCAAATTCATTGCCTGTTGAAGTGCAAAATGAAATGATAAAGAGTATCAAAGGACTTGAAAACGCAGAAATATTGAGGTCTGGATATGCAGTTGAGTATGACTATATTGATCCACGAGAACTAAGCCATACTCTTGAAACTAAGAAAATTAAAGGTCTATATTTTGCTGGCCAAATCAATGGCACCACTGGATATGAAGAAGCAGCAGGGCAAGGAATTATCACTGGAATTAACGCAGCACTCTCTGTATCTGAAAAAAAAGAGAGTTTTGTTCTTCACCGCACAGATTCGTATATTGGCGTAATGATAGATGATTTGGTCACCAAAGGGGTGATCGAGCCTTACAGATTATTTACCTCACGTGCAGAATATAGGCTAGCTATCAGGTCAGACAATGCGGATAGAAGATTAACACAAAAAGGTTATGATATTTCCCTTGTTTCGCATGAGAGATACTCTGTTTTACAGAATAAACTTAAATCCATTAAGCAGCTTGAAGAGAAGTTAGGGAGTCTGACAATTACTCCTGAGCAGCTTAGGTCTTATGGTATTAAAATATCTTATGATGGGATAAGAAAAACGACACTAGATTTACTCAGCTATCCAAACATCGACTGGAATAAATTACAAGAAATATGGTCGGAGTTAAACAGCATTGCGTGCCTGAATAATACCAAAATGTATAATACAACTAAAAATGAAGTGCGCGAAGCAGTTGCAATTGAAGCAAAATACAAGCCTTACCTAGTAAGACAAGAAGCAGATATGAAGTTTCTACGAGAGGAGATTAACACTCAAATTCCAATTGATTTTAACTATTCACAAGTTAAAGGCCTGTCAAGTGAGGTAATAGAAAAGTTGCAGACGATAAAACCAGCGACGATTGGCATTGCAAAGCAAATACAAGGCATCACTCCCGCAGCGATAGTGAGCATATTAGTGTACCTTAGGAATAAGAAAACGAAAGTAGCTGCTAGTTTTGCGTGAGGTATTCCATGTCAAAAATCGAAGAATTTCGTTCTTTTATGTGTGAAACAAATGTTGACGCATTTATGTTGCATACTAAAGATGAATATTTAAATGAGTATTCAGAGGAGCTAACAAAGCTGTGTGGCTTCACAGGAACAAATGGGCTACTTATTGTTACAAAAAGCAACAGATGTCCATTTTTTACGGATGGACGCTATATCACACAAGCTCGCAATCAACTCGATCGGGGCAATTTTCAAGTATATAATATACAAGAAGAGGATCCACGCGAATGGATAAAAGCAAACTTAACATCGACTGCCTCACTAGGTTACTATTTGCAATATTTTATCATAGAAGATATAAGAAAGTATGAGAATATCTGTAAATTAATACCCTGTTTAGCTGGAAAAAAAAAGTGACTATCGAAAACAAGCAGTGGTTTTACATTCTATTAAATATGCTGGTGAAAGTAGCAAGAATAAATGTGAAAAAGTCGCTAAAAGCATAGATAAAAAAGCTGAAGCAGTGCTTTTAACTGATCCAAATTCAATTTCATGGTTATTAAATTTAAGAAATGAAAATGCCCAATATACTCCATGTATATTGGGCCGTGCTATATTGTATAAAAGCGGTAATGTTGATTTGTTTATTCAAGATAAAGAACATTCAACTATAGAAGCAAATTTGGGTAGTCATGTAAATGTTTTTGATATTAGTGAGCTAGAAAATTCGCTGTGTAAGCTAAATTCAATAGTTATAGATCCAAGCACAACTCCAATGAGTATTATGAATGCAATAGATCCCTTGCATAACCATTATTTGAGAGAAAAATCAGCTTCGGTGTCATTCCAGCGCGTGACGCTGGAATCCAGAAATAAAAAAGTATGGATCCCAGTGTCAAGCACTGGGATGACAAGAAGTAATGAAAAAGGTCTAGTAGAAAACAAGCAGGTAGCTGAAAGAGAAGATCCTTGTCTAATTTATAAAGCAGTAAAAAACCAAACTGAAATAGCTGGGGCTATAAATGCACACATTAAAGATGGAGTGGCAGTTACAAATTTTCTATATTGGCTTGAAAATAATGTTGGCAATGGAATCACTGAGCTCAAAGCTGAAGAAAGGATTTTAGAACACAGAAAAGAGCAGGATTTGTTTAAGCAACCAAGTTTTCCAACAATTTCCGCATTTAATGAAAATGGTGCAATAATTCACTATCATGCAAGCAGTAAGACGAATAAGGTAATTCAGAAAAGTGGACTATATTTGATTGACTCTGGTGGCCAATACCTTAATGGCACAACTGATGTGACAAGAACTGTAGTGGTTGGTAATCCGACCAATGAGCAAATAACCCACTATACAATAGTGTTGAAAGCTCACATTGCTATAGCAAGTGTCATCTTTCCTTCTGGCACTACTGGTGGAGAATTGGATATATTGGCACGTACGCATTTATGGAAATTTGGAATGGACTATATGCATGGTACAGGGCATGGAGTAGGAAGCTACCTATCAGTACACGAAGGACCACAAGCAATATCAAAGGGCAATAAAGTGAAACTCACGCCAGGAATGATACTTTCCAACGAACCTGGTTATTACATTCCGGGAGAGTATGGAATAAGAATTGAAAATCTGATGTATGTCGACAGACAAGAAAATAGCTTTTTACATTTCAAACAACTGACCTTCATTCCATATGATAGAAGGCTAATAGATGTGCAAATGCTTACTAAAGATGAAGTTGAGTGGATAAATAGCTATCATCAATTTGTCTATGAAAACTTAGAAAATAGCGTAAAAGATAAGGAATGGTTAAAGAAAGTATGTGATCCTCTATAAACAAATTGTTTGTTGTTTAATAAAGTATTAACAGGGTTACCAATAGGTATTTTGTGTATTGTTTTTAATTTAAAAACGATATATAATAGAGGACACGTATTTTTAGGTAGGTTATAATTATGATAGATAAAGGGCAAGAAGATGAATTTATGAAGCAGTATATGGATACTTGCAAAGAGCAAATAGAAAAATTAGCCAAGGATCCTGAATTGCTTAATCAGACTTTAAAACCATTTATGCAAATGTCTCAGCAGCTTATGGCTGGCGGTATGTTAGAAGGGGCTATGCCTGGCATGGTACCTGATTTGGGTAGTATGGATGTTAACAAGATGATTGCTCAGATGAAGGAAATGATTGACTACATAAGAGGTAACTATAAGGAACTAATGAAAGAGCATAGCTCGCAGATTCAAGAGCTTGATGAATCCAGTAAAAAGCTAAGAGGCTTAGTTAAAAAATTGATAGAAAAGATCGAAAGTAAATAAACAATATCTAACGCAAGTCTCTTCTGTCATTCTATGCACAGCTGCATAAGTGTCTGGTGACCTTACCCAGAAAAAGTAGAGAGAAAGTTAAGACGTTTTTGGAGTAAAATAAAACGTTTTTTCAAAATATGGCAAATAGAAGGGAATATACAGCAGAATTCAAATTAGAAGCTGTTAAGCTGGTTAAAGAAACAGAAGTACAAAAATAGCAAAAGATCTAGGTATAGATGGCAGTATGTTAAGTAAATGGGTAAGAAAATATGATGGAAAAATGTCAGAAGCATACGCATTTCCAGGCAAAGGCTCCTTATGACAAAGAAAGATTTGATCTAAAAAAAGAACTAGCAAGAGTAACAAGAGAAAGAGACATTAAAAAAAACCCTGGCCAAATAAAAAGAGTAAAGTATTCTTTTATATAGAAATTGCTATAAAATACAGGAACTATGTAGGGTTTTAGACATATCTGCTGGTGGTTATTATAAATGGGTTGCTAAGGGAAAAAGCAGTAAGGAATTAGCAAGAGATGGGCTTCTAGGCTCTGTGGACAAAAAATATGAAAAGAGAGAAAAAGATGGTAGTTTAGCCTAATAGGTAAAAAATGGAGAAACTACCATATGCAATATTACATCAAAGAGGAAAATTGGAAACAAATTTTAGAGTTCATAAAAAGCGTAAAAGGAATGCACAGCAAAGATGAAAAACGTTTAAGAATATTCATAGAGGCAGTGTGGTACATAGTGCGAAGTGGTTGCCAATGGAGACTTTTACCAAAAACTTATGGTAATTACAGGAGTATACATAAGCGATTTAAAAGATGGTGTGAAAGAGATGTCTGGAAAAAATTGCTTGAATATACTAAACAAGAGCCTGATTTAGAAGTTGCTATAATCGACGGTACGATCATCCGAGCCCATCCATGTTCATCTGGATATACAAAAAACTCCAAGGATCAAGAAGCTTTAGGGAGGAGCAAAGGTGGCTTTACAACTAAAATACATGCGCTTGTCGATGCACTTGGAAATCCACTTAAATTTACTCTGACTCCTGGTCAAAGAAATGAAATTACGCAGGCACAAGTGTTGACCGAAAGTATCTATAACTCTACTGTAGTAGCTGACAAGGGCTACGATAGCAATGCCTTTGTTACAAGTCTTGAAGACAAGGGATGTACAGTAGTTATTCCGCCAAAACGGAATCGAAAAGTGCAAAGGTATTACGATGAGCATATCTACAAAGAACGTCATTTGATTGAGTGTTTTTTTGGTAAAATTAAAAATTTTAGGCGCATTTTTTCCAGATTTGATAAAACTGCTGAGGTTTTTATGGGTTTTCTCAATTTTGTTGGAGCTCTTGTATGGCTTCTCTAAAATTTTGTCCACAGAGCCTAAATTTGAGTAAAAGAAATTTCACTACCACTCACTAATCTGGCTAAAATTCAAGAATTTCAATGCTTTAGCTATTTTCAATAGAATTAAATTTATTAATATAAATAATAAATTACTATTCTTAAATTTGATCAGATTGATTGCAAAAAAACAAGATTTTCAATAGGTTGCTTATAATTCTAACTATAGTTAGCCTTTCATAAGTAGCGATGCAACAAAGCCATCCCAGTGTCAGCTACTCGGATGACAAAAAAAGGGGCTACTTGGATGACATGGCTAAAAGAGCCCAAGAGAGGTGTCATTCCAGTCTGGAATCTAGAAAAAAAGAAGCTGGATCCCAGTGTCTGGGCACTGGGATGACAAAAAAGAAGCACTGGAATGACAGGAGAAGGAGGCACTGGAATGACAAGAGAGGGCACTGGGATGATATTAGAACCGTCTCAAACTACAATATTTCCACAAAGTATATAATTAACATCCACACCTTTAGTTAGATTCCACTCACGCTTTATTACGTTGTACTCCATGCCAGCCATGTTTTGCAGCGTTACATTATTTTCTCTTAAGTGATTTGCAATTTCTGACGGCTTGAGAAATTTATTCCAGTTATGCGTACCTTTTGGCAGCCAATTTAATATGTACTCTGCACCAATTATTGCAAGGCAGAAGGATTTGATAGTTCTATTTATTGTGGATATAAAGATTAACCCCTCCGGTTTTAGCAGCTCTATTGCTTTCTTCATGAAAAGCTCTAAATTATCCACATGTTCAACTACTTCCATCAACAGAACCACGTCGTACTTCTTGTCATTGCTTAGCTCTTCAATGCTGGTGTGCATATATTCTATATTAAGCCCTACTTTTTTCGCATGTGATTGTGCCACTTTTATGTTCTCTTCACATACGTCTATTCCCACAACGTTAATGCCAACGCGTGCCATTGACTCTGACAAAATGCCACCACCACATCCAACATCAAGCAATGATAATTCTTTTAAATCGCATTTTTTTAACTCTTTTATTTTCTCAGTAATGTAAGATACTCTAATAGGATTCATCATGTGTAATGGTTTGAATTTGCCGTTCTCATCCCACCACTGGCCTGCCATTTTAGCGAATTTTGATATTTCATCTTCGTTATAAGTTTTTGTTTTTTTTTTCTTAGAGGTTATATTACTGAGTTTATCAAGGCGTTTTTTATGTCTGCTTTCTTTTGAAAATTCTGTTTCGAGGAATTGTTTGACTATGTCTTTTGCTAATCCACTCGCAGTAAACCCTGCACCAAGACACAGTACATTTGCGTTGCCATGCTCGCGAGCTAATTTTGCGATCTCAACACTGTTACATAAAGCAGCGTAGATTCCTTCAAAACGATTTGCCACAGTACTCATGCCCAAACCTGTACCACAAATTAATATCCCATAATTTGCTTTTTTGCTTGTTATATCTTCTACAACTTTAACAGCATAGTCTGGGTAATCTACACACTTTTGCTTAGCAGTGCAGCCTTGATCTACTACTCTGTAACCTAGGGCTTCCAGGTAAGGTTTTATTTCTGATTTTAATTCATAACCAGCATGATCTGAGGCAATTGATACTACATCTGACATATAAATAATTAATTTTATACTAATTAAATGATATAATTAAAGCAGATAAGATTTAATAAATTGAATAGATTACAGTGTCAAGTACACAACTGTACGAACGTTGCGATTTGAGTCCACCAAGGAGGGGTGTCATCCCAGTGCCCAGACACTGGGATCCATGCAATCTCGTCAAAGACGTTCATTTTAGCATAAAAGAGCTACTTTTATGCTCACCAGCTCAGTGTCCAATCAAAATTCCTGGATGCCAGTGTCAGCTACTTGCATGACACCTTATGGAGCTATAGTTCCTCTCCATTCTCAAATGCCCTTCTTTTGTCATCTAAGTAGCTATCCAAGAAAACTATTTACTGTACCTACTTTAAATCAACCTTCTTTAATTATATTCATGATTCTTGAGTAATTTATTTTGGGTTCTTTGTCAAGCTGTCCTGATTTTTTGCGAGCCTTGAAATAAATTTCGAGTCAGATGTGTATAAATTCTATATAATTTTTATCCTGCTACTAATTTAACAAGATGGATCATATAGATATTATAAAATCAAAATTATTATTATCCGACATAGTAGGTAAAAAAGTCAGATTAATAAAAAGAGGAGATAGTTTTGTTGGGCTCTGTCCATTTCATAACGAAAAAACCCCATCTTTTTCGGTAAGTAATACTAAAGGATTGTATTACTGTTTTGGTTGCTTAGCTAGTGGTGACGTATTTGAATTTATTTCACAAACTGAAGGATTAAGCTTTAAAGAAGCATTGGAAAGATTAGCATCGGTTACAGGTGTTGAACTGCCCAAAAGTCTTAGTATTACAAAAGAGGACAATAAACTATTTTTAGCGCTTGATTTAGCTGCAAATTGGTTTGCACAAAAAAATCAAGGTGTTGTAGATTATTTAAAGCAGCGTAAGATTTTACCTAAAATCATAGATAAATTTAAGATAGGTTATGCACCAAGCTCTGGTTTGAAAGAGTATTTAAACTCTTCAGGTATTGAAGACAAAATTTTAATTGATATTGGATTAGTAAACAAAAATTTTCGTGATTATTTTTATGACCGGCTGATATTTCCTATACAGAGCATTGCAGGGAGAGTTATTGGTTTTGGCGGACGTGCGCTAAGTTCTGAGCAACAGCCGAAATATTTAAATAGCCCAGAGAGTCAGCTCTTCAAGAAGAGAGAGAATTTATACGGATTAAACTTTGCTTTAAGCGAAATACGTAAAAAACAGCACATATTTGTTGTTGAAGGATATATGGACGTGATAGCACTACATCAAGCGGAAATTAGCAATACAGTTGCTCCGCTTGGTACTGCAATTTCTGCAGAACAGATAAAAAATCTATGGAAATTTGCTAAAGAAATCTCCATCTGTATGGATGGCGATAGTGCTGGACGTCATGCTGCTACCCGAGTTGCAGAACTTGCTCTGCCAATATTAGAGCCTGGATACACGTTAAAGTTTGTGACTTTGCCAAGTAATAAAGATCCATACGATATATGTAACGAACTGGCATACAAGAAAGAAGACGTGTTGACTGCTCTTGACCATTCAACAAAACTGCATTCTGAATATTTATGGCATCACATAGTCAATAATAGTCTGCAAAGCTACGAAAAACTTGCTCCAGAAAAATATTCAATTCTTGAGCACAGGTTCATGGAATATGTAAATACTATTAGCAACAGCAGTATTAGACGGTATTATAGAGATTATTTTTACAATAATGCTAGTGAACTAAGAAGTAGCTTCAAAAAACAGATTTTTAATAGTAAAATTAGAGCAACAAAAGGTGAGTATCTTCATAACAAATCTCCAGAGCTAATTGAAGCAGAGCAAAATCAGGCCATAATTTTGCGTATAGCCGTAGAATTTCCTGAAATCTTGAACCGTCCTATATTTTTTGAGCAATTTTCTCATTTTGAATTTACTAATGAGATGAAAAGATTACAACAGCGTGTAATTGATGTAATAAGTAACAAAAGCAAACTTGGTAAAGAGGCTTTGTTACAAGAATTGAAACAGTTTGACGTTATAAAGTATGTATTTGAAAAAACTAGTGTACTAAATAGCCAACTGAACGAGAGAAAATCTGCAGAAATTGTGTGGAATAATATAGTGTTACTAAAAGAATTAAATGCATTACGAAAAGAAAGAACCGAAGCGAGGCTGAGCGGTAATCTTGACTTAGAAGAAAGGTTGATAGAACAAATAAAGCAAATAGAAAGTAATATACAAGAAATGCAAATGGAGTTTATTGAAAAGTAGGCTGCTACAGTTAATTATTTTTAGGTTGTTTGTCATTCTGCTGCTTTTTAACGGAATTTATACTGCCTCTTAGCAATAAAAAACTTACTTATTGTAGAAAAATCTTGTGTTTGTTCTCATATAAAATTATTTATGGAGTGACGATGGTGCATGTATTATACTTACATTTCTGATTCGAAAATTTATGCAGTTGTTTCTAACAAAATTAGTTAACAAATTCTATTGTTTAAAGATGAGAAATAAAGTAATCATCATTTCTAGTATTGCTTTTATTCTACTGTTTTTTATCAGCAGTGCATTTTTAAAAAAAGATCAGGCGGTTCATAGTGATAATGCAACTAGTAGCTTTTCAGTAAAAACTCAAGAATGTGCGCCGCAAAACCGCACTATATATTTAAATTTTTCTGGTACAGTAAATCCCTTACATAGAGCTAGCCTTGTCTCAAAAATAAGTGGTAAGATTATTGCTATTTATTTACCTGATGGTGAAAAGGTAAAAAGAGATGATGTAGTGTTAAAGATAGAAGATTATGACAGGATTGAGCAAGCTCAGAAAGCCAAAGCTTTATTAAAGCAGCGTGAAATTGAGTATGATTCCTCTCACAAACTGAATAAAAAAGGTTATGGAGCACAAATACAAGTAGAAGCAGCTTTTACTGCGTTACAAAGTGCAAAAGCTGACCTAAAAAGGCTAGAATTGGATTTAGAAAATACTGCAGTCAAATCTCCTATAGATGGTTATATTGATAAAATCAATGCAAACGAAGGGGATTTTGTTAATGCTGGGCAAAAAATAGCTGACGTGGTTAATTTCGATCAAATTCTTGTAGTGTTATACGTTTCGGAAAATGAAGTAAATAAAATAGAGCTAGGCAGCACAGCTCAAATTAATTTGCTGGACGGAAAAGAATTGGCAGGTGAAGTAAGTTTTATTAGTAAAATTGCTGAGCCTAAAACTGGGTCTTATAGGGTAGAAGTAAAGGTAACTAATAATAAAATGATATCCTTGCAGGGACTAACTGCCAACGTAAGGCTACCTTCAGGCGAAAGATTTACATATAAAGTTCCTTCTTCAGCCCTGAGCTTAAGTGACGAGGGTGCTCTTGGAATAAAGATTGTTGACGACAATAATTATGTAATATTTGTACCAATAGAAATTGTTGATCATGAGAGCGATGGGGTTTGGATAGTAGCAAATAACGAAGGTAAACCCATAAAGTTAATAGTATTGGGCCACCTATTTGTTAAGCCTGGTGATAAGGTTGAAGCCTAAGTCTTTCTCAATAGACTTCTTGTATAGTTTTTGGCAACAACTGTTATAAACAAAAACTTGCTTGACAAACTCCGCCAGCCCCCTTATCATGAAACTGAAGCTATTTTATTTAACTTCGCAATCTCTGCAGCAGATTAAAATGACAAGAAAACTTGTATTTGGCGTACTATTGGTTAATTCTTTGCACTATGTGCACCGTATGTCTTTATCAAATTTCTAGGTTTTTACCTATACAAGCTGAAACGCGCTTATAAAGCGTTCAAGACATCACCCAACGTCAAATTTTAAAATAGAGAGTGTAATAACTAGCTACCACGGGTTTTCTTTGCCTTTTTTTCTGCCTAGTAAATTTCTTAAACATTTATAGCTAAGGTTAGTTGCATTTAAAAGCAGCTAAATTGCAGCGTTTAAGACTTAAAAAACGCCAATACTGAAAATAGACAATGACTAGGGTTTCTTTTGCCTTTTTTTTCATTTGGTAAATTCCTTAATATTTATGGCTAAACGACAATCGTCATCCCGCTACGTGTTAGCGGGATCTAGAGATACCGCGGCGGTATGACGTAGGACTGCTATCATTCCAGCGCTCCTTTCTCGTCATCCCAGTGCCCAGACACTGGGATCCAGAAAAATTGATTATGTACTATACAACATTTTCGATCAAAAGCTGGATTCCAGTGTCAAGCACTGGAATGACACCATTCTTTTTCCTGGATCCCAGTGGGCTTTGTTGCATAGCAACCGAAAAAATCTGGCAGTTACTGACAAAATTCATTATAAAATAGCCATTCAACTGTTGAAGAAAAAATATGCCACAAAAAATGAGAGTCAGTAACCAAAACGAATATAACAAATTTCTAGAAAAAAGAGGAAATATTTTTCGTTATATCAACGAAGCCATAGAAAATTGGTATGAAATTGGGCCAAAAATGCAGGGTGGCAACAATATTTACAGCAATAAAGTGGTGATTTTGATACATATAATAACCCATCTATTCAGAATAGGTTTGAGGCAAACAGTTGGATTTATAGCAGGATACCTTGAGCAAATTGGGAAAAATTTGCAAGTTATCAGCTATTCTCAGGCTTCAAGAAGGTTTAAGAAACTTAATATTAAGATAAATGATTGCAGAATTGATAAAGATAATATGGAAGATATCGAAATTGCTATAGATAGCACAAGCATCAGCATTTATAACAACACTCCTGGCCACAGCAAGGAAAATAGCGAAAATAGAAAGTATCGCAGCTATGAACAAGTAAAGAAACTACACGTAATGTTGAATATAAACAGCAAAAAAGCCATAGCTGCAAAATACAGCAGCGGAGTTTATTCAGATCACTATGGAGCTTGCGATTTGTTAGAAGAAGTTCATGCTGTAAAGGTATTATATGCGGATAGAGCATATGACAGGCATAAGCTTTACGAATTATGTAACAAGTTTGGTATAAAGACAAAAGTTCTTCCGAAAAACAACGCAACAGAGCACCAAAAATTGGATTACATGGATGATAGAAATGCTGCTGTTAGACTAATAAAGTCATATGATTGCATAAAAAAGTGGAAAGAAGAAGTAAATTATGGAAAGAGAGCTCACATTGAAGGGTTTTTCTCAAGATTAAAGCAAATATTTGGATTCAGCTTTAGGAATAAGTCCGAAGTAAATCGTGGAAAAGAACTACTCATTAAGTGCTATTTGCTTAATCAATTTACTGACATTGGTATGGCTAAATTCGAAATGGCTACATGAATTTATCGTAAATTACTACCGCATAAGGTGCGATGCAACAAAGCCATCCCAGTGTCAGCTACTTGGATGACACCTTTGTGTTTGCATAGCTGTACAAACATTGTGATTTGAGAGCAATTTCCACAAGGGAGGATGTCATTCCAGTGCTTGGCACTGGAATCCAGACTTTATTATGCAGCCACTTGGTTGAAATTAAGTCTTCTGGATCCAAGTAGTCAAGCTACTCGGATGACAAGAAAGGGGCTACTTGGATGACATCTTTCAACATTATATCATGAACTTTCTAAAATTCATTGAGTTATGCTTTCAAACGGTAGTGCCGGGGTGTGAGTATAATAATTATCGGTACATAAAAGTCATAGCAGATAGGCTAGAAGCAGCGAGCGCTGGTGAAGTGAAACGAATAATATTCAATATGCCTCCGCGTTCGATGAAGTCCATGTGCGTGAGTGTTGCGTGGCCCGCGTGGATACTGGGAAATCAGCCAACTGCAAGAATAATAGTTGCAAGTTACTCTCGGCTGCTCAGCGAAAAGCACTCGCTCGACACCAGGTGCGTAATGCAGTCTAGTTGGTATAGAGCGCTATTTCCAGAAGTAGAACTATCCAAAGACCAGAATACTAAATATAAATTTCAAACAGTGCAGAGAGGATACAGAATTGCAACATCAGTTGGAGGAACATTAACCGGTGAAGGTGGAGATTTCATCATCGTGGACGATCCGCTCAGTTCTGCTCAAGCTTTGAGTGAAACGTTTAGAAAGCGTGCTACAAACTGGTTTGACCAGACTTTAGTAACCAGGCTCAACAACAGAAGAAAAGGAGTCATCGTTCTTGTGATGCACAGGCTACACCAGGAGGACTTAACCGGACACCTTCTCTCTAAACCGAAAAACATATGGCATCATATTTGTTTACCAATAATAGCTGAAAATAGGGAGATTATCTATTCAATCAAAAAACCAGCGCCTCCTGTTCCTGTCATCCAAGTAACTATAAATGAGCGCATCGGGTGGCTGTATAATAAACCAGCATCACGCATTGCACCTGCAAGGATTTTATACTCAAGAGAAGAAGGTCAGTTGCTATATTTCCTCGATGGAGGAAAAGAAGAAGTTGAGATGATAAAGGCTGAACTTGGGAGTTATGCTTTTGCTGCACAATATCAACAAAATCCTCTGCCACTTTCAAGTGGTATAATTAAACGAGAGTGGCTGAAGCGCTATAGAAATTTTTCTGATAGTCTCTCATATGTCACTCAGAGCTGGGACACTGCAGTTTCAACAAGCAACACTAGCAACTTTAGCGTCTGCACCACCTGGACAAAAGTGGGCAATAAATTCTATTTACTTGATGTATATCGCGCAAAGCTTGAGTATCCAAAGCTTAAAGAGCAAGTTCTGTCACTAGCCGCAAGATGGGCACCACACGCAATTTTAATCGAAGCAAAAACAAGTGGTCAGCAATTAATACAAGATCTGAAGGCAAGCAGTCATTTGCCCATTATCGAAATAGTACCACATGATGACAAACTCACTCGATTTTATCAAATTGTTCCGATTATAGAGTCTGGCAAGGTTTTTCTGCCGCACCAAGCAGTATGGCTCAACGATTTTGAGTATGAGATTTTAATGTTTCCAGAAACCCGCCACGACGACCAAGTGGATAGTACCGTGCAATATCTCCAGTGGGTGAGAGATAGTAGCTCTAGGGTCGCAGCTTTACGGGCACTGTGATCTTGGCTAAGCTACCCGCGGCGCTAACGCGTAGCGGAATGACGGTTGTCGGTAAATCTAAGTCACTTTAGCTATAGAATAAAAAAAGCCAATATTTTGAAGTAAATATAGATAACTAACCACCACGGGGTTTCTTTTGCCTTTTTTTAGGTTATGCAAGAGTTTTGAAGTCTTATTCAATAATTTTTTTTTCCTTCAATAAATTTTGCAGTTCGCCTTTTTCGTACATCTCGCGAGTGATGTCGCAACCACCGATAAACTCTTCCTTTATATATAATTGTGGAATTGTTGGCCAATCAGAAAACTTTTTTATAGATTCACGTATTTCATCATTCTCCAACACGTTAATATACTTAAACTTCACGTTCAATTTTTTTAGGATTGACACGACGAGTCCAGAGAATCCGCATTGAGGAAAATCAGAAGTGCCTTTCATGTACAACACCACATCATTTTCTGCTATATCTTTTTTTATTTGTTCAAAATTGCTCATAAATTCACCTTATTTTTAAGTATTAGTTTCCAGTTGCAAGGCGTGTATAGACTGACCTTCCAGAGCTTTATATACCATTTTATGCTGTTCTATTTTTGTCTTTCCAAGAAAGTGCTGGGAGGTTATTTTTAAATGATAATGATCATCATCTCCAGCAAGGTCATGAACTTTTATATCAGCGTCGGGGAACGATTGTTTGATGATTCTTTCTAATTCGTGAATTGCAATAGTCATTGATTTGCTTTAAATTACAATACTTTCATTATAAATCTAAAACGACTGGGTGCAATTGAATTATTGATTATATGGTTACTAATATTGTGAAGACAGTAGATTCAGCGTGTTAAGTGCACTAGCAAGGCGAGATTTCAATTGATTTTCATATTTACTCCAGTCTTGTATTGCCTTTCTTGCAATATCTGAATCAACTGCGGCTTTTGCAACAGCAGGAGATACTATAGAAATTAATCTTGGGTCAAATGGAGTAGGTATTATATATTCACGTCCATAGCTCATTTTACGACCGCCATAGGCTGCGGATATCTCGTCAGACACTGGCTCACGGGCAAGCCTTGCTATTGCATCTGCAGCTGCAATTTTCATCTCATCATTTATTGTTGTTGCATGTACATCAAGCGCTCCTCTGAATATATAAGGAAATCCCATTACGTTGTTGACTTGATTGTTGTAATCTGACCTGCCAGTTGCGATTATTGCATCTGGCCTCACAGATTTTGCAAACTCAGGCCTTACTTCTGGATCGGGGTTGGCGAGAGCGAAAATAATCGGGTCTTTGCCCATACTCTTTAACATCTCTTCATTTAACACATCTTTTGCAGATAATCCGATGAATACATCAGCGCCTTTTATTGTATCAAGTAGAGAACGTTCGGAAGTATCAATTGCATATTTTTCCTTCCACTCATTCATGTCCTCGTTTCTACCTTTGTATATTACTCCTTGCTTATCACACAGCACTATATTTTTAGCGCCCATGGACTTTAGTATTTCTAAACATGCAATACCGGCTGCTCCAGCACCATTCATAATGATCTTAACGTCCTCTAATTTCTTTCCGACAATATCAAGAGCATTTTCTATACCAGCTGCAACAACCACTGCAGTTCCATGCTGGTCATCATGGAACACTGGAATATCCATCAGTTCATTCAGACGTTTCTCTATTATAAAACAATCGGGAGATCTTATATCCTCTAAATTTATCCCCCCCCAACTTGGCCCAAGGTACCTTACTGCATTGATAAAATCTTCTATATTTTCTGTACCAACTTCTATATCAACTGCATCAATATCAGCAAAACGCTTAAATAAAACAGCTTTGCCTTCCATGACAGGTTTTGCAGCAAGAGGACCGATATTACCAAGCCCAAGCACTGCAGTGCCATTTGAAATGACAGCAACATAGTTGCTTTTTGTCGTATAATCATAAACAACCTCAGGATTTTTAGCTATTTCAAGGCACGGAGCTGCAACGCCAGGAGAATAAGCAAGTGACAAATCATACTGGGTAGATAAAGGTTTTGTTGGCATGATTGAAATTTTACCAGGGTTACCACCTCTACTGTGATACTTAAGTGCCTCTTGTTTTGTGGTATGATCTAAATCATCGTTCATTCTTATATTTTAAGCTTGTAATTTTTAAGTATATGGAGTTTTTATAAATGTTCAATTGTAAACTATTAGCTTGTGAACTCTGTTGTACTTCTGTATAAGTTTACCTATTACGTAAGATGATATTACATGCTTAAGAAAAACGTGCCTAATTTGCTTACGATTTCTCGTGCACTTGCAATACCAGCAATAATATTAAGTTTTTATATAGAAAATAAATATGCAGGCCTGATAACAATATCAATCTTTATATTTGCATGCATTACGGATTTTTTTGATGGTTACCTGGCGCGTGCGTGGAAAGTCCAATCAAAGTTTGGCAAGCTATTTGATCCAATTGCTGATAAATTAATAGTGGTTTCAACGATAATTATGCTAGTTTATAAGCAGAAGATAAATGATTTTACAATAGTACCATCGATTATCATTATCTGTAGGGAGATATTAGTTTCAGGTTTACGGGAGTTTCTGATAGCTACAAATGTTAGTCTACCTGTAAGCAAAGCTGGAAAAATTAAAACATTTCTACAGATGGTTGCTGTAGTAGCGCTAATAATGAACGATTATTATATGATTCAATATACAGGTGCGATTTGTTTATGGGTTGCAGCTATTATAACTATGTGGTCAGGCTATAATTATATCCTAGCCGGCATCAAACAGATTGACTGAATTTCTTGAGAAACAGTTAATATACAAAAGTGGTTAATACTTTCATAATATTGACTGAATAGTTAAAATCCTGTATAATATATTAGTTAATAGGATTTATATGACTAGCATTACAGGTGACTTTGAGACTAAGTTTCGTTCTAAAGAACCAGGAATTAAAGAAAATCCTGAAATGGAAGATTTTTTTCAAGATTTTTGGTTAGGGATTGAAGAAGAAGAAACAAAAAAAAAGAAGGAGCTCGAACAGGAGTTATTAATGCTAAAAGTAGGAGAAGCAGAAAAAAAGAAGAAGCTAGAACAAGAACTATTAACACTAAAAAAAAGAGAGCTACATAGAAAATATGTATCATTGGCGACAATGATTCCATTTGCATTGTTGATGGCAATTGAACTGGAAAAAACATGTAGCGATCAGGTATTACTCGGCCTTATAAGCAGCGCATTAGGTCATACTATATTACCCTTTACAACTTTATATCTTATTTGCACGCTATATTTAATTTATAATAATAGAAAAATAGCATAAAAAGAACGAGAATTGGAGAATATTGAAAATAGGGAAATAATAGAAAAAGAAATGGGAGACATTCCTTATACAGTTGATGATTACTTTAACTATGCTGATGCTGCTTTAGTTACATTAGTTATTGTGGCTAGCATAGTAAGTCAAGCGTTAGAGCAAGGAATAATAGGAGATGTAGCTTTTTCACTTTCTAGTCTATTTTACTTTGTAGCAAGCGCCACTTTTTGCTATTGTGAGTACAAAAAAAGTAAAAATTCTGAAGTAGAAAAAGAGCAAGGCTTTGATGAGAAATCTGAAAAAAAGACAAGCAATATGTCTGCAGCTAAGTTAATGCTTGCTGGTTCTTCTATATTATTAATAAGAAGGATAATGTTAATAGCACTATCATCATCTTTACATCCTGCTGTTGGGCCTACTTTAGGCTTGGTAGGTATGATCTTTTTAATAGCAGGAAGTGTACTGATTGCACGTTCTTATAGTAGAAAGCTAGAGAATATAGAAGTGAGCGGAAAAGGTGTTTCAATAGGTGCTGGTGTGGGTAATATAGGAGATGGCGGCTCAAACACAGAAGGGCCGGCTATTACCTAAGAAATTTATTTATTTAAGTAATATTTAGGTCTATACTTTATTTTGATCGAAAAAAATCTTATGTATAAGACTTTAATCACGTGCTTTATTTTCCTAATTTGCTCCTTTACACAATCGTATGCGAATGATCTTGAAAAAACTGAAACTGAACTATATGAAGAAGCAGTTGAACTTTTTGACCAGAAAAAATATAAACAAGCTATTAGGGCATTTCATAAGATAGAGGATTTGTATCCTTTGTCTTATTGGGCAATGAAAGCGAAATTATTATCTGGGGTTTCTCACTATAATATGGGTAACTATAGAAGTGCTGCAAGTGATATGGATGATTATATATATGTTTATTCAAATGGTGAAGATTTACCATATGTATACTACTTAAGAGTATTATCTTATTACATGCAAATTAATAAAGTGCAACTTGGACAGCAAACTGCATATAAAACTTTAGAGCTAGCCACTGAGTACATTAATCTCTTTCCAGGCAGCGAATATGTAGACGAGATGAAGGAAAAAGCAAAGCTAATCACAGAGCATATATCAACAAAAGAGTACTCTATCGGTAAATTTTACCTGAGGCGTGGTGAATATTTAGCAGCAATTAAGCGTTTCCAGAATATGGCAAGCTATAAAGATTCTAAATATTTTTCTAAGTCTATTAACTATTTAGTAGCAGCCCATTCAGCTCTTGGCCTTGACTTAGAAGCTGAGCAGTATGAAAGTATGTTATTAGCAGAAAACCTGCAAGATGCCAAGCCAGAGGCTTGAAAATTTGCTTTAGCTTTTTCTATGCTTTGATATATAATTAGGTTTTTAACTATTTGAATATGGCTGGTCATTCACAATTTTCAAATATAAAACATCGGAAAGGCGCTCAGGATGCAAAGCGCTCTCAAAAATTTACGAAGCTGATTAGAGAAATAACAGTTGCTGCAAAGCAAGGGCTGCCCGATCCCGAACTCAACCCGCGCCTTCGCTCTGCTATATTTGCTGCACGCAAGGAAAATCTACCAAAAGATAAAATAGAAACAGCAATAAAAAATGCAACTGGTAACGTTGCTGGAGAAAATTACGAGGAAATACAATATGAAGGTCATGGGCCTTCTGGTACTGCACTCATTGTCCATGCCTTGACTAATAACCGCAACCGTACTGCTTCTGAGGTACGTTATATATTTTCTCGCAAGGGTGGAAACTTGGGAGAAACAGGAAGTGTTAGTTACCTTTTTGATCATGTAGGTTTAATTGTCTATAAAGCAGAGGGTGTGAATTTTGATGATTTATTTAATTATGGGATCGAGTTAGAAGTATTGAATGTTGAGGAAAATGACAAAGAAGGATTACACGTTATAACTTGTGAAATAAAAGATTTTGGTAAAGTACGCGATGCCTTTTATGCAAAATTCGGAGAACCAGAACTTGCTCGTCTTTCATGGCAGCCAAAAGATCTGATTGAAATTAGCGATAAAGAGTTGATTGATAAATTATCTGCATTGGTTGAAGAGCTAGAAGATAATGATGATGTACAGTATGTTGAAGGTAATTTTACTTTTGTTGATGCTGTTTAAATGATGAAGCTGATTATATTTATACTGCTCTTTATCTTACCGTTATATACCGCTGAAACATCAACAGATCTTGCAGTGCTGTTCCAGCATGGGATCAGGAAAAAAAAAGTTGCTTTGATGACAGAAAGTGATGGAAAGTTGTTATTCATGTCCAGCACCATAAAATCTTCCTTTTTTGCCACGGAAGGGTTGGCGCCAAATACAGTGGTAAAATTGATCAACATATATAAAGATTTCGGTGTTGATTTTAAAAAAGACATTGTGCCGAAGAGTAAATTGGAGGTTCTTTTTGAGAGATTGCCTAATAATCAGAAGACAGAAGAAAAAATTTTATATACTTCACTGACAATAAACAAGAAAGCTATTAGTTTATATCATTATAAATCGCAAGACGGCAAAGAAAGGTATTTTAATAAAGAAGGAATAAGCTTAAAAAATGGCGAAATTTTTGTAAATCCTTTAAATGGAGATTATCGCATATCCTCAAAATTTGGCAATAGAAAGCATCCTGTTCGCGGTAAAATTGCTTTTCACAAAGGAGTGGATTATGCAGCTAAACTTGGCACTCCCATATACGCTGCTGCAGAGGGTGTGATAGAATATATAGGAAAGAATGGTGGCTATGGAAATTACATCAAAATAAAACACAAAAATGAATATTCAACCTGTTACGCGCATGTAAGTAGATTTAGTGGCGATATAAAGTTAGGCTCTAAAGTAAAGCAGGGGCAGGTTATCGCCTATGTTGGTAGCACTGGTGTTGCAACAGGACCCCATTTACATTACGAAGTTATATATAACGGCAAACACATCGATCCGCTTACGATAGCGCATAAAACTGAAGTAAAATTGCCTGATCATGAATTAAGAGAGTTTAAACTATTTGTAAATAAGATAAATAAAACGATCAACAGAGAGGGTTCAAGTGAAAAAGAAGTTTAAAGACAATATGGATAAGAATACGATAAACGATAGAAATTTGAGTCAAATTCGGGCTTTTCCTGTACTAATAGCGCTAGGATTAATTTTATCGCTGCTTTTTTTGGCATATGACAGCACAATTGCACTTGGAGTTGCTGCCGTTTCAATTTTGACTTTTCTTCAAGGGTTTTTTATTAATGACCCTAATGAAGCAAGAGTGATAGAGTTTTTTGGTCATTATATTGGAACCTATTTTAAGTCTGGAATATGTATAACGCTTCCCTTTTCAAGCAAATATATAGTTTCCCTAAAATTTCAGAATATTAACACAGAAAAAATAAAAGTGAATGATGCAAATGGAAGTCCAATAGAGATTTCTGCAGTAATTGTTTGGAGAGTAAACAGCCCTGCAAAGGCGTATTATAATGTTAACAACTATCACGAATTTGTTTTTGTACAAAGTGACTCAGTAATAAGAGAATTAGCAAGCAATTATCCGTATGATAGCGAAAGCGATGAGGAATCTTTACGTAAAAATTCTGATAAAATTTCAGATGAATTGCGGTCAATGTTACAACAAAGATTAGATATTGCAGGAATTGAGATTACAGAAGCAAGAATATCGCATTTGGCGTATTCGTCCGAGATTGCACAAGCAATGTTAAGGCGTCAACAAGCACATGCTATCACTTCGGCAAGAAGGCATATAGTGCAAAATGCAATAGGAATTGTCGAGGAAGTAATAGCTCATTTTGAAAAAAACAAAAGCTTACAATTAGATGGCAAACAAAAGGTTCAATTGATAAATAATTTGTTGGTTGCCCTAATCTCTGAGCAAGATGCACAACCAACGATTAGTTTGGATAATAATTAGTATAATTGCTAATATCAGTTATTCAAAAATGTTACTACGATGCAAAACCTGCACCATGATCATGTGCTGCACTGCAGTACACAACAACAATATCGTTCTATTGTAGTGCTAAATGGAAAAATACCGAGCTCATCGTTTTTTAAACGAGATATACCTATTATTGCTGTAGATGGAGGAGCAAACAAGCTTCTATCAATTGGCGTAAAACCTGATCTTGTAGTAGGAGATTTGGATAGCGTAAATCTGGATTTACGTGCTAATTTGAATACGATATATCTACCTGATCAAGATTATTGCGACTTTTCTAAAGCAATGGCTCACTTAAAAACAGTAAAGTTATTGCCATCAATAGTAACGGGTATTACTGGAGGAGCAATTGATCACATACTACAGAATATTAACATTTTTCTAAGTACGGGCAGTATCTTTTACACACCTTCACCTCCCATGGTAGGTTACACTTTACAAAAAGGTATTACCCATTTTTTTTCTTTGCCAAAAAATACTAAAATATCTTTACTTGGTATACCGAGAGCTCAAATATCAACCAAAGGATTAAAATGGGAACTGCATCTTAGCAACCTTGCCTTTCCAGGAAAGAATTCTTGCTTTAATCGAAGCCTGAGCAATGAGGCATATATAGAAGTACACAGTGGTATATGTTTGGCGATGGTTTATTTAGAAGCAGTAGATGATGCTGCAAGACATCATGTGCGTCAAGTTAAGAAGTAAATAGACTTCTTGCATAACCCAAACTAAGTAGAAAAAAGGTATCATCCAAGTAGCTGACACTGGTTCCTTTATGACGTGTCATTCCAGTTTCAGCTACTTGAATGACAGCAGTCCTAGGCTCTGTGGACAAAATTTTAGAGAAGCCATACAAGAGCTCCAACAAAATTGAGAAAACCCATAAAAACCTCAGCAGTTTTATCAAATCTGGAAAAAATGCGCCTAAAATTTTTAATTTTACCAAAAAAACACTCAATCAAATGACGTTCTTTGTAGATATGCTCATCGTAATACCTTTGCACTTTTCGATTCCGTTTTGGCGGAATAACTACTGTACATCCCTTGTCTTCAAGACTTGTAACAAAGGCATTGCTATCGTAGCCCTTGTCAGCTACTACAGTAGAGTTATAGATACTTTCGGTCAACACTTGTGCCTGCGTAATTTCATTTCTTTGACCAGGAGTCAGAGTAAATTTAAGTGGATTTCCAAGTGCATCGACAAGCGCATGTATTTTAGTTGTAAAGCCACCTTTGCTCCTCCCTAAAGCTTCTTGATCCTTGGAGTTTTTTGTATATCCAGATGAACATGGATGGGCTCGGATGATCGTACCGTCGATTATAGCAACTTCTAAATCAGGCTCTTGTTTAGTATATTCAAGCAATTTTTTCCAGACATCTCTTTCACACCATCTTTTAAATCGCTTATGTATACTCCTGTAATTACCATAAGTTTTTGGTAAAAGTCTCCATTGGCAACCACTTCGCACTATGTACCACACTGCCTCTATGAATATTCTTAAACGTTTTTCATCTTTGCTGTGCATTCCTTTTACGCTTTTTATGAACTCTAAAATTTGTTTCCAATTTTCCTCTTTGATGTAATATTGCATATGGTAGTTTCTCCATTTTTTACCTATTAGGCTAAACTACCATCTTTTTCTCTCTTTTCATATTTTTTGTCCACAGAGCCTACGTCATACCGCCGCGGTATCTCTAGATCCCGCTAACAAGTAGCGGGACGATAGCAGTCCTACGTCATACCACCGCTGCTCTCCCTCGTCATACCGCCGCGGTATCTCTAGATCCCGCTAACAAGTAGCGGGATGACGGTTGTCGTTTAGCTATAAACATTAAGAAATTTACTATGCAGAAAAAAAAGGCAAAGAAACCCTAGGGTGGCTAGTATTCAAATTCTCCCTTGTTCTATTTGACGTCTTTTGATGTCTTGAACGCTTTATAAGCGCGTTTCTGCTTGTATAGGTAGAAACCTAAAAGTTTTATAAAGACATGAGGTGCACATAGTGCAAAAAATTAAGCATGATTTACGCCAAATACAAAGTTCCCTTTGTCGTTTTAATCTGCAGATTGCGAAGATAAATAAATAGCTTCAGTTTCATGATAAGGGGGCTGGCGGAGTTTGTCAAGCAAGTTTTTTTGTTTCTACTGAATGACAGTTGTGGCTTGGGAGGTAGTGCAAGAAGTCTGTTGTATTACTGAATTATTAATAATTCAGTAATAGTGCCTGCTATGTAGCTAAAATTTTCCTTTAACTTAAGCTATATGTAGCTAAAATAACTTGGACGATTTGACAAACGACAAATTCGTCATCCCGCTGCTTGTTAGCGGGATCTAGAGATATCGCAGCGGTATGACGTAGGGATTGCATTAGCCATGTATAATAAAGGAAATCTATGACAAAAGAATCATTGGTAAAAACTGATATAGTGAAAGTTGAAGACAAAAAAGCGGTAAGAAGCTTTTTTAAAATACTAGGTGAAGTGGCAGATGCTGTAAGATCGTGGATTGGTAACATCGGTCCTGATTTAAGCAACAGTCGCGATATCGATAGTTTAGTCTTGAAGATGAACGAGTGCTTAAATCCAAAGGGAGGAGAGGTTTCAGCACGTAAGAATGCTGTATCTCTTGGTAATTTGTACTTAAGCTTATCAGAGAAAGGTAAAATAAAATTTCTGCAAACCCTGGCAGAAAAATTTAGTCTACATAAAGAAGAAATAGATGAGAAAATAAAAGAGTACAAGGAAAATCAAGATCCCGAGTTAAACTATAAATTTGAACAGGATTTAATAAAAATTCTTGAATCACCGCGTTCTAAAATATTGAAGCAATTTATTTCTCTACCAGAAGGCCTTAAGTTTATTGTTGATATGCGTTCTGATGTGCTTAAGCTAAAGAACCAATATAGAAGCTTGAATCCACTAGAGAATGAATTAAAAAATATACTCTATACTTGGGTTGATGTTGATCTACTTGATCTTCGTCAAATCACTTGGGATTCACCTGCATCATTGTTAGAAAAACTTATAAAATATGAAGCTGTGCATAAAATTTCCTCTTGGGGCGACCTAAAAAACAGACTAGACTCTGATCGTCTCTGTTTTGCTTTTTTTCATTACAAGATACCAAACGAACCTCTAATTTTTGTAGAGGTTGCATTGGTGGATAAGATTGCAGATAGCATTCAACACCTTTTAGATGAGTCGGTACCTTCAAATGATCCGAGTAATGCGAGCACTGCTATATTCTATTCAATATCAAATACTCAAGTAGGGTTATCTGGAATCAGCCTTGGTAATTTTTTGATCAAAAGGGTTGTAGAAAAGCTATCGCAAGAGTTTAAAAGTATAAAAACATACGCAACTCTTTCTCCAATACCTAGCTTTACGAAATGGCTAAAAAACAATCTAAACCAAGATGTCACTTTATTGGGCAAACTAAATATAAAACAATCTAGTGCAGAAATTTTAGAAAGTGCAGAGCAATTAAAAACTAACGTTGAATGTGAAAGTGGAGTTAAACAGTGCTTGCTTAAGCTATGTGCACATTACTTGTTAAAAGTGAAAAACAATAATGGCAG
Source organism: Wolbachia endosymbiont (group A) of Anoplius nigerrimus (assembly GCF_947251795.1). Classification (GTDB taxonomy): domain Bacteria; phylum Pseudomonadota; class Alphaproteobacteria; order Rickettsiales; family Anaplasmataceae; genus Wolbachia. Next base: position 984,501 of record NZ_OX366385.1, on the reverse strand, counting down.
TGCTTATGACCAGGTGGCGCATTTCCATTTAAGCAATGGTGCATCGATAAAACAACTAAACTGGATGGCGGATACTTCTGAAAAGGGTATTAGTCAGTCGGCTGGAATGATGGTAAATTATCTGTATGAGTTGCCTAAAATAGATAATAATCATGAAAACTATATGGTTAATAAAGTGATTTCCTGCTCGAAAAAAGTGTCGTCTATGTTGAAGGAGTAAATAGTCTCTTAATAAAGGATTGCCCTGATAACACTTAAAATGTAAAATGGTTCTACTTAAATAAAATAGCCATAAATGAACAACATAAGAAATTTTGCAATAATAGCGCATATAGACCACGGTAAGTCAACGCTTGCTGACCGTTTAATAGAGGAATGTAACGGCCTTGAGGCAAGAGAAATGACCAATCAAATACTCGATTCAATGGATATAGAACGCGAACGTGGGATTACAATTAAGGCACAGACGGTAAAACTCAATTATACGGCAAACGACGGTAATCAATATTGCCTAAATCTCATGGACACCCCAGGTCACGTTGACTTTTCTTACGAGGTAAGCAGAAGTCTAGCAGCGTGTGAAGGTTCACTTTTAGTGGTAGATAGCAGTCAAGGTGTTGAAGCACAAACCCTTGCAAATGTGTATAAAGCTATTGACAACAACCATGAAATAATAGTTGTGCTCAATAAAGTTGATCTTCCTGCTGCAGATCCAGAAGAGGTAAAACTCCAGGTTGAGGAAATAATTGGTATTGACGCAAGTGAGTCAGTTTTAATATCAGCAAAAACTGGACTTGGAATAAAAGATGTACTGGAAGCAATAGTAGCAAAACTTCCAGCTCCTCAAGGTGATGTAAATGCTCCACTGCAAGCAATTTTAGTTGATAGTTGGTATGACACTTACTTAGGAGTGGTAATTTTAGTGCGAGTTAAAAATGGAGTGCTAAAAAAAGGCATGAGAATTGTTATGATGTCTAATAATGCTACATATCAGATAGATAATATTGGTATTTTCACCCCTAAAAAAGTTATGACGAGAGAGCTTTCAGCGGGTGAAGTTGGTTTTATCACTGCTTCAATGAAGGAAGTAGCAGACTGCAAGGTAGGGGACACTATCACTGAGGAAAAGAGACCTTGTAGTGAAGCACTTCCTGGATTTAAAGAAGTGCATCCTGTGGTATTTTGTAGCATTTTCCCTCACAAAACGGATGATTTTAAATATTTAAGGGAAGCTCTAGAGAAGTTACATTTAAATGATGCAAGTTTTACCTTCGAAGCTGAAACTTCAAATGCACTAGGCTATGGATTTCGTTGTGGTTTTTTGGGAATGTTGCATCTTGAAGTTATTCAAGAAAGGCTCGAGAGAGAATTTGATTTAGACCTAACAGCAACTGCACCGAGTGTTATATATAGGGTTACAACACGAGGTGGTGAAGTTTTGAATATTCATAACCCAAGTGATATGCCAGATCCAACGAAAATTGAAATTGTGGAAGAACCATGGATTACCGCAACCATAATGGTTCCTGATCAATACTTGGGAGAGATTCTATCTCTATGTGAAGAAAGGAGGGGAGAACAGGAAGATTTGTCTTACATTGGTAACACAACAACAGCATTGTTAAGATATAAATTACCACTGTCTGAAGTTGTTTTTGATTTTTACGATAGGCTAAAATCAATTTCCAAAGGATATGCAAGTTTGGATTGGGAAATTTCCAGTTATCAGGAAAGTCAAATAGATAAATTAAGCTTTTTAATTAATGGAGAGCCCGTAGATGCACTGGCTTGTATCGCTCACAAAAGCAGAGCAGAAAAAAGGGGGCGTGAAATATGCGCACGCTTGAAGGATCTAATACCACGTCAGCAATATAAAATCGCGATTCAAGCAGCAGTGGGCGGAAAAATTATTGCCAGAGAAACGATTAACCCATACAGAAAAGATGTAACAGCTAAACTCTATGGTGGAGATGTAACGCGAAGAATGAAACTACTTGAAAAGCAAAAGAAGGGTAAAAAAAGGTTGCATTCTATAGGGAACGTAAATATTCCACAGAATGCTTTTATTCAAGCTTTGAAGATAAGTGATTGATCTTAAAAGACTTCTTGTATAGTTTTTGGCAACAACTGTTATAAACAAAAACTTGCTTGACAAACTCCGCCAGCCCCCTTATCATAAAACTGAAGCTATTTTATTTAACTTCGCAATCTCTGCAGCAGATTAAAATGACAAGAAAACTTGTATTTGGCGTACTATTGTTTAATTCTTTGCACTATGTGCACCGTATGTCTTTATCAAATTTCTAGGTTTTTACCTATACAAGCTGAAACGCGCTTATAAAGCGTTCAAGACATCACCCAACGTCAAATTTTAAAATAGAGAGTGTAATAACTAGCTACCACGGGTTTTCTTTGCCTTTTTTTCTGCCTAGTAAATTTCTTAAACATTTATAGCTAAGGTTAGTTGCATTTAAAAGCAGCTAAATTGCAGCGTTTAAGACTTAAAAAACGCCAATACTGAAAATAGACAATGACTAGGGTTTCTTTTGCCTTTTTTTTTATTTGGTAAATTCCTTAATATTTATGGCTAAACGACAATCGTCATCCCGCTACGTGTTAGCGGGATCTAGGCTCTGTGGACAAAAAATATGAAAAGAGAGAAAAAGATGGTAGTTTAGCCTAATAGGTAAAAAATGGAGAAACTACCATATGCAATATTACATCAAAGAGGAAAATTGGAAACAAATTTTAGAGTTCATAAAAAGCGTAAAAGGAATGCACAGCAAAGATGAAAAACGTTTAAGAATATTCATAGAGGCAGTGTGGTACATAGTGCGAAGTGGTTGCCAATGGAGACTTTTACCAAAAACTTATGGTAATTACAGGAGTATACATAAGCGATTTAAAAGATGGTGTGAAAGAGATGTCTGGAAAAAATTGCTTGAATATACTAAACAAGAGCCTGATTTAGAAGTTGCTATAATCGACGGTACGATCATCCGAGCCCATCCATGTTCATCTGGATATACAAAAAACTCCAAGGATCAAGAAGCTTTAGGGAGGAGCAAAGGTGGCTTTACAACTAAAATACATGCGCTTGTCGATGCACTTGGAAATCCACTTAAATTTACTCTGACTCCTGGTCAAAGAAATGAAATTACGCAGGCACAAGTGTTGACCGAAAGTATCTATAACTCTACTGTAGTAGCTGACAAGGGCTACGATAGCAATGCCTTTGTTACAAGTCTTGAAGACAAGGGATGTACAGTAGTTATTCCGCCAAAACGGAATCGAAAAGTGCAAAGGTATTACGATGAGCATATCTACAAAGAACGTCATTTGATTGAGTGTTTTTTTGGTAAAATTAAAAATTTTAGGCGCATTTTTTCCAGATTTGATAAAACTGCTGAGGTTTTTATGGGTTTTCTCAATTTTGTTGGAGCTCTTGTATGGCTTCTCTAAAATTTTGTCCACAGAGCCTAGAGATACCGCGGCGGTATGACGTAGGACTGCTGTCATTCCAGCGCTCCTTTCTCGTCATCCCAGTGCCCAGACACTGGGATCCAGAAAAATTGATTATGTACTATACAACATTTTCGATCAAAAGCTGGATTCCAGTGTCAAGCACTGGAATGACACCATTCTTTTTCCTGGATCCCAGTGTCAGCTACTTGGATGACACCTTTGTGTTTGCATAGCTGTACAAACATTGTGATTTGAGAGCAATTTCCACAAGGGAGGATGTCATTCCAGTGCTTGGCACTGGAATCCAGACTTTATTATGCAGCCACTTGGTTGAAATTAAGTCTTCTGGATCCAAGTAGTCAAGCTACTCGGATGACAAGAAAGGGGCTACTTGGATGACATCTTTCAACATTATATCATGAACTTTCTAAAATTCATTGAGTTATGCTTTCAAACGGTAGTGCCGGGGTGTGAGTATAATAATTATCGGTACATAAAAGTCATAGCAGATAGGCTAGAAGCAGCGAGCGCTGGTGAAGTGAAACGAATAATATTCAATATGCCTCCGCGTTCGATGAAGTCCATGTGCGTGAGTGTTGCGTGGCCCGCGTGGATACTGGGAAATCAGCCAACTGCAAGAATAATAGTTGCAAGTTACTCTCGGCTGCTCAGCGAAAAGCACTCGCTCGACACCAGGTGCGTAATGCAGTCTAGTTGGTATAGAGCGCTATTTCCAGAAGTAGAACTATCCAAAGACCAGAATACTAAATATAAATTTCAAACAGTGCAGAGAGGATACAGAATTGCAACATCAGTTGGAGGAACATTAACCGGTGAAGGTGGAGATTTCATCATCGTGGACGATCCGCTCAGTTCTGCTCAAGCTTTGAGTGAAACGTTTAGAAAGCGTGCTACAAACTGGTTTGACCAGACTTTAGTAACCAGGCTCAACAACAGAAGAAAAGGAGTCATCGTTCTTGTGATGCACAGGCTACACCAGGAGGACTTAACCGGACACCTTCTCTCTAAACCGAAAAACATATGGCATCATATTTGTTTACCAATAATAGCTGAAAATAGGGAGATTATCTATTCAATCAAAAAACCAGCGCCTCCTGTTCCTGTCATCCAAGTAACTATAAATGAGCGCATCGGGTGGCTGTATAATAAACCAGCATCACGCATTGCACCTGCAAGGATTTTATACTCAAGAGAAGAAGGTCAGTTGCTATATTTCCTCGATGGAGGAAAAGAAGAAGTTGAGATGATAAAGGCTGAACTTGGGAGTTATGCTTTTGCTGCACAATATCAACAAAATCCTCTGCCACTTTCAAGTGGTATAATTAAACGAGAGTGGCTGAAGCGCTATAGAAATTTTTCTGATAGTCTCTCATATGTCACTCAGAGCTGGGACACTGCAGTTTCAACAAGCAACACTAGCAACTTTAGCGTCTGCACCACCTGGACAAAAGTGGGCAATAAATTCTATTTACTTGATGTATATCGCGCAAAGCTTGAGTATCCAAAGCTTAAAGAGCAAGTTCTGTCACTAGCCGCAAGATGGGCACCACACGCAATTTTAATCGAAGCAAAAACAAGTGGTCAGCAATTAATACAAGATCTGAAGGCAAGCAGTCATTTGCCCATTATCGAAATAGTACCACATGATGACAAACTCACTCGATTTTATCAAATTGTTCCGATTATAGAGTCTGGCAAGGTTTTTCTGCCGCACCAAGCAGTATGGCTCAACGATTTTGAGTATGAGATTTTAATGTTTCCAGAAACCCGCCACGACGACCAAGTGGATAGTACCGTGCAATATCTCCAGTGGGTGAGAGATAGTAGCTCTAGGGTCGCAGCTTTACGGGCATTGTGATTTGAGTCTACCAGATCCAAGTAGTCAGCTACTTGCATGACAGCTAGCCTGACAACCGTCATCCCGCTACTTGTTAGCTGATGAGATACCATGAATGAATCCACAGATATACGAACATTGTCTATCAGGAGGGTGTCATCCCAGTGCTCCTTTTTTTGTCATCCGAGTAGCCCCTATGATGTCATTCCAGCGCGTGACGCTGGAATCTAGTTCTTATTGTACATTTACTTGGTGTAGAGTTAAGTTTCCTAGATCCCAGTGTCTGGGCACTGGGATGACAAGGAAATAGGCACTGGGATGACGAGAAAGGAGCACTGGAATGACATCATAGGGGCTACTTGCATGACACCATTCTTTTTTCTGGATCCAAGTAGTCAGCTACTCAGATAACAGGAAGAAGGTGCTGGAATGACAGGAGAAGAAGGCTGCTTAGATGGCAGGGAGGGGCTACTTGAATGACGGTGTCGGTAAACTTAGAACTATTTGCCTTTTTTCTACTTAAGTTTGGATTATGCAAGAAGTCTAATGAAGCGAAATATGGAAGACAAAAGATAAGTGCATTCTACGCAGCATCGCTAATTAATAATATCTTTATTATTGTATGAGATAGGTAATTTAGCATTTATGAATTTGTAATGTGTTACGCATAGCTCAAAGAGATAAGGTTTACTGGTTACACGCTGCAGCCAATGCCACAACACTAGGATCTATGTTTGTCTGCATGTTAATTTGCGTTGTGATTTTATGGAGGTCTTCTGTTACCTATGCTAGTGAAAATTCGGAGATACAGAAGGCTTTTGATAGTGTTGTCAAGCATATAAAAGCTGATAAAAAATATAAAGATCTTGATGTTATTGAGAGAAAAAGTAACAAATTTAATATCAAAATTGCGCAGAATTCTGGCAAGAGTTTTGACATATACTCTACTTTAAAAAAAGCAAAAGATTCTTTTGAGTTAGGAGATAATGAGACAGCTATTTCTCTCCTTAATCAGATCATCACAAAGTTTCCTTATCATAAAAATGCTTTAATTGGATTGGGAAATATCTATTACGCTAATAAAGAATACAAAAAAGCTGTAGAGATTTACACAAGACTGTTAAAAGAACACCCTAGTAACCCTTACATATTAAAAAATTTTCTGACGATAATCTCACAATATGATCCTGATCTGGCGTTGAGTGAAATGTTGAAATTGTATGATATACATAAAAATTATGCTCCTTTATTAGCAAATTTAGGTCTGATTTATATGAAAAAGGAGGATTATGTAAAAGGTAAAGAGTATATGATAACTGCTATTTCCCTTGATGAAAACAATATTTTTTATACCTATAATTTAGCTGTTATTCTAGATAAACTTTCAGATTTTAAAAATGCTACAATATTCTACTTAAGGTTGTTGAACATGGCTACAACTTCGAAAAATGTGAGTGAAAAAATACCTTTATACAAAGTGACAGCAAGACTAAAATTTATAAAACTCCACAGCACGCACCCAAAGATTTCATAAAAGCTTATAGCTTACCTAAATCTAATTTATCGCTATTTTTGTTTACAATAATAATATTGAGCTATAGAATTACATCTAAAGGGGCAATTAGCTCAGCTGGTAGAGCATCTCGTTTACACCGAGGAGGTCGGCAGTTCAAGTCTGTCATTGCCCATTTGCTTAACTGAATGTTAGTATTATTAATTACTTCAATTAAAGTATAAAAAATGCAGGATAATATAGTACCAATCTCAATAGTAAAAGAGCTGGAAGATTCTTATCTCTCCTACGCAATGAGCGTTATCATAAGCCGGGCTATACCTGACGTGCGGGATGGATTTAAACCTGTTCATAGGCGCATATTATATGCAATGTCAAGGGCTGGATACGATGCTGGTAAGCCATATAAAAAGGCGGCTCGTATAGTAGGGGATGTAATGGGGAAATATCACCCACATGGTGATGCAGCTATTTACGATTCCTTGGTTAGAATGGCCCAAGATTTCTCTCTTCTTTTACCACTTATTGATGGGCAAGGTAATTTTGGTTCGATAGATGGAGATCCACCAGCTTCAATGCGATACACAGAAGCAAGGCTTCAGAAGGTGTCACACTTTTTACTAAATGATATTGACGAAGATACAGTTGATTTTAGGCCAAACTATGATGGAAATGAAACAGAGCCTGTTGTGCTGCCTGCAGAGTTTCCGAACCTATTGGTAAATGGTGCAAGTGGTGTTGCAGTTGGTATGGCAACCAATATTCCTTCTCATAATCTTGGAGAAATAATAGATGCTTGTATGTTATATATAGATAATCCTGAAGTTACTTTGGATGAGTTACTTGAAGTGATGCCAGGGCCGGATTTCCCAACTGGGGGAACGATTCTTGGAAGGTCTGGAATAAGATCAGCATTTGCAACGGGTCGTGGATCAATTGTTGTGCAAGGCAAGACTCACATGGAAGACCTGCCACAAGATAGGCAAGCAATAGTGATTGATGAAATACCTTACCAGGTAAATAAAGTAAAATTAATTGAGAAGATAGGTGAGCTTGTAAAAGAAAAAAGAATTGATGGCATAACAGAAATTAGGGATGAGTCTGATAAGTCTGGTATTAGAGTAGTAATTGACCTCAGAAGAAATGCTGAAGCAAGTTTTATACTTAATCAAATATTGGGACTAACTCCACTAAGAAGTAGTTTTAGTGTTAACACTTTAGTCCTCAACAACAACAGGCCTGCTTTGATGTCATTAAAAGAAATCATAGCTGCTTTTGTTGATTTTAGAAAAGAAGTATTAATCAGGAGAACAGAATTTCGTCTAAGAAAAACGAGGGAAAAAGCTCATATATATATAGGGCTCTACATTGCGGTCCTCAGCATAGATGAAGTGATAAAAATCATCCGTGGTGCAAAAGATCCTGCGGAAGCAAGTAGAGAACTTTTAAATAAAGAATGGAAAACTTCAGCTGAGATAAACACAATTATTGGATTAATCTCAGACAGCACGAGCTTTTTGAAAGATGGAGTGTATAGATTAACTGAGCTGCAAACGAAAGCTATTCTTGACATGAAATTGCAGCGTTTAACAGGCCTTGAAAAAGACAAATTAGAAGCTGAGCTAAGTTCAATGATCAACCTGATAAAAGAATATATCGCTTTTCTTGGCTCAGGAGAGAAGTTGATGAAAGAAATAAAAAACAATCTACAAGAAATAAAGAACAGATTTGCTGTGCCGCGAAAAACTTCAATAGAGGAATCAGATACGGACATTGAAGCTGAAGATCTAATTCCACAAGAGGATATGGTGATAACCGTAACTATGAATGGTTATATCAAGCGTGTGAAGCTTTCTCATTATAGAACTCAGCGTCGTGGTGGAAAAGGAAAGCTAGGACAAGGATTAAAAGAAGAGGATGTAATCACAAAATTATTTGTTGGAAATACCCACACTAGCTTTTTATTCTTTTCTAACATTGGTCGAGTTTATAGATTAAAAGTTTATAAGTTACCTCTTGCAGAGCCAACTGCACGTGGAAGAGCACTTGTTAATATATTCCCGCTTAGCGATGGTGAAACTATAACTAATATAATGCCATTACCAAGTGAAAATGGCGAAAATCAAAACATAGTTTTTGCTACTGCTCATGGGAACATAAGGCGCAACTCTTTAGCGGATTTTCACTATATTCCAAGCAATGGAAAAATAGCAATCAAGCTCGATGAAGGAGATAAGTTAATATCAGTTAAAGTATGCAATGAAATTGATCATGTTTTTCTTTCAACAAGATTCGGCAAAAGTATCAGATTTGTTGTAAGTGATGTGCGTCAATTTAAAAGTCGCAATTCAGATGGCGTAAGAGGTATCAAACTTGCAAAGAATGACAGCGTGATATCCATGACCATATTAAATGGGATAGGTGTAGCAACAGAAACAAAAGAACTTTACTTAAAAGTTCCACTTGCAAAAAGACTGGGAATTGCAATTAATAACTCCATTGATTCTAAATTGGAAAAGACTTTGAATGATTTAGGAATAGATAACGAATTATTCTTAAAACTTGCAGTGAATGAGGAGTTTATATTAACTATTACTGAAAATGGCTTTGGTAAAAGAACTTCTGCGTATGAGTATAGAATAACTAACAGGGGTGGTGTTGGTATCACCAATATTCTTACTACCAGCAGAAACGGCAATGTTGTTGCTAGTTTTCCAGTTGAGCAGGGTGATAATATCATGCTTATTACAGATAAAGGAAAGTTAATTCGTATTTCAGTAAATGATATCAGAATTGCAGGACGTAGCACTCAAGGAGTCACTCTGTTTAAAACAGAGAGTAGAGAAAAGGTGGTGTCAGTAGCGAAAATTGAAGATCCTGATTCCACTGAAGATAGTATTTCTGAAGTTGAAAACTCTATCTCTTCTCAACTGTAGTACAGGTTAAACAAAAAGCGCAAGTTTTTGTTGATTAATACGCAGTATTTAAATTAAAATATATACTTATAGCTAAGTAAAGATCAATGGACAAAAATTTAACTAAAAATAAAAAACCACTGGCAAACAAAGAGGATAAAAAAACACCTCCCGTTAAAGATCTTACTAAAAATAAGAGTAGGAGAGATTTTATAACATTAACTACATGCGCTATGGCAGGTATAGGAGCTGCAAGTGGACTTTGGCCACTGGTTAAGTCTATGAATCCTTCTGCTGAAGTTTTAGCAACTTCCACAGTGGAGGTGAATTTGTCTGGAATCCAGGAAGGACACGGAGTAAAAGTAAAGTGGCAAGGTAAACCAGTATTCATTCGTAGACGCACAAAGCAAGAAATTGAGGTTGCAAGAGCTGTGAATGTAAAGAACTTGAGGGACCCTGAGTCAGATGAACAGAGAGTACGTGAAGGAAAAGACGAATGGTTAATCATGATCGGAATATGTACACATCTTGGGTGTGTACCGGTTGACCACGCTACAAGAGATGGTAATGGTTGGTTCTGTCCTTGCCACGGTTCATATTATGATACATCAGGCCGAGTAATTGGGGGGCCAGCACCAAAAAATATGGTTGTACCTGATTATTTTTTTCCCAGTGAGAATGTTGTGGTAATTGGCAAGAAAGCTTAACGGAACTCGTTAAAAAAAACTCACAGGATCAACATCTATTATCACCGCAATACTCGAATTTAGGTTACAATTTTCAATCCAACATTTCAGCTTTTTTTGTATGGATAGACTATGCTTATTGTGTATTTTTAATAATACCCTATACCGATACTTATTATTTAAAAAATTTATCGCTGCTGGTGATGGGCCAAGAATTTCAAATTCCTTTTTGTCTGCACCTACATTTTTTTCCTGGATACAAGTAGTTGAGCTACTTGGATGACGGAGAAGAGATTTTACTATTTCATTCGCTGCTTTTTGTGTTGCAATCTGATTCTTACCACAGATTATAAGCGCTATTAACCTGCTAAATGGTGGCATTTTGGCTTCACGTCTTGACTTAAGTTCAAATTCATAAAATGAGTCCCTTTTTTGATGCAGCAATGCTTTTATTATTGAACTTTCAGGGTTATTGGTTTGCACTATTACCATTCCTTTTTCATTGAATCTTCCTGACCTGCCTGCAACTTGGTGCAACAATTGATACGTCTTTTCCGCTGCTCTCAAATCAGAATTTTCGAGGCTCAAATCTGCATTTATTACTCCAACCAAAGTTAATTTAGGAAAATTGTGCCCCTTAGCAATTATTTGTGTGCCGATTATAATGTTCACCTCTTCTTTCAATATCAAGTCAATGACATTACTAACCGACTTCTGATCGCTGCTTATCATCGCAGTTTTTGCGTTTGGTATTAATTTCACCATTTCTTCAAGTAACCTTTCAATTCCTACACCATAAAGGGAAAATGACTGTTCACTATGGCAATCAGAGCATTTTTCTGGGAGTTTTAATTGATAAGAGCAATGATGGCACAAAAGAGCATTTTTTTTCTTGTGATATGTAAGCCAAACAGCACAATTTAAGCAGGAAATTTTATATCCACACTTTTTACAAACTGCCAGTTGTGCATACCCTCGGCGGTTTAAAAAGAGCATAACCTGCTGTTTTTTCTCTATGGTTTGTTTGATGCTTTCAAAAAGCTCAGAGGAGATCCATTGCTTGTTGTTCCTCATATCTACTACTTTAATGAGTGGCAATTCTGCACCACCGAATCGCTTGGTTAGCTTTACATGATTGTAATTCCCGCTTTTAACATGATGAATCGTTTCAAGCAGTGGAGTTGCTGATGATAAAATAATTGGAATATTTTCAAATTTGGCTAAGATTATCGCCATATCTCGAGCATTATATATAATTCCCTGTTCTTGTTTAAAAGATGAGTCGTGCTCTTCATCAATGATAATTAATTTTAGGTTTTTATAAGGCAAAAAAAGCGCTGACCGTGCACCAATAATTATCTGCGCATTTCCACTTGCTATATTGAGCCAATTATTCCGGCGAGTTTTTGGAGTGAGCCTTGAGTGCCATTCAACTAAGTTTTTTGATATCTGACCATGAATACGGTTTACCAATTGTGAAGTTAAAACAATTTCAGGCAAGAGGATTAGCACTTGCGCATTACCTTCCCCTGATGTCATTTCAATATATTCTGGTGTCATCAGAGTAACTGACACTTTAGTGTACGAACACTGGAATTTGCAGGTAATTTGCGCAGTAGGTGGTGTCATGCAAGTAGCTGACACTGGAATCCAGTTCTTATTATACAACCACCTGGTGTACTCATTTAAAGTTAAGTCTTCTGGATCCCAGTGTCTGGGCACTGGGATGACATCCTTTTTGGTGAAAATTACTCTTATGTTACAAAGTTCGTACAGTTGTGCATCAAATGCTGGAATGACATGTATATTACTGTCACCCTTAATCAATTGTGCAATCACAGAGAGATAAACTTCGGTTTTTCCAGATCCTGTCTCACCGTCAAGCAAAGTCACTGAATACTCATTCAAACTGCTTATTATTTTATCGCTAGCTATCTGCTGTTCAGGACTCAATTTGCAGCTTATTTCACTTATTTCCTGCTTCTGCTTAGCACAAACCAATTTATCTATTTGGTTTACTTTTAACACTCCTCCCATTATCACTTTGGCAAGCATACCAATAGGCATTACATTGTATTGTGCAGCCCACTCTGCAAATGTGATCAATTTTGGTCTAATATTTGGTAAATCGATTTTTTGCTCAATAAATTTTAATGCTCGACCACTCTTGTCACTATATTTCCAAACTATTCCGATCAAGCGTTTTTTGCCAAATGGCACCACTACGTAATCCCCAAGTAAAATCTCAGTATTTTCCTCAATTGCATATGAAAATAACTGATCAATTGGAAGTGGTAGTAATACATCAACTGTTCTTGTCATAGCAGCCTAAGTTTAGCACTGTTTTGAAAATATTCGTTTTGATTTTTGTGGGTTAAACTGATATAGCATTATACTAAATTAATTTGATTGGGGGAGTGAGTATGATTCCAAAAACACGTAAAGAGGCATTCAAAGTATTAGGATTGTCAGAGAGTGCAAGCACAGAAGAGATTAAGAAGGCATATCACGAGCTTGCATTGAAATGGCATCCACTGTTATGAATGTAGATTATGCTTTTATCACAGCAATCATGATCTCTCATCCCTTCATTCATATCTTTAAGTTCATCGGATAAGTTTGGACTACCTGAAATAAGCATTATGGGCTTATTAGGTGACTTTTCTCCTAATAGAGGGTACAAAGATCCCTCGATTTGGGACTGATCATACCAATGACGCTTATTATGGCAAAAGTAAAACTCATCACAACTTTCCCTGATTGACTTCTCTGAGACAGACTGTAGTAAATCACATATTTTGTTTTTTTTCTCATTTGAGTTTCCTAACATATTTATCTCTTGATTCATTAAAAAGAAAATTTAATTATTACATATATTTGCAAATAAATCAAGCATATCGTTAATAAAGATTGACAAAGCGCTTAGAGTCAAAGTGACATATGGTCTTGTGTAAATTGTGTGATTCGTAGACAATGTCTATGAATCACACAGTTAATCTCTCAATATTTCATTTATAGAGGTTTTCGATCTCGTCTTTTCATCCACTTTTTTTACTATAACTGTACAATAGGTTGAAATGTTATTTTTAGATGGAATAGACCCTGGTATCACTACAGAATAAGGTGGCACTTCGCCATAAAATACCTCGCTAGTTTCTCTATCAATAATCTTTGTTGACGCTCCAATAAACACACCCATGCCAAGGACTGATCCTTCTCTCACTACCACACCCTCGGCTACCTCGCTACGTGCTCCAATAAAGCAATTATCTTCTATAATGACAGGTGAAGCTTGAATAGGCTCAAGGACTCCACCTATTCCCACTCCACCGGAAATATGGCAGTTTTTTCCTATTTGCGCACAGCTACCAATCGTTGACCAGGTATCTATCATTGTTCCTGAATCAACATATGTACCAACGTTGATAAAACTTGGCATTAGGACAACATTTGTACCTATATAAGCAGATCGGCGGACAAAACACCCAGGAACTGCTCTAATTTTTAACTGGCGAAATTTCTCCTCATTCCATTCACTAAATTTGTTACCGATCTTGTCAAACCAGCAATTGGTATTGTCTATTATTTTGTTTTCTTCAGTGAGAAAATGTAATAATATTGCCTGCTTTATCCACTTATGTACTATCCATTCTCCACTCGATAGCTTTTCTGCTACTCTAATTTTGCCACTATCAAGGAGCTCAATTACCTCTTTAATTGCTATTCTTGCTGTTTCCTTTAGGTTACAGTCATTAAATTTTTCTCTATTTTTCCAAATATTTTCTATCTCACTTTGTGTTTTTTTTAGTTGCAAACCTTCCATTTGTTATATATATTAATATTAAATTTATAGCTCTGTACTATTTGAGCTTGTTACTACTTTATATGTAAGTGCTATGAAAATACAATGTAATAGTTGTACTAAAACTTACTTAGTATCTTCTGAGCAAATTGGTGCATTTGGAAGAAAGGTAAAGTGTATGAACTGCAATCATATATGGCATGAACATCTAGAAGAAGTGTCAAACAAATCGCACTCTGCTAATATACAGGAAAAAAAAGTTAGTGGAAGAAATTTTTTACAAAATCTAGCATTTACCACTCTAGCTTTTGCAACAGCTACAGGGTTATGTGTCGTAATTGCTAATGGCATCTTTCCTAGAGAGATGAACAAAGCATACAAAACGATCAGTTTATATAAGGATTCAATAAGCTATAAATTAGGGTACAAAAAAGAACAAACAGAAAATCTAAATGTAAAAAAACTTGTTGTAAATAAGTTTTATCAAGACTACCTTTTTTTATCTAATTTAAGAGCATGTCTTCAAACTGAAGAATGAGCTAATTTGTGAAGCATAATAGTGATCATATTAAAGAAGATATAGTTTTTTGAGGTGAGAGGAGAATGCTCGTAATCTTTACTCATGCGCCTAAAATTGGAAAGCCAGGCAAAAGTTCTTTCAACAATCCAACGTTTGGGAATAACTTGAAATCCTGTATCAACTATTTTCTTGGCAATCGTTAATAAACATCCCGTTTCCAATAAGCATCTGTTTTGTAATTTACCTATGTACCCTTGATCAGCAAAAAACTTACGTAAAGTTGGAACTTTGCATTTAACTTGGGCAAAAAGATTTAGAGCACTATCACGATCTTGAATACTTGCACTCTGTACTTCAGCAGCAATTACAAGACCCACAGTATCTACAATAATATGGCGTTTTCTGCCCTTTATTTTTTTGCCAGCATCATATCCTCTGGATCCCCTTTTTGAGTAGTTTTCACTGACTGGCTATCAATTATACCTACTGATGGAGTCTTATTTTTACCAATCATCTCTCTTACTTTTTTAACTAGAAAATCATGAATTTCTTGCCATATTCCACTTTTTTTCAAGCGCGAATTACAACTATATACGGTTTTCCATGGTGAAAAATCTTTAGGCAGTTGTCTCCATTGACATCCTGTTCTCATCATATAGCGGATTGCATTAATAATTGTTCTAATACTATGTTTTCTTGGTCTGCCGGTCTTTTTAGGTTCAAAATATGGCTCTATTGTCTTCCATTCTTTGTCACTTATATCGCTTGGGTACATCTTAAAATGTACCTTATACCATACTTCTTAACTTCTTTCTACTCAGTTTGAAGACATGCTCTAAGATCTAGGCTCTGTGGACAAAATTTTAGAGAAGCCATACAAGAGCTCCAACAAAATTGAGAAAACCCATAAAAACCTCAGCAGTTTTATCAAATCTGGAAAAAATGCGCCTAAAATTTTTAATTTTACCAAAAAAACACTCAATCAAATGACGTTCTTTGTAGATATGCTCATCGTAATACCTTTGCACTTTTCGATTCCGTTTTGGCGGAATAACTACTGTACATCCCTTGTCTTCAAGACTTGTAACAAAGGCATTGCTATCGTAGCCCTTGTCAGCTACTACAGTAGAGTTATAGATACTTTCGGTCAACACTTGTGCCTGCGTAATTTCATTTCTTTGACCAGGAGTCAGAGTAAATTTAAGTGGATTTCCAAGTGCATCGACAAGCGCATGTATTTTAGTTGTAAAGCCACCTTTGCTCCTCCCTAAAGCTTCTTGATCCTTGGAGTTTTTTGTATATCCAGATGAACATGGATGGGCTCGGATGATCGTACCGTCGATTATAGCAACTTCTAAATCAGGCTCTTGTTTAGTATATTCAAGCAATTTTTTCCAGACATCTCTTTCACACCATCTTTTAAATCGCTTATGTATACTCCTGTAATTACCATAAGTTTTTGGTAAAAGTCTCCATTGGCAACCACTTCGCACTATGTACCACACTGCCTCTATGAATATTCTTAAACGTTTTTCATCTTTGCTGTGCATTCCTTTTACGCTTTTTATGAACTCTAAAATTTGTTTCCAATTTTCCTCTTTGATGTAATATTGCATATGGTAGTTTCTCCATTTTTTACCTATTAGGCTAAACTACCATCTTTTTCTCTCTTTTCATATTTTTTGTCCACAGAGCCTAGAACACCAAAAACAATATGGAGTAACTTACGCATTGCAGCACCAACAATGGCCATATTATGCTTACCTCTCTCCTTCAGTCTTTGGCAAAAACTAATAATGATAGGATTGTGATTCTTAGCTACTATGGCAGGAAAGAAAAGTGCCTTACGTAATGTTTGTGAACCGGATTTACTTAATCTGGGCTTGGCATATACAGATGAACCTGACGTTATATTTTGTGGTATAGTTCCTGCATATGCTGCCAATTGCCTGGCATCTCTAAAAACCTCTATATCAGAAACTTCAGCTAAAATAGCTATTGCTGATTCTTCTCCTATTCCTGAGTAGAAGTTGAAAATTTTCCAACAACTCTTTGTGTTGCTTTAATAATTCACATACGGAGTTTTTTTATTGTTTCTATTTTTTGTTCTATGTTCATTGCAACAAGCAGTTGCAACTTCTTTGGGCAGTCTCTTTTTTTTTCTAAGTGGTTATTTACTAATGTTAACTCATCTTTTAACGCAGCCGAGCAACGATAAAGATGTTTTAATTTTTTCATTTCAGGAGAAGCAACTAGAAGGTTCCTGTCTTTGGCAATAATCAGCAATAACTTCTGCATCGGTCTGATCATTCTTTTGTCGTATCAGCTTACTCCTTGCATAAGATTTTATGCAATAAGGATTTACAACACTTACAAAATGTCCAGCATTGTGTAGAAATTCAGCCAGTGCTTCGCTATAACAACCAGTAGATTCCATGCAGGTTTTTACTTTTTCTACATTATGTTTGTGTAGAAAATTCAGTAGACTTTGAAACCCATGATCATCGTTCTTAAAGCTCCTTTTCCTAGTTTCACGCTTTCCTTTTTTGCTTATAAATGAGAGAAAAACATCAAAGCGATCTTTTGATATATCTATGCCCAAAAAGTTGTTGATCATATATAACCCCATACGTTACCATTTAAAGTGAAAAGTATAGGCTTACCTTGTACATACAGAATTAGAACCTTTTAGGTTTTTCTACGATACCGTCCAGCCTATACTTTTGAGGAGGGAATTCTTATCTCCTCTACAGATTTTATATCTAAGAAGAAGCACAGAGTTCCTCCCTTCTCCACCTAATGCTTAAGCTTAAAACATTAGATGCTTTTGACAAGATACAAGAAGTAGGCTACTTTCATGACACCATTCTTTTTTCTGGATCCAAGTAGTCAGGGCACTGGGATGACAAGAGGGGGTATTGGGATGACAAAAAAAGGAGGCTACTGGGATGACGAGAAAGAAGCACTGGGATGACATCATAGGGACTACTTTTATGACATCATTCTTTTTCCTGGATCCAAGTAGTCAGGGCACTGGAATGACATCATAGGGGCGCTGCCGTCATAAAGGAACCAGTGTTAGCTACTTGGATAGGGGGCACTAGAATCCAGTAAGCTTATTTATGCATATAAAAGGTTATTATTTTGTAAAGGCAAAGTTGCTTTTGGTTTTAAGTTAAAGTACAATAAATGCAAAGGCTCATATGATGAATTAAACTGGATCCAAGTAGTCAGCTACTCAGATGACATCAGAGAGATGGTAACCGAAGTTCATGCGATACACGCTACCAAAGTGTTTAAATAATTAATTAGGTTAAGGTTTGGTATTCAAACAGTCGTACATATGCTAGTCAAAATAGGTACCAGAGGAAGTAAGCTTGCAGTTGCCCAGGCTTTAGAAGCAAAACAAAAGTTGCTGGATTCTTTTCCTAACTTATCTATTGAAATTGTTAAAATAAAAACTTCCGGAGACAAGTATGCAAATGCAAACCTTGCTGAAATAGGAGGTAAAGGATTATTCATTAAAGAAATTGAGGCTGAATTGCTCGAAAATAATATAGACATGGCAGTTCACTCGCTAAAGGATGTGCCTGCGTTTTTCTCAGGGGGTTTAACAATTCCTTGTGTTTTAGAAAGGCTAAGTCCATGCGATGCGTTTATTTCTCATAAACACAATAGCCTTGAGTCTTTGCCACAGCAGGCTACTATTGCCACTTCTTCAATAAGACGAAAAGTTCAGTTGTTAAATGTTAGACCAGATTTAAATATAGTACCGCTACGTGGAAATGTAACAACTAGATTGCAAAATCAAAGTTTTGATGGAATAATTTTAGCTGAAGCTGGACTCATAAGATTAGAAAAACATCACTTGATTACAGAGGTATTGCCACCAAAAGTTATGTTAAGTGCAGTGGGACAGGGAGCGATTTGTATTCAATGTAGAAGGAATGATGTAAAAATTATCGATCTTTTAGAGAAAATTAATAATAATATGTCTTTTATAAGAGTGAAATCAGAGCGCAGTTTTATGAAGACAGTGAATGGTTCATGTTTTACACCACTTGCAGCTTTGGCTGAATATGTGAACGAAAATATGCTACACCTTTGTTGTATGTTAGCAAGTGGAAAAAATATATACTTCACTAAGCGCACTTCACTTATAGAAGATGCGGAGAAAATGGGTATGGATGCAGGACTAGAGTTGAAATCAAAATGCTTATAAGCTTACCTAAAGTACGTGGAATCTATCGTTATGACATCTTAATGTCTAAAGCAACGTGGTTAAATGTCGGTGGACGAGCTGATATATTATTTAAACCACGTGATATTGAAGATTTAACATGCTTGATTAAAAACACTGAGTTGCCAGTTAGTGTTATTGGTGCAACATCCAACATAATAGTGCGAGATAGCGGCATTCGAGGAATAACAGTAAAATTAGGTAAGGAGTTTGCATATATTAAAAGTAAGGGTAACAACTCTATTGTTGCAGGCGGTGCTGCGTTACTTAGTAACCTTGCTTACTTTGCAGGAGAGCAACAAATTAGCGGACTTGAGTTTCTAGTTGGAATTCCAGGAACAGTTGGTGGCGGAATAGAAATGAATGCAGGTGCGTATGGTAGTGACATCGCAAGTGTTGTACAATCCATAAAAGCAGTGAATCTAGAGGATGGAAACCTATATGAGTTCTCCAGCGAAGAAATGGGGTATTTTTACCGTGGACATAGCCTAAAAGGAAATTGGATTTTTGTTGAAGCTGAGTTTAAAGGAGTAAACTCAGAGTATGAGCTTATACTGCAAAGGTTAAAGGAAGTTATTGAGAGAAAAAATAAAAGCCAGCCAATAAGAGGAAAAACTGCTGGGTGCATATTCAAAAATCCAAAAAACTACCGAGCATGGGAGTTAATTGATAAATCTGGCTGCCTAGGGTTAAATATTGGTGGAGCTAGAATCTCTAAGAAACATTGTAACTTCTTGCTCAATTACGATAATGCAACTGCATCTGACTTGGAAAACCTTGGCAACAGAGTAAAAGATGCAGTGAAGGATAAATTTAATGTTGAACTTGAGTGGGAGATAAGGGTTTTGGGTAGCTATTAGACAGTTTTTATAGCTTCTGTATATTCGTTCAGGAGAACGGCAAATAAGGTAGACAAGTAATCTATAGCTAACTGAAAAAAGGTTTCCCCAGAAGGGATAAAAAGGTATAAAATGGCTTTAGATAAGGTAGAATGATGCCAAGGCCATTAAAAGACGATCCTTCATGGGGAATGTTCAAAAAAGTGTGTCAAACCGAAAAAAAAGTAATAAATTGATATAAAAAAATGGAGGTTTGACAATGAGTCAGAAAGTAGTAAACAGAACTACCGGTTTGGTAGATTATAAAGAATTAGAAACAAATATCCTGTCGTCTATACGAGATAGGCAGGCCGTTGACAGGAAGAGATGGTGCATTAACACCATTTATAAAAAGACTGCTGGAGGCAAGTTTGGAAGGTGAAATAGAAAATCACTTGTTGGCTGAAAGCGAAGAAAATAATCGAAGAAATGGGAGGAATGGAAAGACTTTACGTACCAGTGCAGGTTCATTTGAGCTATTAACACCAAGAGACAGAGATGGAAATTTTGAACCTCAAATAGTCAAAAAAAGGCAAACAAACCAGAGCTTGAAACGAAGATCTTGAGCACATTTGCCAGTGGTATGAGCTATAGAGATATAGCGTCACATGTTGAGGAAATTTATGATCACAAAATATCGGTGGCAGAGATATCAAGTATTACTGACAAATTGCTACCTATAATCAATGAATGGCGTAGTCGTCCACTGCAATCAGTATACCCGATAGTATTTATGGATGGGATGTTTTTTAAGGTCAAAGAGGATGGACATTGTGTAAGTAAATGTATGTACAATATATTGGGCATAGACCAAAATGGCAGAAAAGAAGTATTAGGTTTTTATTTGGCTGAAAGTGAAGGAGCTAACTTCTGGTTGGGAGTACTAAATGATCTAAAAGAGAGAGGAGTAGAAGATATTCTAATTGTATGTGTAGATGGGCTAAAAAGCTTTCCTGCAGCGATAAATAGTGCGTTTCCTAAAGCAGAAGTACAGCTATGTATAGTGCATCAGATAAGAAATTCTCTGAAATATGTATCCAGCAAAGATGTGAAAGTTTTCATGAATGATCTGAAAAAAATATATCGTGCTGCAAGCAGAGAAATTGCCGAGAATTATTTGCTTGAGTTGGAAGAAAAATGGGGAGAAAAGTACCCATTGGTTGTAAAATCGTGGCAGAATAATTGGGAAAATTTGTCCGGTTATTTCAAGTATTCTGGCCCAGTTAGGAAGCTAATTTATACTACCAATCCTATTGAGGGGCTACATAGGCAGATCAGAAAATTTACTAAAACTAAGGGCTCATTTACTAGTACAAATGCCTTGTATAAACAGGTGTATTGTGCTATAAAAAAGGTAGAGCAAAAATGGACTATGGCTTTGCCTAATTGGGCATTAACTATGTCTCAGTTCGACATTTTCTTTCCTAATAGATTGAAAATTGAGTTGAACTAAAAATGCGGTTTGACACAGTTTATTTAACACTCCCCCTTCATGCACTGCTTATTTGGCTTTCCACCTTTTGCCTTTTTCTTAGTCTCTTCCTCTATTAAAATTTGAATTACTTTTTTAAATGTTTTTTTTACTCCTGTTAACCTACAAAATTCCTCTTCATCAAGCTTGTTTATTTGTTCAAATTTCATACCTTCACTAATATATTACCTTCCTTATAGTACTCCTTTTCTTTAGCAATCTCTGCAGCAGATTAAAATGACAAGAAAACTCGTATTTGGCGTACTATTGTTTAATTTTTTGCACTATGTGCACCTTATGTCTTCGCAGTATTTCTAGGCTCTGTGGACAAAATTTTAGAGAAGCCATACAAGAGCTCCAACAAAATTGAGAAAACCCATAAAAACCTCAGCAGTTTTATCAAATCTGGAAAAAATGCGCCTAAAATTTTTAATTTTACCAAAAAAACACTCAATCAAATGACGTTCTTTGTAGATATGCTCATCGTAATACCTTTGCACTTTTCGATTCCGTTTTGGCGGAATAACTACTGTACATCCCTTGTCTTCAAGACTTGTAACAAAGGCATTGCTATCGTAGCCCTTGTCAGCTACTACAGTAGAGTTATAGATACTTTCGGTCAACACTTGTGCCTGCGTAATTTCATTTCTTTGACCAGGAGTCAGAGTAAATTTAAGTGGATTTCCAAGTGCATCGACAAGCGCATGTATTTTAGTTGTAAAGCCACCTTTGCTCCTCCCTAAAGCTTCTTGATCCTTGGAGTTTTTTGTATATCCAGATGAACATGGATGGGCTCGGATGATCGTACCGTCGATTATAGCAACTTCTAAATCAGGCTCTTGTTTAGTATATTCAAGCAATTTTTTCCAGACATCTCTTTCACACCATCTTTTAAATCGCTTATGTATACTCCTGTAATTACCATAAGTTTTTGGTAAAAGTCTCCATTGGCAACCACTTCGCACTATGTACCACACTGCCTCTATGAATATTCTTAAACGTTTTTCATCTTTGCTGTGCATTCCTTTTACGCTTTTTATGAACTCTAAAATTTGTTTCCAATTTTCCTCTTTGATGTAATATTGCATATGGTAGTTTCTCCATTTTTTACCTATTAGGCTAAACTACCATCTTTTTCTCTCTTTTCATATTTTTTGTCCACAGAGCCTAAAATTTGTTTCCAATTTTCCTCTTTGATGTAATATTGCATATGGTAGTTTCTCCATTTTTTACCTATTAGGCTTAAACTACCATCTTTTTCTCTCTTTTCATATTTTTTGTCCACAGAGCCTAGGGATATCATAACCGAACGTTTTGTTGATTATTGGAATAGGGCTCAGCATTGCTACCAAGTGAAGCAAAAATGGTCTGTTTATCAATTCTGGGTGAGGAATCTTAAGGTAGGGTGTATCAAGTGTCAGGTCATCCCATAACAAAATATCCAAATCAATAACGCGAGGTGCCCACTTTTCATAGACCTGCGGACGGCCAATATCACACTCAATTTGTTTTAGACCTTTTAATAGCTCTTCGGGAGAAGAAGAACAACTTCCATAGACAATCATGTTGAGAAATGGCTTATCCCACTCAGGTGGAGCACCGTTTGGTAAAATGGCCTTAGTTTCTAGAATGATCGAAGACTTTAAATCTTTAAAATAGCGCTCCTTTAGTAACTGAGCAGCCCTTTGTAAATGGGAAAAGCGATTTCCTATATTTGAGCCAACAGAAATGTAAATCATTCTTGCAACGCATTACGATAAGTAAAGAAAACACCTCCATGCACACTGGGGACAGGTGGTGCAACTTTGTGAATAGTTACGCCTATAGAAGAAATAATATGCTTTTTTTGCATCACAAGGTTATTAATGGTCCTGTATATATCATGAGTTAAATGCTCGATTAAGCTGAATTGCTTGCTTTGAACGAGAGATTGAATACTCTGAACTACCTCCAAGTAGCATATAGTATCCTCAAGCCGGTCAGTTGTAAGTCCTAAAGGGGGGGGGATTTAAAGGTAAAATCAATATTAACACTAACTAATTGAGAATGAAACTTCTCTTCTACACTACATCCTAAATGAACCCAAAGCCGCAGGTCAGATATAAGAAGATTACATTGCATTTTAATATCACTGAGTTTAATCTACTTACAATTAATGACACACACTAGCGTTTATCATCCCGTCAAGAAAACCCCACAAGAGTTTTGCTCCTTTCTTAGCGCCTTGCATGGCTTTCTCTTGCTCTTCTTCGCTTAAGTCTGCAATAAGATTTGCACATTCCTCAGAATGCCATTTATCAGCATACATATGAACCGTAAAAAATTGAAGAGAACGCTCATCACTTATTGAATAGTGTTTTTTTAAACCTTCAATTTTAGACTTAGAAACCTCTGGAGTTTGACGTTCATAAGCATAAAGTGCACCCAAACCGGAAGCAAAACCTGATCGTACAATATCAAAGTAACCATCAACTAACTCCTGTGTCTCTTTAATCTGTGCATCCTTATGGAGATCAGACCGTGTTACACCAAGCCCTTCAGCAAAACGTTTCCATAACTCTGGGTGATTTTCATCACCTTGTTCTTCTTCTATCAAATTACCAAGCAAAACCTGTCGCATTTTTAAATCTGGGCACAAAAAATGTATACCACTGATATAACGAGGAAACGCAGCAACATGGTGATAATATTCTTTAGCATAGGTTTGTAAAGCTTGCAAGCTTAAGCTTCCTGTATTCCATGATTGGCAGAATGGATGATTTAGTAAGTGCAACCCATCTAACTTATTATTCAAAGATTTAGTAAATTCCATTATTTCCTCTATTATATCAACATATAATTCATATACTATAGTTTTCTCATTGTTACGATCATGCTAACAATGGTGGGATTGGTAGGACTCGAACCTACGACCAATTCGTTATGAGCGAACTGCTCTAACCGACTGAGCTACAATCCCTTTTATCAATATTTATAATACACACAAAAGCAAATTTGTCTATTAGCTTATTTCACTATCAACCCAACTTAGCAAATCATTTGTTGCACCAATTTTGCGTGCAATTTCCTTACCATCTTGAAATATGATTAAAGTGGGTATAGATTGCACTCCATACTTACTTGGCACTTCAGTCCCTTCATCTATGTCGAACTTGCAGATCTTAATCTTGCCTTTTCTGTCTTTAGCCAACTGTTCAATACGCGGCATTAGACTTTTACATGGCCCACACCATTCTGCCCAAAAGTCTATCAGAACAAACCCTTTATAGTCAGTGACTTCAGATTTGAAATTTTGATCATTTACCGGTGTAATATCATCATTCATAAAATACCTAAATTTTTGTAAATATAGCGCATCAATCAACAGTTAATCAACTAAATTCTTCTAAAAAATTGCCCTAAAGTGTTTTGCACAAACAAAAAACTTCTCACAAATGATTATATTTGATGATTAAAGATATCCACGTTTTCCCAACCCATTAAATCCAACTCAATGCGAGTAGGAAGAAATTCAAAGCACTTTTGGGCCAATTCTTTTCTATTTTCACGTTCCAACATTAAATCTAGCTTTTCCTTTATCTTATGGAGATACAAAACATCAGATGCAGCATAACTTTTTTGTTTGTCTGTCAAATTTTCATTTCCCCAATCAGAAGATTGCTGTTGCTTATTTAATTTGGTGTCAAGTAGTTCTAAGCACAGTTCTTTTAAGCTATGATTATCTGTGTAAGTGCGAACTAACCGTGAAGCTATTTTTGTGCAATAGCACGGAAGTGCCCAAGTTTTCAAGTAATAACGTATTATGCTCAGATCAAATCGTGCGAAGTGAAATATTTTAGTTATATTTTTATCCTCTAATATTTTTCTCAAATTTGGTGCTGTATAATCGTTCTTGAGTTGAACTAAGTGAACGTTGCCATCATTAAAAGAGAGCTGCACAAGGCATAATCTATCTCTGCTATGAAGTAGCCCCATTGCCTCGGTATCAACAGCTATAGACCTTATATCATCTGGTATTGAACTAGCTGGCAAGTCGTCTTTATATAAAAATATTCCCATAAAATTAATACATTTTTTGGCACAATTGAAAACCTATGATAATCAAAAATGAGCCTTAAGTATACGAAAAGATCATAGAAGGAACCACGCAAATTTATGGGCTCTCACATTTTTCGTGTACACGGGGTTTACAAATCGCTGTATATGCCTATAATTAAGTAAATTTAGGTTAATTTAATTGCGGGAGTAGCTCAGTTGGTAGAGCGCAACCTTGCCAAGGTTGAGGTCGAGGGTTCGAACCCCTTCTCCCGCTCTTTACTTTCAAAATCATTTCGTCAAAAATCCCTTGACATATTTCGCCAGCGCCCTTATTGTAGTGCTAAGGGTATTTATGACTCATTGTTTTTGACCTGCAGGCTCAATGACAAAATTCAGGGTATTTATTGGCAGATTACATAAAATTATAGCGGCTGCATGTCTTTTTTATTTTTTCTACATTCAGCCAAATCGCGCTTAAACTAAGCGTCAGCACATTATTACAGCGCCACTTACAGTAATATAGAGTCAAAACTCGCTACTCGGGGCTTCTTTTGCCTTTTTTTTCATTTGGTAAATTTCTTAATATTTATAGCTAAAGTAATTTAGACCTACTGACAACCGTCATCCCGCTGCTTGTTAGCGGGATCTAGAGATACCGTGACGGTATGACGTAGGACTGCTGTGACACCATTATAGAATGAACCAGTGTCAGCTACTTGGATGACAGGAGAATGATGTCATCCAAGTAGCTTGACACTGGCATCCAGTTTTCTTATAATTTCCTTTGTGAAAGAACAAAAGTGCTTATTTGTAACCATAGCTGGCTTACCAAATGCTGGGAAGTCTACATTAATTAACAGCATCATAGGCAAGAAAATTGCAATTGTTACCCCTAAAGTGCAAACAACAAGGACACAAATAAGGGGTGTTGCAACATGCAACAACACACAAATTGTCTTTACTGACTCCCCAGGAATGTTTTCAGCAGAAACAAAGCTTGAGAAAGCTTTAGTCAAATCTGCATGGTCAGCAATCAAGGGTGATGACATCACTTTGTTGCTTGTTGATGTAAGCAATTATTTGAAAAACATAGAAAGAATTAAGACTATATTTATGCGGCTGCAGCGCACAAAAGGCAGATGCATTTTGGTTATCAATAAAACTGATTTGGTAAAAAGGCCAGAACTCAAGATGGCTCATGAGCATCTGAATTTGCTTTATAAATTTGAAAAGGTGTTTACGATATCAGCATTAAAGAATGATGGACTTTCTGATTTGATGAATTACTTGTCTGAAGTTGCACCGGTGAGCCCCTGGTTTTATGAAGAAGATCAAATAACCGATTCCTCAGCAGATTTTTTATCAGCAGAAATTACGAGAGAAAAATTATTCTTGAACCTGCGTGAAGAATTGCCATACTCTACTGCTGTTATAACTGAACAATTTGAGGAAAAAAAAGATAAGAGTTTAGTCATAAAACAGATCATATTTGTGTTAAAAGATAGTCATAAAAAAATAGTGCTAGGGAAAGATGGCAGTAATATTAAAAAAATTAATATCGAAGCGCGTGCTGAACTAGAAAAATTATTTGAGTGCAAAGTTCATCTCTTTTTGTTTGTAAAAGTGCGATCTTGGATAGACCGTCCGGAGGAGTATATAGGCAATGCTTAATTCTTTATTGGTATTTGATATTGAAACTATACCAGATGTAAATTCCTGCAAGAATTTACTCAATATTAGTGACAATAGTAGTGTAGAAGAGAAGAGGGATGCATTAACAAAATATCATCTCGAAATAACAAACGGGCAAAACTCTTTTCTGCGCCAGCCTTTTCACCAAATTGTAGTTATTAGTTTTTTACTTTGTAATATAAGCTATCAGAGCGGTTACGAAGTGTTTACACTGCAAGAAATAAGATCTGGAGGCACACTAAATTCCAGTGAAAAAGAGCTAGTAAAAGGATTTTTTAACTACATATCAGAGAAAAAGCCAAGATTAGTTTCGTTCAACGGACGCACTTTTGATATACCAGTGCTGAAGTATCGTGCTATGGTTCATGGCATTCAAGCAGAATACTTTCATAAAGCTGGTGATAAGTGGAATAGTTACAATCAGAGATATAGTAGTGATTGGCATTGTGATTTGCTTGAATCTCTCTCTGATTTTGGAGCCTCTGCGAGAGTAAAAATGAACGAAGTTTGTGCAGCATTTAATCTTCCTGGTAAGATTGGAGTTGATGGGTCACAAGTTATGGGCTTATATGATAGCGGCAAGATACAAGAGATTCGAGATTATTGTGAAACAGATGTGATTAACACTTATTTGATTTACTTGAGGTTCATGCATCATCAGGGAAGGATTACTACTGAAAGCTACAACAAAAGCGT
Source organism: Wolbachia endosymbiont (group A) of Anoplius nigerrimus (assembly GCF_947251795.1). Taxonomy (GTDB): domain Bacteria; phylum Pseudomonadota; class Alphaproteobacteria; order Rickettsiales; family Anaplasmataceae; genus Wolbachia. The sequence goes on along the minus strand of NZ_OX366385.1, from coordinate 956,727 downwards.
GGAAGAGCTGCTTTTAGAGTGCGAAAAAAAAGAACATCTAAAAAAATTTAAAGAGGAATGGTTGTGGTGGAAACTTTTATATTGAATTTAAATGAATAGATATTATGGAGCAATCTAACAATTGCTCCATAATGGCAGCTATCCGCCCATTGCAATAGATGAGCAATTTTCATGTGCTATTTGCTCAACTTCCAATACTTCAAATTTATCATTTTGGTATTCTTTTTTCACTTTCTCAAAGAAGTTTGATCCGCCTAAAATATAACCCCCTAATTTTGCAGCATAATATTGAGCATTACCTAAAACTGCAGAGTTAATTCGGCTTAATATTCTCGAAGGGTAGTAAAAGAGAGAAACGTTATTGTTTGATTGGAAATCATCTTCATCCATTATTTTAATAGCTTCATGATAACCATCCAGTCCATGAAAATGACTTACTAGACCAGAATATCTTTCTGGTGTTGGTACTCTTAATTGTGCGCCTACATGGGCATAACCAAACGAACCAGGGCATAATGCTGGCACTGGATCTCGCTGATGGTGAGTGACCCTTATGGTTTTTTCTTGAAGAACGTCATTATAAAATTCACTAGCAGTAAGATCAAAAACTCTTGGATCGCCAAAAGTTGCAACATGAACATTCTCAGCACCTTCTGTTTTATTGAGGCATAAAGCAGCTATCTTAGCAATAGCTCCTCCCATACTGTGACCTGTGAGATTGATTTTAAAATCTTTGATTTCTGATTCTTGTTTTTCAGCATAAGATTTCAAAATGCCATAAAGATTAGGCCATGAATCCGTAAATGAATTATAAAATCCTCTATGCATTCTTCCACCTTCAGGTAAAAGTTCTGAAGTAGTAAAAAGTACATTTGCATCAGTGATTCCATCATTGAAGCCACGAGTACCGTGGTAAGCTACCGTTATTTCTTTACCTTTTATGAAAACATGACCAGCATCTTCCTCAAAACTATTACTAAATGGAATGATTTCATAACCTTCGCTAATAAGTTCAGCTCTAGTTTTATACATTTTTTCAGGGGATGGAATAATTTCATAACCTTCCGTAGTAACTTCAAATCCAGTTTTGTATACTTCTTCAGCTAAGGTGTTGCATCTTTTTTCACTTAACTTATTGTCGTCATCACCATAGCTTATTTTACAGAAATTACTCATTTTTAATAATTTCTCTCTATCAAACCCTGCAATTCCTACAATACTTTCATCTATTTGGTAATCAGAAGGTAAAGAACGTGGCTCATTTGGGTCAGCAGGATTGATAAATTCATCATCTATCTTACATTTGCTGTCATCTGCTAAAATAGAGCTTGATTGTTCTAATTGTGAATCTATACTACTTGCACCAGTACTTGTGGTACTAAACCAATTGCGTAAAAAACTAAAATCCATAAATCTATTTAAAACCAAACAACTTTATTTAACTATAATATAGATTGATACTATTGTCAATAGTGTTTTTCATAATTTATTTTTTTAACATAGCTATAACTATTGTTAGAATAAAAAAATTTTACTTCCATAGAATAAATAGTAGAGTTATAATGCACTAGCAAGCGAACCTCTGTACTAAATTTTGGTTAATATACACGTTAGGCATATTAAAAAAGTTGCTTTCAAGGTGTTGCATTTTACTTTTATTTTCGTTATAAGGTTGCTTTAAGTTGAATTTTCAACATTTTTATATATTTACATTTAAGACAATGATTTCGAAATTTTTTGGGGGCACTTCTATGAAAAAGTCTATGTATACTAGAACTGCTCTAGTTTCTTTATTAACTTTATGTTCTTTCAGCAGTTTTGCAGCTGACTTTCCTGATGAGAGTATGAAGGAAATAAAAAAGCAAGAGAGCACAAAAACTTCTGGAAAAACAGAAGTTATGAAAACATCAAATAAAAAACTGAAAGAAAAGATGGACAGAATATGTAATGCTGATCCAAGAAAAAAAGCTGAAGAGCTTAAGAAAAAAGAGGAGATGAGATTAGCAGCCGAGCAGAAGAAAAAAGAGGAGATTAGGCTAGCAAATGAGAAAAAAGCAAAGCTTATAGAGGATTCAAAAGCAAAAGCTCTAAATGCTAAGAATTCTAATATAGAAAAAGGTAAAGTTTCAAAAACTAAGGGTTCTAAAACTAAGAATGCTAAAATTAAAGCTAAAGATGTAAAGAAGGATGTAAAAGTTATTAACAAAAATACAGAGGAAAAAGTTAAGGCAAATCCTGTTGTTTCAGTTGGTGGAGTTGATATTATCGACACTAATCAAGGGCAAAGTAATTTAAGAATAACTTTTGGCGGTGTTGTTGATGCTCAAGGTTATGGCGACCATGGGCTAAGTGGCTATAAGCATTATAATGTTATGCCAGGGAAATCTACAGATTATTTTAACAATACTCCAAATAGTATAAAAGGAGCAAATCCAGTATTTCCTGAAGGAATAGGAAATATTGGTGATTACAGCGAAAGCATGGGCATGATTTCGGATGCAATATTGCACTTAAGGGCTGAAAACAAAAATGAAGATTTAGGACTTCTTTATGGTGCTGATGTGCAGTTTCATGTCCCAGTTACTGAAGGTAAGGGAGCATCACAAGGTGTGAATGCTGCAAGGGGCAGAAGTGCACATGTGTTTTTGAGTTCAAAATATGGTGACGTGAAGCTTGGTTACCAATTTGGTCCTGAGGCTCTGATGAGACTTGATGCAACAAGAATTGCAACTGTTGATGGAGCTGCAGATAGCGACTGGTTCAGAAAAGTGAATTTAGAAGGAAGTGCTGCAAATTTTCCATTTTACGTAACACCACGTCTTTACACTGAAAGCTTCTCAAGCGAGAGTGAAAAACTCTCCTTCCGTATGGCAGGGAAGTACAACAAAGATGTTATGACTACACTGCCGTTTAGAGCTGCTTACTACTCACCAAATTATATGGGTGCAAGATTTGGTATTAGCTACTCACCTCGCTATGATAGTAGTTTATTTTTTGTGAAGGAGGGTAATGATATAAGACATATCGGTCCAGATTATGAGCACATAGTAAGTGCTGGTACATCATATGAATATGACTTTAGTAAACATAATATAAAAGTTAAAACCTCTGTGGTTGGTGAGTATGGTCAGGCAAAAGAACCAAATAAAGATAAGCATCTTTATAAGGAGTTTGTAGAGTACAATAACCTTATGGGTGTTAATTTGGGTGTAAGCGCTGATTATAAGATTAATGAAGACCAAGGTGTAAAATTTGCTGCTTCTTTTGCATATTTGGGCAAATCTGGCCAACCGAAGAGTATTAAGGAATACGACTCCACTTTAAAAGAGTATAAAGATACTACTGATAGTATTAGAAAAAATGGCTTAACGCAATTTAATAAAGAGGATACAATGTATTGGACTGTAGGAGCTGGGTATCAACATGAGAATATCTACACAAGTTTGACGTACTTTGGCAGCAGAATGAATGACAAAGATATGCTTCATGATGGTGCACTTGGCGTTCAATATGATCTTTCTCCTGCATGCAGTAAGAGCAAATTTGTTCCTTATGCAGCTCTTCATTATTTTATGACTGACGAAAAAGGTGCGCTGAAAGATAAAGATGGTGCTGATGTACCTTCTAACCAAGGAGTTCTTCTGCTCACTGGTGTGAAGTTTTCTTTCTAACCAACTAGTGTACACCACAGTTAACTGTGGTGTGTATTTCCAGATGAAAATTTTATATTGAAAAAATTTCCAATATATGGTATAATAGCTTAAAGTAGAAGTAACAATATCATGGATATAACAGTAAATCTTGATGGGAAATTTGAGAAAATAGTACAGTCTCATTCCATGTTACAAAATCGTTCCGTACCACAACAAATCGAGCATTGGGCTAAAGTTGGTCAGATTGTTGAAGATAACCCTGAATTGAGTTATAATATCATTAAAGAGATTCTATCAGGTATTGGGGATGCTAAATTAGGCAATATTGAAGAGTATAAGCCTATAAAGCTTTGAAAATTCTTCTTACCAATACTTTTAAGCGGTCAATGAAAAAGCTGCATAACAATCAACTATCTAAACTTGAAGAAGCTATCAAGCAAGTCCAAGGCAATCCACATATTGGAGAGCTCAAATCAGGTGACCTTGCAAATGTTCGTGTATACAAATTCTCTATTTTTAATCAACTTACTTTGTTAGCTTATTTTTATAATGAACAAAATAATGAATTAACATTTCTTGCCCTTGCTCCACATGAGAATTTTTATAGGGATTTGAAGAAACGAATATAGACGAGATTTATTAGCGATCATTGTAGCTACTACTTATTTTTCTCTACCATTATTTATAGGAGGCCCCTATGCAAACCACACTAAAAAATCATTTAGCTGGAGAATTACTTACCACTGCTACGTGCTGGAAATTAATGCTTGCAGGTGGAGAAGTAATGGGATTCACTGACTATGATGAAGATTTAAATATTGATAATATACTCTATAAATCTTCAAGTGGATTTACAGCCAGTAGTATAATATTAAACAGCGATTTAAAAACTGATAATCTAGGCTCTGTGGACAAAAAATATGAAAAGAGAGAAAAAGATGGTAGTTTAGCCTAATAGGTAAAAAATGGAGAAACTACCATATGCAATATTACATCAAAGAGGAAAATTGGAAACAAATTTTAGAGTTCATAAAAAGCGTAAAAGGAATGCACAGCAAAGATGAAAAACGTTTAAGAATATTCATAGAGGCAGTGTGGTACATAGTGCGAAGTGGTTGCCAATGGAGACTTTTACCAAAAACTTATGGTAATTACAGGAGTATACATAAGCGATTTAAAAGATGGTGTGAAAGAGATGTCTGGAAAAAATTGCTTGAATATACTAAACAAGAGCCTGATTTAGAAGTTGCTATAATCGACGGTACGATCATCCGAGCCCATCCATGTTCATCTGGATATACAAAAAACTCCAAGGATCAAGAAGCTTTAGGGAGGAGCAAAGGTGGCTTTACAACTAAAATACATGCGCTTGTCGATGCACTTGGAAATCCACTTAAATTTACTCTGACTCCTGGTCAAAGAAATGAAATTACGCAGGCACAAGTGTTGACCGAAAGTATCTATAACTCTACTGTAGTAGCTGACAAGGGCTACGATAGCAATGCCTTTGTTACAAGTCTTGAAGACAAGGGATGTACAGTAGTTATTCCGCCAAAACGGAATCGAAAAGTGCAAAGGTATTACGATGAGCATATCTACAAAGAACGTCATTTGATTGAGTGTTTTTTTGGTAAAATTAAAAATTTTAGGCGCATTTTTTCCAGATTTGATAAAACTGCTGAGGTTTTTATGGGTTTTCTCAATTTTGTTGGAGCTCTTGTATGGCTTCTCTAAAATTTTGTCCACAGAGCCTAGAAATTGAGGGGATATTAAATAATGCTGATATTAAAGAAGAAGATGTTTTATCAGGAAAGTACGACTTTGCAAATATTGAGATATTTCTTGTGAATTATAAAGACTTGACCCAGGGGACAATGAATCTACATTCAGGAACTTTTGGTAAAGTGACATTAAGTAGTGGAAGATTTATTGTTGAAATTAGAGGGCTCTCAGCAAAGCTTGAGAGAAGCATAGCAGAATTATACTCTCCTGCATGCAGAGCAAAATTTTGTGATGATAAATGTAAAGCCGATACTAAAAAATTTAGTAAAATAAGTACAATCACTAAAGTAATAGACGAAAGAAGATTTGAAGACACGAATTTAACTGAGAGTGATGAATATTATAAGCACGGAGTAGTGAAATTCTTTGGCTCAACAGCGTTTGAAGGTATAGTAAAAGAATATAAAAATAGAGTAGTTACATTGTTTACTTCGCCTTCATACCAAATTTTTGCTGGGGATAAATATTCAATACTCGCAGGTTGCGATAAAACATTTCCAACTTGCAGAAGCAAGTTTAACAATACTGTAAATTTTCGTGGTGAACCCTATATACCAGGTTTTTATATTGTTTAGCAGCACAATTCTCAATATTATGAATATGCATGGAAAGGTGGCTGAGTGGTCTAAAGCACACGCTTGGAAAGCGTGCACATATGAAAATATGTCGGGGGTTCGAATCCCCCCTTTTCCGCATATTACTTCTAGAATGGTATAAAACCCTCGGTCACACATAACTCTATTCCTATAGTGAGTAGCTCCCTCTTATCTTATTTATATCATATTTTTAACTTACCCAATAACATAAATTACTTTAGCTATGCTATCAATAGCATTGCTTTAAAAAGAGTGCCCATATTTTCAGTCAACCTTAAGAATTCACTAAAGATCCTATTCTTTTGTTCATCACTTGCGCTTTTCATTAAAGCCTGGGTTCTTTCTTTTATTCCAAAAAGATATAAAAATTCTCTTTGAGTTAAAATCTCGCAATCTACGTGTTTTAATGAATCTTTTAATGCTTGAAAGTTTACAAGTGCAGTAATATCACTATTACCAACATTCTCAAGAAAATTAGCATACTTATGTTGTTTTATCGATTGCAAAGTGCTCTTATATCCAGGATATACGTAACCATAATCTATAATCAAAGCAGCTCCTTTATTATTATATATCTTCTTCTCAAGTTTTTTTAATATTTCAATTCCAGATGGACATACTTCCACTACTGCACCATTAAAAAGTTTTCCATTTGCCGTTCCGGCGCTTGATGCATAATTGTACGAACGTTGCAATTTACAGGTAATTTGAGTAGCAGGTGGTGTTATTCCAGTGAATGACGCTGGAATCCAGTGTTTATTATACAACTGCTCAGTGTGCTCATTTACAATTAAGTTTTCTGGATCCCAGTGCCAAGCTACTCGGATGACATCATTCTTGGTGGGAATTACCCTTGTATCACAACGTTCGTATAGCTGTGTGCTTGATGCTGGAGTCCAGTCTGGTTGAGCAGTTTGCACAATTTTGAGACCGTTATCGCCTTGTTTTGTCACCCTATTTTCATACCACCCCTCATCACGATATACAAACTGATCTATCGGAAGAGCGTCAAAGAACTCATTTGCTAAAAAAATGGTTGGTTGTTCTGGTAGGTAGTCAATATTTTTGTGCCAATTAACACCTAAGCCTTTTAATTTTTCCTTTTGTATCTTCCGTAAAGTAGGGCTTATTTCAACCAAGTGGATCAACATTGAATTAAAAAAGCTGCTGTATTTTTTAGTGACTCTTATTATATCGTGAATGAGTGTTCCTTTACCTGGCCCAAGTTCAACTAGAGAAAATTTTGATGGCTTTCCTAATTTTTCCCATGTATGCATTATCCAAACTGCAATTACTTCACCAAATAATTGGCTAATCTCAGGTGCGGTAGTAAAATCACCATCCTTACCAAGTGGTAATCTACTCGTATAATAGCCGTATTTTTCATGGTACAAAACGGCATTCATGAAATCACTGATGGATATTGATCCTTGACTTTTGTCAATTAATTCGTGTATATAAGTGAGCATGTTATTAATAAATGTTTAACTATAGCGTGCCATAATATAAAATAGTAGAATATTTATATATATAGTATAAATTTAAGTTTGTGAGTAATAGTGCTTCAGTTATGGACGACAAAAACACCGATTATGTTGCCCTTATACCTCAAGATGATAGTATTGAATACAAATTTGAAGAAGCTGTCAATTTTATAGAAAACAAGGTTATAAATGCTGATGGACTAACTTTAGCGGAAGTGTTTCAAGTGCTAGTTCAAATGCTAGATGGTGATCTAGAATTGGTAAAAAAAGTACTAGCATATGCTAATATTATGGCAAAGCATGGAATGAAGGTAGCAAAAGAGTCGCAATTAAGCAGAGCTGATGTTCGCCGAGCTTTGGAAGGTAAAGAAAGTGTTGTCAATAGACAAGATTTTATAAAGAAACCACCTCTTCCACCTGCTATAAAATCGACCAAAAAGAAAAGTAGAGGTCTTTAGATGGCTGAATCTATAAAAAAATTTACTGTACAATGTGACTTCAAAGGACAAAGTTCACCTTTTGCAATATATATAGGAAATCCAAAAAGTGATGCTCATCCAATTCATCATCAAGATTCCTGGCTTGTAAAAGAACGTGGAGGGAATATTCCTAATAAAGTAAAAGAAAGTCTACAAAAATTATATAAACTATCTCAAGAAAATGGAGTCTCTTTCTCAGAGTTATGTGCGTATGCCATTACTGTGGTTAGTAATAATGATAAAAAAAGCGATAGCAAAAAATAGCAAACTGTCTTACCCAGAAAAATCAGAGAGAAGCTCAGGTTATTTTGGTTCTCAATATCTACTACGTAGATAATGTCCATTGATTATTGATTGCTTCGCAGCTACTTTGCTTTTTATTAAGTGAGCTTAAAAGTCCACTACAGAGGTATATAATCGCTGCAACAGCTAGACAACAAACCGCAACTGCTACCCCTGCTGCTAACATTTCTCAATAAACCGCAATAGTTATCTCTGAAATAACTCCAGCTATTCCTAGGCTCTGTGGACAAAATTTTAGAGAAGCCATACAAGAGCTCCAACAAAATTGAGAAAACCCATAAAAACCTCAGCAGTTTTATCAAATCTGGAAAAAATGCGCCTAAAATTTTTAATTTTACCAAAAAAACACTCAATCAAATGACGTTCTTTGTAGATATGCTCATCGTAATACCTTTGCACTTTTCGATTCCGTTTTGGCGGAATAACTACTGTACATCCCTTGTCTTCAAGACTTGTAACAAAGGCATTGCTATCGTAGCCCTTGTCAGCTACTACAGTAGAGTTATAGATACTTTCGGTCAACACTTGTGCCTGCGTAATTTCATTTCTTTGACCAGGAGTCAGAGTAAATTTAAGTGGATTTCCAAGTGCATCGACAAGCGCATGTATTTTAGTTGTAAAGCCACCTTTGCTCCTCCCTAAAGCTTCTTGATCCTTGGAGTTTTTTGTATATCCAGATGAACATGGATGGGCTCGGATGATCGTACCGTCGATTATAGCAACTTCTAAATCAGGCTCTTGTTTAGTATATTCAAGCAATTTTTTCCAGACATCTCTTTCACACCATCTTTTAAATCGCTTATGTATACTCCTGTAATTACCATAAGTTTTTGGTAAAAGTCTCCATTGGCAACCACTTCGCACTATGTACCACACTGCCTCTATGAATATTCTTAAACGTTTTTCATCTTTGCTGTGCATTCCTTTTACGCTTTTTATGAACTCTAAAATTTGTTTCCAATTTTCCTCTTTGATGTAATATTGCATATGGTAGTTTCTCCATTTTTTACCTATTAGGCTAAACTACCATCTTTTTCTCTCTTTTCATATTTTTTGTCCACAGAGCCTAGAAATATAATCAAATAATAATGCAAATGCTGTACAGGATTGTGATTCAATCTTTTAGATCCCCTACCGTTCGTACTACATTTTTTCTAGCTAGGAGTGTACTAAGATCCATACCCAATCAATCCAGTTAACAGCTTGCTCATTATAGTCTTGCGACTTTGATTTAATATACAATCCAGGAAATTTATTAAGTTGGTAAGCATAAAAGTAGCTGTTTTATGTTAAAATACAACGTTTTGATGATTATGAAAAAGCTGGATTCCAGACTGGAATGACACCATTTGTTGTAAACTCACTTTTTCTTGATTTTTTGGTTTATCTTGTCTACCTATTTTGCCATTCTGCTGAACGGATACATCCGAGTAGCACATCCTTTACTTTATGATTATACTTTTTTTTAACATGCGATTATATCTTTTTTAATACAAAGGATATATACTTATGCATTATATATTTTTTTGTATGAGGAGTTATATGAAAATGAAAAGATTATGTGCTTTAGCTGTGTTGCTCACATCATCTCTAGCAGGTGCAGCTAATAATAGTGCAAGTAAGTCAGAAGATCAGTACTATGCAGGTTTAAACTTTGGTGCTGGATGGGGTGGTGGCTTAAAAATAAAACCTAGCGTTGTTTTTGGTTATCATTATGACAAAAACTCTAAGTTTGAACTTGAGGTTCTCACTGACATAAGTGATATGTTTGGTAAAGAAGAAAAGAAAATGGGGGCTAGCTTATTAGCAAATTACCGTTATTACCCTGACCTTGATATTGATCCCGTTAAGCTATATGTTAGTGGAGGTTTAGGAGGATACCTACAAGTAATGCCTTTTAGTCTTGGTGAAGGTGAAGTAGTAGACAAAATACTGGGTTCTATTTCCTATAAACTGAAGGTTGGTGTTGATTATGAAATTGCTCCACAGATAGTTGGTACAGCTGGTGTTACCGCAGGCGGGCAACTAAGTGGTATAAAAGCAAAACAAATACCAGATGCAATTCTGGAGGTAGGAATACGTTATAATTTTTAATGCTGCTACTTAGTTCATAAAGGTAGAGACAATGTTGAGGATGAAATAAACAGCATTAAAAAAATCTGGAAATATATGAGATACTTTTCGAATATGGTTTTGAACGTTAACTATAGATTAGAAAAATGATAAGAAAGAGGGTAAACTCCAGTATTTGTAACCGTTCACGGATTGTGAGAATGAATAAAGAACTAGGTCTAAAGTGTGATGGTATGGATTTAGTATAAATAATTCAGGATGCTTGTGTCCACTGGTTACATATAAATTCATAAGGTTTTGAGAGTTTTGAGTCTTTTTGCGTAATATAACAAAGTTGTAAAGGTGTAACCATAATTCCTCCTTCAATGGTAACTTCTTATATATCATACCATCACACTTTGGAACTGTACACCAAGCACTCCGTTCAACAAGCTAGAACTGCTATATTTAAATACATAGAAATTTTTACAAAAAACAGCGTAGGCATTCTGCTATTAATTATTGCATTCCTGAACATTATGATTCATCATTCTTTTTGTAAAAAATTTTCTTAACTTTCTCTCCACTTTTTCTGGGTAAGGTCACAGAATTTTTTACTGGAAATCTTAATTTTGTCTTAGCAATAAATCAACTTAAGGTCATAATATCTTGACATTTATTTAATGTTGCTATATAATAGCTATGTACACTTTGTGTACTATAGCAATAAAATTACCTTGTAATAGGTGTATTGGACCCGAGGGCAGTACTCGGCGTCTCCACCATGTTTTTTAATTTATACGGGGACGAATAAGGATCGACATGCATAGTAAAGATGGTAGCTTTGCTCGGTTAGACACCACCGCTAAGAGTTCATAATTTAAATGCAAACGATAATTTTGCTGCTGAAGACAATGTTGCAATAGCTGCTTAATTTAAGCACTATAACTTCATTGCTATAAGCACGGTTCAGGGAACGCCGGGTAACAGAAGTTCCCCAAAAATTTATGTATGTGAAAGTTATATGGAGCAAACAGATTACAAAAAATTGCTTAATCCTGCTAAGTTTCAAGTTATCAAAAAGACTTTAGATGTTATATCAGGTAATGGTTTTACCCCTTACTTAGAAATATTATTTTTCACATATTTTAATGGTGTGACCATGCCAGATCGTTTGAAGAAGTCATACCCTACTCAAATGCTTATTATATTACAGCATCAATTCTATGATTTAAAAGTTTCTGAGGATAAATTTAGCGTCAGTTTGAGTTTTCAAGGAAAACAAGAGCGAATTACTATACCGTTTTTTGCTATTAGTGAGTTTCGTGATAAAATTTCAGGAGATGTTTTAATATTTGACAAAATCAGTATCGATTCTGATAAAGAATACAAAAGTGAAAAATGTGCTGAAAAATTATCAAACGGCAGTATTATATCCATAGATCAACTACGTGATGAGTAATTGCTCATCTTTGTAAACAAAAAATATTAATAGAAAGAAGTGGTCTAACTTAAGTAATAGAACAGAGGGTAGACAAATATGCTAAATCTTTAATTGTTTATTAATGCAGATGGCAAAATTTTTCTTACATATCATCAACTTTCTTTATTGAAAAATTCAGAAAAATGTTGTATAATTGTTACAGTAGTAGACTTTGGTAAAACCTATGGCAAACCCAAACACTAGTATAACTTTCAGCAAAGAAACTTTAGAGTGTCTTGCTGGATTAGCTAAAGTAAGAAATAAATCCATTCAAGATCTAGCAGAAAAATTAATGCAACAAGCAATCGAATTTGAAGAGGATACAATATTAGTTGAGCGTGCTATTGAACGCGATGTTCCAGGTGCGGAAGAGGTAGATGATAGCGAAGAAATCTGGAAGTAGTCTGTACACTATCAAATATCTTAAGAGTATTCGAAAGGACATATCAGCTTTTCCAGAAACTATCAAACTAAGGATTAAAAATGCAATAAGAGGACGTATTGCAACCGATCCTATTGGTAATGGTGAACCATTACAAGGTAAATTTAAAGGACAAAAAAAACTAAGGATTTGTGACTATCGTATCATTTATCGCGTAAATACTTTAGAACGTATAGTAACTATCACTTCAATAAAACACAGAAGAGAATCTTATAAGAAGAAATAAAATGTACTATAATGGTGTATATATTTTTATACACCACTCCTTCCTCCTACCTTAGGTGCAGCTCAAAAAATGAAGTTTTTTTTGGTTCAGCAAAAATAACATTTTGAGTTTAAAAAGGCTAAATACTTGTCTTTTATATATCTTTCGTGTAATAGATATGTATGCATCCAATCATATATCTACTCAACACGTTACTTGATCTTTATAGCTTCATTCTAATATGTTGGGTTGTCTTAAACTGGCTGGTTAAGCTTAATATGGTGAACATATATAATGAAATTGTCAGTAGCATAATGCACATCTTGAACCAATTGACATATCCACCACTAAAGATTATTAGAAGATATATACCACCGTTCAATGGATTAGATTTATCTATAATAATATTGCTAATAACAATTCACTTTGTAAAATATACAGTAGCTTACTACTTTAGGTAGATGTTAAAAAAATATCTAAAATCAGCAATATATCTATCCCTTTTAATATATGTATATATATCAGTTTTTAGCTACAACTATAAAGATCCTTCCTTAAACACGGCTACAAATAAGGAAGTGACAAATTTAGGTGGAATAGTAGGTTCATATTTAGCTGATATATTGGTTCAATTTCTTGGATTAACTAGTGTTACAATAGCTACAACCATAGTTTACTTGTTGATCTTCAGGCCAGCAAAAATACTGCTGAAAATTCTCTATTTAATATTAATCAATTTAGGGGTATGTGCTATATTACCACAACTTTCGCTAGACATCACTGCAAGGTACAGACACAGTGGAATAATAGGGAATACACTAATTAATAACTGCCCGTTTTATATATTTGTGATAGTAACATCAATAGGTCTTGTAGGACTAATTGGTTGGAAGAGAACAATTTACTCTATATTTTTCCTATTCAAAAAAATAGCTTGCTTATTTGTAAATGTTCCATTCTTCAGATCACATAAAACTACTGAGTATTCAATTGCACCATTAGTAGTAGAAGAAAAACATAGAACTAAAATCACTACTAAACAACAACCAAAAGAAAGACAGAAAAAAGCTACCAAAGAAATTTTCAGTGAGTTCGAGTTTCCAAGCATTCATTTACTTTCTAAAGCAGAGGAGTCTTTGCAGAGAAAGCAGCTGAATGAAATGGAGAGCAATAAAAATTTATCTCTGCTGGAACAAGTCCTGAGTGATTTTGGCGTGCAAGGAAAAATTATCAGTGTATGCTATGGGCCGGTTGTGACTTTATACAAACTTGAACCACAAGCTGGTACGAAATCTGCAAGAGTAATTGGTCTTGCAGATGACATTGCACGTTCGATGAGTGCACTCTCTGCACGTATTTCAATAATTCGTGGGCAAAATGCTATGGGAATAGAGTTGCCGAACAAGGAACGGGAAATTGTAATGCTGCGTGATTTGCTTGAATCCCCAGAATACCAAAATGCAAACTTAAATCTCCCAATTGCGCTTGGCAAAGAAATAAGTGGAAAATCAGTTATTGCAGATCTAACTAAAATGCCCCACTTGCTCGTTGCTGGAACCACAGGGTCGGGTAAATCAGTTGCGATTAACACTATGATTCTTTCACTCGTTTATCGATTAAGTCCTGACGAATGTAAGATGATAATGATCGACCCAAAAATGCTTGAGCTTTCAATATATGATGCAATACCGCATCTAATAACGCCAGTGGTAACAGAGCCAAAAAAGGCTGTAGTCGCTCTTAAGTGGATAGTGAAAGAAATGGAAAACCGCTATCGCATGATGTCGTATTTGAATGTACGCAATGTTATAAACTATAATCAAAAAATCACAGAAGCGATGAATGGTGGAATAGAATTGGAGCGTGTTGTGCAGATTGGCTTTAACTCAACAACAGGCAAACCTCTGTTTGAAAAAATGCCAATCAAAATGGAAACATTTCCATATATTGTAGTGATCGTGGATGAAATGGCAGATTTGATGCTTGTTGCCGGCAAAGAGATAGAGTGCTCTATTCAACGTTTAGCTCAGATGGCTCGTGCTGCAGGAATACATATCATAATGGCAACACAACGCCCATCTGTGGATGTGATAACAGGTGTGATAAAAGCAAACTTTCCAACAAGAATCAGTTTTGCTGTTACTTCTAAGATAGATAGCCGTACAATACTTGGCGAACAAGGGGCTGAACAATTACTCGGTATGGGTGATATGCTTTATATGGCCTCTGGTGGTAAGATTATTCGAATTCACGGCCCATTTGTGAGCGATGATGAGGTACAAGATATAGTTGATCATCTGAAAATGCAAGGTGAGCCAAATTATATGGAGGAAATCACCAAAGAAGATGAAAATTCTTCTGTGGAATCAGAAGGTGAAACAGAGGATGAAGAAAATGACCTCTATAACCAAGCAGTGGCCATCATTCAAAGGGATCAAAAAGTTTCAACCAGTTACATTCAGCGACAGCTGAGAATAGGCTATAACAGAGCTGCAAATATCGTTGAAAGAATGGAAAAGGAAGGTATTGTCAGCGCTCCAAATTACTCAGGGAAGAGAGAGATATTGGTGGAATAACAATCTTGTAATACCTTAATTTAAGTTTCCGCACTTTCAAAAAGCAAGTCAAACAAAATTATTAAAAGGTCAATACATAATGACAGTTAATTTAATAATAATTTAAACATTGGGAATGTAAAATTATAATATATTAATTAACTAGGCTCTGTGGACAAAAAATATGAAAAGAGAGAAAAAGATGGTAGTTTAGCCTAATAGGTAAAAAATGGAGAAACTACCATATGCAATATTACATCAAAGAGGAAAATTGGAAACAAATTTTAGAGTTCATAAAAAGCGTAAAAGGAATGCACAGCAAAGATGAAAAACGTTTAAGAATATTCATAGAGGCAGTGTGGTACATAGTGCGAAGTGGTTGCCAATGGAGACTTTTACCAAAAACTTATGGTAATTACAGGAGTATACATAAGCGATTTAAAAGATGGTGTGAAAGAGATGTCTGGAAAAAATTGCTTGAATATACTAAACAAGAGCCTGATTTAGAAGTTGCTATAATCGACGGTACGATCATCCGAGCCCATCCATGTTCATCTGGATATACAAAAAACTCCAAGGATCAAGAAGCTTTAGGGAGGAGCAAAGGTGGCTTTACAACTAAAATACATGCGCTTGTCGATGCACTTGGAAATCCACTTAAATTTACTCTGACTCCTGGTCAAAGAAATGAAATTACGCAGGCACAAGTGTTGACCGAAAGTATCTATAACTCTACTGTAGTAGCTGACAAGGGCTACGATAGCAATGCCTTTGTTACAAGTCTTGAAGACAAGGGATGTACAGTAGTTATTCCGCCAAAACGGAATCGAAAAGTGCAAAGGTATTACGATGAGCATATCTACAAAGAACGTCATTTGATTGAGTGTTTTTTTGGTAAAATTAAAAATTTTAGGCGCATTTTTTCCAGATTTGATAAAACTGCTGAGGTTTTTATGGGTTTTCTCAATTTTGTTGGAGCTCTTGTATGGCTTCTCTAAAATTTTGTCCACAGAGCCTAGGTGTTTAAGTTTTTATTTTTTATAGAAGGACACTCATGCAAACAATAACAACCCTATTAACGCTAACTATGGATTAGAAGGAGAATAGAGAGAGGGAGAGAAATAGGGTAAACTCCAGTATTTTAGCGATAGTAGGAGGTTACCCAATGAACAAGAATATAACAGAATTGTTTTGTTTTATAGATGATTATTGCAAAATAATAGATGAAAATTTTGCAAACAGACTATTGTCTAATAACAAAAAACCTACCAGAGTGCCAGAAATAAAGTATTCTGAAATTATAACAATAATTCTACTATATCAGCAGTCTAGATATGAAAATTTTAAATCATTTTATCAATATTATCTAAAGTTATTACATAAGTCAGACTTTCCAACACTGCCTTCATATGATAGGTTCATTGCGTTAAAGCCGCGAGTTTTATGGTATTTAGCGATTCTGCTGCAATGGTTATGTGAGCAAGCAAAAGAGACAGGTATTTCCTATATCGATTCAACACCTATCGCAACATGTCATAGGAAGCGAATCTCAGAAAACAAAGTTTTTGTCGGAATTGCTGAAATAGGAAAAAGCACTTATGGTTGGTTTTATGGTTTTAAATTACATATGGTAATCAATGAAAAAGGTGAAATTCAAGGGGTTACTTTGACAAAAGGTAATGTTGACGATAGGAAACCAGTTCCAGACCTGACTAAAAAATTAGCGGGTTTATTATTTGGAGATAAAGGCTATATTAAGAAAGATCTATTTTTGAAACTACTTGATAGAAATCTCAAGCTTGTGACCAAGATAAAAAAAGGTATGAAAAATGCATTAATCTCGCTAAATGAGAAGATTTTTCTGAGAAAAAGATCTATTATTGAAACCGTCTTTGGTTACCTAAAAAACAGATTGGAAATTGAGCATACCCGCCATAGATCTCCTATTAATTTTTTAGTTCACATTTTTTCCACCCTTATTTCATATTCTTTAAAACATAAAAAACCTTCTATTTCTAATACTTTCTTTGTCTCCTAATCCATAGTTAGCGTTACTAGAGTTGAATTTTATATCAAAAAATATTTTCAATGATATAAAAAATTATTATTGACTTTTACGCAATTAGAGCATAACCACACTCTGCTAATTAAGCAGATTTAGGGCTGTATTCCTCAGTAAAAACCCTGCCATCTCTGACTAAAGAGTTAGCAAGTAAAAGTAACTTTCTCATAGCAGCGGTGGAAGCAATTTTATATGGCTTTTTATATTGATTGTATAATCTAGGCTCTGTGGACAAAAAATATGAAAAGAGAGAAAAAGATGGTAGTTTAGCCTAATAGGTAAAAA
Source organism: Wolbachia endosymbiont (group A) of Anoplius nigerrimus (assembly GCF_947251795.1). Lineage (GTDB taxonomy): Bacteria > Pseudomonadota > Alphaproteobacteria > Rickettsiales > Anaplasmataceae > Wolbachia. The sequence goes on along the minus strand of NZ_OX366385.1, from coordinate 939,346 downwards.
ATGGAGAAACTACCATATGCAATATTACATCAAAGAGGAAAATTGGAAACAAATTTTAGAGTTCATAAAAAGCGTAAAAGGAATGCACAGCAAAGATGAAAAACGTTTAAGAATATTCATAGAGGCAGTGTGGTACATAGTGCGAAGTGGTTGCCAATGGAGACTTTTACCAAAAACTTATGGTAATTACAGGAGTATACATAAGCGATTTAAAAGATGGTGTGAAAGAGATGTCTGGAAAAAATTGCTTGAATATACTAAACAAGAGCCTGATTTAGAAGTTGCTATAATCGACGGTACGATCATCCGAGCCCATCCATGTTCATCTGGATATACAAAAAACTCCAAGGATCAAGAAGCTTTAGGGAGGAGCAAAGGTGGCTTTACAACTAAAATACATGCGCTTGTCGATGCACTTGGAAATCCACTTAAATTTACTCTGACTCCTGGTCAAAGAAATGAAATTACGCAGGCACAAGTGTTGACCGAAAGTATCTATAACTCTACTGTAGTAGCTGACAAGGGCTACGATAGCAATGCCTTTGTTACAAGTCTTGAAGACAAGGGATGTACAGTAGTTATTCCGCCAAAACGGAATCGAAAAGTGCAAAGGTATTACGATGAGCATATCTACAAAGAACGTCATTTGATTGAGTGTTTTTTTGGTAAAATTAAAAATTTTAGGCGCATTTTTTCCAGATTTGATAAAACTGCTGAGGTTTTTATGGGTTTTCTCAATTTTGTTGGAGCTCTTGTATGGCTTCTCTAAAATTTTGTCCACAGAGCCTAGTAAAGAAAGGTTTGATATAAGAATTAACTTTTTGTGCACTGAGAATACATATGTGTAAAACCGTCCTAATTTGTGATCTACCTCCATGAATGCACCTTTTTCCTCTACTAAAACCACTATCTCGATTAAAAGGTGCAAGTCCGACAAGGCTAGATATTTGTTTCTTTTGAAGAGTTCCGAGTTCGGGCAAATAGCAAATCAAAGTGATGGCTGTGATTTTACTTACACCTGGTGTACTGGTTATTGACACGTACTTTTTTTTAAGCTCTTGATTTTGATCAATAAATGTAGTTATCTCGTCTTCTAAGGTTTTTATTTGATTATGTAAAATTGCAAGAAGCTCTTCTATCTGCTTGATTATAGATATATCAGTTACCTGTTGGATTTGGGTTTTTTGTATTTTTGCTATTTCTACTAGCTGGTTCCTACGAGATAGCTTTTATTTCAAGCAATCAATATTACCATTATCAACTGTTAAAGGAGTAACACGCATATCTGTGTTATTAATATAACGTGAAATGATACTGCAGTCTATTTTATCGGTTTTTGTAGTAATACCGAGGCTTTTAGCATAGTCTCTAACCCATCTTGGTTGAATAACATATACTTCAAAGCCATTGCTTAGTAAAGTGTAAGCGCATAGTTTTTCGTATCCACCTGTTGCTTCAAATCCAACTTTGCTTACATTATGCAAACGTAAAAAGTCGAGTATTTGATCAATAGCTTGTACGTTATTCTCAAATACTTTATGATGTCCAAGTGGATGGATGTGAATATCTAGTTTAGTTTTGCTAACATCAATGCCAGCAATGATATTTGATGAATTCATAACTCCTCCATAAAAATAATGTATACTGCATTTTCCACCCTTATATACGAGCCTAAAAGCTCAATCAGTTGTTCGGAACTGTCAGTATAATAAACCAGAGAAGGGAACCTTGCTAAACAACGGTCCTTATGACCAAGGCTTTTTACGGTTCCCCTTCTCTGTACATCCTTATATTATTACTTTTTAATGTTTATAAAGACTTGTTTTTAACATATAAGGCTCATAAGCAAATCAATGGTTTTATAGAATTTCCTTGTAGCTCAAGTTTCGTAAACAGCCTAAAAAAGTTGCTTGTGGTTATTTCTGCTACTTTATCGGGTGACTCATTCCATAACTCTGCCAAACAATCCACAACATATTTTACCATTGCTGGTTCGTTCTTTTTTCCCCTATAAGGTTCAGGTGATAGATATGGCGCATCAGTTTCGACTAAAACACGCTCGCGTGGTACATTTTGTGCAATTCCTCTGAGTAAGCTCGCATTTTTAAAAGTAATGATTCCAGAAAATGAAATATATAACCCTAAATCTATAGATTGATAAGCAAGCTCTTTAGAGGAAGCAAAGCAGTGCATTACTCCACCAAAAGTGCCAGTTTTCATTTCTGATTTTAATATATCAATCATCTCATCATCAGCATTTCTAGTGTGAATAACTAAAGGTAACCCTGTTATTCTTGCTGCTTCTATGTGTGATGCAAAACTTTTTTTTTGATTGTCTTTGTTGTCAGATTTATAAAAATCTAACCCGGTTTCACCGATACTAATTACCTTTTGGTTCTTGGTCAATTCAACTAATTCATCAACATGTATACACTCACCGTTTTCTATAGCAGCATCAAGCGGATGTATACCAACAGAGGAGTAGACTTGATCATAGGATGAAGAAATTTTTAATAACTTAGGAACATCGTCAATGCTTACGCATATGTTATGCAAAACCTTTACACCATTTTTCTCTGCCCTTGAAATTACTTTTGGTATTTCATCATCGGAAAAATAAATCAAGTGGCAATGAGAATCTATTATCATGAGCTTATTGTTGAGGCTTTTATTATAGAAGAAAACTCTTCTATCACTGTTTTATAAACTTCTTTTTTAAATGATATAGCACTGACTACTAAACTATCTATACCTTGCCAACGCCACTCTTTGAACTCTGGATGATCAGTATAATTAATATCAATATCCTTATCCTCTCCATAAAATTTCATTAAGAACCACCTTTGCTTTTGACCAGAATATCTTCCATTCCAGCATATTGGTATAACTTCTTCAGGCAAGTTGTAGTATATCCAATCCTTGCTTTTAGTTATAACCTTTACTTTATTAGTACCAACTTCCTCTAGCAACTCACGTAACGCTGCTTGTTCCAGTTCCTCACCATCATCAACACCTCCTTGTGGCATCTGCCAATAAGAGTCGCTATCAAAGCGTTTTCCAATGAAGACATGTCCTTGTTTGTTAAATAGCATTATGCCAACACAAGGACGATATTCACTTTTCTGCTTAATCACAAGCATCCCCTGTTGTTAAATTATTTGTTATAGAAGTTTTAATTAATTTTCCATTTTTTTCTTTCTTCATCTCTTCAACAATTTTCTTTGCTACTTCTTTTGCACTTAAATTTGAGTTACCAATTTCAAGTGTACCTTCCGGTATAAATAGCCTTTTCCCTTCAATTCTTTTCATAGCAAAATCCGAATCAATAATTTTATTTTCCCGGCATCTCTCCTCTGAGTGAATACGCCTTGCTAGTTCTTCGTTATTACAATGTAACACTACAGGAAGAATTTCCATATCCATTTTTTTACTTAAATTTACCACAGAGTTGTATATTCTCTGATCATAGGGGTCAAATGCATTTGTAAATATATAATGTTTTGATTTTATGTAGTGTTTTTCTAGTATTGCTAATACATTTTCCCTAACTGCAAAAATTTTTTCCCATAGTTCATCTGGAACTTCAGCGTTTTGTAATTTAACAATATCAAATATAATATTATTGAATAGATTATTGCTTACTATTACTGCATCAATGATTTTACACAGTTCCTTTGCAGTAGCAAACTTACCACTGCCTGGAAAGCCGATTAAGTAGATGAGAGTCTTGCCCATAATGAATACTAGTAGAAAGCTATTCTCAATTATACATAAAAGTATATACATTGTACATGCTAAAAACATGATGATAAAGTAGATGCAGGTAATACCTTTAACAAGCAGTTGCGTTGAAAATAGTTCATATTTAGAAATTTTGAGTATATAATTATAAATGAGTCATATAACCTGTAAACAATGCTTAGCGATATGGAATCGATAAGAAGTACAATTGAAGAGATAATAGATCAAAATAAAGGTCATGATATAGTAACTTTTGATGTGCAGAATAAAACCGTTATTGCAAAATATATGATTATTGCATCTGGTGATTCAAGTCGCCATGTGAAAGCGTTAGCTGAGCACGTAATAAAAAGCCTCAAGCCACATGATAAAATAGATGTAGAAGGTATGGATGAAGGCAATTGGGTGATTTTGAATTTTCAAGGCATAATGGTTCACATATTCAGGCCAGAAGTAAGGGAGTATTATAAAATAGAAGAGTTATGGAACTGATTGCCTGGGCCATTCAAGTACAACTGTATAAGTATCGCACCTTTAGGATAGCTCCCCAAGAAAAGGTGTCATCCGAGTAGCTGACACTGGGATGGCTTTGTTGCATCGCACCTTATACTGGTAGTAATTTACGATAAATTCATGTAGCCATTTCGAATTTAGCCATACCAATGTCAGTGAATTTATTGAGCAAATAACACTTGAGTCGCAGTTCCTTCTCACGATTAACCTCAGATTTATTCCTAAAACTAAATCCGAATATTTGCTTTAATCTTGAGAAAAACCCTTCAATATAAGATCTTTTCCCATAATTTACTTCTTTTTTCCATTCTTTCATGCCATCTTCACCGTATAATTTTATTAACCTAATAGCAGCATTTCTGTCAGACATATAATCTATTTCTGGATGTTCTGCCGCATTGTTTATTGGTGGAATTTTTGCCTTTATATCATATTCGTGACACAATTTGTAAAACTTGTGCCTATCATATGCCCTATCTGCATATAGTGCTTTTATGACATGAACTTCTTTAAGCAAATCGCAAGCTCCATAGTGATCAGACCGTTACTGTATTTTACAGCTATGGCTTTTTTGCAGTTTATATTCAACATTACATGCAATTTTCTTGTCTGTTCATAGCCACTCTGTCAGCGCTATTTTCCTTCAGGGGTATTGTTGTAAATGCTGATACCTGTACTATCTATAGCAATTTCGATATCTTCCATATTATTTTCTGCAATCATTTATCTTAATATTAAGTTTCTTTTGATGCTTGTGAATAGCTGCAAATCTCTTCCTATTTGTTGCAAATACCCTTTTATAAACCCGACTGTTTGTCTTAAACCAATTCTAAAGAAACTGACGATTATATGCACCAAAATCACAACTTTATCACTATAAATATAGTTGCCGCCCTGCATTTTTGGACAATTCTCGTACCAATTTTCTATGGCGTCATTGATATAACAAAAAATGCTTCCTCTTTCTTGGAGAAATTTGTTATATTCATGGCAGTTACTGACTCTCATTTTTTGTGGCATATTTTTTCTTCAACAGTTAAATGGCTATTTATAATGAATTTTGTCAGTAACTGCCAGTTCTTTTCACTTGAGCGATGCAACAAAGCCATCCCAGTGTCACGCACTGGGATGACAAAAAAGGGGCTACTCGGATAACAAAAAAAGGAGCACTGGAATGACAGGAGAAGGGGCTACTCGGATGACACCCTGACAATCGTCATCCCGCTGCTTGTTAGCGGGATCTAGAGATACCGCGACGGTATGACGTAGGACTGCTGTCATTCCAGCGCGTGGCACACATCTGTATGAACATTGTTATAGTAAGAGTTCATGAAAGATGTCATCTGGAATCTTGTTCCAATGTTAAACAACACAAAGTTGAAAAAGTAGAGCAAGAATTACTTACAATTCAATAATTCTCCAAAATCAATTATGTTTGAAAAGTAATCACTATCTATAACGTCATCACTCACACCATTAACGTGAATAAGGACTGGACGACATGAAAAGCCTTTTGGACGCTTTAGTGTATCTATTTTCTTTTGTACTTCTTGTATTATTGAATGACCGATTTTATTTTTTGAGAATTTGATTTCGCAAATGTAGAGGGTGTTAAACTTTGTTTGAATCATGTAATCAATTTGACAACCGGAACTATTACTTGTCTTTCTCTGAAAAAATGGATTTTCGCTCATCAATTCTCAAGATATTATGTATGCTCTTTCTATTGCTCAGCACCAAATTTTCAAACTGAAGTCCAATAATTATATGCCACTCTCCTGGAGATCTCAGTTAGAGTAGGTGTCACGATTAATTTTTCCTAGATTTTTTTCAATATATTTTAGATAAAACCTTAGGCTCTGTGGACAAAAAATATGAAAAGAGAGAAAAAGATGGTAGTTTAGCCTAATAGGTAAAAAATGGAGAAACTACCATATGCAATATTACATCAAAGAGGAAAATTGGAAACAAATTTTAGAGTTCATAAAAAGCGTAAAAGGAATGCACAGCAAAGATGAAAAACGTTTAAGAATATTCATAGAGGCAGTGTGGTACATAGTGCGAAGTGGTTGCCAATGGAGACTTTTACCAAAAACTTATGGTAATTACAGGAGTATACATAAGCGATTTAAAAGATGGTGTGAAAGAGATGTCTGGAAAAAATTGCTTGAATATACTAAACAAGAGCCTGATTTAGAAGTTGCTATAATCGACGGTACGATCATCCGAGCCCATCCATGTTCATCTGGATATACAAAAAACTCCAAGGATCAAGAAGCTTTAGGGAGGAGCAAAGGTGGCTTTACAACTAAAATACATGCGCTTGTCGATGCACTTGGAAATCCACTTAAATTTACTCTGACTCCTGGTCAAAGAAATGAAATTACGCAGGCACAAGTGTTGACCGAAAGTATCTATAACTCTACTGTAGTAGCTGACAAGGGCTACGATAGCAATGCCTTTGTTACAAGTCTTGAAGACAAGGGATGTACAGTAGTTATTCCGCCAAAACGGAATCGAAAAGTGCAAAGGTATTACGATGAGCATATCTACAAAGAACGTCATTTGATTGAGTGTTTTTTTGGTAAAATTAAAAATTTTAGGCGCATTTTTTCCAGATTTGATAAAACTGCTGAGGTTTTTATGGGTTTTCTCAATTTTGTTGGAGCTCTTGTATGGCTTCTCTAAAATTTTGTCCACAGAGCCTAGATAATTATCTTGAAGTCTGTACTTCCTGAGTCGTGAATCAGTACCCGTTTGTATATTCCAACTTTGCAATGAAACCGGCAAGCTCGAGCTCATATAGATACTCAGAAATGCGTCCATGTCTTGCAATATCTAAAGCAGTACAAATTTCTTCCTGTTCTTTAGCTCCAGTAGAAAGAGCTCTCACTATTTGCTTATAAAAAGCTGTTTTTCGCATGAATAGATCTGAAAATATTTGGTCAAACTCCTCAACTAAAAACCCACCTTTTGTAAAACAAAGCTTTTTAATATTTTCTTCAGCACTGTGTTTAAAATTTACCTCTTCTAAATATTTTGCCGGTTACTACAAGCACCTTAAACTTTTCGTATATTTTTTGGCAAAAATCTATTACAATCAGAAAGTTCCGAGTGTTAAAGTCAACGATCACAAAACCAGTACTACTAAGTATATTTTTCTCGATCCAAGATGATGCAGATCCACAAACAACAAAAATTAGCTTGTTATTATTTTTTAGCTGCGTATCCCAAAAATTCTTTATTTTGCCTAAAAAAGTTGGATCTTTTGAGCCCATCCAAGAAATTTCATCAAATAGCAATAATATTTTGCCAGATAGTAAACGTTCACCAACTGCCCATACTCCAGTCATCATACCTAGCAATTTGCCTAGAAAATTCATTAAGTTGATGGGATATTGTAGTGTGCTTTTCTGGTGGCAAACCTATAAATGAGTAATACTGCTCGAAATGCTTACCAAATTCTTGAATTAAGCGACTTTTTCCTATACGACGTCTTCCTTTAACTACTATAAAAGACGCAGCCTGTAAGCTCCAGCAGTTGCTTTTTGCCTACCAATAAATAATGGAGACATAAAATACAAAATATAAATCTTTGTCTTCATTATACATGATGAAATTGGGGACGTAAATAAGTAAATTTTGATCTTTGTCTCTATAATGCTATAGCTAAACTGACTTACGACAATTTGAAAAACCGTCATCCCGCTGCTTGTTAGCGCCGCGGTGGTATGCGAGGGAGAACAATTGCTACGTGTTAGCGGCTGAGATACCGCGCACAACTGTAAGAACCTGTACATGATCTCAAGAAAGGAATAAACTAAGAGATAATGCATATAAGTTAGGCTCTGTGGACAAAATTTTAGAGAAGCCATACAAGAGCTCCAACAAAATTGAGAAAACCCATAAAAACCTCAGCAGTTTTATCAAATCTGGAAAAAATGCGCCTAAAATTTTTAATTTTACCAAAAAAACACTCAATCAAATGACGTTCTTTGTAGATATGCTCATCGTAATACCTTTGCACTTTTCGATTCCGTTTTGGCGGAATAACTACTGTACATCCCTTGTCTTCAAGACTTGTAACAAAGGCATTGCTATCGTAGCCTTTGTCAGCTACTACAGTAGAGTTATAGATACTTTCGGTCAACACTTGTGCCTGCGTAATTTCATTTCTTTGACCAGGAGTCAGAGTAAATTTAAGTGGATTTCCAAGTGCATCGACAAGCGCATGTATTTTAGTTGTAAAGCCACCTTTGCTCCTCCCTAAAGCTTCTTGATCCTTGGAGTTTTTTGTATATCCAGATGAACATGGATGGGCTCGGATGATCGTACCGTCGATTATAGCAACTTCTAAATCAGGCTCTTGTTTAGTATATTCAAGCAATTTTTTCCAGACATCTCTTTCACACCATCTTTTAAATCGCTTATGTATACTCCTGTAATTACCATAAGTTTTTGGTAAAAGTCTCCATTGGCAACCACTTCGCACTATGTACCACACTGCCTCTATGAATATTCTTAAACGTTTTTCATCTTTGCTGTGCATTCCTTTTACGCTTTTTATGAACTCTAAAATTTGTTTCCAATTTTCCTCTTTGATGTAATATTGCATATGGTAGTTTCTCCATTTTTTACCTATTAGGCTAAACTACCATCTTTTTCTCTCTTTTCATATTTTTTGTCCACAGAGCCTAGGATATATGAGGAGTTTATACCCAAGTAATATAAGTCGGGAAAGATTTGAGATTATATTACCAGATCTAGAGTCCTGTAGAAAAAAAACAAAACCAAGAAAACTTGATTTGTATGATGTATTTTGTGGAGTGTTATACGTTCTGAAAAGCGGTTGTCAGTGGAGAATGCTACCAAAAGAGTTTCCAAAATGGCGCAATTGTTACGACTATTTTAAGAAGTGGAGTGAAAAACCAGATGCAAATAAAGAAAGTGTTCTGGAGCTGGTGTTAAAAAAAAATAGTTGGCGTAGTCCGACAAAACAATGGTCGGAAAGAAAAAACCAGCTTCTGCATAATTGATGCACAGAGTGTAAAAAATGCAGATACTGCTGAAGAAAAAGGCTACGATGCAGGCAAAAAGATTTCAGGAATAAAACGCCATATTGCAGTAGATACGCAAGGTTTGCCACATGCAATTTATGTAACAACAGCAGAGATAACTGACCGTAGCAGTGCTGTGAGAATGGTAGAAAATGCAAAAGAAAACCTCTCGGGAGTTAAAAATGTACTGGTTGATGCAGGCTATACGGGAGAGAATTTTGCAACACAAATAAAAGCAACTATTGGTGCAACTGTTGAGGTAATAAAACGCAGTGAATTACATACCTTTGCTGTATTGCCAAAAAGATGGGTTGTAGAGCGTTCTTTTGCTTGGTTGGAAAAATGTAGACGGTTATGGAAAAATTGCGAGCGTAAACTCAACACCAGCTTGCAAATGGTAGTTCTTGCTTTCACTGCTTTGTTCCTCAAAAGATTATGAACAGGTTCTAGGCTCTGTGGACAAAAAATATGAAAAGAGAGAAAAAGATGGTAGTTTCTCCATTTTTTACCTATTAGGCTAAACTACCATCTTTTTCTCTCTTTTCATATTTTTTGTCCACAGAGCCTAACAATAAATAACTTTAGGTTTAAATTTATGAAATCAGTTGTTATATACATCAGCAAATACGGATTTAACTGGTGTTATGGACTTAAATAAATTTACCGAAAAAGCAAAAAGTCTAATTCAAAGTGCTCAGATGAAAGCGTTGGGAGCTGGGCATCAGATTTTTATGCCTGAGCATCTACTAAAAGTAATGCTTGAGGATGAATTAGGTTTAGTTCAGGATTTGATAAACGCTTGTGGTGGAAATGTGCAAAGTATTTCTGATGCTGTGGATAGCGCAATAAAAAAGCTGCCAGTAATTGAAGGGCCAGGAAGTGGTGGCCTTCAACTTTCAAGAGAAATAGCAAAAGTTTTTGAAGATTCAATTGGTATTGCTCGGAGGAATAAAGATTCGTTTGTTGCCATTGAGCGTTTACTACAGGGCCTTACTGCACAAAAAGATGATACTGTAGGCAAAATTCTGGCAGAGAATGGTGTGACTCCACAAAAACTGAACTCAGTTATTGCAGAAATGAGAAAAGGCAGCAGTGCAGACTCGCCAAACAGTGAGGAAAAATTAAACGCGGCAAAGAAATATACAAAAGATGTTACAGAGCTTGCTATGCAAGGCAAGCTTGATCCTGTAATTGGTCGTGATGAAGAGATCAGAAGAACTATGCAGGTATCACTGAGGCGGACAAAAAATAATCCAGTGCTGATAGGTGAACCTGGTGTTGGAAAAACTGCAATAGTCGAGGGGCTTGCAAACAGAATTGTTGCAAACGATGTGCCACTTGGTTTGCGTGATGCAAAGGTTTTAGCTTTGGATCTGGGTAGCTTAATTGCTGGAACGAAGTTTAGAGGAGAATTTGAAGAAAGGTTAAAAGCAGTTATTAATGAGCTTTCGAAAGCGGAGGGAAAAGTTATCTTGTTTATAGATGAGCTTCATACTTTAGTTGGAGCAGGAGCAACAAGTGGTGCAATGGATGCTTCAAATTTGCTAAAGCCTGCTCTTGCGCGTGGAGAAATTCGCTGTATAGGGGCCACAACTTTAGATGAATATCGTCAGCATATAGAAAAAGATCCTGCACTTGCAAGGCGTTTCCAGCCCGTGTTTATCTCTCAACCAACTGAAACTGATACCATTTCAATACTCAGGGGTTTGAAGGAAAGATATGAAGTGCATCATGGTATAAGAATTACAGACGGTGCAATAATTGCTGCTGCAACGTTGTCCAATAGATATATAACAGATAGGTTTTTACCTGATAAAGCAATTGATTTGATTGATGAAGCAGCAAGTAGGGTGAGAATTGAAATGGATAGCAAGCCTGAAGTTATTGATGAACTTGAGAGAAAGATTATACAGCTAAAAATTGAGTCAGAGGCTCTAAAAAAAGAAAGTGATGAAAATTCTAAACAGCGTTTAAAAAAGATAAATGAAGAGATCGAAAATCTAAACAGTAAATTTGCTGACTTGAACAGCAAATGGCAGATGGAAAAGAATAAAATAGCTAGAATACAAGAAACAGTTGAAAAATTAGATAACGCCAGAAAAGAGCTGGAATTGGCTCAGCGGAGTGGAAATTTAGGAAAAGCAGGAGAGCTGATGTATGGTGTGATTCCTCAGCTTGAGAATGAATTAAAAAATCAGGAAAAGGTTACTGATAGTTTCTTAAAGAAAGAAGTGACTGGAGATGACATTGCAAACATTGTTTCAAAGTGGACAGGAATTCCAGTTGATAATATGATGCACAGTGAAAAGGAAAAACTCCTTAACATGGAGAATGAAATAGGAAGAAGAGTAATAGGGCAGAAAGGCGCGATAGAAGCAATAAGTAATGCAGTTAGGCGCTCTCGCTCTGGTGTGCAAGATACCAACAGGCCTTTTGGTTCATTTTTATTCTTGGGCCCAACTGGAGTTGGAAAAACAGAACTGGCAAAAGCCCTTGCTGAATTTCTGTTTGACGATCAATCAGCGCTTTTGCGTTTTGATATGTCAGAATATATGGAAAAACATTCTGTTTCAAAGCTAATTGGCGCTCCTCCAGGATATGTTGGCTATGAACAAGGTGGCAGGTTAACTGAAGCGGTAAGAAGAAGACCATATCAGGTAATCTTATTTGATGAGATAGAAAAGGCAAATCCTGATATATTTAATATATTGCTACAGATCTTGGATGAAGGCAGACTTACCGATAGCCACGGTAAATTGATTGATTTTCGCAATACTATACTAATTCTAACTTCTAATCTTGGTGCTGAGATAATGCTAAAAGGGGAAGCGGAGAATAGGCCTATACTTCCTGTCATCCAAGTAGCTGACACTGGGGTCCAGATGCAGATTCCAGCGTCACGCGCTGGAATGACATCGGAAGGAGGAGTTGCTAACTCTGTAAAAAGCGAAGTGATGCAAATAGTTAAATCAGCATTTCGTCCAGAATTTTTAAACAGGCTGGATGAAATTATTATATTCCACAGTTTAACCAGAGATAACATCTATAAAATTATAGATGTTCAATTTTCTTATTTACAAAAAACACTTGCTAAGCGTAAACTGAGTATAAATTTGTTGCAGGAAGCTAAAGAACTAATAGCACAAGCTGGCTATGACCCTGAATATGGAGCAAGGCCCTTAAAAAGGGTTATACAAGAGTGTATTCAAAATAATTTAGCTAAATTAGTTTTATCAGGGGAAGTAGTAGAAAATGATGAGCTAATAGTGTACGCTCTTGATAATGAAATCTTAGTTAAAAAGGTTTAAGTTCACTGTGTATTTTTGTTAAAAAAAATGTGTATAGATCATAATGTTGACACTGAGTCTTTATTTAAGCTAGCTGATCAAGAAAATCAGCAAGATAAAGAAAAAATTAAAAAATTCATTAAGTATTTTTATAGTTTTGTTTATAAAAGCGACCTAAAAGCCAATGATAAGTTTTTGCTATATATTGTAAACGATGCTTACAATTTTGTTTCTCAAAAAGAGAAAGATGAAAGTAAGTTAGTAGTAAGCAATATAGATGATATACCAGGAATAGAAGGCGATTTTACCACGATTAAGATAACAAACGATGATATGCCATTTTTGGTTGATTCTGTTATTGCAACTATTAAATCGCACAATTTAACCATATACTATTACAGTAATAGCATAATTAATATCCAAAGAAAAGATGGCCTCATAGATGAGATTTACCCTTTGGAAGAAAGCAATGGAATCAAAGAGTCAGTTATATATGTAATTATCAAAGGTATAAGTGACAGTTTTGTTGATACATTAAAAGAATCCCTACAAAGAACGCTGAAAGCAGTTAATTGCGTTGTGAAAGATTGGCACTCAATGCTCAAGAAACTTGATGAGGCAAGTCTTTCTGTCATCCCAGCTGGGATCCAGGAAAAGGACACGTGGATTCCAGTGTCACGCACTGGAATGACACCAGACCGAAATCAAGAGCAAAAAGATTTTCTAGTTTGGTTAAAGAATAATAACTTCGTATTTTTAGGTTATCAAGAATATATTGCTGGTAAAGATGAAAAACTCGTCTGTGATAGCAAAAAGGCCCTTGGCCTGATGAGAGTAGGTCAAAGTACGTTGATTCCTTCTGCAAACCTTGATTCCTTATACATATTGAGATCAGATCTAATCTCAATAGTCCATCGGCGTACATATATGAATTGTATAGGAGTAAAAGAATTTGATGACCAGGGTAATGTGGTAAAGGAACGGCGTTTTTTCGGGCTATTTACTTCTGTAGCGGAGGTCCAAGATATTCGAACTATTCCAATAATAAGAGATAAAGTTAAAGTTATAGAAAAAAATGCAGGGTTTGTAACCGGGGGCCACAATAACAAAGCTTTAATTTCTATTTTACAAGCATTCTCTTGTGATGAATTATTCCAATCAAATGAAGACGAATTATTTAAAATTTGCATTTCGATCATGTCTCTTGCGATTAGGCCAAGGGTCAGATTATTTTTAAGAAGAGTAGGGGATTTTATTAGTTGCATAGTGCTGATACCAATGCGTTATGCTAGCGCTAGGCTAATGTTCAAGATACGCGACATATTGAAGGATGAGACAAGTGCAGAAAGTTCAGATATTTATAACAATCACATTATCAATGAATATGATTTGATGAAATTGCATGTAGTGCTAAAGACCAAAAACGCTAGTGTTCCTGATGATGAAGTTTTGCGTATCGAAAACAAATTAAGGAACATTACGGAAAAGTGGGAAGATCGTTTCATAGACAATTTATATAATACTTTCAGCACTGTTGAGGATATATTCATCCGTTATTGCAAGGCATTTCCAATAAGCTATCAAGAGAGTTTTGAACCTCATGACGCATATTACGATATGAAAAAATTGGAGATAGTGAGGAAAAAAGGAGTTAGCGAGGTCGATTTAAGACTTACTCGTGACAATCTTAATTATCAATTAAAGGTTTACACTTCGAGCAATGGAGGTCTTGAATTATCGAAGATATTAAGGATCACTAAGAATTTGGGAGCTAAGATTCTATCTCATAATGGCTATTACATAGAAATTAACGGCGGAATATGGATACACCATTTTGTGTTGTCAAGAGTCGATGAATTAATAGACAACATTACTCTAAAAGAGCAATTTGAAATAACACTTGCGAAAGTGTTTAGAAAGGAAATTAAAAATGATTATTTCAATAGTTTGGTCATTATTGCTGGACTGGAGTGGAAAGAAGTGCTTCTGGTTAGAGCGTTAAGTGCTTACCTAAAGCAGACGTCATTTAACTACAACCCAGAATATATCCAAAAGGTAGTCTCAGAGTATCCAAAAATAGTAAAGTATTTGATACAACTATTTCATGCAAGATTTGATCCTAACATAGACATTGATAGAGCAGAAACCACGGACATTTTCAGAGAAAAAATTGAGGAACTTCTAAAAGAGATCAGCAATGTTTCACATGATTACGTTTTGCGCTCGATATTTAACTTGATAATGGCTATTTTAAGGACCAGTTATTATCAAGATAATAAACCCTGCTTATCTATAAAATTTGACTCAAATAAAATAAATGGTTTGCCTGATCCTCGTCCATATCGTGAATTGTATATTTATTCAAATCTTTTTGAGGGAATACATCTAAGAGGCGGAAAATTAGCCCGTGGTGGCTTAAGGTGGTCGGATAGGACGGAAGATTTTCGCACTGAAGTTTTGGGGCTCATGAAAGCTCAGATGACAAAAAATGCGGTTATTGTACCTGTTGGCGCAAAGGGTGGGTTTGTAATTAAGCAAGTTTATAAAGACAAAGATATTTTAAGAGAGAAAGGTGTTGAATGCTATAAGAGTTTTATCAGAGGAATGCTTGATATTACTGATAACGTGGTTGATGGTGAAATAATTCCACCAGAGAATGTGATTAGGTATGATGAAGATGATCCATATCTCGTGGTTGCTGCTGATAAAGGCACTGCTTCATTTTCTGATTATGCCAACCAAATAGCCTCTGAATACAATTTTTGGCTTGGCGATGCATTTGCATCTGGTGGATCAGCAGGTTATGATCACAAAAAAATGGGTATTACAGCCAGAGGTGCATGGATTGCAGCGCAGAGGCATTTTTGGAAAATGAATAAGGATATTTACCAAGATGCAACTGTTATTGGAATTGGGGATATGGCTGGCGACTTATTTGGAAATGGTATGCTGCTTTCAAAAAATATACATTTAATCGGCGCATTTAACCATATGCATATTTTTATTGATCCAAATCCTAGTGCAGAAAAGAGTTTCACAGAGCGTAAACGCCTCTTTGAGTTACCATTTTCAACTTGGATGGATTATAACAAAGATTTGATTTCTAAGGGTGGAGGAGTATTTGAGCGTAGCAGCAAGCAAGTAAACATTTCTCAAGAAATGAAAAAATGCTTTGATATAACAGAAGATATGCTACCTCCAAGTGATTTGATTAGATATCTGTTGAAAGCAAAAGTGGACTTCATATGGAATGGAGGAATCGGCACGTTTGTTAAGGCAAAGAGTGAAAACCATAGCATGGTCGGTGACAAAGCAAACGATGAGCTGAGAGTAAATGGTAAAGATATTAGAGCTTCTATGTTTATAGAAGGCGGAAATTTGGGATGCACACAGCTTGGAAGAATAGAATATGCTGAAAGAGGTGGATATATCAATGCAGATTTTGTTGATAATTCAGCCGGAGTGATATGTTCGGACCTTGAAGTTAACATCAAGATTGCATTTGTTTCAGCTATGAAAGCAGGAGGTATTTCTTTAGAAAAAAGGAATGAAATACTGGCCAGCATGGCGGACGAAGTTGCATCCAAAGTGCTTGAGAACCACAACAGAATTGAAACAAAAGCATTACTTCTTGAGTGTTTGCAAGCTAAAGAGAGATTAGAGCAGCACCACAGGTTACTGCTCAGTTTAGAAAAATCTGGGCTGTTAAACCGAAGCGTAGAATTTCTTCCAACTGAAGAAGAGATAGCAATGATGTTAACTGGTGCAGAAGGTTTCAGTTCTCCTCAGCTTTCTATTCTAATGTCTTATGCTAGAACGGCAATAAAAAATGAAATTATACATTCCGATCTGCCTGAAAAAGATCTTATATCTCATGACTACTTGCTAGGTTATTTTCCTAAAAAGATGGTAACAGAGTTTAAGGATTTCATATTAAAACACCAACTTCGTAGAGAAATTATCTCCACTTGCATTGCAAATGATGTTGTAAATAGGATGGGCTGTATATTTATTAATAATTTAGTTGAGAATACTGGAATTAAGGTACACGAAGCAGTTAACATATATATCGTTGTTAACCACCTATATGATTTAAATAACCTGTGGCAGAAAATTGATGAATTGGATGGAAAAATTGATATTAACTCATACTTGCAAATAGTGAGAAATGTGCAGAAATTTATTGGCAGAGTATCGTTTTGGTTAGTAAAAAATCTTAGCTTTGTAGAATTGGATGATGTTACAAAATTTAAAGATGCAATTGAAACTTTAGGCCATGATGTTTTAGATGAACACCTGTTAAAGGTCTATAATCATGGATACACTTCTTTAGTGGAACTTAATATAGATAAAGATCTAGCAAAAAAAATTGCTGACCTGTGCGTTCTTACTTATGCACTGGATATTATATCTGTTGCTGAACAGACATCTTTGTCCATTCTTGATGCTGGTAAAATATACTTTGAGTTAAAGTCGCTGTTAAGATTCGATCTGATTAGAACAATTGCCATCAAGATGAAAAGCCGCTCTTCTTATTGGGATCGCAGCTTAGTTAATGATTTATTGGACGATTTAAGCAATTACCATCACAAGCTAGCTGTTAAAGTCATAAAAACTACTGATAACCCCGAAGATAAGGTTCAAACCTGGGCTTGTAATGATAAGGACTACATAGAACGTTATAATAGTTTTTTAGATGAGATGGTTGCTTCTAAACTTGATTTAAGCAAATTAATATTTATAATCAGGAGGATTAAAGTACTTGCTTCATAGGAAAAATGTTTAATATAGGTCTTTCAGAAATTTTGGTCGTTGCTTTAGTGAGCATAATTGTTCTTGATAGAAATAAGGTGCCTGTATTTATTGATCTTATTAGGAATACATATAAGTATCTTATGATTATAAAATCAAAAGCTAGGAGGTTATTGAAAGACGTAGGAATTAAAGACTTATATAAAGAGTGTAATACTGAGAAAGTAAATTACATAGTTGGTAAAAATGGTAAGCTTTATCCTACTTACGATATAGATAATACATCCAAAGATAATGACAGCAAAGATCCTAGTAGTAGATGATGTACTATGTAATGTTAAGCTTTTAGAAGCTCGACTAAAAGCAGAGTACTATACGGTTATCGTGGCATATGATGGTGAGGAAGCCATGGATTTAGTAGCAAAACAGCAGCCCGATATTATATTACTCGATATTATGATGCCAAAAATGAATGGCTTTGAAGTTTGTAAGGAGCTAAAGAATGATCCCTTGACAACCCATATTCCAATAATTATGGTAACTGCGCTGCATGACGCTCATGATAGAGTACAGGGCATTAATGCTGGTGCAGATGATTTTCTGACTAAGCCAATAGACGAAACTGCTTTATCTGCAAGGATCAAGTCTCTCACGCGCTTAAAAATGATTATAGATGAATTGCGTTTAAGAGGAGAAACCAACGCTGAGATTGGTGGAGTCGCAGGAAACAGTATTATGGATTATTCTAATCAGATTTTTGATGCTAACATACTTGTTGTAGATGAGGACGTCTTTCAGGCAGAGCAAATATATAATGTACTAAAGCAACGCTTTAGGTCAATTAAAATACTGAGTGATCCAATAGAGGCATTAAAGGTTGGTATTAAGGATAATTACGACTTGATCATTTCTGATATGCAGTTTTCAAAAACTGACGGCTTGCGTTTGTGTTCTGGGTTTCGTAGTAAGGTGGAAACACGTTATACACCAATTCTAATTCTTTCTGAGGATTATGATAAAAACAATTTAGTAAAAGCACTTGATGTAGGTGCTAATGATTATTTAACAGTACCTTTGGATGAGGGTGAGTTAATAGCAAGGGTTAATTCGCAAGTAAAACGCAAAAGATATCAAGATGCCTTGAGAATGAATTTATTTAATAATGCGGAAATGTCTATAAAGGACCCATTAACTAACTGTTATAATAGAAGATATTTTGATGCACACTTAAGAAACATTGCTAAGGACTCTGTGGAAAAGGATAGAAGGTTGTCTCTTATGATACTTGATATAGACTATTTTAAGATGGTGAATGACAGTTTTGGGCATAGTGCTGGAGATGAACTTTTAAAGCAAGTACAGAAAAGAATTTCTGAAAATATCAGAGTGACAGATTTACTAGCTAGGTTTGGTGGTGAGGAGTTTGTTGTTGTAATGCCAGATACTAATGTATCAGATGCGTATACTATTGCGGAGAGAATACGAAAAATTATTGCTAAAGAACCTTTTATACTTGCGGATAAAAATACAACCCATAATGTAACTGTGAGTATTGGAATTGCAGAAATGCAAGGATCTGACTTTGATGATATTAAAAAATTTATAGTACGTGCTGACAGATATCTATATAAAGCAAAAAACAGTGGTAGGAATAGAGTGGTTACTGGCTATAGCTAAAGTGGCTTAAGTTTGCCGACAACCGTCATTCCGCTACTCGTTAGCGGAATCTATGCTGAGATACCGCGAATGAATCGCGGTATGACGTGTTAGCTATAGATTTCTGAAATGATTTCAAAAAAATGATAACAAGATTAAAGCGACAACATGAGGTTTCTCAGCTCTGGAAATTTCACGTTTAACTGCAAAAATAGATACTTATTTAAAAAATATCCTGTGACTTTCAGTCCTAACTGAAATTCTTGGAATGAGTAGCTGTTTTGTAAGTTATTATTGTATACATCATGCAACATTTGTGGAAAAGGTAGGAGTTTATCTGCATAATAATCTCCTACTTTTTTTGACACTGCTCTACCAGTTTTTGGAGAAATAAATTGCAGATTTTCCTTAACACCTGTTATAGCGCATTTTGATAAGTCTAACTTGAATCCCAATTGCATAAGAAGCAGAAGCTCTAAGTTAAGGTAATGGCTTTGCCAAGACTGATTGTTGTGTTTAATTACATCGATGAAATATCGAAAATTGTCATACAGCACGGCACAGGGTTCACTTTCTGGAAGCACTTTTTCTAAAATAGAGGAGAAAGAAACAATAGTAATGCTTTTTAACCTATCTTGAAAGAAATGATGGAATGGAGATTCGATTAATTCGCACTTAAAAAAACCTAGATTTTCAGGTAACTTAGCACTCCATTCTGCATGTAATAGATTGCTTATCTGAAACTTATAATTGCTATTGTTTGTTAGCTTAGTTAATCCCCTGCGCTTTCCATGATTTTTTGTAAACAGAGAAAGAATTAAGTTTTTATCGCCGTATTTTTTAGCAGCTATAATGATGCCTTCATCTTTCCATCTCATTTAGAGTAATTAACCATATTGACCGTATGATATTATAGAGATAGTAAAATTAGTACAGCAAAACTATGTCTTTGAGTTTAAATCAACTAAAATATATTGACTTTGCATGCAATATTAGCTTTAAACCAGTAAAACAAGCTGCTTAACATATGCGTTTTTTCTATTCTAATTACATTCTTTTTTTATCTTTATGTTGTTTTCTGCTTTTTTCGTTATCTTCAACAAAAGCCCAAACGAATGATACGTTAGCTGTTCCTATACCACAAAGGAAAAAAGAAATAGTTGGGCACACTGTTGTAGCACAACCGAGGCAAATTATTGAAGTGCAAGAAGAAGTCATTATTAACGAGGGTAAAGAATTCATTCCAGTTCCAAAAAGAAAAAAAAGTGTAGGGAAGAAACTAAGAAGGGATGTTAGAGAGGCAAAAAATGAAATAGGAAACGAAAAAAGCGTTGAGAATAAAAAGGATGAATTAGTTGTAACAGAAATTATTAACTCTATAAGAGACAAACTTACAAAATGCTGGAGCATTCCTGAAAGCATAGCTTACAAAGAAAATTTTAATATAAAAATTAACTTGTTATTATCCAGTCAAGGTGAGATAATTATGGCCGATATAGCAGACAGTGATTCCTATCGAAATAATCCACTTTTCAGGTCGATAGCAGATAACGCAATGCGTGCAGTATATAAATGTAGCCCATTGACCGGCTTGCCTACTCAGCACCACCACATTTGGCGTGAAGTAACACTAGACTTTATTCTAAATGGGTAAAATCTTACAATAGACCTCTTATATTACCTCCTGTCATCCAAGTAGTTAAGCTACTTGGATGACAGGAGTAGACACTTCACATTGTCATTCCAGCGCTCCTTTCTTGTCATGCCAGTGCGTGACACTGGCATCCAGAAAAAAAATAGATCCAAGTGTCTGGGCACTTGGATGACGTTATACGGTTCTTGGATGCAAAGAAGAGTGAGAAAAACTCTATAGTTAGCAAACTTTCAATCAGAAACAGCCAAAGATCTCTCTAAGATGTCAGTTTCTTTTGTATCTGCAACTTTACCGTTCTGATCGAATGAAATTTGCAGAGACTTACTGCTATACTTCCTTTTTCCTAAGAAGTTAGCTTGTTTAATTTTATATGAGACATAGTACCAAACATTGTCATCGAACTTTGATACTAATGTTGGTGATCCTAAAGTGTGAACCACTTTTTCTTTATCGTCACCTACTTTTATCTTGCTCCACAATTCAACACTAATGCCAGGAGCTCCGTGATTGTGAATAGTGTGAGTGCAGCTCACTGTAAATAATAAAATAAAAGATATTAATACTCGCATTTCTGTTGATAAATTACTTGAAGCTATAATACACTAATAAATTACCTGCCGTCAAATTTCAAAAAGTTAAATTGACTGATTCTCAATATCATTTAATATAATATTTACTTTAGAAAATAATAGGTGTCTTATGTCATTGTTAGAAGCAGATCCAATATACAAACCTTTTAATTACCCTTGGGCGTATGATGCGTGGCTGCAGCAACAAAGGATCCATTGGATACCTGAGGAAGTTCCGCTTGCTGATGACGTGAAGGATTGGAAAACTAAACTTTCAAGTGTAGAAAAAAATCTACTAACTCAGATTTTTAGATTCTTTACTCAGGCAGACATTGAAGTAAATAACTGCTACATGAGGCATTATTCAAATATATTTAAGCCAACGGAAATATGCATGATGCTTGCAAGCTTTTCCAATATGGAAACCATACACATTGCAGCTTATTCTTATCTTTTAGACACAATTGGCATGCCAGAAAGCGAGTATCAAGCATTCTTAAAGTATGATGCTATGAGAAAGAAGTATGAATACATGTTAGAATTCGAGGAAAGCAAAAAACACGATAAAAAACATGTAGCTAAAACTCTAGCAGTATTCGGTGCATTCACTGAAGGGTTGCAGTTATTTGCATCGTTTGCAATTTTGCTCAATTTCCAACGCTTTGGAAAAATGAAAGGTATGGGACAAATAATTGCCTGGTCAGCCCGTGATGAAACTTTGCACACCAATTCAATTATTATGTTATTTAATACATTTATTAAAGAGAATAATGAAATTTGGGACGACGAGTTTAAAGAGGAATTATATTCTGCATGTCGCACCATCGTTGAACTTGAGGATGAATTCATAAAGCTTGCTTTTGATTTCGGAGACGTTGAAGGACTATCCGCAGAAGAAGTGCGCAATTACATACGCTACGTAGCAAACAGACGGTTAATGCAATTAGGTCTTAAGTCCATATATGATGTCAATGATAATCCTATTCCATGGCTCGATGAAATACTAAATGGCGTTGAACATACGAATTTCTTTGAAAATAGAGTAACAGAGTATAGTCGTGCAGCAACTCAAGGCACATGGGAGGAAGCTTTTACTGAAAACGACACAAATAATAAATGAGTGCTAATTTCACTCTTCTTTGTCATTCCAGTGTCAGCTACTTTCATTACACCATTTGCTGTGCAGTTTAGACAGTTTTGCTTTACTTAACAACTAACTTACCATATATATGTCCATAGGACATTGGTATATAAGAACGTGCTACAACTACTAATCTTACTCACGGTCATCACTTCAGTTGCATTCTTTGGTCATTTAGTTCCAATGGAAGTAAAAATCTTCTTGTATTCAATGAGCCTTAGTATAAAAGAGGTTTTGCTATTTATAATGCCTTTTATTATTTTTGCGTTAATCTTTAGCAGTGTTAACAATCTTAAGCAGTCAGCTATAAAGTTTATATTGTTACTTATTATAATGATCTTCTTATCGAATCTGGCTTCAAGTTTAATAGCTTATTTTGTTGGGCATTTTATCATACAAAACACTTATTCAATACAAGATATAACGTATGAAGAAACAATTGTTCCTTTATGGTCGTTTAGGCTGCCGCTACTCCTTTCTAATTTTTGTGCCCTTGCTTGTGGATTTATGTCCAGCATAGTAGTGTCCACACTGCTACCCAAGAAAAGCAAAGAGCTTTCGAACAAAATGTTAGATTTAACTCTCTTTATTTTGAAGACGTTTTTGACGCCGATTATTCCAATGTTTGTACTTGGGCTTGCTTTAAAAATGCAACATGATCAAGTTTTATCTATAATATTTAAGGATTACTCAATAATTTTCATTATTATAGCATCTGCAACCTACCTTTATGTTTTCCTCTTATATGGAGCAGCAAATTCATTCAAGATCACAAGCTGGATAGCTAGTATAGGCAATATGATACCGGCATTTATTACTGCAATGAGCACAATGTCTAGTAATGCAACTATGCCGCTTACTCTTGAAGGAAGCAAAAAAAATGTAAAGCAACCTGACATAGCATCGTCTGTTATACCAATAACTGCTAGCTTTCATTTAGTAGGTGATTGCTTTTTTATTATAATATTATCAATGATAATTGCCTCTGGTTATTCATTGTACACAACAGACTATGTAACTTTCCTTCTCTATTTTTTGTTATTTAAGTTTGCTATCGTTGCAGTGCCGGCAGGAGGAATTATGGTAATGCTACCTATTCTTGAGAAATATCTCAAATTCTCTCCAGAAATGCTTTCGTTAATCACAGCTTTGTATATAGTGTTTGACCCAATAATCACTTCAGCAAATGTTATGGGTAATGGTGCCTTTACTATGATGTTTACAAAACTCTATGATAAGCTTAAGTAATGTCTATTTTAGCGATTGATACTGTAGGTACTGGTAGTTCAATAGCAATAGTTGATTATGATGGTAATTGTTTTGTAGAGCGCAATTCCGCCAGCAACAATCATGCAGAATCATTTTTTCAAATTCTGAATACTTTGTTTGATAAGCACAATTATAATTATGATAAAATAGATCATTTAGCGGTAGTAGTTGGACCAGGAAGTTTCACTGGAATTAGAGTTGGTATATCAGCAGCACAAGGTATAAATCTTGCTACAAATAAGCCATTATACGGAGTTAGTGCGCTGGAAGTTCAAGCCTACGCAATATCTTTGCTTTGTACGAATAGAAAAAAAAATATCAGAGCTATAATCAAAAATGCTCAAGGGTTTTGTACGCAGTTATTTGATTTCAATTTATTGCCGCTATCTGGTCCAACTGCAGCACATGACCCTGGTCACGCTACAAGCAGTACACATATGGATTGCAATTTAAATGCTAGCCATGCAGGACTATTGGTTCATTATAGACTGAAGAACAAGCAAAAATTAAATGAAGTTGAGGCTCTATATTTAAATGAGCCTCAGTATATGAAATCATTATAGACTATTCTTTCGCGTACATGCTAATTTGGCTAAGCTTGTGCATCTGGTTTACTATCTCTTGAGCTACTTCTTTTATACTCATATCTGAATTTTCTATCTCTATGGCACTCGGTGGTATAAATAAATTGTTAATCCTAAATTGCTCTATCATGCTATTTACATTAGTCACCTTCCTATTTTTTCTTTGCCTTTTTAATGCAATACGCTTTTGTAATGTCGGTAGATCACACCTAAGTACCACAGGAAGGATTTCTGTGTTCATTTTTTTACTAAGCCTTACTATTGAATCATACATCCTCATGTTCTGGTCATTATTTTCCATCAACTCATCAATAAATATGTAATTTTTTGAGTGAATCGGATAATTTTCTATTACCTGAAGCATAATTTGCATAATGCTATATATTCTATCTTGAACTTCTTTAGGTATTTGATCACGTTCAAAGACACCATTGTATATAGAGCAAGCTTGAACATTGTTATAGAACTTACTATTTACAATTAATGCGTCTATCATATTGGATAATTCTATTGCTGTGGAAAGTTTACCACTTCCTGAAAGACCAGAGAGATATATGAAAAATCCTGCTGGCTGTTTTTTTGTGTTAATATTTACCATATTATTTTCAATCTTGAAACTTACGTTTATAATAACATAAAAATAAAGCTTTAAAACATATGAAATATTATATAGAAAATTATTTTTGTAGTTAAGATATTATGTAATTTAGAAACATAAATTCTGTATATAAACTCTATAATAACGATAACTATTTTTAAGCAAGCTACAATACAAAAGTGTTTGGTATTCAGAAAGCAAGACAGAGTGGTTATTAGTTTACTACAAGCCTTTTTTCGTGTATAAATCTTCAGAAGATTCTAACAGAGGATTGTGTTGTTAACAAAGAGCAGAGTAAAAAGGGATCTAGTCTATGCCTATCAGATTTTGTCTTACCTTAAACTGGGTGATCATACATATACTCACCTCTCGGTACGTTCTGAAGATCAAAAGTCATTTTATATTTACCCATTTGGTATACGCTTTGACGAAGTGAATGAAAATTCATTGATGAGAGTATCACTAGATGGAAATGTGATTGAAGGTACAGAATATCAATATAATAAAACTGGCTATATAATTCATGGTTTTGTTTATCAAGCAAGGAAAGACATTCAAGCAATTTTTCACCTGCATACACCTTCTATTGTAGCAGTTTCTTCTCTAAAAGATGGACTACTTCCAGTAAGTCAATGGGCACTGCACTTTTATAATAAAATCTCTTACCATAATTATAATTCCCTAGCACTTAGCAATACAGAAGGAAAGAGGTTAATAGCTGATCTGAAAGAAAATTTTGTCATGTTAATGCGCAATCATGGATCTATAACGTGTGGTCGGACTATACAAGAAGCAATGTTTTACACGTATCATTTAGAACGAGCGTGCAAAACTCAATATTTAACGTTAGCAATGAATAGGGAGTTATCAATTCCAAGTGAAGAAATTTGCTCAAAAGCTGTAAAGGATCTCCTATCTTTTGAAAGCAATCTTGGTGAGAGGGATTGGCACGCATGGGTTAGACTAATTAAAAGTAAGTTGTAAGAGGCTTTCGCACTACTATCTGTCATCCAAGTATAGGGAGTCATACGCGTCAAGTTAAGAGGTTGTGAGCAAATTTAGAGAGGTTAAAGTGGATACTCTGACCTTCACTGCCATTAAGTTAAGGAAAAAAGATAGATTTTATGGGATAATGATGTATACCAATAAGTTTAAAGGTAGTATGAGTAAAAGAGGCAGTAATAAAATTTATTCAAAATGAATTGGCAAGCCTAGAATTTATAGAATCCCATAAATCATCTTCAAAAGATTTTATGAGAAAGAGGAAGGTATCTTTTATTGACATATTTATCTTAATTTTAAGAAAAAGTGTAAAGTCGCTGCAAGAACGAATTTATTTTATATAGGAAAAAAGACTATACCGTTACTGCTAGTGCTTTTAGTCAAGCAAGAAAAAAAATGAAACACAGTGCATTTTCAGAAATTAACGAAGGTGTGGTTTCCTTGTACTACCAAGACCAAAATTTAAAACTTGCTTTGGCTTTCGACATTTTTGCTACGGAATCAGACATTGATTGCATTATGGATAAAACTATTTTTGATGAACACTTTGGTGGTAAGAAAAGGAAGAAAAGTTGATCGCAATAAGGTACCTTATCTTCGTTCGTTCAATTATCAAAAAAGGGTTAGAAAACACATATTTTGACTAGAGGTAGTATTCATATCTTCTGATAATAACTAGGTAGCTTATTGCCATAGCTTCTGTAAAATGACTTCTAAACAAACTATTTCTTAAGTAATTTACACTTCAGAGTTTATCTGCTTTAAAGTTTACTCTATTCTGTTTTAGCACTTGTCATAAATCCTTAATTATTTCTGACTTTTTAGTTCAGTTTTTAACCATTCTTTCCTTAACTTAATGGCAGTGATGGTAGGTCAAGGTATACAAAAGCATAATCCAGATTTGATAGATGAGGGGTATGATACTCCTACTCCTACTAGTCGTACTCATCTTGAAGATCATCATTGAACACAAGACGTCAAGCTAGCACCTCACCCTTGTATAGCGATGAGACAGTTGCAAAGGGAATGATAAAGGAATCGCTAGAGCTCATAGCACTTGGAAAAGGCAAAAAGATAATGTTTGGCATGCCATGTGATGTGTTCTCTGAGAATACATCATTAATAGATTTTTTGGTGCGCAACTTATATATCCTAAAAACACAAGAGTTGTCCATTCATGAAAAACATCAACTAGATCTTCTTTCGTTAAAAATATCCGACCTAGTTTCAACAGGCACTTATGTGAGTGAGGAAGCTTTGAAGTTATTGTCAACAAGTCTACTGGAAAAACGTAACAGCTATTTATCAAATCTAAAACAAATTGTATATGAGGGCATCGAAAAAGATGGAGAAGAAAATGTGATAAAAGATGTTATAGTAGAAAGAGATAGTAAATTTTATTGTATACAGTGTCCAGAAGCAAACATTGTGATTCCTGCAAAATTCCTGAGTAATCCAGAATTTCAAAATTTAGATGGAGCATTAAAGATCGGGGAAGGAGATGATGTAATACGAATACAAGATGGAAAATATCATGATATAAAGGGCAGGTTCCAGATAACTTTTCCAATAAGCAACAGTGAAAAGATTGTAATGACTCTATCTTCTGAAAAGGCTGACAAACCAGAAAATGCCTCAAGCTTTGGCAAAATAATGGTGCATATGGATGATAAAAGTTGTGAAATTTTCTCAAAGTACCTAAAAGAGCTAGAAAAAGAACCTCGTATAAGCAAGGTTGTTGAAGCTGCTAAAAGTTTTGTCAAAGAGAAAAACGGAAAACAAAGTGAGCCATTTAGTGTTCTGGAAGAAGTTAGTATATCAAAGTGTTCTCATTTTAATCACCAACGTTAAGGTTAAAGTTTTAATAATTGTTATACACATACACTGTTGCATATAGCAATAGTGTATGTGTATAGTTAATAGAGTTTGTAAGCTTAATAAAGTCTACAACTAATTTGAAAACTACTTTATTGTATGCAAGACTTTAAAATACTAGGAAATCTAAAAACCAAAGCACTAGAAGCTGAAAGAGGAGGCGGTTCTGATAGGATTACCAAACAACATGAAAAAGGGAAATTAACTGCTAGAGAAAGGCTCAGTATACTGCTTGATGAAAATTCGTTTGAGGAATACGATAAATTCGTGAAGCATCACGTAGCTGATTTTGGCATGCAAAATGCTAATTTTTTAGGTGATGGAGTAGTGATTGGTCATGGTACTATTTATGGCAGAAAAGTTTTCGTTTACTCGCAAGATTTTACTGTCTTTGGTGGATCACTTGGTGCGTCACATGCAAAAAAAATATGCAAAATTATGGATATGGCAATTAATGCCAGGGTTCCAATTATCGGACTAAATGACTCTGGTGGAGCCAGAATTCAGGAGGGAGTAAATTCCCTTGCTGGTTATGGAGAAATCTTTCAAAGGAACGTAAATGCATCGGGTGTTATACCACAAATTTCTTTAATTATGGGCCCATGTGCAGGTGGTGCAGTTTATTCCCCAGCATTAACTGACTTTACTTTCATGGTGAAAAACAGTTCATATATGTTTATAACCGGGCCAGATGTAGTAAAAAAGGTTACCTACGAAGATGTAAGTTTCGAAGACCTCGGTGGAGCAAAAATTCATACAAGCAAAACAGGAGTAGCGGATTTTGCATTCAATAATGATGTTGAAATGCTACTCAAAATGCGTGAATTCTTTACTTTCTTACCAGCAAATAATCAAGAATCACCGAAACCTAAATCAACCTGTGATTCAATTAATGATATTGATGAATCTTTAAACACTCTAATTCCTAGCAATCCTAATACTCCTTATGATATGTATGAACTTATTGAAAAAGTTTGTGATGGAAGAAAATTTTTTGAGTTAAAACCTGACTTTGCTCGTAATATCATAATTGGTTTTGGTAGAATTGGAGGAAACACTGTTGGTATTGTTGCAAATCAACCCACGCACCTTGCAGGATGTTTGGATATTGATTCTTCAAGAAAAGCTGCGAGGTTTGTAAGGTTTTGTGACGCATTTAACATTCCGATCATCACACTTATTGATGTTCCAGGATTTCTGCCTGGTACAAATCAAGAATACAATAATATAATACAACACGGAGCGAAACTGCTTTACGCTTATGCTGAAGCAACTGTGCCAAAAATTAGCCTTATCACTAGAAAAGCGTATGGTGGTGCATACATTGTTATGAATTCGAAACATCTAAAAGGTGATATAAATTATGCCTGGCCAACTGCTGAAATAGCTGTGATGGGCCCTGAAAGTGCAGTTGAGATTATATTTCGACACGAAAAAGATCAGCAAACGTTAATCAAAGAATATAAAGAGAAATTTGCTAATCCATTTTTTGCTGCATCACATGGATACATTGATGACATTATAGTGCCAAGTAAAACAAGGCATCACTTTCACAAAGCATTAGAGCTACTCAAAAACAAGAAAGTAGAAAGGATATGGAAAAAGCATGATAATCTTCCTTTGTAACTTTAGGAAGAGCACGGTCTTTCACTTGAGCTTTTTTAATTTAAAATAAATATAGAAAATTGCTTGAACTAGCAGTCTTTAAAAATATGGTTGAATAATTGTTAGTAATAGTGTATAATTTTTAATACTTTTTAAGTTAATTTCTCATGGCTTTTTCTAAATTCCTCGATCCAAAATTGGACCTAACATTCAAGAAAATCTTTGGCACTGAAAAAAATAAGAACATTCTCATCCATTTTTTGAACGATATTTTAGGCTGTACTGAAGTTAATACTATACAAGAAATAGAATTTATCAGCACCATTTTGAATCCTGAAATTGCCTCCGAGAGACAAAGTATAGTTGATGTTCTCTGTCAGGACTCTGTTGGCAACAGATTTGTGGTTGAAATGCAGCTCACTCGTGATAAAGGTTTTGAAAAGCGCGCTCAATATTACGCTGCAAAAGCTTACTCAAGACAAGTTGGTAAGTACGCTAATTTACAAAAGATTTTCTTTATTGCTATATCAAATTGTGTTTTATTTCCTGACAAGTCCAATTACATATCTAGCCATACCATAAGAGATGAGGAGACTAATGAGCATGACTTACAGGATTTTCAGTTTGTATTTATTGAACTGCCCAAATTCCCTAAAAATAAAGTAGAGCAATTAACAAGCATAGTAGATCGTTGGTTATTTTTCTTTAGTGCGACCCTGAAAGTCGTGGTTTTGTGGTGGTTAAATTCCACTTTCCCTAGACATCGGGGATAATGTATATCTCACCTTTTAAAGGGTGGCAACCTTTGGGATGCAAGCATGAGATAAAAGCAGGTAACACTAAACCTCATGGTGAATCCCTGCAAACAGAGTTAGATATGATTACGAGAGGAACCTATGTTTGAATTGTCGTCAAAGCATAGTATGCGAAAAGAGGTTGAACTACGCATAGACCAAAATGGTACGAAGCAAAAGGGGAACTAAAGATTGAAGACTTTAGTTATTGATGTTCCCAGCTTCCGGCAAATAGTAGGAATCTAAGTTTAACGTGAAACGAAGCCATGGAACGGAGTAACCACATAAAAGCTCTTATATTCATAAAAATATAAGTAGGTAGCCAACCACAAGCTGCTATGTGGAAGGATTGTTTAAGAAGCTAATGCCCAAAGTAATATCTGGGATACGCAGACGTAAACACTTTAATTTGGAAGGTAAAGTGGTGAATAGTAGTGAATATGTTATGGACCAGCAAAAAGCTAGGTATGAATGGAATGGAATTCCTTGGCGAAAGCTGAAGAAATCTTCATTTAAGCTACAAAAACGAATTTACCAAGCTTCTAAATGTAATGATATCAGAAAGATGCATAATCTTCAGAGATTATTACTCAAATCAACAAGTGCAAAAACACTCGCTGTTAGGAAAGTAACACAGGACAATAGGGGGAAGAAGACTGCAGGTATTGATGGAAAGGCTAATCTTAATCAAAAAGAAAGATTACAACTATCATATTCTTTAGATATAAAAGAAAAAGCAAAGCCATCAAGACGCGTCTGGATCCCAAAACCTGGTAAGCCATCGGAGCATCGCCCGCTTGGTATACCTACTATATCGTGTCGAGCAAAACAAACACTTGTAAAAATGGCTTTAGAACCAGAATGGGAGGCAAAACTTGAGCCAAACACTTATGGTTTTAGACCTGGTAGATCATGTCATGATGCAATTGAAGCCATATTTGATGTGCTAAAACAGAAAACAGCATATGTATTAGATGCTGATATTTCTGGATGTTTTGACAATATTAACCATAATAAACTGCTTGAAAAGCTCAATACCACACCAACGTTAAAGAAAATCATAAGAGGATGGTTAAGGGCAGGCGTTATGGAAGATGGAAAGTTTCAATCCACAAAACGTGGTACAATTCAAGGAGGGACGATCTCACCGTTGCTAGCTTGTGTTGCATTACACGGATTAGAGCAACATATCAAAAAAGCATTAACAAACGAACTCTTTCAATGCATGAAAAGAAAATATGGTAGGATATCGCATAAAAATGCGCAAAAGTCTATTAGTGTAATTTTCTACTGTGATGATTTTGTCGTCATACATGAAAGTGAAGAAATTATTCTTAGGGCAAAAGTTCTAGGCTCTGTGGACAAAAAATATGAAAAGAGAGAAAAAGATGGTAGTTTAGCCTAATAGGTAAAAAATGGAGAAACTACCATATGCAATATTACATCAAAGAGGAAAATTGGAAACAAATTTTAGAGTTCATAAAAAGCGTAAAAGGAATGCACAGCAAAGATGAAAAACGTTTAAGAATATTCATAGAGGCAGTGTGGTACATAGTGCGAAGTGGTTGCCAATGGAGACTTTTACCAAAAACTTATGGTAATTACAGGAGTATACATAAGCGATTTAAAAGATGGTGTGAAAGAGATGTCTGGAAAAAATTGCTTGAATATACTAAACAAGAGCCTGATTTAGAAGTTGCTATAATCGACGGTACGATCATCCGAGCCCATCCATGTTCATCTGGATATACAAAAAACTCCA
Organism: Wolbachia endosymbiont (group A) of Anoplius nigerrimus; assembly: GCF_947251795.1. Lineage (GTDB taxonomy): Bacteria > Pseudomonadota > Alphaproteobacteria > Rickettsiales > Anaplasmataceae > Wolbachia. Next base: position 907,487 of record NZ_OX366385.1, on the reverse strand, counting down.
AGGATCAAGAAGCTTTAGGGAGGAGCAAAGGTGGCTTTACAACTAAAATACATGCGCTTGTCGATGCACTTGGAAATCCACTTAAATTTACTCTGACTCCTGGTCAAAGAAATGAAATTACGCAGGCACAAGTGTTGACCGAAAGTATCTATAACTCTACTGTAGTAGCTGACAAGGGCTACGATAGCAATGCCTTTGTTACAAGTCTTGAAGACAAGGGATGTACAGTAGTTATTCCGCCAAAACGGAATCGAAAAGTGCAAAGGTATTACGATGAGCATATCTACAAAGAACGTCATTTGATTGAGTGTTTTTTTGGTAAAATTAAAAATTTTAGGCGCATTTTTTCCAGATTTGATAAAACTGCTGAGGTTTTTATGGGTTTTCTCAATTTTGTTGGAGCTCTTGTATGGCTTCTCTAAAATTTTGTCCACAGAGCCTAGTTGAAGAATGGTTAAAAACCATTGGATTAGAATTAAAGCCTTCTAAGAGCATGTCTTCAAACTGAAGAATGAGCTAATTTGTGAAGCATAATAGTGATCATATTAAAGAAGATATAGTTTTTTGAGGTGAGAGGAGAATGCTCGTAATCTTTACTCATGCGCCTAAAATTGGAAAGCCAGGCAAAAGTTCTTTCAACAATCCAACGTTTGGGAATAACTTGAAATCCTGTATCAACTATTTTCTTGGCAATCGTTAATAAACATCCCGTTTCCAATAAGCATCTGTTTTGTAATTTACCTATGTACCCTTGATCAGCAAAAAACTTACGTAAAGTTGGAACTTTGCATTTAGCTTGGGCAAAAAGATTTAGAGCACTATCACGATCTTGAATACTTGCACTCTGTACTTCAGCAGCAATTACAAGACCCACAGTATCTACAATAATATGGCGTTTTCTGCCCTTTATTTTTTTGCCAGCATCATATCCTCTGGATCCCCTTTTTGAGTAGTTTTCACTGACTGGCTATCAATTATACCTACTGATGGAGTCTTATTTTTACCAATCATCTCTCTTACTTTTTTAACTAGAAAATCATGAATTTCTTGCCATATTCCACTTTTTTTCAAGCGCGAATTACAACTATATACGGTTTTCCATGGTGGAAAATCTTTAGGCAGTTGTCTCCATTGACATCCTGTTCTCATCATATAGCGGATTGCATTAATAATTGTTCTAATACTATGTTTTCTTGGTCTGCCGGTCTTTTTAGGTTCAAAATATGGCTCTATTGTCTTCCATTCTTTGTCACTTATATCGCTTGGGTACATCTTAAAATGTACCTTATACCATACTTCTTAACTTCTTTCTACTCAGTTTGAAGACATGCTCTAAGACAAAAGTTTCTCATACATTAAAAATCATTAATGGAATAAAACCAGGATTTGATTTTCTTGGATTTTCAATAAGACAATATCCAACAAAAGAAAGTAAGAAAGGTTACAAATTATTAATAAAACCAAGTCGTAATTCTATAAAGCAGCATATATTTGCTATTAAACATAAACTTAGAGAAATGCGTGGGGCGCCACAGGAAGTAGTAATAAGGAATCTCAATCCAATCATTAGAGGGTGGAGTCAATATTACTCTTCAGTAGTTTCATGTAAAATCTTTAGCTCATTGGATAATACTATACATAGAAAGCTCTGGAAGTGGGCAGTCTTTAGGCACCCAAACAAAGGGAAATGCTGGATAAAAAGAAAATACTTTAAAAAGTATAATAACGATAACTGGCGTTTTATGACAAGTAACAAGATACATCTTATTATACACAGCGATCATGTTATTAAACGACATATCAAAGTGCAAAAAACCAGATCTCCATATGATGGTGATTGGGTTTATTGGGGTAATCGTCTTAGAGAAATACCAGATAAGCCATCAAGAGTAATAAAACTATTGAAGTTACAACAAAGTAAATGCGGTAATTGTAGACTATGGTTTGAAAGTGATGATATAATAGAAATACATCATAAAGACCGGAATAGACGAAACAATATGATCAAAAATTTATCTTTGTTACATGGGCATTGTCACGATGAATTACACAGGAGGTGTGCATGACAAGCACCAAATTAGAGAGAAGCCGTATGAGGCGCAAAGTCTCACGTACGGTTTTGAAGTCGAGTGAAGAGGGGCGACCTTCTTCACTTAGACAACAATACGCAGAAGAAACAACAGAAGAGGACTTAAAAGAGATAGCAGAAAAAGCGCCAATAATAAAGCTAGCATATGATGAATTAGACAAGTTTCGTTGGAACGAAAAAGATTTAGTAGCTTACGAAGAAAGAATAATGGATCTACGGAAAGAAGAAGCCATTCTTGAATACAGACTTGATCTTGCTGAAGAGAAAGGTAAAAAAATTGGTAAAGAGGAAGGGAAAATTGAAGTTGCAAAAGCAATGCTGGCTAATAATGTTGACGTCAACACTATTGTCAAGTTTACAGGCCTTTCTATTAGCGAGATTGAAGAATTAAGTGGAAATCTGTGAACGGTTACCTATATGTTTTTGCTGGCAAAAATTCTCTAATGGTCTTAAATAAAACTTCCAGCGAATGATTGTCAGACATGTTATGCTCTGCTGATTTTATCAAGTATACTTCAACATCGGTTGACTTGATTTTTTCAGCTAAATTCAATGAAGTTTGATAAGGAACATCTTTATCATTAATGCTATGCAATAAGCGCACAGGACAGTTTATATCTATTGCTTCTCTGTTTAAAAGAAGGTTCTTTCTGCCATCTTCGATCAAATTTTTAGTTATTTTGTATGTACAATGCTCTGAAGTGAAATCTATTGCACCTTTAGAATCTAGTTCTTCTTTTTGCTTGCCTGACAATTGCTTGAATATCAAATCTTCAGTGAAATCGGGAGCAGACGATATGCCGATTAATGCTGCAATTTTTTCTGGAAATTGAAGGGCAATGAGCAGCATCAGCCATCCTCCCATACTTGAACCTATAATTATTTGTTTATCGCTAGTTAATTCACTTATCACTTTAGCACAATTTTTTTGCCAATCACTTATCGTGTAATCAATAAAATCACCACTTGAATGACCGTGACCAAAATAATCAAATAGCACAAGTGCTACATCATTTTCTTGGCAAAATTTGTAAATAGCAGTTGCTTTAGTTCCATCCATATTAGATGCAAATCCACCGAAAAAAACTACAGAAGCTTTCTTCCCTTGTAGCTTTCGATATGCTATGTGACCATTATTTCCATCAAACAACTTACAATAATTCATACTACTTTGGCAAAGCAACCTGGTTATCACTCAATTGACGCAAATAACTAACTAGATCTGCAATTTCTTGTGGATTGGAAATACCTGCAAATGCCATACGCGTACCTTTTATATAAGCTTTCGGGTTCTTTAAGAAAGCAAATAGCTCTTCATACCCCCATTTTCCACCTCTTTCAAGCACTGCTTTTGAGTAATTGAATGAGTTACCAAGATGGGCCTTTTTGTTTCCAATTACGTTCCATAAGTTTGGCCCTACTTTATTCATTCCACCTTTCTCAAAACTGTGGCAAGCTATACATTTCTTCGCTGCTGATTTACCTTTCTCAAAGCTAGCATTCTGCATGAGCGCTCCAATATCCAGCGCCACTTGCTCGATTTTTTGCTGAGATTCATTGCTGCCAGCAGCTACTATCGTTTGGTGTTCGATCTCAGATTCTTCTGGACTATACAGCATATCAACTACATTACTAACTATCATAATGATTAGCCCAGAAAGTAAAATCGATGCTGCAATCTTATTAAGCTCCATAGTTAATTTTTATTAAGTAATGTTGCTTAAATTATGCGAATATTTTCGCAAATAGCAACCAATTACCTTGAAGCTCGCTAAAGATTAGAGTCTCTACCACTTAAAATAAGCTCCTTCCCGTTCTGCTTAAGCAGTCCGTGGTCCAAGTACATCACTATCTGACATAACACACTCATATATACTTCCTGCAAATATTGCTGCAACAGCTGCCCCTGTAACTATTCCTGTGGGTAATGCAATGGCTCCTATTCCTGCACCTGCTGCTATTGCCCACCAAGTTGCAAATACACCAGGAAGAACAGCATTTGCAGTTGCAGCAAGACTCACTCCAGTTGCTACACTTGCAATTGCTGCAAAAAGAAAAGGTGGCGTTAGTGCTGCTATTACACGTTTCTCTACAATACCTTCTTTCCTTTTTTCTTCGTTAATCTCATTGCGATAGTAACAGCGCAACCCTATAGCTACGAGCGCTAGCAAAGCCGGAAATACAGCACCAACTACTCCACCTATAACCAAAGGTGACAGAGCTGTAGAACTAAGCCCTAGTCCTGCAAGAGTTCCTACAACAGCTCCTACAGTTATTCTTGCATTAAGCTGAAATGTATAAAGCCAGTCTATATTTTCATTAAGATAATAACCATAATCTTTTTTTCTACTACCTATATAACCTTCTTAATACTTTATTGAAAAACATACAGTAGCACTTTTACATCGAACTATCAAGCACCAAAAGTATATAATTATTTTCAGAAGAATAAAATAGACTTCTTGCATAACCTAGAAAAGAATGGTTTCATGCAAACTGGTTCCTTTATGACGGCAGTACCCTCTTCTTGTCATCCCAGTGCGTGACACTGGGATCTCTTTTACTTTATGATGATGTCATGAAAGCAGCTGACACTGGTTTCCATCCAAGAGGGCAGTGCCCATAAGTGTTGAAAGTGCAGTCACACAAGGTGATTAATGGTATGTAAATCTCCTCTTGATATCAACCTTCGTTGTTGGGAAAGCAGATAAACCACATCAAAAATTCGCTTAAACCTTCTAACCACAGGCAAAAAGGCGCTTTTTTGATTTATTTTATTATCATTGAAATTTATGCCATTAACCACCTTATATAATGCCACTTATAGCACTTTCAACACTTATGCTATAATGTCATCCCAGTGACTATTTCTTTGTCATCCCAGTGTCACGCACTGGGATGACACCCTACTTAACCGTCATACCGCGATTCATTCGCGGTATCTCAAAGCATAGATCCCGCTAACAAGTAGCGGGATGACGAGGATGACGGTTGTCGTTTAGCTATAAATGTTTAAGAAATTTACCAAACAAAAAAAAGGCAAAAGAAGCCCCGTGGTTGGCTAATTACTTACATTATACTTTCAAGTATGGCGTTTTTTTATTCTAAACGCTTAATAACCGCGACTTAGCTGCTTTTTAATGCAACTAACCTTTAGTCATAAATGTTTAAGAAATTTACTAAACAGAAAAAAAGGCAAAAGAAACCCTAGGCTCTGTGGACAAAAAATATGAAAAGAGAGAAAAAGATGGTAGTTTAGCCTAATAGGTAAAAAATGGAGAAACTACCATATGCAATATTACATCAAAGAGGAAAATTGGAAACAAATTTTAGAGTTCATAAAAAGCGTAAAAGGAATGCACAGCAAAGATGAAAAACGTTTAAGAATATTCATAGAGGCAGTGTGGTACATAGTGCGAAGTGGTTGCCAATGGAGACTTTTACCAAAAACTTATGGTAATTACAGGAGTATACATAAGCGATTTAAAAGATGGTGTGAAAGAGATGTCTGGAAAAAATTGCTTGAATATACTAAACAAGAGCCTGATTTAGAAGTTGCTATAATCGACGGTACGATCATCCGAGCCCATCCATGTTCATCTGGATATACAAAAAACTCCAAGGATCAAGAAGCTTTAGGGAGGAGCAAAGGTGGCTTTACAACTAAAATACATGCGCTTGTCGATGCACTTGGAAATCCACTTAAATTTACTCTGACTCCTGGTCAAAGAAATGAAATTACGCAGGCACAAGTGTTGACCGAAAGTATCTATAACTCTACTGTAGTAGCTGACAAGGGCTACGATAGCAATGCCTTTGTTACAAGTCTTGAAGACAAGGGATGTACAGTAGTTATTCCGCCAAAACGGAATCGAAAAGTGCAAAGGTATTACGATGAGCATATCTACAAAGAACGTCATTTGATTGAGTGTTTTTTTGGTAAAATTAAAAATTTTAGGCGCATTTTTTCCAGATTTGATAAAACTGCTGAGGTTTTTATGGGTTTTCTCAATTTTGTTGGAGCTCTTGTATGGCTTCTCTAAAATTTTGTCCACAGAGCCTAGGGTAGCTAATTATTCACTATCCATTTTTTAAGTTGGCGTTTTTTAATGTTTTAAATGCTTTATAAGCGTATTTCAGCTTGTATAGGTAAAAACCTAGAAATTTGATAAAGACATAGAGTGCACATAGTGCAAAAAATTAAACATGAGACGCCAGATACGTGAGTTTTTTTGTCATTTAATCTGTACAGAGAAGATAAATAAATAGCTTCATTTTCATGATAAGGGGGCTGGCGGAGTTTGTCAAGTGGTTTTTGTAGCTCTCATGGTTTTTGCGTCACACGCTGGCCAGTTGTTACTCAAACAACAGTTATGCAAGAGATCTAATTACATCTAAGCTAACAATGGACCACTAGATATATTACTAACTACGTTGACCTGATTCAATATTTTATTAGTGGGATTGAAATAATTTTCTATAAATTCCTTATATATAGCTGTTAACTTGTGTATATCGTTTACTAATACGCATTCGTTTGTCTGATGTGCGGTTTTGCCGATTATACCAAATTCAATCACTGGACAAACATCTTTGATAAACGCAGCGTCAGATGTGCCACCACTTGTGCTCAGCACAGCATCAATACTGGTAACTTTATTTATCGCATCAAGCATAATATCAGTATTTCTATCAGGAGTAGAGAGGAAAACGTCCCTGCTGCTATGCATAGAAAGTTTATAATCGTTAGTTACACTGGAGCATATTTCATCAATCAGCTTATATAAGCCGTCAGGTGTTTGTGTATCATTATATCGAATGTTAAAATGTGTAGTTGCTGAACTAGGTATTAGATTGCTAGTATTATTTCCAACATCGATAGTAGTAACTTCGCAATTTGAAGGCTGAAAATATTTATTACCACGATCAAAAGTAGTATTTTTTATCTTACTCAATATCGATATTACCTTGTATATCGGGTTATTTGCCAAGTCTGGATAGGCAACGTGCCCTTGTTTTCCATGGCAAATTAATTCAAATATTACAGAACCTCTTCTGCCTATTTTTATGGTATCACCTAATTTCTCACTACTGGTTGGTTCGGCAACTACACAAAAATCTATCTTTTTTTGCTTACTTTTCATCCATTCCAAAACTGCCTTTGTTCCATATTCTTCTGTGCTTTCTTCAGCACTGGTAATCAATGCACTTATCGAACCATTAAATTGAAACTTCTCTGCAATCAAATTTACCATAGCGGCAATAAATGCAGCTATTCCGCTTTTCATATCAGCGGCCCCTCTTCCATATAGCATTCCATCCCTCACTTCTGGATTAAATGGACCAAATGCCCAATCTTTTAACTGACCTGGTGGTACAACATCAACGTGCCCAGCAAAGCACAAATTTGGTACTCCATTTATATATTTCGCATAAAGATTTTTAACTTTATCACCAAATTCTAAAATCTCACAATCAAAGCCACTCTTCTTGAAGATTGTTGCTATATACTCTATTGCTCCGCTGTCTTCTGGTGTTATACTCTCAAAAGAGATCAATTTCTTAGTTAGCTCTACAGGGTCAATTTTCATGTCAATCTTAAAATAATTATATTGCTATATTGTAAAGACTCTATGCACTATTTAAAACAAATATTACATCAAGCCGAACAAACTTTTCTAAGGGAAGTAATAACAGATTACCACCTTGCTGATGATATCTATAAAATATGCACACGACACGGAAATGACATCTTTCTAGTTGCAGATGAAAATACAGCAAAACTTTTAAACAAAAACGTATTTAATAAAATTCCTAACTTAATTATTCCAGCTCCACCTGTCATTCCAGCACGTGACGCACAGCTGTACGAACATTTTCTACCAGAAGGGTGTCATCCAAGTAGCCCCTTCTCCTGTCATCCCAGTGCCCAGACACTGGGATCCAGCAAAATTGATCGTAAACAAGCGCACTATACAACATCTTCGATGAAATCACAAAAAAACTGGATTCCAGTGTCAGCTACTTGCATGACACCAAGCAGAGCTGCCTCTCTTGAAACCGTAAATCTAGTTAGAAACAAAGCAAAAGACAGTGACTTAATAGTTGCATTTGGCAGCGGCACCGTTAACGATATCTGCAAATATGCAAGCTACCTCGAGAAAAAAGATTATATATCGTTCCCAACAGCCGCTTCCATGAATGGATATACATCCGCAAATGCTTCAATATTAGTAAATGGATACAAAAAATCGTTCAAAGCACATCTTCCAAGAGCGATATATATAGATATAGACATACTTACCAATGCACCACTGCGCCTTACATTAAGCGGATTTGCAGATTTCATTTGTCGTTCAACAGTCCAGGCTGACTGGCTACTATCTCATTTGTTGCTTGGCACAGAATACAATGAATTACCTTTTACACTTGTTCGCGATTTGGAGCAAATTTTGCTAAGAGAGTATACGGCGCTTACTAAAAGAAGTAGAAAAGTGGTCCTATTACTTATGGAAGTTCTATTAATTTCAGGACTTGGAATGGTAATATCAAAAGGCAGCTATTCTGCAAGCCAAGGAGAGCATATGATAGCTCACGCAATGGAAATGGTAACAAGAGATCATTCCTCACTACATGGCGAAAAAATTGCTGTTACGACGATTACCATGGCTAATTTGCAGGAAAAGATATTATCAATACAAAACCCGATTATCAAACCTACCACTTTAGATGTAAAACATATAACTCAGTGCTTTGATAATATCGAATTTGTAAGAACTTTTGAACAGAAGCAAATTATGCAGCAAGAAATCCAAGAGATTATTTGTAAAGAATGGACTAATATTTCCAATTTAATTAAGCAAAATTTACTACCTGCAAAATACCTGCAAAAGATATTTGAAGATCTATCAATTCCACACTTACCAGAGCACCTCAGTTGGAATAAAGAACAATATTGTAAAGTGGTCGATCTTGCGTTTGCAACAAGAGATAGATTCACCTTTCTTGACTTAGCTAACTGCATAGAAGAAAGTTAAGTTTTGTAGTGAAATTCTGTCATTTAAAGAGATCATAGGCCAAAAGCTAAACCCTTTTCACAATCTCTTATCCATTGTCCTCTAAACTGTACACCCAATGGCGTCAACTTAAGGGATGTTAAGGAGTAAAATACTATAAGAGACAGCACTTTTGTTTCTATTTTATTGCAACAAAAAAGTTTAAAATGTGTCATTTTTAGGTGAAACATGTAAATAAGATCCGACCAGGACAGTCGCGATAAAGTGCTAAACGCCATCATGTCTTTAGGAGAGTTTGCTAACGGAGACTCTTAAGTTGAAGCCATTGGCTGAACGGATACATATATTTCCAGACTCCTGATACAATGTTGAACATTTTTTTTTGCATTTTGAATTCTATGGTATTTTGTTTAACATTGAAGCAAGAGTCCAGACACTGGGATCCAGGAAAGTTTGCTTGTGAGCAAGCAAACTAGCATAGAAAGTGGTTACAACGTTTTCGATGAGATTGCAGAAAGGCTGGATCCCAGTGTCTGGGCACTGGGATGACATCTTTTTTCTTGGTACAAATTACTCTTATATCTCAATGTTCGTACAGCTGTGCACGTGACGCTGCCCTCCTTTGTCATCCGAGTAGCCGACACTGGAATGACAAAGTGTTAGTTTTCCATGTAAATAATGGCCTTGCAAGAACAGCTAATGTCCACATTTTTGTAAAGCAGAAAATTTTAGTGGGGCGAGCGACCAGGATCGAACTGGCGACATTCAGTACCACAAACTGACGCTCTACCAACTGAGCTACGCCCGCCAAGATATAAAATTTCTAACATAAGAGCGCAAATAGTCAATTGATTATTTAACTCTCCTTTTGCAGAGGGTTTTAAGTTTAGCCAATAAATATTTTCATTGATACTTTTACTATTATAGTTAATTGTATTGATACTAATGAAGTAGTGGTATGTTTAAAAGTATTTTCACATTTAGTTTTTTTACGGCTATTTCAAGGATCTCAGGGTTAATAAGAGATGTATTGATCGCTACGATTATTGGTGCGAACTCTCTTGCAGACATATTTTTTTCTTCGTTTCGCTTTGCCAATCTATTTCGAGCATTTTTTGCAGAAGGAGCGTTCACTACCTCATTCATACCGTTATACTCAGCAGAATCACATGATAATAAGAAGGCATTTAATTTTGCAAGTAGTGTAATATCCATTACGTTTATTATCTTAGTAATTTTTTGCCTTATCATGCAAACTTTCTCTCCTTATATGATTCAAATTTTTGCTCCTGGATTTGACCAAAATAAGTTTACCCTTACTGTTACTTTATCAAGAATTATGATGCCCTACATAATTTTTGTATCAATTGCATCACTAATTGGTGGAATGCTGCAAGTAAAGCAGCATTTTGCTTCAACAGCTATTGCACCAATCGTTTTGAATCTCTGTTTAATCATCAGTTTATTTGTGCCTTATATAAAAACCTCAGCGCACAACCTTTCTATAGCTGTGCTAATCGGAGGGATTTTACAATTACTTCTGATACTGTTTAGTGCATACAAGTTAAAGGCAGCTTTTTCTTTTAGCCTTGAATTAAGCAATGAAGTAAGGTTGTTTTTTAAGCGTGTAATACCTGCAACTATCAACAATTGTGTAATACAAATAAGTGTATGGATTGACACAATCATGGCGAGTTTTATACCAAATGCGGTGTCCTATATATATTATGCCGATAGACTAAATCAACTACCGCAGGGAATAATCGGTACTGCAATCGGTACAGTGCTTCTTCCTTTAATTTCAAAACAGGTGAATAATACTGAAAATATAGTCAAAATACAGAACAAGGCTCTCAACATAGGATTAATGTTAATTATGCCAACAACTGCTGCCTTTATCATTATTCCCGACATAATTTTACTTACGCTTTTTTCTTACGGCCGATTTGATCATTATGCAGTGCAGCAAACTGCTCCCACGTTAATAGCATTTTCTCTTTCTTTACCTGCATTTATTATAAATAAAGTATTGCTACCCACATTTTTTGCTAAAGGCAATCTGAAAATACCAACTATGTTTTCACTAATGTGCCTTGGAATTAATGTAGTGCTAAACCTTTTGTTAATGAACAAATATCAGCATACGGGAATTGCTATTGCTACTTCTGTTTCCACTTGGATAAATTCTATTCTATTAATTAGTTATTTAACAATAAATAAAATGTATAAGGTTAGCCAAGCGTTATTGTTAAATATCATGAAAATTTTTGTAGCAACGGTAGTCATGTCGATAGCCCTTTATATTTTTAATTCTTTGTTGGCAGGATTATTTTTTGATAAAATGTTGGCTCGTATTGTTTATTTAACGACTTTAATAGCTTTGAGTGTTATTGTTTATTTTGGTACTCTTTACCTAACATTTATAGGGAATTTAAAACATGTATAAATGTAATCTGAAGGTACAACAAATGGTGTCATCCCAGTGCGTGACACTGGGATGGCTTTGTTGCATAGCAACCGAAAAAATCTGGCAGTTACTGACAAAATTCATTATAAAATAGCCATTCAACTGTTGAAGAAAAAATATGCCACAAAAAATGAGAGTCAGTAACCAAAACGAATATAACAAATTTCTAGAAAAAAGAGGAAATATTTTTCGTTATATCAACGAAGCCATAGAAAATTGGTATGAAATTGGGCCAAAAATGCAGGGTGGCAACAATATTTACAGCAATAAAGTGGTGATTTTGATACATATAATAACCCATCTATTCAGAATAGGTTTGAGGCAAACAGTTGGATTTATAGCAGGATACCTTGAGCAAATTGGGAAAAATTTGCAAGTTATCAGCTATTCTCAGGCTTCAAGAAGGTTTAAGAAACTTAATATTAAGATAAATGATTGCAGAATTGATAAAGATAATATGGAAGATATCGAAATTGCTATAGATAGCACAAGCATCAGCATTTATAACAACACTCCTGGCCACAGCAAGGAAAATAGCGAAAATAGAAAGTATCGCAGCTATGAACAAGTAAAGAAACTACACGTAATGTTGAATATAAACAGCAAAAAAGCCATAGCTGCAAAATACAGCAGCGGAGTTTATTCAGATCACTATGGAGCTTGCGATTTGTTAGAAGAAGTTCATGCTGTAAAGGTATTATATGCGGATAGAGCATATGACAGGCATAAGCTTTACGAATTATGTAACAAGTTTGGTATAAAGACAAAAGTTCTTCCGAAAAACAACGCAACAGAGCACCAAAAATTGGATTACATGGATGATAGAAATGCTGCTGTTAGACTAATAAAGTCATATGATTGCATAAAAAAGTGGAAAGAAGAAGTAAATTATGGAAAGAGAGCTCACATTGAAGGGTTTTTCTCAAGATTAAAGCAAATATTTGGATTCAGCTTTAGGAATAAGTCCGAAGTAAATCGTGGAAAAGAACTACTCATTAAGTGCTATTTGCTTAATCAATTTACTGACATTGGTATGGCTAAATTCGAAATGGCTACATGAATTTATCGTAAATTACTACCGCATAAGGTGCGATGCAACAAAGCCCACTGGGATCCAGAAATTTTGTTGATTGTATTATCTGGAAAACCTTGTTTAAGTCACACTGGATTTCAGTGTCACACATACAACTGTATGAGTATTGTGATTTGAAAGCAATTTCCACCGGGAAGCCAGTGCTTGACTACTTAGATCCAGCTTCTCATGCAACCTCATCAAAAATGTTGTGTTTTAACATAAGACTAGCTACTTTTTTGCTAACCAACTTAATAAATTTTCTGGATCCCAGTGGGCTTTGTTGCATAGCACCTTAAGCAGTGATGGTTTACGACAAATTTATGTAATGATTTCAAATTTAGCCATACCAATATCAGTGAATTTGTTGAGCAAATAGCACTTAATTAGTAATTCTTTTTCACGATTTACTTCAGATTTATTCCTAAAGCTAAATCCAAATACTTGCTTCAACCTTGAGAAAAATCCTTCTATGTAAGATCTCTTTCCATAAATTGCTTCCTTTTTCCACTCTTTTACACCATCTTGTCCATATAATTTTATTAACCTAATAGCAGCATTTCTGTCAGAACCTGTTCATAATCTTTTGAGGAACAAAGCAGTGAAAGCAAGAACTACCATTTGCAAGCTGGTGTTGAGTTTACGCTCGCAATTTTTCCATAACCGTCTACATTTTTCCAACCAAGCAAAAGAACGCTCTACAACCCATCTTTTTGGCAATACAGCAAAGGTATGTAATTCACTGCGTTTTATTACCTCAACAGTTGCACCAATAGTTGCTTTTATTTGTGTTGCAAAATTCTCTCCCGTATAGCCTGCATCAACCAGTACATTTTTAACTCCCGAGAGGTTTTCTTTTGCATTTTCTACCATTCTCACAGCACTGCTACGGTCAGTTATCTCTGCTGTTGTTACATAAATTGCATGTGGCAAACCTTGCGTATCTACTGCAATATGGCGTTTTATTCCTGAAATCTTTTTGCCTGCATCGTAGCCTTTTTCTTCAGCAGTATCTGCATTTTTTACACTCTGTGCATCAATTATGCAGAAGCTGGTTTTTTCTTTCCGACCATTGTTTTGTCGGACTACGCCAACTATTTTTTTTTAACACCAGCTCCAGAACACTTTCTTTATTTGCATCTGGTTTTTCACTCCACTTCTTAAAATAGTCGTAACAATTGCGCCATTTTGGAAACTCTTTTGGTAGCATTCTCCACTGACAACCGCTTTTCAGAACGTATAACACTCCACAAAATACATCATACAAATCAAGTTTTCTTGGTTTTGTTTTTTTTCTACAGGACTCTAGGCTCTGTGGACAAAATTTTAGAGAAGCCATACAAGAGCTCCAACAAAATTGAGAAAACCCATAAAAACCTCAGCAGTTTTATCAAATCTGGAAAAAATGCGCCTAAAATTTTTAATTTTACCAAAAAAACACTCAATCAAATGACGTTCTTTGTAGATATGCTCATCGTAATACCTTTGCACTTTTCGATTCCGTTTTGGCGGAATAACTACTGTACATCCCTTGTCTTCAAGACTTGTAACAAAGGCATTGCTATCGTAGCCTTTGTCAGCTACTACAGTAGAGTTATAGATACTTTCGGTCAACACTTGTGCCTGCGTAATTTCATTTCTTTGACCAGGAGTCAGAGTAAATTTAAGTGGATTTCCAAGTGCATCGACAAGCGCATGTATTTTAGTTGTAAAGCCACCTTTGCTCCTCCCTAAAGCTTCTTGATCCTTGGAGTTTTTTGTATATCCAGATGAACATGGATGGGCTCGGATGATCGTACCGTCGATTATAGCAACTTCTAAATCAGGCTCTTGTTTAGTATATTCAAGCAATTTTTTCCAGACATCTCTTTCACACCATCTTTTAAATCGCTTATGTATACTCCTGTAATTACCATAAGTTTTTGGTAAAAGTCTCCATTGGCAACCACTTCGCACTATGTACCACACTGCCTCTATGAATATTCTTAAACGTTTTTCATCTTTGCTGTGCATTCCTTTTACGCTTTTTATGAACTCTAAAATTTGTTTCCAATTTTCCTCTTTGATGTAATATTGCATATGGTAGTTTCTCCATTTTTTACCTATTAGGCTAAACTACCATCTTTTTCTCTCTTTTCATATTTTTTGTCCACAGAGCCTAGATCTGGTAATATAATCTCAAATCTTTCCCGACTTATATTACTTGGGTATAAACTCCTCATATATCCTAACTTATATACATTATCTCTTAGTTTATTCCTTTCTTGAGATCATGTACAGGTTCTTACAAGTCTTGAAGACAAGGGATGTACAGTAGTTATTCCGCCAAAACGGAATCGAAAAGTGCAAAGGTATTACGATGAGCATATCTACAAAGAACGTCATTTGATTGAGTGTTTTTTTGGTAAAATTAAAAATTTTAGGCGCATTTTTTCCAGATTTGATAAAACTGCTGAGGTTTTTATGGGTTTTCTCAATTTTGTTGGAGCTCTTGTATGGCTTCTCTAAAATTTTGTCCACAGAGCCTAGTTTTACTGTTTTGTATTGACATATAATTAGACATTTTACCCTCCATTTCATATTTAATTTTCAAATATATGTTTTAATATTAATATGATTTCTACTAAAAAAGCGTGAATTTTCATGTTGGTATAATTTATATCTTAGTGAAAAAATACAAGTAATTAATTTAATGTGTAAAGTGTTAGCGTTACATTAGGATAGGGTAAGAATTTAAAAGCAAATTGACTTTTATTCCACCAAAGCACTATACTAAAACCACGATGGGTAATTAGCTCAGTTGGTAGAGCACTTGCTTGACGTGCAAGCGGTCGCTGGTTCGAACCCAGTGTTACCCACGTTTTTGTTTATGAAAAGATTTTATATGACAGCAGTGCATAACGGTAAACACTCAGCAGCGCAGTCCAAGCGCTTAATCTATTCCATAATAATAGTTGCGATAACAATGTTTATGGAAATAGTAGGTGGAATAATTTCACATTCGCTTGCTCTATTATCAGATGCAGGGCATATGCTCACTGACCTCTTTGCCTTGGTTTTAAGCTGGTTAGCACATAGGTTTTCAGCTAAGAAATCCGATTTGCAGAGATCATACGGATATCATCGGTTGCAGATAATTGCAGCATTTGTTAATGGTTTAACTCTATTCCTCATTGCAGTAATCATTATAATTGAATCAATAAAGAGGTTTATTTTTCCAGTCAATGTTGAGTGGAAAGTAATGTTAATAATTGCTACACTTGGCCTGATCTCTAATATCATAGTCTTTTTTATATTACATAGTAAATGCGAAAGCAATATAAACATAAAAAGTGCTGTACTACACGTTATAGGAGATATCTTAGGTTCTGTAGCTGCTATACTTGCATCCATAATTATCATGTTTACTGGATGGCAAATGGTGGATCCGATTTTATCGGTATTTGTCAGTGTAATCATTTTGAATAGTGGCTACAAAATTCTAAAGAATTCTTGCCACATACTTCTTGAAGGCACACCTGAAGGGATATCTACTGAGGAAATAAAAAGTAAGATCACATCAGAATTACCTGAAGTGATAGATGTGCACCACATACATGCATGGTCACTGTCTGATAATTATTTTATAATTACCATGCATGCCAAAGTAAAGCAAGATGCACAACACACTGATATTTTGTATGAGATAAAAAAAATACTACTAAATAGGTTCGAGATAGCACACTCTACAGTCGAGATCGAATACGATGAGTGTGCGGATAATAAAATACTTAAACATTGACGTTTTAAATTATTATGCTATTACTAGAATGTAATGATGTCAAAGGTAGGCTATGATAGGCATTTCTCAACTGCAATTTCCTTCAAAAGATTCTAGTAGACTGAAATTCGCTAGTTATTTTGTAAATTTCGTTGCGTTAAGTATTTTAGTTAATCCTGCTAACGCGTTCTTGTCCTTTGCTACTATATTCTTTAGAGCTGAGATAAAAACTTTTTACATTTACAAAGAAATAAAGGCCGCAAAGCGTGAGAAAATAACCAAAAAAGACTATTGGGAGATATTTTTTAAGAATAACATGATAAAGCTAGTATCTTTCTTCTTGTTTTCAGCATTTATAACATATCTCACTTTTACAACTACTTTCTTACTAATTTCGTTTCTGGCAACGATACCACTCACAATGGCGTTAATTCTATTGCAGAGTGAGCTAAGACCAAAAGATTTTAATCCAGTTACGTTATTTAAGGCTTCTATAAGTTTTTTCTTAGAAGGCGTAAAAGAAAATGTACGAGCTAGCGTTAATAAGCTCGATAATGCTTATGAACATTTACTCCCTCACCAATTAAATGATGATATCATTAAAAATATTGATAAATTAAAAGATAAGTATAGTAAACAAGTATCTGAAGACGTTATTAATGATAGAGAATTTAAGCAATTTATTAAATATATAAATGATTTATATGAACTTAATTATCATCAATTTAGTGATGAAGATAAAGGAAGAGTAATCGAATTTTTAGGGGATTTTTGCAAAGATGATCAAAAGCATAGCTCTGGTTTCACAGGTGGGCAAATTTTACTTCTAGTTCTGAGAGCCTGCAATGATGGAGATAGATAAGCTGTAAAAAATAAAAAAGACGCGTTAATTACAAACTTGCTTGATAGCCAAACTTTCTCTAGAAAAGAGCGTATTCCTAACACCTGCTTTACCGGTATTGTTTATAGGATGTTAAGTACATTAGAAGGTATTCATCCTGATCCAGAAATTAGATTTACTGCTCCGCAGCAAATATCAATTTCAGAGGCAGAAAATGAAGCACGTAAGTTCATGTTAGACAGGTTAAAAAACAAGAAAAACAGTAAAGAAATTCTTAAGGCTTGGCATACAGTTCAAAATAACCATAAAGATAATGAAAGTCAGAAGATAGTTGATGATTTTATTTCAGAAGTAAGTATTCCTTTAATGAGAAAATTACTGAGTTTTAGAGCATGTCTTCAAACTGAGTAGAAAGAAGTTAAGAAGTATGGTATAAGGTACATTTTAAGATGTACCCAAGCGATATAAGTGACAAAGAATGGAAGACAATAGAGCCATATTTTGAACCTAAAAAGACCGGCAGACCAAGAAAACATAGTATTAGAACAATTATTAATGCAATCCGCTATATGATGAGAACAGGATGTCAATGGAGACAACTGCCTAAAGATTTTCCACCATGGAAAACCGTATATAGTTGTAATTCGCGCTTGAAAAAAAGTGGAATATGGCAAGAAATTCATGATTTTCTAGTTAAAAAAGTAAGAGAGATGATTGGTAAAAATAAGACTCCATCAGTAGGTATAATTGATAGCCAGTCAGTGAAAACTACTCAAAAAGGGGATCCAGAGGATATGATGCTGGCAAAAAAATAAAGGGCAGAAAACGCCATATTATTGTAGATACTGTGGGTCTTGTAATTGCTGCTGAAGTACAGAGTGCAAGTATTCAAGATCGTGATAGTGCTCTAAATCTTTTTGCCCAAGCTAAATGCAAAGTTCCAACTTTACGTAAGTTTTTTGCTGATCAAGGGTACATAGGTAAATTACAAAACAGATGCTTATTGGAAACGGGATGTTTATTAACGATTGCCAAGAAAATAGTTGATACAGGATTTCAAGTTATTCCCAAACGTTGGATTGTTGAAAGAACTTTTGCCTGGCTTTCCAATTTTAGGCGCATGAGTAAAGATTACGAGCATTCTCCTCTCACCTCAAAAAACTATATCTTCTTTAATATGATCACTATTATGCTTCACAAATTAGCTCATTCTTCAGTTTGAAGACATGCTCTTACTTCTCAATATAGTGAACAAATTGTGATGACGTTAATGAAAAATATTAGCTCTATAAAGTTAAATAGACTACAATATTTTGAACTGAGTCAGCACGTGGAAGATAAACTGGATGGACATGGTTTAAGTAATCAAGAAAATTTACTTGAAAGTATTAAAGAAAAAGTATTCTTGGGACTATTAAATCGAGATTTACTTAGGACAGATTTTTTCCTTAAGGGTTCATCTCTGGATGAAGCTGAGGAGATAGCTGATAAAATAATAGAGAAGGAAGTGAAGGAATTTAAATTAAAAGCTAAGGGGACTATTGAGGGTCAAGTGGTTAGGATGTTAGATGGATTAAGGTTTCTATCACAAGAAAAAAAACTCTATAGAGTATATTCAGAACTCAGTCGAAATAACGAAAATGATAAGGAAAAAATAAAGAAAATTTTGCAGAAAAAATTAGCAATGACGGAAGCAGTGATAAATGACATGCTAAAAAAAGAAGCTTCATGCAAACTAGAGTTAGAAATTGAAGACATTTATAATCAAAACAAATGTGACATAACTACGCTTTATGAAAAAATAAAAGAAGTGAAACAAGGATTTATTGAAGATGGTCTTTTGACAACACAAGAAATAGATAAAATAGTAAAAGAAAGAATAATAACTTTGAATAATGAAGCAAGGATAATACCGTCAAGCAATTTGTCTCGTATTTTAAGTGTCAATAATTTGGCAGCACATGAATTATAAAAACTTATGTTCCTTGCCTTGTAAAAGATTCGCAATATTTCTATGGTGTGTTAGGAAAACTAGTGTTCCTATAACTAGTAATGTTAAAAACAAATTCCTCTGAAAAAAAAAGGACCATGCTACAGCCGTTGAAGTAGCACTTAATGAAGCAAGGGAAGAATATCGAAAGGTAAAAAACACTGCTAGCCAAACAAATATAAACACTAATGCCACAGGTGTGTTAAACGCTATCAACACTCCCAGAGTTGTTGCAACTCCTTTGCCTCCTTTAAATGTTAGCCAAATAGGAAACATGTGTCCTAAAACTGCTAAAATTGCAGATACATATATATAAAAATCGTTATTATCACAAAATTGTTGTGCTATATAAACGGCAATAAATCCCTTAAAGGAATCCAGAAATAATGCCAAAGCAGCAAGAAATTTATTTCCCGTCCTTGCAACGTTTGTAGCACCAATGTTTCCTGAACCTACTTCTCTTAAGTTTATCCCTTTTATTCTTGTAATAATTAAGCTAAACGGTATTGAACCGAGTATGTAGGATAGTGTAAGGACTATAACTAACACAGGTAAAATTTACTGATTAATAATCGCAAAATTTCGTCATCCCGCTGCTTGTTAGCGGGATCTATGCTGAGATACCGCGAATAAATCGCGGTATGACGTAGGGAAATCTTACTTATTATAGCTATACCTCTCCGCATATGCCAAAATTTAATTGATTTTATTATTCCTCAGCCTTTTTAGGTAGCACTGAACTTCCTCGTTAATCTGATTACTAAACAGTATAAGCGCTGTCATGTTGATAAGAGCTAAACAAGAGAATAAAGTTCCGCCAATATTAGCAATAGCCATTATGTCCTTAGAAAGGCCAGAGAAAAACGCCACAATTATTACCGCTATGCGATATATCACTATACTTTTTGCACCGAATAAATATAGCCACCCCATTTCACAACAATATACAAATGAAATTACCGAAGAAAATGCAAATAAAGGAGCAGCTACTGTTAGAAGGATAGGAAACCATGAAGAAACAGTTTCAAATGCCTTTTGAGTAATTAATATCCCTTCACCAACACTAGTCTGGTATGCACCTGTTATTACTATCGTTATTCCAGTTAAACAGCAAATGAGCATTGTATCAAAACACGGTTCTACCATAGCAACAAGCCCAGTTCTTACTGGTTCTTCATCTTTAGTTGTTGCATGAGTAATTGCAGCAGAGCCAACACCAGCTTCGCTGGCAAAAATTGCTCTTTGAATTCCAGCAACAAATGCTCCTACCATCCCTCCGCCAACAGCATTAAAATCTATCATGCTGGAAAATAATATCTTAAATGTGTAACCAAGATTGTGGATATTAAATCCAATAATAACAAGGCAGCTACATATATATATGAGTGACATAATAGGCACTAGTGCAGAAGATACTCTAGCTATCCTTTTAATTCCGCCAATAATCACTAAAGCAAGCAGCGCAGAGATTATGGAAGAAAGAAACCAAGAGTGACCATCTACCCAACTTGAATAGCCAGATAATATTGAAACCATTTGGTTGGTTTGAAACGCTACACTTCCACCAAGACCTGATAATACAAAGAATACTGCATACATGGCAGCCAGCACAATACCAAGTTTTTTAAATCCAAATTCCTCCAGACCATTCCTTATATACTGAAAGGGACCACTAAACAATTGCTCCTGATCTTCTGTTCTATGTCTAAATGCTAAAGTCACTTCGGCAAATTTTGCTGACATACCAAAAAAACCTGTAATCATCATCCAAGGCACCGCTCCTGGCCCTCCCATTGAAACTGCAATTGCGACTCCAGCAACAGTTCCAAGGCCTACTGTGCTTGAAAGTGCAGTCATAAATGCCTGAAAATGCGTAATGTGACCATCGTGATGATCTGTGTCATATTTTCCACATAAAATAGCGAACGCGTGCTTAAACATTCTTATGTTGAGAAACTTAAAGCGTAAGGTTAAAAATACATAACCAAAGGATAGTAGAAGAAGTATGAACGGTATATAAAAGATTTTGAAAAACAGCACTTCATTCATGAAATTATTTATTCCATTCAACACAGCGTCATAATTTTCGTAAAAACCTGAAGCAGCGTACACATCATTAAACAATAGACAAAATAACACCATACAAAGTAATCTATAAATCATGTTAATACCTTTTAGAATTGTAATAAGAATCTATTGTATTCAAAACTTCCCTTTTTAGTAGATATATTGCAACAGCATTTGGAACCATAAGGCACATAAACAAACTGTCACCTAGATAAGATATAAATTCTATATCCTTTGACATACAACTGATATACACTGAAACCACTATAAGAATTTGGAACGGTATCAGTATTTTTTTACTACCAAATAAGTACAGCAAAGCAACTTCACAGTAGTAACAATAAGCTATTATTGTAGAAAATGCAAAGGAAAACATCATTAGCGGAAAAACTAACTTGCTGAACAAGGGCAAAGCTGTTGAAAATACCGAGCTAATTAATGTAATATCACCCACGTTATCAGTGCTATGCATACCAGTGATAATTATCACAATACCAGTCAAAAATGAGATTAATATTGTATCTATAAGTGGTGCAATCATTGCAACGCATCCAACTTTAATTGGATCTTCTTCTTTTACAGCTGAATGTGCTATAGCTGCTGTTCCGGTACCTGCTTCGTTAGCAAACACTGATCTTCTCACTCCGGCTATTAATCCGCTCAATACTCCGCCTCCTATAGCTGATTTGTTAAAGATGTCTTGGAATATTATGGATAAAGCATTCAGCAAATTACTTCCGTTCATACAAATTAAATATATACACATACCCACATATAGCACTATCATAATTGGTGCTAAGCTCGTTGAAACGAAAGCAATGCGCTTTATTCCTCCCAATATTACAATAAAGACAAGCAGGGATATAATAATGGATGCGTTGTATTCGAAGAGGTTATTTGACAATGCTGCTATCTGATTCGCTTGAAATGGTATACCGCCCAAAATCATTGCAATAAGTAGCATAATCGCATAAGTAAAGGCAAGAAATCTACCAGTTTTTGCAAATCCAATTTTTGCAAGCCCGTACTTCATGTAATAAAAAGCCCCGCCAGTTGCATTTTCAGAGCGATAGGTGAATGCAAGCACCACCTCGGCAAACTTTATCGACATACCAAGTATTCCGGTAATTACCATCCAAAAAACTGCACTTGGGCCCCCTATTGTGATAGCTATTGCAACTCCTGATATTGTTCCAAGACCAACTGTTCCTGAAATTACTGTTGCAAACGCTTGAATATGAGTGATTATGCCATTGTTATTGTGATTACACTTTAGATTGAATAGCGTTTGTATTCCATGCTTGAACAATCTAAAGTTAGTGAATTTGAATTGGATGGTACAAAAAACCCCAGTTGCAATTACCCAAATAATTATAAATGGAATGTTGAATATCTTTATGTACAGAAATGAATTTAACAGTTCACTTATTTTTACAATCATGCTGCTCACTACTTTTTATTACAACTTATAGCTAACGAGCTTTATACGAGTAATATATATAAAGCCCAATGCTTACTGGAATAGTAAGTACATACACTACACCTAAAATTGGTAGCGTCATCCAGGGCTTACTGATGAAAAATATAATAAGTACTCCAAAAAATGACACAAATATATAGGATAGGCTTTTGGGAACATAAATATATTTTGCAGAGAAAGTTGGAATGTGACTTATCGAAAAAAATGAAATGGCCAGAAAGTAACAAGCTACATTTCTTGTGTTAAAAAATCGCTCTATGAGAAGTAAGTATTCACTCTCATGAGATTGAAAGGTAATAATTATTGGTAACAAAGAAAGTAAAGCACACACTGGAGCTGGAACACCAGAAAAGAAAAATTTTTCCCGGTGTGATTGTTCTGAGTGTAGCGAAACATTAAATCTTGCAAGTCTTATTGATATGCAGATTACGTATATCATTACTAAAATCCAACCTATGACTTTGATTTCGTTTAGCTTCCAAAAATACAAAAGAAATGCAGGTGCTGCACCAAAATTTAGAAAATCTGCAAAAGAATCAAGCTGGGCTCCAAAATCGCTAGTTGATTTTAGAATTCTAGCTATTCTGCCGTCCATTCCATCTATTATTGCTGCAATGATGATAAAAATTACTGAGAGTTCCCATTGTTCATTAAATGTAAATTTAAGTGAAGTGAGACCAGAACATAAACCCAATAAAGTTATAAAGTTTGGGAATAATTTAGTAATAGGTAAGAATCTACTGTTACTTCCATCGTTATTCATATAACGTCAAAAGTAAGCTTCTCTTGAACGTTTTCCTTATTTAAGTTTGCTATAATTGTTTCACCACCAATAACAGTTTGCCCTTCTGAAACTCTTACTTCTACATCAGCAGGAACATAAATATTCACTCTACTACCAAATCTTATAATTCCAAACCTTTCACCTGCTTTCACATTCTGGGATACTCCTAAATTGCAAACGATACGACGTGCAATTAATCCAGCTATTTGCTCCACAATAATTTCTTTTCCCTTTTCGTATTCAATCACAATAACCTGCTTTTCATTTTCATTACTAGACCTATTGCTCATTGCGGATACAAACTTACCTTTTT
The DNA here is from genome assembly GCF_947251795.1 of Wolbachia endosymbiont (group A) of Anoplius nigerrimus. GTDB lineage: Bacteria > Pseudomonadota > Alphaproteobacteria > Rickettsiales > Anaplasmataceae > Wolbachia. The sequence goes on along the minus strand of NZ_OX366385.1, from coordinate 883,608 downwards.
TATAATTCATTTCCTTTATCGTACCAGATATTGGTATACGGTTCACATGGACGTTCAAAACGCTTAAAAATATGCTAACAAGCGTGAACTTCTTCTCTTCTCCATTTTCTGCCGATAAAGGATAATTAACTTCTTCAATTTTTGAAATCACACCATCAGCAGGACTTAATATAAGATCCTTATTGTTTGGCACAGCTCTTGCTGGATCGCGAAAGAAATAAGTACACAGTAATGTCGGAAACAAGCACGTAACACCAAACCCCCAAGATATAGAGAATGCTATACACGTTACTATAAAGGCAATAACTATAAATAAATAACCTTCCCTGTTTATGTTAGGTAAACTAAAACACATAATCTTATTCACAATAACCTATTGTTAACAATTTATCATTTATAGTTTCTCATGAAAAGCTTTTTTTAACTGCTTCAGCAAAGTCCTCTTGATACAAGGTAACATTACAGATTAGCACACACCGTCATACTGTAACAACCCGTCCAACACAAACTAAGTTTAGATCAGAACACTGATTCTTCTAAAAGTTGCTCACTATCCTCGTCTATTGTGATAGAATTATCATGATTTCTGAGTAAATCTCTGATTTTCGTTTCTATTTCATTTGCGACTTCTTTGTTTGTTTTGAAGTAATGTTTTACATTCTCTCTTCCTTGTCCAAGACGTATGTTGTTGTATGAATAGTAAGCACCTGCTTTTTCAAGCACACCAAGCTTTGCTCCCATATCTATTATTTCTCCGAGTTTTGATATACCTTCATTGTACATTATATCAAATTTCGCTTCTCTAAATGGAGGAGCAACTTTATTTTTTACAACTTTAACTCTTGTTTCATTGCCTGTAATATTTTCTTTGTCTTTTATTACACCAACTTTTCTTATATCAAGCCTTACAGAAGTATAGAATTTTAATGCATTTCCACCCGTGGTAGTTTCAGGATTTCCATACACTACTCCTATTTTCATACGAATTTGATTAATAAATATCAATATACAGTTCGCTTTTGAAACGGCAGAGGTTAGCTTTCGTAGCCCGTGACTTAGAAGTCTTGCTTGCAGCCCCATGTGCTGATCACCCATATCACCTTCAATTTCAGCTCTTGGGGTTAATGCTGCAACAGAGTCAATAACTATCACATCAACCGCACCAGAACACACTAAATACTCAACAATATGCAACGCCTGCTCTCCAGTGTCTGGTTGTGAAATCACTAAATCATCAGTGCTTACCCCAAGTTTACGAGCATATAAGACATCCAATGCATGTTCTGCATCGATAAATGCGCATGATCCTCCTTTTTTTTGTGCTTCAGCAATCACGTGCAAGGCAAGAGTGGTTTTACCAGAACTCTCGGGACCAAATATTTCAATTATACGTCCTTTTGGCAGACCTCCAACACCTAGAGCCGAATCAAGCGCAATTGATCCTGTGGATATTGTGTCTATTTTCTCTACAGGGTTTTGCTTCAGCTTCATTATTGCACCTTTACCGAATGCTTTTTCAATTTGGCTTATTGCGTTATCTAATGCTTTTTGCTTATCATTATTTCTTTCTTCTGAGTTGTTTGCCATGGATCATTTATTAACTTGTATAACTTTCATGATAATCGAACACGAACAACCTGCCAAGGGTTTTTTAATAACGAAGAACATCATTGAAACTGGCTGCTTAAATTATATTAAGATAAAAAGTTAGATAGACTCTGCAGTGCGATACAAAATAACGATAGAATACAATGGTAGTAGTTTCTCTGGCTGGCAGAAGCAGCAACATTCTGCTAATTCAATCCAGGAAGCCATAGAAAATGCTATGTTTAATTTTAGTGGTGAGAAAATTACCTTGTACTGTGGTGGCAGGACTGATGCAGGGGTTCATGCTTTAGGACAAGTTGCTCATTTTGATATGGAAAAGGAATGTGAGCTTTATAGAATAAGAAACGCAATAAACTATCATTTAAAATCAATTCCTATAGTCGTGCTCAATGTAGAAGTTGTAGATGATGCGTTTCACGCACGGTTTTCAGCAAAAAAAAGATATTACGAATACAGAATAGTTAATCGCTATGCTCCTGCCGCTCTGGAGACGGGTTATGTATGGCAAGTGTTTAGCCCACTTGATGTAAATATTATGCGTGAAGCTGCTAAACATCTACTTGGAAAACATGACTTTTCAAGTTTTCGTTCAAAAGATTGTCAAGCTGCAAATCCGATAAGAACAATTGATGATATCGATATAATACAAAACGGGAGCCATATACATATCAAAATATCTGCTATTTCCTTTTTACATAACCAAGTGAGGATTATTGTGGGTACTTTAGTTGAATTTGGAAAAAATAGAACCAATCCGCAAGAAATGCTAAATATATTAAACCAATGCAAAAGAAATGCGGCTGGAGTTACTGCACCACCTTTTGGCTTATATTTGGTAAAGATAGATTACTAATTTAATAAAAAGTAACATGCTTAGTGAAATAAGTGTCATACCGCCACGGTATCTCCAGATCCCGCTAACAAGAAGCGGGATGACGAATTTAAGTTCTCATTGGCATCACTACATATAATACACTTGAATCGTCTTCATCAGTGATAATTGTAGCACTATTACCATCGGCTAAGCTAAACTTACATTTATTTTTTATGCAGGATAGAACATCAAGTAAATAACGCGAATTAAACCCTATTTCTATAGGGGCTTCATTGTAGTCCACTTCTATGGATTCAGTTGCATCACTGCACTCTTGGGAGTTTGAATGCAGAGTTAGCAGCTTTTCTTGTAGTGAGAATTTAATGGATTTTACTTTATCAGACACAACAACGGAAACCCGATCTATAACATCTGAAAGTTTTTTACTTTCAATAATCATATGCTTATCTTGAGATGCTGGAATAACTGCTTTATAATTTGGAAAAGTCCCATCTATTAATTTTGATATTAGAATATATTCACCGCATGTAAGCTTGATTTTTCTGTCTGAGAGTTTTACTTTAATTTCATTACAATCGTCCAATATTTTTAACAGCTCCATAACAGTTTTACGTGGAATGATCACACCAAATTCGCCATTGATGTTCCCAGGCTTTGGTCTCTTTATACATGATAAACGGTGACCATCAGTTGCAACGCAGTACAGAAACTGCTCGTCTGTATGTAGATATATTCCATTTAAATTATATCTTGTATCATCTAGTGATACAGCAAATTTTGTTTTAGTTAATAAGTCTATCAGGTCCGTATTTAGTAGAATAAAATCATGTTTATAATTGTCTTCTTCAAGAGCAGGAAAGCTGCTTGAAACTACATTCGGTAAAGAAAAGTTTGCATTTCCGCAGGACATCAATAATTTTCCTTGGTTGTTTACTTCAAAATTGACATCCAAATCAGCGGGTAACTTCTTCACTATGTCATGTAAAGTATGCGCTGAAATTTTTACTTCTCCTTCTGTTAATACGGTTGCAGCAAGTGAGGCAAACATTGAAATGTCAAGATCAGTTGCCATTAATTTTATGCTGCCGTGTTGTGCTTTGATATTTATACACGCTAAAACATCTATTGCATTACGCCTTTCAACCACTCCACTTACTCTGGATAATGTATTTAAAAGACTTGTGCGGCTCACGCTAAAACGTATCCGCTCGCACACAGAATTTTGCTTTTTGATTTCTGTATCTACACCTGCAACCTCTGACATTGCTAACTCTCAAAAATATATTTTAAATGATATCCACATCTCATATAAAGTAAAGTGCTATTTATATTTCCATTGAAAGAGTAGTCCAGTTTATACTATAGCTGGGTATTTTGTTACAATGATTTACTTTGTATGGCATAAATCATGCATTTTTTGATACGCTTTTTGAAAACCAAGTAGGGAATAAGTATCATCAATGGTCACTGTTTTTGTTTTCCCATTCACTACCATTGATAATCCCTGCTTCATTTTTAGAATGAGATCTTGATCTATTTGTGTATGCTCTGCCCACGCAAAACTTCCCTGTATTATAGGCAGTGTATATTTAATTTTTTTGTCGATATTGAGAGCTACAGGCTCTTTATCATACTGAAAACCAGAGGTAACGCTTACCTCATCTGCTTTTTTATCAACATAACTGACCATTACATACGGCTTGCGATTGGTTGTATAATGCTCGCTTTTTGTTTTAGGGTAAGATACAATGTAACACACTTTCTCTCCATCTTCTGATGCAGTATATACAAGCCAGTCTTTGTATTTTTCCTTCAATTGCACATCACTAACCGATGCAAAAGCGCCTATTGAAAAAAATATTAGAAATATAAAAAAACTACGCATGCAAACCAAATTTCAAACTTTCAGATTGTATATATCGTTTTACCTTGGCCATCGCCTGCTCAGCCAACTGCCTTATTCTTTCTCTTGAAACACAGTACTTTTTACTAAGTTCATCTAGAGTTTGAGCGTTTTCAGACAAATATCTACTGATAAAAATGTCTCTTGCCCTTTCGTTGAGGCTCGCTAGTGCATTGTTTAAAATTGTTTCTTTTAATTCTTTTTCTTCATAATTCTGATAGGTTACTTCTTGACTGACCAAGTTACATGGGATCATATCTTGCAACTCCCTTTTAGAGTCATCACCTATTTTTATGCAATCGTTTAGCGACTGATCCTTACAAGCCAAACGGTAATTCATCTGCAGAACGTCTCCTTCGGATACAGAAAGCTCATTAGATATTGCTTTTATTTCTTCATTACTTAAAGTTTCCCTGTTTGTATACTGTAAAATTCTTTTTTTTATTTTACGTAAACTAAAAAACAATCTTCTTTGTGCTTGCGTTGTACCTATCTTCACAAATGACCAAGATTTCAGTATAAAGTCTTTTATTGAAGCTTCAATCCACCACACTGCATAAGTTGAAAAACGAAACCCTAAATCAGGATTAAACTTTTTCACTGCATGCATTAAACCCATATTCCCTTCCATGACCAGGTCCATCAACAATAGTCCATAATTTTTGAATTTCATTGCAATTTTCACTACCAAATTCAAATGGCTGGTAATCAATTTATGAGCAGAAGAAATATCCTTGTATTGGTTCCAATTTTTTGCTAGTTGTACTTCTTCCTCTTGAGACAGCATGGGAAATTTTCGCACCTTAGCAATATATTGCATAAGATTGGTTCTGCTATCAACACATAAGCTTGCCATTGGGGTCAACATAACAACTTAAATTAAAACTTCATATATATAATATATTGATTTTCCAGCAAAAATTCAAGCTTTGATTTGAAAAAAGTACAAACCTTCTATCTAATTGGGATCTTAAAGACGATAAGCCCCAACATCAGCTACCTGAACACTATATATGACATCCTGCCAGCGTGTAATGATGAACATTATAGTTTAAATACATAGTAAGTGGTGTTATTCCAGTGCCCAGACACTGGGATGGCTTTGTTGCATAGCAACCGAAAAAATCTGGTGGCTACTGACAAAATTCATTATAAATAACCATTTAACTGTTGAAGAAAAAATATGCCACAGAAAATGAAAGTCAGTAACCAAAATGAATATAACAAATTTCTCCAGGAAAGAGGAAATATTTTTCATTATATCAATGAAGCCATAGAAAATTGGTATGAAAATAGTCCAAAAATGCAGGGCGGCAACTATATTTACAGTGATAAAGTCGTAATTTTGGTGCATATAATTGTCAATCTTTTTAGAATTGGTTTAAGACAAACGGTGGGGTTTATAAAAGGATATCTGCAACAAATAGGAAAAAATTTGCAGCTATTCACAAGCATCGAGAAGGTTTAAAAAACTTAATATTAAGATAAATGATTGCAGGGTTGATAAAAGCAACATGGAAAATATTGAAATTATCATAGATAGCACAAGTATCAGCATTTACAGTAACACTCCTGAAGGAAAACAGTGCAGATAGAAAGTACCGAAGCTACGAGCAAGTAAGAAAGTTACATGTTATGTTAAGTGTGAATAGTAAAAAAGCTATAGCTGCAAGATACAGTAATGGCGTCTACTCTGACCACTATGGAGCTTGCGATTTGCTTGAAGAAGTTAATTTTCAGCACAAAATAAAAGCATTATATGCAGATAGGGCATACGATAGGCACAAACTTTATAAATTGTGTAAGAAATACGATATAAAGACAAAAGTTCTACCAAAAAAGGATGCAGCAGAACATTCAAAAATAGATTATATGTCTGACAGAAATGCTGCTATTAGGTTAATAAAATTATATGGACAAGATGGTGTAAAAGAGTGGAAAAAGGAAGCAATTTATGGAAAGAGATCTTACATAGAAGGATTTTTCTCAAGGTTGAAGCAAGTATTTGGATTTAGCTTTAGGAATAAATCTGAAGTAAATCGTGAAAAAGAATTACTAATTAAGTGCTATTTGCTTAATCAATTTACTGAAATTGGTATGGCTAAATTTGAAATGGCTACATGATATTTATCGTAAATTACTACCAGTATAAGGTGCGATGCAACAAAGCCATCCCAGTGTCAGCTACTCGGATGACAAGAAAGAGGCTACTTGGATGACACCCTGACAACCGTCATCCCGCTACGTGTTAGCGGGATCTCTTGTTAGTGGCTGAGATACCGCGGCGGTATAGCTATACCTTTTTCTACTTAGTTTGGGTTATGCAAGAAGTCTAATAACATTTATTGCTATTTTACCCTATATCGCTTATACTATAAAGTAGAACATTATAGGTTTTAGCAATGGTTAAAGAAGTTGAAGAATTAATAAAAATTGTTGGTAAGGGTAATTTATTAGAGACGTTATTTATTTTTTTAGGTAGCTTTCAACACGCTGACTTAGATCGTAGTATGGACCACAGAAATCATTTTGGATTGTCTGCATTCATTAAAAAAGAGGGAGAGCCATTAGATGAATATTTTAACTTAAAGTTTAGTCTACAAGGGCTGTTTTTAATTTATGTTCAAGCTTATAGAGTTCTTGCAGAAAATGCTCAGCTCAACACTCAAGAAGTAATTGATAAAATATATGCTACAGTCGAAAGTGGAAGAACATCTACTACTTATAACGCACTAGGAGAATTGCTAAGGAGAATTGTAGATCAAGCAGGATTGACAGAAGATCAAAAAAAATTAAAGCTTCTTAATATTTTAGCGAATCCAAAAGGTAAAGCTTTATTTAACAATAATAATGATTTTGAGAAACAAGTACTTAATGATGTTAAAAAGTTACTAAAAATAAATTATGCAAATGAATTTGATAAAGAATTCAGCTTATGTAAAGAGGTAATAAATCACTATTATTCCATCCACAATATAAAAGCAGATAAAGATATAGCATTGTTCTTTTCTTTGGGTGGTCACTATAAAGAACTTTCGTCATCTAACAAAACAGTAAAAAGAGAAGTATTAGAGATATGTGAGAATCAGTTAATAGAGAGCTATATAATGTTCTTAGCTGGCAAACTACACATGATCGGATTATCAAGTAGAGATAAATATACAATCGACCATGAGAATGTGGATCGACAAGAGAAAGCATTAAAAATGGATGGATTAATATATCCTATAAATACAAAAAACACCCTAGGCTCTGTGGACAAAATTTTAGAGAAGCCATACAAGAGCTCCAACAAAATTGAGAAAACCCATAAAAACCTCAGCAGTTTTATCAAATCTGGAAAAAATGCGCCTAAAATTTTTAATTTTACCAAAAAAACACTCAATCAAATGACGTTCTTTGTAGATATGCTCATCGTAATACCTTTGCACTTTTCGATTCCGTTTTGGCGGAATAACTACTGTACATCCCTTGTCTTCAAGACTTGTAACAAAGGCATTGCTATCGTAGCCCTTGTCAGCTACTACAGTAGAGTTATAGATACTTTCGGTCAACACTTGTGCCTGCGTAATTTCATTTCTTTGACCAGGAGTCAGAGTAAATTTAAGTGGATTTCCAAGTGCATCGACAAGCGCATGTATTTTAGTTGTAAAGCCACCTTTGCTCCTCCCTAAAGCTTCTTGATCCTTGGAGTTTTTTGTATATCCAGATGAACATGGATGGGCTCGGATGATCGTACCGTCGATTATAGCAACTTCTAAATCAGGCTCTTGTTTAGTATATTCAAGCAATTTTTTCCAGACATCTCTTTCACACCATCTTTTAAATCGCTTATGTATACTCCTGTAATTACCATAAGTTTTTGGTAAAAGTCTCCATTGGCAACCACTTCGCACTATGTACCACACTGCCTCTATGAATATTCTTAGAACCTGTTCATAATCTTTTGAGGAACAAAGCAGTGAAAGCAAGAACTACCATTTGCAAGCTGGTGTTGAGTTTACGCTCGCAATTTTTCCATAACCGTCTACATTTTTCCAACCAAGCAAAAGAACGCTCTACAACCCATCTTTTTGGCAATACAGCAAAGGTATGTAATTCACTGCGTTTTATTACCTCAACAGTTGCACCAATAGTTGCTTTTATTTGTGTTGCAAAATTCTCTCCCGTATAGCCTGCATCAACCAGTACATTTTTAACTCCCGAGAGGTTTTCTTTTGCATTTTCTACCATTCTCACAGCACTGCTACGGTCAGTTATCTCTGCTGTTGTTACATAAATTGCATGTGGCAAACCTTGCGTATCTACTGCAATATGGCGTTTTATTCCTGAAATCTTTTTGCCTGCATCGTAGCCTTTTTCTTCAGCAGTATCTGCATTTTTTACACTCTGTGCATCAATTATGCAGAAGCTGGTTTTTTCTTTCCGACCATTGTTTTGTCGGACTACGCCAACTATTTTTTTTTAACACCAGCTCCAGAACACTTTCTTTATTTGCATCTGGTTTTTCACTCCACTTCTTAAAATAGTCGTAACAATTGCGCCATTTTGGAAACTCTTTTGGTAGCATTCTCCACTGACAACCGCTTTTCAGAACGTATAACACTCCACAAAATACATCATACAAATCAAGTTTTCTTGGTTTTGTTTTTTTTCTACAGGACTCTAGATCTGGTAATATAATCTCAAATCTTTCCCGACTTATATTACTTGGGTATAAACTCCTCATATATCCTAACTTATATACATTATCTCTTAGTTTATTCCTTTCTTGAGATCATGTACAGGTTCTTAAACGTTTTTCATCTTTGCTGTGCATTCCTTTTACGCTTTTTATGAACTCTAAAATTTGTTTCCAATTTTCCTCTTTGATGTAATATTGCATATGGTAGTTTCTCCATTTTTTACCTATTAGGCTAAACTACCATCTTTTTCTCTCTTTTCATATTTTTTGTCCACAGAGCCTAGCTACCACGGGTTTTCTTTGCCTTTTTTTCTGCCTAGTAAATTTCTTAAACATTTATAGCTAAGGTTAGTTGCATTTAAAAGCAGCTAAATTGCAGCGTTTAAGACTTAAAAAACGCCAATACTGAAAATAGACAATGACTAGGGTTTCTTTTGCCTTTTTTTTCATTTGGTAAATTTCTTAAATATTTATGGCTAACATGAACTGGGATGATACTATTATAGAGTGAAATGAGATCCCAGTGTCACGCACTGGAATGACAGGAGAAGGGGCTACTCGGATGACAAGAAAGGAGCACTGCCATTATAGAGTGAACCAGTGCCCCTATGATGTCATTCCAGTGCTTGACACTGGAATCCCAAAAAAAGGATGATGTCATCCGAGTAGCTGACACTGGGATCCAGAAAACTTAACTTTAAATAAGTGGCTGCATAATAAAGACTAGATCCCAGTGTCACGCACTGGGATGACATTATAGGAGGCTACTGCATAAGTGTTGAAAGTGCAGTCACACAAGGTGATTAATGGTATGTAAATCTCCTCTTGATATCAACCTTCGTTGTTGGGAAAGCAGATAAACCACGTCAAAAATTCGCTTAAACCTTCTAACCACAGGCAAAAAGGCGCTTTTTTGATTTATTTTATTATCATTGAAATTTATGCCGTTAACCACCTTATATAATGCCACTTATAGCACTTTCAACACTTATGGAGGCTACTGGGATGACATTATAGGGGCTACTTGCATGACACCATTCTTTTTCCTGGATCCCAGTGTCAGCTACTCGGATGACAGGAGAAGGAGGCTACTTACATGACGCCATTCTTTTTTCTGGATCCCAGTGTCTGGGCACTGGGATGACAAAGAAATAGGCACTGGGATGACGAGAAAGGAGCGCTGGAATGACATCATAGGGGCTACTCGGATGACAAAAAAAGGAGCGCTGGAATGACATCATAGGGGCTACTCGGATGACAAAAAAAGGAGCGCTGGAATGACATCATAGGGGCTACTCGGATGACAAAAAAAGGAGCACTGGGATGACATCATAGGGGCGCTGGGCATAAGTGTTGAAAGTGCTATAAGTGGCATTATATAAGGTGGTTAATGGCATAAATTTCAATGACAATAAAATAAATCAAAAAAGCGCCTTTTTGCCTGTGGTTAGAAGGTTTAAGCGAATTTTTGACGTGGTTTATCTGCTTTCCCAACAACGAAGGTTGATATCAAGAGGAGATTTACATACCATTAATCACCTTGTGTGACTGCACTTTCAACACTTATGGGGCGCTGGGATGACAATCGTCATACCGCAGCGGGATCTAGAGATACCTGCGGTATGACGGTTCGCGGCGGTATAATGAAGCTTGAAAGCGGATCACCTTTCACGACCTGTATTTACTTTAGGAGTATTAACAGGTGTTATCGTTGGGTTTTCAAGCTTTGTTGCCTGCTTCAAACCCTCGCTTACACTTTGGTCCTGATTTAAAATTCTATCAAAGTTCTTACTTTGTTGATGACCGTTTATTACGCTGATCTCTAAGAGCATGTCTTCAAACTGAGTAGAAAGAAGTTAAGAAGTATGGTATAAGGTACATTTTAAGATGTACCCAAGCGATATAAGTGACAAAGAATGGAAGACAATAGAGCCATATTTTGAACCTAAAAAGACCGGCAGACCAAGAAAACATAGTATTAGAACAATTATTAATGCAATCCGCTATATGATGAGAACAGGATGTCAATGGAGACAACTGCCTAAAGATTTTCCACCATGGAAAACCGTATATAGTTGTAATTCGCGCTTGAAAAAAAGTGGAATATGGCAAGAAATTCATGATTTTCTAGTTAAAAAAGTAAGAGAGATGATTGGTAAAAATAAGACTCCATCAGTAGGTATAATTGATAGCCAGTCAGTGAAAACTACTCAAAAAGGGGATCCAGAGGATATGATGCTGGCAAAAAAATAAAGGGCAGAAAACGCCATATTATTGTAGATACTGTGGGTCTTGTAATTGCTGCTGAAGTACAGAGTGCAAGTATTCAAGATCGTGATAGTGCTCTAAATCTTTTTGCCCAAGCTAAATGCAAAGTTCCAACTTTACGTAAGTTTTTTGCTGATCAAGGGTACATAGGTAAATTACAAAACAGATGCTTATTGGAAACGGGATGTTTATTAACGATTGCCAAGAAAATAGTTGATACAGGATTTCAAGTTATTCCCAAACGTTGGATTGTTGAAAGAACTTTTGCCTGGCTTTCCAATTTTAGGCGCATGAGTAAAGATTACGAGCATTCTCCTCTCACCTCAAAAAACTATATCTTCTTTAATATGATCACTATTATGCTTCACAAATTAGCTCATTCTTCAGTTTGAAGACATGCTCTAAGCCGGGACTTTTATAATTGAAAGACTCACCAGGTTGTACATTATATTCCTTACCATTGATATTTAAGTTAATCGCATTAGCAATATTGAGAGAAGTTGTATCTTGCTGCAGATTTTGCTTTGTCTCAGGACTATTATATGTAATACTAACTTTAAGAGCTTTATCCTGATAATTAAAAGCCTTTTCCGGTTCTAAATTGAACTCTTTTCCATTTATATTTATGAAAGAACTCTGATCCATACTTTTTTGTTGCACCTCGTTATTTAGTGTATTTCTTTGAGCAGCTTCTCTCATGTCATGAGTATTCTCTACGCTCTTTTCATCTTCACCTAAAAGTTTTTCTAATATTTTCTTAACAAAGCGTTTCAGGAGACTAAAAAGCCCTTCTTCTTTTTGATTTTCTTGTGGCTGAGGTGCACTATCCTTTTCACCTTGCTCAAGTTTTTTATTATTAGATTTCTCTCTTTTAAGATTTCTGCTCAATGAGAAACCAGCATTATGCTCCGATGGGACTTCATCCGTCTGTGCAGAAACCTCAGAAGTCTTTTGTCCACTCTGTTTAAAACTCTTATCTTTTGCTGAAGTTTTTCCAAGAGTGTCAGCTACTTCTGTGGAGTCCTTACTGGCTGAAGGACTAACAACCTGTGATTTAGGCTCTGATGGAATTTGAGCCCACACATTTCCCGGTAGTTGTATGTCTGCTTGCACAGAAGTCTCTTTTTGTCCACTTCGCCCAAACTGCTTACCTTCTGCAGTAGTTTCTTTAAGATTGCTAACTGCCTCTTGAAACTCTAGATTATCATGCAACCCTTCAATCCTTGATAGTTGCGTATCTTGCCTAGCTTCTTGCAGTATTGCACCCGCTCTACTTCTTTTACTTGTACCAAACTCTTTCCTTAACTCTTGTGTTGATCGTCTAAGTTTATCTATTTCTTCGTCGTTCTGTCTTTGTCGTTTTTCAAGTTCTTTGTTTAACTTTGCAATATTTTCCATTTTGTTCTCAAGCTCCTTACTTTTTACAGCTTTTAGAGCCTTGGTTCCTTTTGCAATATAATTAACCTTCTCTTCTAATGAGGTGCCTTCTGGAAAAGCACCTGGAGAACGTTCAAAAACATCTTTAAACTTTTTTTCAACACTTTCTTTAGATGCCCGGGCCATACCTGTTACCTATTAAAACATATCATATAACCAGTATATTAGCTAATTATATAAAAAACAGTTAACATAACTTGTGGTAGAGCGTTCTATTTATATTTTTTTTATTAAAATGCTATTTACTTACTTAAGTTAAAATGTATAACCATATAAGAGATGAAAGATAGTCAATTAGCAGTAGTATTCGATTGGGATAATACCTTAGTTGACACTCAAGATAACATTTTTAATGCTATTAAGCATACCATAAACTCAATGGGGTATAGTAATAAAGCTGCCGATAGAAATTCCCATGAGTCGAGAAAGAGCTATATGGTCAATTTATTTGGCGATCAGTGGAAAAAAGCAAATCAGATATATCAACAATATTTAGATGATGCACTATTGCAAAACATTGCTCTGAATCAAGGAGTAGAGAAAATGTTGCAGACACTGAAAAGCCACAATATTTATCTAGCAATAGTAAGTAATAAGAAAAATACTAATTTACGTAAAGAAGTTGCCTATTTTAAACTAGATTCTTACTTTGAAAGAGTAGTTGGGTCATGCGATACTGCAGAAGATAAACCATCTGCAACCCCACTGCTATTTGCACTAGAAGAGAGTACGTTACCTATAAATAGAGAAAATGTGTTTTTCGTTGGTGATAGCATCACAGATGTTCTGTGTGCACAAAATGCCAATTGTTTACCTATTATATACGGTCAATCAATAAGCGGTTATGAAGATTTGTTATGTTTTCAACATTTTGATAAACTTACAGATTTTATAATAAAGTATTTAGAAGATAGGTAATGACAGAGATTGCCAGTATACAAAGGCGCCTTTGCGCATATTTAATAGATGTAGCAATTTTATTAATTCCAACTTTATTAATTATACTGCTATTAGAGGATTCTCCGTTGATCTTACATCTATCATACATGTGTGTAAATTGTAGTTACTTCACATATTTTATATCTTCAAAGGCCCAAGCAACTCCCGGTCAACAGTTAATGAATATGTATACTATCAATTTAGATAATTCTAAAATAGACTTGAATTTAGCGTTTGACAGAAGCTCTTCCCAGTTTTTTCTTCCTTTGTTAAACAGTGTAGTAGTTGTCCTTACTGAATTTTTGCAAGATCAGGAGGTATTAGTGAATGTCTTGAGTGCATTGAAAGTAATTATAGTGCTGCTCACCCTCTATTGGTATCTAGTTGCTTGCTTCTCTAAGAAAAAACAGACATACCACGACATGCTATTTAATACGGTTGTTATCAAAGGAACTATTAAATGAGTTGCTATAACTATCATTATCATGTAAATTATGCTGATAAATTGAACTCAGGGAAGATTATGAATGAAGAGATAGTAAAACATTTGAACAAATTATTGACCAATGAGCTGACTTCTGTACGCCAGTATCTTTTGCATTTTGCGGTTCTCAAAAACAATGGAATTAATAGACTTGCAGAAAAGGTAAAAAATGAGCTTAACGAAGAACTTGAACATGCGAACAAGTTGGCAGAAAGAATTTTGTTGTTTAAAGGAGTCCCAAATTTTCAAGATACAAATGGAATCTCAAAGTATGATGGAAAGTTTACAAAAGATACAATACAAAAAATCTTAGAAGCTAATTTGAAATTAGAGGGAAAAGGTATTAAGGATATCAAAGAAACGATTTCTATCGCTGAGAAAGAAAAAGATTTTGTTAGTGTAATGTTATTAGAAGAGATGTTAAAAAATGAAGAAGAGCACTTCCATTGGATTGAGAAGCAGATCGATCTTATTGAACTAATGGGTGTTGAAAACTATTTAAGAACACAAATATAGAGTGTTAAAAAAGATAGTATTTATTTTAATTGTACCTTGTTTGCTCCTTTTTTCATTAGGATTATGGCAATTATTCAGATTGAACTGGAAGAATAATATTATCAAAAATATGAATCTTCCTGTTGTTCATCTGTTGTCCAATAACGACCTTGAAAAATTTAACTATAGGCATGTCAAGATTGGTGGGATTCTAAGTGGCATAGAACTATATGTTTTTGCAGGGCAACACGGCTATTATGTGTTGTCTCCCATGCTGCTCACTACTGGAAATTATATGTTAGTGAACAAAGGAATAGTTAAAGAAAAAAAAGAGGAAAAAGTAAAAATTGAAAAAGTAGTTGCAGATGGAACTTTATATTGCGATAGCAATAAAAGCAAAAATTGGTTTATCAAGAACGATACTGCTTCGAATACATGGTTTACCCTGAGTACAGAAGAAATTTCCAATGAGTTAGGTATTAAGCTAGAGAAGTGTATATTGTGGCCGAACAATTTTGGCAGCAAATTAGCTATACAGCCAATGAAGCATTTGGAATATGCAATCACTTGGTTTGCACTTTCCTTAACTTGGTTGATTATGTGCGTAATTTACTATAGGCAAAACCTCAATAAAGCTTGAAGCTTTCTGTACATAAAATTAGAAAAGTAGTCATTCACCTTTATCACTACCAAGGTCTTTTAACATACTATAATTGCCTTTTCTAAATCTACTTTTTAAAGACGTAACTCCACTTTCGCTAATACCACTGAGGCTCAGTGCAGCTCCACCTAGCTGCAATCCTATCTCAGATGTTTCAGGAATAATTTTACTAGCTCCTAGATCTCTATAAACCTCCACATTACTCAGATCTGGTAAGCGTATTACAATATTTACATGCGGAAAATTTGCTGCAACTAAAGAAACAACTTTTTTTATAGTAACTTCATTCTTTATTGAAACCACAAGAGCTTGAGCTCTTTCTATTCCTACTGATTTTAAAATTTCACATCTTGTAACATCTCCAAGATATATAGGAAAACTATCACTTTTTCCTTCTTTGACTATTTTCGATTGAATATCTACAACAACGTAACTTAAATGCTCTGCCGTAAGCATTTTTGTTACCATATATCCCACTCTACCAAATCCAGCAACTATCACATGGTTATAAAGATCTTGTGTATCTGTTTCAACAGCTTCATCATCTAATATTGTTTTCTCAGTGCTAAATGAGTTTGCTATCCAATCTCCAAGCCCCGATAAAAGAGGAGTGAAAGCCATGGTTACTGTAGTTACCATCATAAGTACTTGAGCGATTTCACTTGGTAGCACATTTAGCTCATCTGCTAAGCGAAATAAAATAAACGCAAATTCACCGCCTTGTGAAAGCAGTAACCCAGCTTGTATAGCAGGTGCACTCTTAAATCCAAAAAATCTACACAATATATATATGATAGATGTTTTTAAAACGATAAGGATAATCGATAATAAAGTAATTAGTGGTAACTTATTGAGTAAAAGTTCGGTATTGATGGACATACCAACAGTCATGAAAAATAAGCCAAGAAACAAATCTTTAAATGGTAATACCGCGTGCTCCACTGAGTGTCTGTATTCTGTTTCTGCAACTAACAATCCAGCGACAAATGCACCTAATGCCAACGATAAATGGAATTGCTCAGTAATAAATGCTGCTCCTAATACTATTAAAAGCGTTGTTGATATAAAGACCTCATTACTTTCCATTTTAGCAATAACCGAAAATAAAGGTCTAAGCAATAATCTACCAGTTATAAATATCAGCACTAATGCAATAGCTGCTTGCACCAATGAACCTGCCAATGAGCTTATCAGGCTGTGCTCAGAATTGCCAGCAAGCAAAGGTACCAATACTATTAATGGTACCACTGCAAAATCTTGCATTAATAGTACTGCTATTGACAACCTACCAACCTGACTTGCTTGAGAACCTTTTTCTTGCAGAACCTGCAACACTATTGCTGTTGAGGATAGCGCGAGCCCACCACCAATAACTGTTGCTATATTCGTATTCACTCCGAAAGCAAGAGCGATGCACCATATTGCTACCATGGTAACTATAACTTGAAGAGAACCGAACCCAAATACATGAATACGCATAGCGATCAGGCGTTCAAATGTCAATTCAAGGCCTATAATGAATAATAGAAAAACTACACCAAATTCTGCAAGATTATCCATTGCTTCAGCTGAGTGTATCAGATTAAATCCATGAGAACCAATAACTGCACCTGCAACGAAGTAACCGAGCACTGGACTAATATTCATTTTCCAAAATGCTATGACTATAAACACAGCAGCAGAAAGTAAAATTATAATATCAAACAAATGCTGAGAGCCACTGTGCATGATATTTAACCTGTAGAATTAGACCATTTAATTGAGCAGCCAATACTTGATTTTTGGTCAATTGGAGAATTACCAGTTTCTGCAATAAATTTCATAGCTTGAAATAAGTCACTACTTCCTACTTCATAGCTTTGAACCTTTTCTTTTTTTGTGTCGTTAAAACGTCCACGATAGCAAAGGTTGAAATTGGAATTAAAGCCGAAAAAGTCAGGAGTGCAAACAGCCCCGTATTCTTTAGCTATTTTCTGTGTACTATCAATTAAATATGGAAATGTAAACTTATTTTCCTTGGCAAAATTAATCATATTTTCAAAGGAATCTTCTGGATATTCATTTACATCATTTGGCATTATTGCAATGGTGTTTACCTGATAATCTTTTTTCAATTGATCAACATCGCTTACCAGATTGCTAATAATTAACTGAACGTAAGGACAGTGATTGCATATAAACATTACAATAAGACCATTTTTTCCACAACAGTCACTTAATGTATAGTATTTATTGTCTACTCCCAAAAGATTAAAATCTTTTGCAGAAAAACTAAAATCGACTTTAGGAGTATTCAGGGCAACCATAGACTATTATTATACCATACATAATTTATGGTCTTATTATTTAAATGTCAAACGGTTTCTATGTATACTGTTTGCATATTCTTTTTTAGTATTATAAAACTTATGTTCATAACTTTCGAAGGAATAGACGGCTCTGGTAAAACAACACAATCTAAGCTACTTGCAAATCATTTTAAGCAAATTCACGGCGAAAATAATGTAGTGTCGACTCGAGAACCAGGTGGCACTGATTTTGCAGAAAAGATAAGAGGAGTGTTGTTAACAAATAATATTGATCCTATTTCTGAACTCTTGCTACTTATCTCGATGAGGCACGAACATATGAAAAAATTAATATTACCAGCTCTTGCAGAAGGGAAAATAGTGATTTGTGATCGGTTTATTGATTCAACCATTGCATACCAAGGATATGGGTTTGGAGTTGATTTAAAACTAATAGAAGATTTGCACAGGTTGGCTGGAGTTAGATATCCAGATATTACATTTATTCTAGATATTGATGTTAAAGTTGGGTTAAGTAGAGCGAAAGACAAGAATAAATATGAAGAAATGGATGTTAATTTTTACAATAAGGTCAGAAAAGGATTTCAGGAAATAGCCATAAAAGAGCCCGTTAGGTGCAGTGTTATCACTGGAATTGAAACAAAAAATGATAATCACGTACACAATGAAATTATTGATAAAATCACCTAGCTTGTGATAGAAAATTATCAATTTCAGGTAACATTATTTCATATGAATAACTTTTTGTTTGAGTAGCTAAAAAATCCTGTATTTTGTCTGGATCTTCTTCACTTATCATCTTATATGCCCTTGCGAGGTTCATTAATTCACTTCTATTTTTTTTATTGCTTACTTCAGTAATAGTAAAAAATTGATCAAAATGGTCTAAGAGCATGTCTTCAAACTGAGTAGAAAGAAGTTAAGAAGTATGGTATAAGGTACATTTTAAGATGTACCCAAGCGATATAAGTGACAAAGAATGGAAGACAATAGAGCCATATTTTGAACCTAAAAAGACCGGCAGACCAAGAAAACATAGTATTAGAACAATTATTAATGCAATCCGCTATATGATGAGAACAGGATGTCAATGGAGACAACTGCCTAAAGATTTTCCACCATGGAAAACCGTATATAGTTGTAATTCGCGCTTGAAAAAAAGTGGAATATGGCAAGAAATTCATGATTTTCTAGTTAAAAAAGTAAGAGAGATGATTGGTAAAAATAAGACTCCATCAGTAGGTATAATTGATAGCCAGTCAGTGAAAACTACTCAAAAAGGGGATCCAGAGGATATGATGCTGGCAAAAAAATAAAGGGCAGAAAACGCCATATTATTGTAGATACTGTGGGTCTTGTAATTGCTGCTGAAGTACAGAGTGCAAGTATTCAAGATCGTGATAGTGCTCTAAATCTTTTTGCCCAAGCTAAATGCAAAGTTCCAACTTTACGTAAGTTTTTTGCTGATCAAGGGTACATAGGTAAATTACAAAACAGATGCTTATTGGAAACGGGATGTTTATTAACGATTGCCAAGAAAATAGTTGATACAGGATTTCAAGTTATTCCCAAACGTTGGATTGTTGAAAGAACTTTTGCCTGGCTTTCCAATTTTAGGCGCATGAGTAAAGATTACGAGCATTCTCCTCTCACCTCAAAAAACTATATCTTCTTTAATATGATCACTATTATGCTTCACAAATTAGCTCATTCTTCAGTTTGAAGACATGCTCTAAGAGGTCTTTATTTTTTATTGAAGACACAATATCGTCAATTTCTTTCACATATAATGCAAGTTTGTGTGCTTTACTGCGATCTTCAAAACAAAGATTAACAAGCGCGTTGCAAAACCTATCTTTCGTAGTACTTCTCACTTCTGCTAATAAGGATTTAATATTTTCTTGGCAATGCACTCTCTTGACCGATTCAGCAGGGTCAGTGATACCAAGAACATTCTTTACCAAAGATTTTTCTTCACAACTAAATATGAACATGTAATAACCCATCGATAAAGTGAAGAGCAAGAACATAGCCGGAAGTAAAAACGGAGCTAATACATTTTGTGACGCAGGGAAAATAAACCAGGTAACAGTTGCTATTGACACAGTTACAAATAATCCTGATAAACATAATTGTGCTTTTCTTCTATAATTCTGATCAATAACTGTACTTACACCAATAGAAGCTATATCAATCATTACTCACACCTCATTAAACATTATTAAACATTAATACTAACTGAATGATAGCATTATTGTGATGAAAATGCAATATTATGAATATTTTAATACAATTTATATTGACAGTTACAATTCTAAATTGTTTTATTGCAGCGTTAGCTGATTAACATTTTTAAGATGAGGTCAACTCTCATAGAGAGAGGATTTTTTTATTTTCTCATTCTTCTCATTTTCCTCTCTAACAATTTTTTTTCCGCTTAATATGTCCTTTATTTCATCTCCTGTTAAAGTTTCAAACTCCAGTAGATTTTCGGCAATGAGATCTAAGCCTTTCTTATGCTTGGTCAAAATGTCTTTTGCTTTTTCATAGCAGGAAGACACAACTTTCTTTACTTCTTCATCTATAAGTTTTAACGTATCTTCAGAAATTATGTCAGAACCATGTATGGTTTGTTCGCGATTGTGATAGATCGGGCCTATTTTGTCACTCATTCCCCATTTTGTTACCATAGCGCGTGATAAATCAGATGCTTGTTTTATATCCGAAGATGCACCGCTTGTGACTTTATCGTAGCCAAAAATTAGCTCCTCTGCTACTCTTCCACCCATAGCAACAGTAATATCTGCTATCATCTTTTCTCTTGTGAGGGACACTCTATCTGTTTCTGGTAGTCTCATAACTAAACCGAGTGCTCTACCGCGTGGAATAATTGTTGCCTTGTGTATAGGATCAGAAGCAGGCATATTAACAGCAATTATCGCATGACCAGCTTCATGGTATGCAGTCAGTCTCTTTTCCTCTTCTGTCATAATTAGGGATCGTCTTTCTACGCCCATCATCACTTTATCACGTGCATATTCAAAATCGTCCATGGTAACAACCTTCTTGTTTCTTCTTGCAGCAATAAGTGCAGATTCGTTCACTAAATTTGCTAAATCAGCTCCAGAAAAGCCTGGTGTTCCTCTTGCAACTGTTTTCACATTTACATCTGGTGCTATTGATATTTTCTTTATATGAGTATTTAATATCTTTTCACGCCCATTTATATCGGGTAAAGAAATAGTAATCTGTCGGTCAAAACGACCAGGTCTAAGCAGTGCTGGATCTAAGACATCCGGACGGTTAGTCGCAGCAATTATTATTACGCCCTCATTAGACTCAAAGCCATCCATCTCAACTAATAACTGATTTAATGTTTGTTCTCTTTCGTCATTACCACCACCAAGACCAATGCCACGATGTCTACCCACCGCATCTATCTCATCTATAAAAATTATACAAGGAGCATTTTTCTTGCCTTGATCAAACATATCACGAACACGGCTCGCACCAACACCAACAAACATTTCAACAAAATCAGATCCAGAAATGCTAAAGAATGGCACATTAGCTTCTCCTGCAATTGCACGAGCAAGTAAAGTTTTACCAGTTCCAGGAGAGCCAATTAAAAGGCACCCTTTTGGTATTTTTCCACCTAATATTTGAAATTTTTGCCTTTGTTTAAGGAAATCAACGATCTCTACTAGCTCTTCTTTTGCTTCATCAATTCCGGCAACATCATCAAATGTTACTTTTTTCCCACTAGTCATGAGTCTAGCCCTTGACTTGCCAAAGCTTATAGTTCTGTTGCCCCCCGCTTGTGTTTGTTTAAGAAAGAATAGCAAGAAGCCAATAAAGATAAATGTTGGGACCCATGAGATAAGTAATCCACCAATTACGTTCATGGCAGAATCTCCAGTTGAAAAGGAGAATCTCACTTTTCTATCATGTAAATTTTTTATTAGGTCGCTATATATGACACCGCTTGAATTGAAACTTGAACCGTCCCTGAACTTGCCTTCAATGCTCTGGTTTTTTATGACAATATTTTCTACATCATTGTCTTCTAGTCTAGTTAAAAATTCCGAAAAAGGTATAATTGTTTTACTTTTACCTACATTTCCGCTGAACTGAATATAAGCAACTGAAATAAGAACAATAATTACTAACCAGATCAATAAGCCTTCTAAAAATTTTTTCATTTCTATTTCTAACTAAATACTAATCAAGCTTACCAAATTTTGTTTTATCGTGCTATTAATAATGCATTGAACCTTATCGTCATTGGTATTTTTTCCGTTATGATTTACATCAGGATAAGCAAGCACCTTTCTATCTTTTTGTACTGTAGGCAAAGAATAGAAAACTTCAGGGCAGCAGTTGTAATCCTTCAGAAATTCAGGAACTTTTTGTGTTTTTTTTAATGGAGCGATGATAACTGAACACTCTTGATTTCCGAGTATTGTGCAGCTAAATCTGTTATCCCATTCAATAGGTTCATTTAAAGGTAGGTTTACGGTGATTTCTTGTATCCTTGACGATTCTCTAATTATTAAGATATTTTCTCCATGTTTTCTTATTTTACACCCAGAAAGTGTACAGTTAACATTATTATCCTTTTGCAATATTTTATTAAATATTACGATAAGGCTGTTGTACCTTGGTTTATAATGTTTACTGGCAATTGCCATTATAGAGTAAAGAAGAATCCTCAAGGCTATTTCCTCTGGCAATTGATAAAATTCACTTAGTTTAATTTCAATATAACCAAGATCATGAACATTAACGCCGTCATTAAACGCAAGGCGTGTGTAGTGCATTAACGCTTTTGCAGCTCTTTTCATATGAAGGGCTGTGAGGCATATTCGCTCTGTTAAAAGCTCTTGATTATCACTTGCTTTAAGTAAGTTGCGGTATAAAGTTCGTCTGTATTTTAAGTCATGATTGCTTCTATCTTCGATCCATTTTAATTGGTGAAGCTTAGCGTACTTTTCTATTTCACTACGACTAAAATTTAACAGTGGCCTAAATATATAAATACCATTTAAGAAAGATTTGTAATCCATTGATGATAATCCATCTACGCCACTACCTCGCTCCAATCTTAATAAGAACGTTTCTGCTTGATCATCTTTGTGATGAGCAACAAGCAAATATTTAACATTATTATTTTTACACCACTCTGCTAGTAACTTATATCGTGCTTTTCGTGCCTGTAATTGAATATTACCTTTAATATTTTGCTTCTCCCAATTTAATATGAACGATTCCTTTGCTCCAAGTTCCTTTGCATAACTTACAACAAAATCAGCTTCTTTTTGAGACTCTGGACGTAATCCATGATTTACTGTTAATGCTATAGGAAGTGAAAGCTTGTTTTTTTTTGCCCAGTTAGTCATTAAGTGCAGTAAGACTATACTATCTACACCACCTGATACTGCAACTGCAACTTGATTGTTATAGAAAGCAAAACTATTAACCACATTTTGAAATAATAACTCTAATTCCATTATGTCTCTTGATGGCCAGATAGGTCAGATCTCTTACGTCATACCGCGACTTATTTGTGGTATATATAGATCCCGCTCAAGCAACGAAATATGACAAGTTTGTCCTTTTTTGTCTACCCCAGTGCCCTTTCTTTATGTCATCCCAGTGCTTGACACTGGGATCCAGGTTTTAATGCAAGAAACTATTTCTTTATTCCAGAAAATGAAAATTCCACTCTACGATTTTTAGCATGCTCTTTTTCATATTTAGAATTTCTAGAATCATCTTTTACATTAACCAAAGGCTCAGTTTCACCTTTAGAAGCAGTTTTTATTCTGTTTTCTATGTAGGGTGTACAACTAACCATAAATTTTTTAGCTGCATCTGCCCTTCTAGCGCCTAGCGCAAGATTATATTCATGAGAACCACGGTTGTCAGTGTGACCAGTTAAAGTAACCTTCGCGTCAGGGTTATCTTGTAACACCTCCATTACGTCAAGTAATGCATCTGCACTTACTTCAGTAATATTAGATTCATCATAACCAAAGAAAACTCTTTTATCACCTATCTGCTTAACAACAGAATTTATTTTATTTGTTGTATTTGCTCCTTTTTTTGGGCAAGAACTTACACCAGTAAGTAATAAACAAAAACAGCACATTATAACCAGTCTACTCCACATTACTAAACCTCCATAAATTTTAAATAGTGCGTAACTTTAATTTCAGTAGCTAATATCTCTCCATATTGTAATATAGTCAAGAGAAATAAAATACTAAATACTTTTTCTACAACCTTACAATTAATTTTCCTATAATATGCTGGACTCTGAGTAGAAAAATCCAATAAAGGAATAAAAAGTACAATTTTTTATTGTACTTTAAGCAAATATACTTTTAACTTTATTATTAATCTATCACGATGTTAAACAGATGTTTTCTAAAATAATGAACAAATATGAAATCTTATAAGTTTTTAGAGGAAGTATTATATAGGGTAAAGAATATCGAAGATACGCTAAAAGTACTAAACCAAAGCCAATTGAATATAGAGGACAAAGTTGAACAAATGAGTCTTCTAGAAGAAATCAGACATGAAATTATCTCTCATGACGCAATAAAGGAATCATTAGCAGATGCTCTTGGTAACAAAAAAAGTGCAAATACTCAGCAGCTAAAGTTAATAGAGAGAATACATAAAAGCAACAGTGCTGTTCCTATTGATTTAGTAAAGTCTTTATCCAAAGCTAAGGTTGAATGCCAAAATTTATGGAAGCTATCTCATTCTGAAACCAGTAACTTAGAAAAACTAAAAGAACGTTTTACTGATTTAATCACACTCATTCGCGAAGTAGCTTCTATAAAATCGCAGCAATTAAAATGCTCAAAATACGACTCACTGCTTGCTGACTATGACTCTGATATCACAGAAAAGAATATAAAGGAAATATTTCCCAAGGTAGGCAAATTCTTTAGTGGAAATGTAGATAAAATAATTGAAAAGCAGAAAAAGGATAAGGTTACTAATATACAAAAAGTTGCTACTCAGAAGCAGATTGAACTTGGCTCGTCATGTTTACAGCAAATGGGTGTCGCACTGCATGAGGTTCGTACTTCTTATTACTACCCTATAGATTATGATGAATCTGACTTTTGTTATGGTTTATTTTCACTTTTACGGCATAGTGGTTATGCAATTTATCAAAAATGTTTAGCGCAAAATTCTATGAGTAGCCCAATTACGAGACATGTTATGTATGAAACTCAAGGGTTATTCATGGAAAGGATGATTGGAACATCCAGAGAATTTATTGAGTTCATTCAACCACACATAAAAGAGAAGTTTGCTATAAAAGGCAAAACTAATAGCAGTGTTGAAAATTTGCACTTGGTTTTCAATGAAATAAACCTTTCTTCTTTTTTAAAAAATGCAGATGAATTTAGTCTGTTAGCTCATATTATGTTGAGAACTAAGTTAGAACAAGATATAATAAATGGCACATTGGAAGTCAAAGACCTGCATGATGCGTGGTTGGAAGGTATGAAGCACTATAAAATTCCAGTAAAAGCTAAAAATGAGCTAAACACTTATTTTCAAGATGAATATTGGGCAAGCGGTGTTATGGGCTACTTTCCTATAAAAATTATTGCTTTAATTGCTGCTGTGCAGATTTTCTCTTTCGTTAAAAAGAATCATTACGAATCATTAAGTGCTATAATAAAAGGAGATTTTAGTTTACTTATCAGTTGGTTATCTCAAAATATATACAGTGCAAAGTGTGACCTGGAACTGCTAAAAAAAGTAACAGGTAAGGGTTTAGACGTTGAGTGTGTTACTTACTACTTATCTGAAAAGTATAATTTGTCTCAATAAATGGTTTTCTTGAGTTATGTATGAATTTTGTTCGAAAATTAACCGGAAAGTTTTATAGCCTTTTTACTTTCAAAGGTTTGTTTGCTAGCGATATTGCTATAGACCTTGGTACTGCAAACACTTTAGTTTATCAGAAAAATCAGGGAATAGTGCTTGATGAGCCTTCAGTTGTAGCAAGAATAAAGGAAAAAGGAAGTTACGTTCCTTATGCTTTTGGTAAAAAAGCTAAAATGATGCTTGGAAAAACGCCTGGAGAAATAGAGGCGATAAGGCCCTTAAAAGATGGAGTCATTGCTGATTTTAAAAGTGCGGAAGAAATGCTAAAATATTTCATACGCAGTGCAAACACAAAATTCACTGTTAATAAACCTAATATTATCATATGCGTTCCATCTGGATCCACGCCAGTTGAAAGGCGTGCTATACAAGATGCAGCAGAAAGTGCTGGTGCAAATGAAGTATTTTTAATTGAAGAACCAATGGCTGCAGCAATCGGAGCTGGGCTCCCAGTTACTGAACCTGAGGGTTCTATGATCGTTGATATAGGAGGCGGTACAACTGAAGTTGCAATTATTTCTTTAGGCGGAATTGTTTATTCACGTTCTGCCAGAGTAGGTGGCGATATTATGGATGAAGCAATAAAATCGTATATTCGTGAAAATCATAAGTTATTAATCGGTGAAACAACTGCTGAAAAAATTAAGAAAAACGTAGGTTCAGCCAGTCTGCCAAGCGAAAATAACAAAGAGGGAATGATAATTAAAGGCAGGGATTTAGTGAGTGGCATGCCAAAAGAAATGCTTTTATCAGAATACCAAGTTGCAGAGAGTTTAATAGAGCCTGTACATCAGATAATTTCTGCTATTAGGACTGCACTGGAGAGCACTCCACCTGAACTTTCTTCTGATATAGTCGATAAAGGAATAATTTTATCCGGTGGCGGCGGATTATTGCGTAACTTAGGCAAAGTTATCAGTGAAACAACAAAACTACCGGTTCGTGTTGCAGATGACCCACTTTGTTGTGTTGCTCTGGGTAGCGGAAAAGTGCTTGAAAACATGGATTATTTTGGCCATGTTTTATTCAAGCAAGATTAAATTATTTTTAAAGGTAGTTCATCGAATCTTATAGCAAATTTTACCTCAAGCATAAAGATGTCATCCAAGTAGCCAACACTGGGATCCAGAAAAATTGACTATAAATAAGTATGCTGTTTCGATGAAATTGTGTAATAGAAACTAGATTACAGTGTTAGCTACTTGCATTACACCAAGTTTGCGTTTATAAATTAAGACAATTATGCTAAAAGAATTTAAAATTGAACCTCTGCTAAAAGATAAAGCTCCGCACCAGACCAAGGCTGTTGTTGCAATGTCCGGTGGAGTTGATAGCTCCGTTGCTGCAGCACTGCTACATAACCTTGGGTACAAAGTGGTAGGTGTGACTCTTCAACTCTATGGCACCGATGGTAATGCTAACGCAAGAAAGGGCGCATGCTGTGCTGGACAGGATATTTACGACGCTAAGCGCGTGGCTGAAAGTGTTGGCTTTCCCCACTATATTTTAAACTATGAGGAAATATTCAAAAAGGAAGTAATAGAGGATTTTGCGAGTACCTATATGCGTGGGGAAACTCCCATACCATGCGTGAGATGTAACCAAACGGTAAAATTTCGTGATCTATTGCAAGTTACAAAAAATCTTGGTGCGGATGTGCTCGTAACAGGACATTACGTGAGAAGGTTAGAAAAAAATGGTGAGGTAAAGTTGTGCAGAAGCATTGATAAAAGTAAAGATCAAAGTTATTTTTTGTTTGCTACAACTCAAGAGCAGTTAAAGCTTTTGCGATTTCCACTAGGTGGGTTCCATAAAAGTGATATAAGAAAATTAGCAAAGTATTTCAGCTTACAAATCTCTGAAAAGCCGGATAGTCAAAATATATGCTTTGTTTCCGAAAGCTATAGTAAAACAATAGCTAAATTAGCTCCACAATCTGTACAGAAAGGTAAAATAGTGGATGTTAATGGAAAAGTGTTAGGTGAGCACAGTGGCATAGTAAATTTTACAGTGGGGCAAAGAAAGGGCTTGGGTATCGCACACAATGAACCTCTTTACGTGATAAAAATTAATACAGAAAATAATGAGGTTATAGTAGGTCCGATCAACGCATTAATGCAAAAAAAAATATTGATCAAGGAGTTAAATTGGTTAGAACAACCAAAGGAAGGTATGGAAGTAACTGTGAAGCTGAGATCATCACATGCGGGAAGTTTAGCAACAATACATTCAACTGACGAAAAAAATAAAGCCTGTGTCATTTTAAACGACGATTACTTTGGCATCAGTCCAGGTCAAGCCTGTGTAGCGTATAAAGATGAGCAAGTAATTGGCGGTGGATGGATATGTTCTTAACTAAAGGCTTTAATGCAGAGTGTAAACGTACAATAGACTTCTTGCATAACCATATAACATTGGGAATAGAAACGAAAAAACTTGCTTGACAAACTCCGCCAGCCCCCTTATCATGAAACTGAAGCTATTTTATTTAACTTCGCAATCTCTGCAGCAGATTAAAATGACAAGAAAACTTGTATTTGGCGTACTATTGTTTAATTCTTTGCACTATGTGCACCGTATGTCTTTATCAAATTTCTAGGTTTTTACCTATACAAGCTGAAACGCGCTTATAAAGCGTTCAAGACATCACCCAACGTCAAATTTTAAAATAGAGAGTGTAATAACTAGCTACCACGGGTTTTCTTTGCCTTTTTTTCTGCCTAGTAAATTTTTTAATGTTTATAGCTAAAAGTTAGTTGCAGTTTAAATGCAGCTGAGTCGCGGTTACTAAGTGTAAAAAACATAAAAAAACGCCAATACTGAAAATAGACAATGACTAGGGTTTCTTTTGCCTTTTTTTCGTTTGGTAAGTTTCTTAATATTCATGGCTAAAGATTGCACGAATGTTGCAATTACAAAAGCGTTTCTACTAGGAGGGTGTCATCCCAGTGCGTGACACTGGGATCTAATTTTTTATGCAAAATTACTATATTTATATATTTGCAAATAGATACAATTTGAAGTAATTTATACTATGAAGTTACGAAATGAGATCCCAGTGTCAAGCACTGGGATGACATCATAGGGGCTCGGATGACAAAAAAGGAGCACTGGAATGACAGGAGAAGGGGCTACTCGGATAACAAGAAAGAGGCTACTTGGATGACACCCTGACAATCGTCATCCCGCTACGTGTTAGCGGGATCTATGCTTTGAGATACCGCGGCGGTATGACGGTTAAGTAGGGTGTCATCCCAGTGCCCCATAAGTGTTGAAAGTATCAAAAATAACGTGATATGAGATGATCAACGGCATGTAAATTACCTCCCGACAGTAAAACAATCGAACGTATAAAAGAGTCATTTAGATCCAATGTGAATTGCAGTAATGCTATTTTGAACCCATGTAGATTATTTTTGATTTTATAAACAAGAAATAACAAAGCCGTAATAATAATCATGTACCTTCATGCCATTCATAGTATGGCTTAAAAAGTGCTTATATCCAAGATTTTGCTTTATAAATTTAAAGAACACTTCTATATCCCATCTGCGCCTATATAGCTCTGTTACTTCATAAGCTGGCATTTCAAACAAGTTTGTCAAAAACCATATTTCATCTCCAATTTTATTTCTGATTTTTATTAGCCGTAGATCATGCTTTTCTGCCACTTTACCTCGTGCACGATAAAGATTAACTATTATATCTTCTAAAATCTCTGATCCATCCGATTTTTGTTCTCTTATAACTTTGTTCCTGCTTATAACATCATGTTTTCTTCCTACTTTAACTCTTGTGATAAATTTGTACTCCTTTTCATCAAATTCGGCAAAAGTTCCAACTTTTCTGATTCCTCTATCAAATAATAAAATATCCTCTTTTTCAACTTTAGCTTCATTAATTGCTCTCACTAATGCTATATCTTCACTACTTTCTTCTTGTCCTTTACAAAATCTTATACTTGTCGGCAATTGATCCTTTAATCCTACACTCACTTTAACTTGACTGTCGTTACTTTTACCGCCTATTTTTAGCCCATCTTTTATGAGATATCCCGATAAATTTATGATCGTCGAATCAAACTTATGTAAGTTATTTGATGTTTTTTGGGGTAATAGCTTTTTAATCTTGCTCATCAAATCAATATATACTCCCTTAAAATATTCTGGATTTATAACTTTTAACCTTTTTGACAAACCACTGTATGTTACTGTACTTTTATCGCTATTCTTATCCATTATACACCTGTTTATTACCATTTCTAGCGCTCTTAGGCTTGTTTTTTGCCCCATTAATATTAACTTCATTAGACCTTTAAATATAATCTTGCCCAACAATTTAGTATTACATTTATCTACTTCACTTAATTTTCCTAGCCTTTCTAAATCCTCATCTTTTATTAAATTTAGTACTCTTTCTATTTGATCCATTATTGCCTCCATTTTCTTGCAATAATAGTTCTTTATGTCTTTCTTGTGTTACTTTCAACACTTATGCAGGTAGCCCCTATGATGTCATTCCAGTGCTTGACACTGGAATCCAGCTTTTGATCGAAAATGTTGTATAGTACATAATCAATTTTTCTGGATCCCAGTGTCTGGGCACTGGGATGACGAGAAAGGAGCGCTGGAATGACAGCAGTCCTACGTCATACCGCCGCGGTATCTCTTAACATAGATCCCGCTAACACGTAGCGGGATGACGGTTGTCAGGGTGTCATCCGAGTAGCCCCTTTTTGTCATCCAAGTAGCCTTCTTCTCCTGTCATCCCAGTGCGTGACACTGGGATCTAGTCTTTATTATGCAGCCACTTATTTAAAGTGAAGTTTTCTGGATCCCAGTGGGCTTTGTTGCATCGCTAGCTATGATGGATTAAAGATAAAAAAGATGGAGAATATCAGTAGCTTATTATTCTGGTATTTACAATAAGAACGGTCAGTGAATACCTAAATTTGAGTAAAAGAAATTTCACTACCACTCACTAATCTGGCTAAAATTCAAGAATTTCAATGCTTTAGCTATTTTCAATAGAATTAAATTTATTAATATAAATAATAAATTACTATTCTTAAATTTGATCAGATTGATTGCAAAAAAACAAGATTTTCAATAGGTTGCTTATAATTCTAACTATAGTTAGCCTTTCATAAGTAGCGATGCAACAAAGCCATCTCAGTGTCACGCACTGGGATGACAAGAGGGGGCGCTGGGATGACAGAAGAGAGCACTGGGATGACAGGGGAAGGAAGCACTGGAATGACAGAAGAGGGTGCTGGGATGACAGGGGAAGGAGGCACTGGAATGACAGAAGAGAGTGCTAGAATAACAGAAAAATCTAATCTATTTTCTCTTGATGAATAAACCTGAGTGGAGTATAGTAGCAATGCGTTTATATAGATTCTAATGAATAATTTAGTTTTCAACTTTTTCAAATTTAAATGAGGCTAAAACTATTTCTGAAGAATTGTTAAACGAGAAGTTAATTGTATGTGTAACTGAAGTAAATTCTCTGTATTTATGGAAGGGTGAAATTAACAGTGGTTGTGAAGTAGTGGCAATTATGAAGAGCAGGAATGATCAAGTTGATAAAATTGTGGAAAAAATCGAAGCAATGCATTCTTATGATCAGCCAGCTATTGCTGTGATGTCCATAGAAAAAGCAAATAAATCTTTTACTAATTGGGCTAATAGTGTTATTGATGTAAGTAGTATTGGGGTGTAGCCAAGTGGTAAGGCAGCGGTTTTTGATACCGCCACGCGAAGGTTCGAATCCTTCCACCCCAGCCATATTGAAGTGGGTGTGAAATGATATCACTTTTCTATAGATTAAGGTTATTTAATTATATACTAGGCAGCTTGAAAGATATAGTTGTAAAGCTGTTTCTCTGCACAATGTATCTTTACGCGTTCAGCATTATGCTCATGTTTCTCAGCAATGGTTTTTGGTATGCTGTAGAATTTTGCTCTTTCAAAAATGCGTTTTACCGTTTGTTTCAATATTGCAAGTGGTATTATGAAAATAGGGAAGATCTCGGTTACGGAATTTCTATTCGAATATTAGTGGCGTTTCTTACTCCGCATTTTCTCTATAAATTATTACTTGGCACAGGTTGGAAGTCTTTTTTAAAGGAAAAGATAGTGCAGATACTCAACATAAGAAGAAAAAAGGGTAGTGAGTTCAGTAACAGTAGCAAACCAAGTGGCAGTAGTTATAGTGATAAGAATAATTACAGCAATAACAGTGGTAACAATGAGCGTCAAGCTCAA
Organism: Wolbachia endosymbiont (group A) of Anoplius nigerrimus; assembly: GCF_947251795.1. Taxonomy (GTDB): domain Bacteria; phylum Pseudomonadota; class Alphaproteobacteria; order Rickettsiales; family Anaplasmataceae; genus Wolbachia. The sequence continues at coordinate 851,799 of NZ_OX366385.1, read as the reverse complement.
GATGCAAAGCGAAAAGTAAATATGATAAAGCAGCTATTAATCAAAGATATAGAGGAAACTATAGATAGGAGATTGCATGATATTTTTTTCGGTAAAAGGAGTAAACCTCATTAAAAAGGCTTTATCTAGTAAGGCTTTTTAAAATTGGCTGTATTTTGTTTTTTACGTATACCGGATCACAGTCAGCCAATATACATGTGTGCACAAAATCTTGACTAAAGTCTGACAACCAAGAAATCGCCTTACGTTTCTCTACCAAGCTTTCTGTTTTTTTGCAGTGACTTGCTGCATCAATCATTGCCTGCGCTATTACTGATTTCCACAGCAAATAATACCTTTGTATATCATCTGACGTACTATTTGTTTCATAGTGGTTAAAAAATTCTTTAAAATTGAAGTTGTTTGACATAATGATACCTCTTTGGATTGAATTTTGAAATGATTTGAGTTTATGCCGCCACAGCAGATTCCGCTAACGAGTAGCGGAATGACGATTGTCAGGGTGTCATCCTAATACCTTCCCCTGTCATCCAAGTAGCCTCCTTCTCCTGTCCTCTCAGTGCCTTGATTACTTGGATCCAGAAAACTTAACTTTAATGAACGTGTCAAGTAGGCTGCATAATAAAGACTAGATTCCAGCGTTACGCGCTGGAATGACACCTCTCTTGAGCTCTTTTAGCCATAAATATTTAAGAAATTTACCAAACGAAAAAAAAGGCAAAAGAAACCCCGTGGTGCGAGTTTTGACTCTATATTACTGTAAGTGGCGCTGTAATAATGTGCTAACGCTTAAAATAAGCGCGATTTGGCTGAATGTAGAAAAAATAAAAAAAGACATGCAGCCGCTATAATTTTATGTAATCCGCCAATAAATACTCTGAGTTTTTTACTGAATTTTGTCATTGAGCCTGCAGGTCAAAAACAAGTTTTGAGTCATAAATACCCTTGCTGCCATAATAAGGGGGCTGGCGGAGTTTGTCAAGTAAGTTTTTTCGTTTCTATGTTGTCAGCTACTTGCATGACACCATTTGTTGTAAACTCACTTTTTCTTGATTTTTTGGTTTATCTTGTCTACCTATTTTGCCACTCTGCTGAACGGATACCTACTGAATAACAGTAAGATTTTTCAATCCTGTTCCACAGCAAATTTTAATGCCATGTGAGTAGTTATAGTGCTGTTAACAATCAAAATGATAAAAATTAACATGGTGATTAGTAGTGTATAAATATTCAAGGACAAATTTTCAAGTTGAGTTAGCATTTTAAAATACACAAAGGTTGGCATTATCATTGGCAAAACAAGAATTTGCGATACTCCTGATGCTAAGTTGTTTCGACCAATCATCAATGCATTTCCAGTAGCTGAAATATTAATGATTATCAGCGTGTTAAATAATAAAGACACTCCAACTGCTATTGAGTGTTCAACACTATTGCCTAAAATTGCAAAGCTGAATATGGAAGAAATTACTGAAATCGGTAACCCAAATAATAACCAGTGAGCGAAAATTTTATAAGCAACTGTAAGCCTAGAAGAGAGTGGCTGTACAAAGATTTGCTCTAATATTCCATCATGATAATCAGATGTAAACAAATTATTTGTAGAGATCTGCAAAACAAATGTAGCACATATCCATGTTAATGTTAACATAACTTCTTGTTTATTGTTGTTTTCAAGTGTAAATGAAGATAAACTTAACATTATGATAAAAATACCTACTATATAGGTAAAGTTCTTATTATCTGTTACTAATTTTTTTACTGAGTCGATCATACTAGGCTTTTAAATGTTTATTATAAATTATAGTGTTTACTTTGAGGTAGTATAATTTTTTGTTCATAAGTTATATAGGTTTTATTATTTTTTTGATAATGCAATTATGGAAAAGTTACCGAAAATAAAGTCACCAGAGGATTACACTCCTTCAGAAGATGAAGAATATATGAGCGTAAAACAACTGGAATACTTCAGCTTAAAGTTACAATCAATACTTGCTGAGTTGGAGAAACAAGAACTAGAAGATAATAGTATTGATACATACTATTCTGATGGAGATAGTGGAAATGAGGAATTAATCAGGCGCCGAAAAGATAGAAAAGAAAAAATTAAGGAGGCATTAGAAAAAATAAAATTAGGCACTTATGGTTACTGCGATGGAACAGGAGAAGAAATAGGAGTCGAAAGACTTAAAGCTAATCCGCTTGCTATATATTGTATTGAAGAGCAAGAGAGAGTAGAAAAAGAAAAGAACGTGTACAACATTAACGATTAATTTACACATAAGTGGTGAGCCATTGGGCTTCAAGAGGAGCAAGAGGCGCTGAAGTATGTTATAGAAAGTGGAAAATTGGACATTCTCAATTCGACTCCTGCAGATTAAAAATTAAGTTGAATTAAAAATTGGGTTTGACGCAGTTTTTTCCCACAGTTTAAGAAATTAAAAATTTAACAATTAGAATTATAATTACAGACCACAGAAAAAAATAGACTTTTCCATTTGATTTATTTTTAATTTGGATGTTTTCTAATTTTTTATCAGCTATTAGGTTTAATTTTTCTATAAGGCTAAATATCCCTTGGATTGTTTTTACAGGATAAGAACTTCTAATTTTTTCCCTATACCCTATTTTACTTTCATGTTGACTGCTTATCCACGCTTCAACTACTTTCCACATATTGATTTCTGGGTAGATCTTTCTACATGTCCCTTCCAGTAAAATCATAGTTTTCTGCAGCAATAACAATTGTGTTTGAACTTTCATATCAAAATCACCAGTTATTTTTAATAGCTGAGCAAGTAAACTAGCAAATGAAATCTTCTGTATAGGCTGCCCAATAATAGGTTCACCTATTGCCCTGCAAGCTGTGACAAAATTTCTATGCTGTGATGAAACGTAACCAGCTTTAAAGTGCATTTTTGCAACGTGATCATAATCCCGATTTAAAAAGCCTTTGAGTATCTCTATAACATAATAGCATGTCTCACGATCTATTCTACCCATGATTCCACAATCCAGGGCAATAATATTGTTATTACTATCAACCATTAGATTTCCAGGATGCATATCGGCATGAAAAAAACAATCCCTGTATACCTGACTACAAAACGATTCTATAAGATTGATAGCTATTTGCTTACGATTATTCAGTTTTTCAACTTCGTATATTGGTGTTGCTTCTATCCATTCTAATGTTAAAACCTTTTTTGCAGTTCTATTCCAATCTATTTCAGGTACATAAAAACCTCTGTCATTTTTTGTGTTTTCCTTTAGTTCTGAAGAGTGAGCAGCTTCAAAACGTAGATCTAACTCTAATCGGCAAATTTCAGCAAAAGTTTTGACTAATTCAATTGGCCTCAGCCTTTTTGATTGTTCGCTAAATTTTTCTGCAATTTCTGCAAGCCAAGAAAGCATTTTTATATCCTTTGAGAATGTTTTCTCAATATTTGGCCTTAAAACCTTCACAGCAACTTCCTTACCCTCAGTTGTAACTGCTCTATGCACCTGAGAAATCGATGCTGCTGCAATTGGCTTTTCAGAAAAGCTTGAAAAAATGTCGCTCAATTTACAATTAAACTCACTTTCTATAGTTTTAACTGCTATTTTATGTGAAAATGATGGCAATCTATCACATATCAATAACAAGTTATTTATTATGTCCTCATTTAAAACATCAGTACGTGATGAGATAGACTGCCCAAACTTAATGAACACCGGACCTAATTTTTCAAGAGCACACTTTAGCTTATGGCCTTGTATTTTATTTATTGATTTCTTTGATGGTGGAAGTAAATAAGGTAATATATTGTAACGTGTCAGCACTGTAGTTATGTGCAGAAGACGCAAAATATTTTGAATCATTTTGCTGCGTAACTGCTAAATATTTCATTTAGGGTTCTATTTTTCATAATCTCATCAGGCTTGCCTTGGCAATAGATAGTATTATTTATACAAATTACGTAATCTGAGGATGGTAGAGCAGAGTTAAGATCATGAGAAGTCATAAGAATCGATACCAATCGTTTTTTTGCTATTTTATTTATAATATCATAAAATTTAGCCCGCGCGTTAATATCCATTGCACTGACTGGTTCATCTAGAATGATCAAGTCAGGCTCTGCAATTAAACAACGTGCAAGCAGTAGTAGTTGTGTTTGCCCTGCAGAAATTTCTAACACTTGATTCTTCAAAATGTTACCGATACCAACCAACTCTATCGCTTCTGTAATAATGGATTGATTTTTCTTTAGTCTTTTCAAGGAGCTATTTAAAAGGAAATATTCAACTGTTATTGGCATCAAATTACTAATACTAAAATTTTGCGGCATATAGCCAATTTTTATGTTGTCAGCAAATACGATATTACCGGTACAGCTTTTATTTATGCCAGCAATTGCTTTCACTAAAGAGGTTTTACCTCCACCATTTGGACCAAGTATTGTAATTACGTCTCCTCTTTCCATGAACATATTGATATTGTCAAGGATTCTTTTACCATCATATGTGAGAGCAAGATTTTCTATTTTTAGAACACGATTATTGACATTATTCAATTTATTGACAAAATTTAACTTCTTCTCAACGTTTATATGAGACATTTACTGACTTTTTTTTTATTACTTTCATTTACACTATACTATAATATCGCCTTTTCATCCAATTTAAAAGTTGTAGCTACAATCAAACCTATCCACTCACTTGTAGCTTCTGTTACAGAAGGGATTTTAGAACCGGAATTGCTTGGCTATGCAACATCTGCGCATAATTATATATTAAAGCCATCTGATGCGAGTAATTTAGAATCAAGTGACGTTATATTTTATGTTGACGATAACTTAGAGACGTTTGTTCAAACTTTCGCCAAAAATAATAAAGAACTAGCGCAATTGTCAAAGGCAATCAACCTACTTTCTACTCGGCCGCATTCATTTTCTAGAAAAATCACTAATATTCAAGATGAAAAAGATTTACACATTTGGCTGAGTCCAGAAAATGCAAAGAGCATGATACTTTCTGTAAGTGCAACATTGTCTAACATAGATAAAGAAAATTCCTATCGATACAACTCTAATGCAACAAAAGCTATAAAAAAAATAGACCAAGAAGTAAAAGAAATCATGAAAGAACTGAATGATTTTAAAAATCAAAAATATATCGTCACTCACGATGCTTATCAATATTTTGAAAAATATTTTGGTTTAAATCACCCAAGTGCCATTCTTTCCATAGAAGAGGATTCTTACATAGGTATGAGGAGTTTAATGAAGCTAAAAAAGATAATGAAAGAAGAAAACGTTAAATGTATATTTGCTCATTCACAGGAAGATAGCATAAAGCCTAATGCCCTTTCTAATGACGCAAAAATGGTAGTTCTTGATCCTATTGGATCAGACATAGAGCCTGGAAAAGATGCATATCTAGCTATAATCAATAGCATTGCACAAAATTTTAAGTCTTGTTTTGTTGAGTAATAAGTTCCCTTTTAGCTTACTGTTTTATTGTTCTGCATTTATTTGTCCTTTACATATTATGCAGGTTTAGAATTATGCTTTATTCTTACGTTTATGTCTTGGCCCAATACAATCAATAAGTTAAGCAAGTATTCTAAGGAGAACCCTTCGATTTTTGACCTATTGATTTGAGATACTTTAGGTTGATCAATCTTTAGAGCGTTCGCTGCTTTTTTCTGTGTTGTGTACTTCTTACTTATTAATTGTGCAATGATCTTTATTAATTTCAGTTTTGTATCTTTTACATCCCTCAACTCTACTATTATAGGATAACTTAATTGTAAATTTTGCATAATAATAAAATCCCTTATAAAAAAATTACTTTAGTTTTTCTTCTTTAAATAACACATGCCTTCTGACTACTGGGTCATACTTCCTAAACTCCAGTTTTTTGGTGAGCTTTTTTGGATTACGCTTTTTTACATAAAAATAACCTGTTGATTTTTCTTCACCAGTTTTTGTTGTCTTGATTGCAGTGCTAACTAACTTAACGAGCAAAGAAGCATTTTTTTTCGCCATACTTATAATGATATAATAAATTCTATGCGAGTTTATTACGCAAAACACTAAAAGTCAACCGAATAATGCAGATCGTAAAATTCTTGACAATCAACAGTGCATTAAGTAGCATGAAGTTAACTTCAGAATGAAAAGCAAACGGTAAATATAAGTGGCAAATAGTGGCAAAAGGTTATTATTGATAGAAAATTCCACCTGTTCTAATGAGGTAAGAGTTGCCTTATCAGTTAATAATAAGGTTGTAGAATTTGAACAAGAATTCAAGGAAAAAAAACAATTAAGAGGTAATATATACGTTGCTTATATAAAGCGTATAGAGCCTTCTTTGCAAGCCGTATTTATCGAATATGGAAAAAATAAGCAAGGTTTTTTGTCTTTTTCCGAGATATCTCTAGATTACTTCAATATTCCAGAAAAAGAAAAGGAAACTATCTTTGAGAGCTACTCAAATGACGATTATACAGAAAAAGGGAACGATACCATAGCAAATGTCTCTTCAGATTCTGCAGCTAGTAAGAATGTCAATGAGTCAGGTAGTGGTTTTGTAAGAGAGGTACCTTTATATAAAAAATACAAATTACAAGATGTTATTTCAGTAAATCAAAAAGTATTGGTTCAGCTAACTAAAGAGGAACGAGGCAATAAAGGAGCTTCATTTACAACATACATAACTTTAGTGGGTAGATACTGTGTTTTCATGCCAAATTCCATGAGTAAAGGTGGAGTGTCTCGCAGAATTGAAGATGCTAATGTCAGAAAGCAGTTAAAGGAGATACTGAGTTCAATAAACTTGCAAAAAAGATCAGGTTTAATAGTAAGAACTGTTGGTTCAGGAAAAAATAAGAAAGAAATTGAGCAGGATTACAATTACTTATCCTCATTATGGCAGAGCATTCAAAAAAATGCCTTCTCTGTAAACGTTCCATCATTAATTTACAATGAAGCAGATGTAATTATGAGATCTGTTCGTGATTTTTGTAGCGATGGTATAGAAGTTATAGTGTCTGGAAAGGAAGCTTTTGAAGCAGTTAGGCAATATGCTAACAATGCACTAAAAGGTAGTAAGTTGCGCTATAGATTGTATAGAGGTTATGCTCCGATCTTTACTTACTACGGAATCGAAGATCAAATTTCTGAGTTATATAGCAATAGAGTAGAATTGCCATCTGGTGGGTCTTTGATAATAACTTTAACTGAGGCGTTTGTTTCGATAGACGTGAATTCAGGAAAGATGACAGGAGAAGATAGCATAGAAGAAACAGCTTATAGAACCAACATGGAAGCAGTACCTGAAATATCAAGACAGGTGAATCTTAGGGGCCTATCAGGATTAATAGTAGTCGATTTTATTGATATGTTGAAATATCAGTATTGCAGAGCTGTTGAGTCTGCTATAAAGCAAGCGTTTAAAGATGATAAAGCTAAAGTTCAATTTAGCTACATAAATGACTTTGGTTTAATGGTATTTTCAAGACAAAGAATTAAACCAAACATACAAGAAATTAATACTACAGAATGTTTACACTGCAAAGGTACTGGAAGAATAAAATCAAACGAAGTAATTGTTTCATCAATACTAAGGGATTTACAACATATTGCTAACAAGAATCGAAATAAGTCTTTTGATTTAGTAGCACACAGTGCAGTTATAGCGTACGTTTTTAATAACAAACGCAATACAGTTTCTACAATCGAAAAAGAGTTTAATATTACATTGAACGTTAGTATTGATAACAGTTTAGATGTAAATGCATTTGTTTTAAAACAAGGAGATGATGTTAATTTAAACGATTATAAGCCATTACAGAACTCTGGATACCAAATTGGGGATAGCAGCAATGAAGAAGCTGATAATTCAAATAAACTACGAGGCAATTTTTGGCTGACTAAGTGGCTTTCGCGCCTTTTAAGTTCTAATAACTAATTAGAAACCTAAATTGGGCTTGTAATTAATGAGTCCTATACTTATATATTCTTATATTAGATAATATTTACAATGGGGTACTCATTATGGGAAGAGCAATAGGTATAGATCTCGGAACAACAAATTCTTGTGTTGCAATAATGCAGGGCAAAGACACAAAGGTAATAGAGAATAAAGAAGGAGCAAGAACTACTCCATCTATAGTTGCATTTACTTCATCAGGAGAAAAATTGATTGGTGCTCCAGCAAAAAGGCAAGCAACCACCAATGCAAGTAATACCTTTTTTGCTACTAAGAGATTAATAGGCCGTCAATACGGTGATTCTGAAATGAAAAATCTAAACGTGCCGTATAAAGTGTTTGCGGCAAAAAATGGTGATGCATGGATTAAAACCACTGATAATAAAGAATACTCTCCTAGTCAAATTGGTGCATTTATACTACAAAACATGAAAGAAGCAGCAGAAGCTTATCTTGGAGAGGAAGTAAAAGATGCTGTGATAACAGTGCCAGCATACTTCAATGACTCTCAACGTCAAGCAACAAAAGATGCAGGAAAAATCGCCGGATTAAATGTACTCAGAATAGTAAATGAACCAACTGCTGCAGCGCTTGCTTATGGTCTTGATAAAAAACATGGACACACAATAGTGGTGTATGATCTTGGTGGTGGTACATTTGATGTTTCAATACTTGAAATAGGTGAAGGGGTTTTTGAAGTAAAGGCTACAAATGGTGACACTCATCTTGGAGGTGAAGACTTTGATAATGGAGTAGTGAGTTATTTACTAGATGAATTCAAGAAAAGTAATGGCATTGATTTGAAAAATGATCCAATGGCTATGCAAAGAATCAAAGAAGCTGCTGAAAAAGCGAAAATTGAATTATCAAGTGCAATGGAAACGGAAATAAATCTACCGTTTATTACAGCTGATGCAAGTGGTCCAAAACACTTAAATATGAAATTAACGAGAGCAAAACTTGAAAGCTTAGTGAATGATTTAATCGAAAGAACTATGGCTCCTTGTAAAAAAGCTCTTGAGGATGCTGGTTTGTCTGCTAGTCAAATTGGCGAAGTGGTTCTCGTTGGTGGCATGACTCGTATGCCAAAAGTCATAGAGAAAGTTAAAGAATTCTTTGGCAAAGATCCACATAGAGGAGTTAACCCTGATGAAGTTGTAGCAATTGGAGCTGCAATACAGGCGGGGATCATTCAAGGTGATGTAAGAGATGTGTTGCTACTTGATGTGACTCCACTTTCTCTTGGTATTGAAACTCTAGGAGGAGTATTCACTCCACTTATTGAACGTAATACTACAATTCCTACTAAAAAATCTCAGGTGTTTTCAACTGCAGAAGATAACCAAACAGCGGTTACAATTAAAGTGCATCAGGGTGAAAGAAAATTGGCAGTTGATAATAAGCTACTTGGTCAGTTTAGTTTGGAAGGGATACCTCCTGCTCCACGCGGAAGGCCACAAATTGAAGTGACATTCGACATAGATGCAAATGGAATAGCGCACGTTTCTGCAAAAGATAAAGCTACTGGAAAAGAGCAAAAAATACGTATTCAGTCTTCAGGTGGTCTGTCTGATGATGAAATAAATCGCATGGTGAAAGAAGCTGAAGAAAAAGCTCACGAGGATGAAAAGCGTAAAAAATTCATCGAAGTTAAGAACCAGGCGGATAGTTTAGTCCATTCTACAGAAAAGTCTCTGACAGAGTATGGTGATAAAGTCTCACCTGAAGATAAATCTGCTATTGAAAGTGCACTGAATGAGCTGAAAGAGGCTAGTAAATCTGATAACATTGATGACGCTGATTCAATACAGCAGAAAGTTACTAATCTTTCTCAATTATCTATGAAACTTGGAGAAGCTATGTATCAAACATCTCAACAAAATAGTGCTGAAAATGGCTTTTCATCAGAAGGAAATCCAAATGATAAAGAGGAAAAAGTAGTAGATTCTGATTATCAAGACATAGATAATAAAGAAGAGAATAAGTAATTGCGATTGTCATCCAAGTAGCTGATACTGGGATGACAAGAGGAGCATATTGTTGCTTAAAGAAACCATTATGGACATTATTAAGGCAATAGAAAAAAAAATACGCGATTCGATAGATGTAACTGATATCAACATTATCGATGAATCAGCAAAGCATGCTGATCATTATTTTGCTTCATCTTCAACATTACCTTCGCACATTAAATTAATGTTAATATCTGACGGCTTTATTGGAATGAGCATTCTAAAAAGACATAAGTTGATTTATGAGTTATTGAAGGGTGAGATAGAGCTAATACATGCAATTTCTCTTCACTTGTATACGCAAAACGAGTACAATTTAAAAAATAAATAATAAAAATGTGAAGGAAGAGTCTATATTAGTTAAAGCAGGAAGAAAATTTAAGGACTATAAAGGTTCTATGAACCCGCCAGTTTATCATTCTTCTACCATATTATTTCCTACTTACAAAGACTACTTAAATGCTGCAAGTGGAGAAAGTATATACGATGTAATCAACGATGGTGTTGCAAGGGATTATAGCTACAGTAATGTTGGTACTCCTACTGTTCATTATCTTTCAAATGCACTTGCTGAAATTGAAGGGAGTGGACAAGCGCTTATTTATCCTTCCGGACTATTTGCACTTACTTTTGCTATTTTGACTTTCACTAAAGCGGGTTCGCATGTCTTGATACAAGATAATAGTTATTATAGGCTTAGGAGGTTTGTAGAAAATGAGCTACCAAAAAGAGGAATAGAAGTAACTTTTTATGATCCAACACAGGATATAACTGATTTAATTCGGAGTAATACTTCATTGATAATGATCGAGACTCCTGGTTCTGTAGCGTTTGAGATTTCAAATGTAGAGCATATAGTAAAAGTTGCTAAAGAACGTGGAATCGTAACCGTTTGCGACAATTCATGGGCCACTCCTTTGTTATTTAAGCCGCTTAATTATGGAATTGATGTTGCACTATATGCGGTGACAAAGTATCTAGCCGGTCACTCAGATTTATTGATGGGGACTATGATTGCTGAAGGTGAAATTTTTAAATTGCTTTATGAGAGCTATAAAAATTATGGAGTAACCATTCAATCGCACGACTGCTACCTTGCACACAGGGGACTTAGAACATTGTACACACGTATGAAAAGGCACCAAAATACAGCAATGGAAGTGGCAAAGTGGCTAGAAAAACATTCAAAAATCAAAAAAGTTTTGTATCCAGCACTTCCCTCCCATCCTCAACACGAATTATGGAAAAGTTACTTCAAAGGAGCAAGCGGCACATTCAGTATAGTACTGGGTAGAGAATATTCATGTGAAGAACTAAGCTGCATGGTTGATCACATGAAAATTTTTAGTATCGGTGCTTCTTGGGGAGGATGCGACAGTTTGATATTACCAATAGATCGTAGATCTATGTCAAGATCTGTAATGAATTCAGATTATGGTGGAAGTTTTATACGGATATTTTGTGGACTGGAAGATCCTGAAGATTTAATCTCTGATTTAAATGCTGCACTAGCAAGGTTGCCATGTTTGAACACTAAAACTGGCAGAGTAAAACATGAAACTGAGAGAATTACTGCATAACATTATTGATGTTAACTTTGACGTTGAAATCAAGGGCGTTACATGTAATCCCAAGAGAGTCAAGGAAGGTTATCTTTTCGTTTGTGTGTCAGAAAGGGATAGGATTTACATAGATCAGATATTATCTTGTGGAGCTAAAGCGATAATTGCAAGTGATTGCATAACAAATGGTATCATTCCAGCGCGTGACGCTGGAATTCATATTTTCCACCCAAACCCTCAAGAAATATACAGCGAAATAGTCAGCAGATTTTATCAGTTCAAACAGCCCAAATATGTTGCTGCTGTAACTGGTACGAATGGTAAAACTTCAGTAGTAGAATTTTGCCGTCAGATCTGGCAGAATGCTGGCTATAATGCTGCGTCTATTGGAACACTTGGAACATGCATCAATAATGGTAGAAAAGGTAATAGCAACAGTCTTACCACTCCAGGTGCAGATAACCTTTACGCAACATTGCGTGGTATAGATAATAAAAACGTAGAGCACTTAGTGTTAGAAGCATCAAGTCATGGGATTGATCAATATAGAATCCATGGATTAAAGTTAAGTGCTGCAGCTTTTACTAATTTCTCGCAAGATCATTTGGACTATCATAAGAGTATCGATGAGTATTTTGAGGCTAAGAAAAGGTTATTTTATGAGGTATTACCAGAAGGAAAAACAGCGATTTTAAATGCGGATATAGATGAATACTGTGCATTGCTTAAAATAGCTGAAAAACGCAGCAACAAAATTATAACCTATGGAAAGACAGGTTCTGATATTACTTTATTAAAGCAAACACCAACCCCTAATGGTCAACATCTTACAGTAAAAATTGACAACCAAATTTACAATACATTTTTCCCAGTTTTGGGGCAGTTTCAGGCGTATAATCTGCTATGTGCAATTGGTATATCTGGATTAAATTACAGAGAAATATGCGTAGGAAAACTCGTTTCTCCACTGGGAAGAATGGAGAAAGTAGAACCTTTTGCATTTGTGGATTATGCACACACTCCAAGTGCACTTAAACAAGCTCTGTTGTCTTTAAAATGGCACTTCAATAAAAAAATAATTCTAGTTTTTGGTTGTGGTGGAAATCGCGATCAAACAAAACGCGCAGAAATGGGTAAAATAGCACAAATGTATGCAGACAAAGTGATAATCACGGATGACAATCCGCGTGATGAAGATCCGGCAAAAATTCGCCACGATATTTTGCTACATTGTTCTAGTGTACTGGAGATAGGAGGTAGGAGAGAAGCTATAGAGAAAGGAGTAGATATTACCTATAACGAGGGTATGATTCTGCTAGTTGCAGGAAAGGGGCACGAAAGATTTCAAATCATAGGGAATCAAACCTTTGAGTTTAGTGATGTTGAGGTTATTAAAAATCACGTTTTAACATGCTGATTTTCACAATCATTCACCGTTCTTGCAAGCGATAGCACTCTCACTTCTTTTGCACCGGAGTTTAAAATTTCTTGAGAGCAAGATCTTACAGTTGCTCCGGTTGTTACCACATCATCAACTAATATCACGATTTTATTTTCGATAATTTTCTTGTTGCTTATGCTAAAAGCCTTCTTTAAATTTTTTTCACGCTGTTTAAGTGAAAGACCAGCTTGAGGCGTGGTATGGCGAAGACGTTTTATTGCAAATGGCGTATAGGATAAATTGGACAACTTACTCAACTCTTTTGCAAGCAGTGCTGCTTGATTATATTTACGTTTAAACAAGCGCATTTTATGTAACGGTATAGGAATTATGACCTCTGCGTTCTGAAACGTATCCTGATTAGCTTGGTGTATCCACTTTGCATAGATTTTTACGTAATTCAAATTATCAAAAAATTTGAAATTTATAATCATGTTTTTACTATGTTGATCATAAGCAAAAACTGATCTTAATACTTTAAACGGTGGAGGATTGATGATGCACTTACCACACGTATGAATATTGTCTGAGATTACTGCGCCACAAACATTGCAGTAATGCTTAGTTAGAAAATTGATTTTTTTGTTGCATTCACTACACAGATTAAGATTTTCATCAATGATACATTCGCAACTTACGCATACGTTTGGAAATATGAGATTTGTAGCTTTTTTTAGTAAGAGAAGGTTCACAATTCATTAAATATATTATAAAATTTATATAGTATAGCTAAAGTAACTTGTGCTTACACTCTTTCACTTTTTATTTCATTTCAATATAGTTCATACTGCTGAGTGCTATAAAAGCAGAACTTATAACTCAGTCCATGGTACACCACCGACCAAAGTAGTCTTCGAATCACTCCGATGAGACAAAGGCTGATATTTTTCTAGCTTCTGTATTTCACTCAACTTACTTTGCACTTTGTTGCAAGCCCACACAAGTGGCGTTATGATTGACGCGGCAGCCCAAATGATAGCAGCGCAAGCATAACTTACAATCTTGTTAAATACTCTAGCTACTGCATTAGCACAATCTTGCCCCATTTCTAAAAATATGTTTGAATAATTAACGAATGATTTTGTATCCGTTTTAAAACAATAGTCCCCTGTTATTTTTGACAATAACTTGACTGGAAAGTATGACAAACATGCCACTATCAAAAATAAAGGTTGCAATATTATGTTGGCTGCTAAAACAGCACCCAGTGTACACAATGAATACACTCCCTCTGCTCTGTGGCCCACGTATTCACATTTATCATTATCTTGATAATACTTGTTATAATTGTCTTTACTCTCAACTCCACAAATTACATCTTTCACAGGTCCTAGCACATTATCAACGTAACGTACAGATTTATAGAAACTATTTTCTGGAACTAGTGTGTTATCTTCTGCTTTCTTAGCAGGTACAACTCCATATTCAACGTACCTTCTAAAGTATCGATATACTGACATTCTTATCTCCAAATCATAAATATGCAACCTAGCCTAATATAATTAAGAAATAGTTTATAATAAATACGTTTTAAGATACCTGCCTGTAACACTTTCTGGAATTTTTGCCACTTCTTCTGGAGTTCCAGTAGCAATCACTTCTCCGCCTTTTATTCCGCCCTCTGGTCCGATGTCTATTATATAATCTGCAGTTTTTATAACATGCAAATTGTGCTCGATAACTATAACAGTGTTTCCCAGATCGACTAATCTATGGAGTATTTTTAGTAAGTTATTTATATCTTCAAAGTGTAATCCAGTTGTTGGCTCATCAAGAATATACAATGTTCTTCCGGTAAATCGTTTTGATAGCTCTTTGGACAGCTTTATTCGTTGTGCTTCACCCCCAGACAATGTTGTTGACGACTGTCCGAGTTTTATATAGCCAAGCCCCACTTCCTGCAAAGAAACCAACTTTTCTTTTACCATTGGAAGGTTTTCAAAAAAATCACAAGCCTGATCTATCGTCATATCAAGCACATCAGAGATTGATTTTCCTTTATAAGTAACTTCCAATGTTTCACGATTATACCTTCGCCCTTTACACTGCTCACACTTCACATAAACGTCCGGTAGAAAATGCATCTCTATCTTTAAGTGCCCATCACCCTTACAAGCCTCACACCTTCCCCCTCTGGTATTAAATGAAAATCGGCCTATATTATATCCCCTTGCTTTTGACTCTGGAAGACCTGCAAACCAATTTCTTATATGAGTGAACATACCAACATATGTTGCTGGATTTGACGCTGGAGTTCTACCAATTGGCGACTGATCAACTTCTATAATTTTATCTACGTATCCAAGACCTTCTATCTTATCGCATTGGCCATACCTTGCAGACGAATGATGTATCTTATGTGCTGAATATTTATATAACGTTTCTATGACTAAACTTGATTTTCCTCCTCCTGATATTCCAGTAACACAAATAAGATTCCCTATAGGAAATTTAACGTTCACATTTTTTAAGTTATTTTCACATGCATTTATTACTTTTATGAACTGAGTTGCTTGCTTTCTTCTCCTTGGAATTAAAATTTTTTTCTCTCCACTCAAATATTGCCCTGTTATGCTCTCTGAATTTCTTTGCACCTGGTCTGGTGTTCCTTCTGCAACAACTTTTCCACCATTTACGCCAGCTCCAGGACCAATATCAATCGCATAATCAGCAGCCATTATTGTATCTTCATCATGCTCAACAACGATTACAGTGTTACCCATGTCTCTCAAGTTTTTCAGTGTAGCAATTAACCGATCATTATCGCATTGATGAAGGCCTATCGAGGGTTCATCAAGCACGTACAGCACTCCTGTTAAACCAGAGCCAATTTGTGAAGCAAGTCTGATCCTCTGACTCTCACCGCCAGAGAGAGTGCTAGATTCTCGATCAAGTGTTAGGTAATTCAACCCTACATTCTTTAAAAATGCTAGTCTCTTGATTATTTCATTTAATATTTTACTTGAGATTTGCTTCTGTTGTTCTGTGAGCTTGTCTGGCAAATTTTCAAACCATTTAAGGGATTTATCGATGCTGAGCCCTGATATTTCACCTATATGTTTGCTATCAATTTTTACTGTAAGCGCTTCTTTTTTCAATCTATAGCCAGTACATTCTCTGCAGTGAGTGACAGAGCAATATCGCTCAACAAGTGTTTCATCATAATCCATCTGGTTCTCCAAGATACTGATCAAACCTTGAAATTTATTAGAGCCAAAGAGTATCATATCTTTTACTTCTTGATCTATGTTCTTCCACGGAATATCAAGGTTAAATTTGTAGTTTTCAGCCAGTGATAGAATTGCACTTTTTAGAAATCCATAACCTGTGTGCACTTGACGGAACATTGATCCCACTGGCTTTAAAGCACCCTCAGATATTGAAAGAGTTTCATCCGGTACTATTAGCTTTATATCAACACTTAGTTTTTTACCAAGCCCATTACACGAACCACATGCACCGTAAGGGCTGTTAAAAGAAAATAATCTTGGTTCTATTTCCTCAAGAGTGAAACCAGACTCGGGGCATGCAAAATTCTCTGAAAAAGTCAGAATTTGACCATTTTTATACTCGGAATTATGGTTGTCAGGTAGGTTTACTATTTCTACATACATTAGACCATTACCAAGTTTTAGTGCGGATTCTATACTACTTGGTAGTCGATTTCCTATATCATCCAATATTGATATTCTATCTGCAACCACAAAAACGTCGTGTTTCTTGTTCTTATCGAGTTTAGGCAAGTCATCTACATTGTATACTTCACCATCTATTTTGAACCTTACGTAACCTTGTCTTTTAATTTCCAATATCTCTTTGAGATGTTCTCCCTTTCTACCACGCACAACAGGGGCAAGTATATATATTTTAGTTTCTAAAGGTAACGCGATTATAGTATCTACAATTTGAGATACAGTTTGCTTTGTTATCGGTAATCCAGTTGCAGGTGAATAAGGAACTCCTATTCGTGCATACACTAAGCGCAAGTAATCGTAAATTTCGGTAACAGTTCCAACTGTTGACCTTGGATTTTTTGAGATCGATTTCTGGTTGATAGATATTGCAGGAGAGAGACCTGTAATCGACTCAACATCTGGTTTATCCTGAATATTGAGAAATTGACGCGCGTAAGCTGATAGGCTTTCAACGTACCGGCGTTGGCCTTCCGCATAAATTGTATCAAAAGCGAGACTAGACTTGCCAGAACCACTTAGCCCAGTTATAACAACTAGCTTATTTTTCGGTATATTGACGTCTACACCTTGCAGATTATGTTCCCTTGCGCCCTTAACTCTGATAAAATCGTCCATATTATACCATATAGCGTATTAACCATTATAGCCTCAAAATACGTGAATTTATAGTGATATATTGATTTTCTATTGATTTTTTCAACTGTTACGGAAAATTAGGCAGTAGGTGAAAAGTTACTACAATAGCCATGGAATCAACAGGAGTGTATTGGATCACTTTGTTTCAAGTAATTGAATCATATGGATTTGAAGTAAAATTAGTAAACGCAAAATATGTTAAGAATGTGCCTGGAAGAAAATCTGATGTTCAGGATTGCCAGTGGTTACAACAACTGCACAGCTATGGACTGCTTCAAGGGTCAGATAATCAAATTTGTGTATTACGCAGCTACGTTAGACAACGAGATAACCTAATAAAAAGTGCAGCAGCACACATTCAACGTATGCAAAAAGCGTTAATTCAAAGGAACATTCAATTGCATAAGGTGATAAGCGATATAACAGGAGTTACTGGCATGCAAATTATTAAAGCAATACTTGAAGGTGAAAGAAATCCAGAAAAATTAGCTGAATTAAGAGATGGACGAATAAGAAATGATAAATCTACCATTGCAAAAGCGTTAGCAGGAGACTATAGAAAGGAATACCTGTTTACACTAAAACAAGAGTTTGAGCTATACAATATTTATCAGGAAAAAATAGCAGAATGTGATAGAAGTATTGAAGGATATTAAAAAACATTTGAGATAAAGTCAGGTGGGAACAAGCTATGTAATAAAATGAAGCGTAAGTCTACAAAACATAGGCCAAACTTTGCTATACACGAAGAACTGCATAGAATTACAGGTAGGGATTTCACAAAAGTTCCAGGACTTGATGTAGTAACCATACAAACAATAATTTCAGAAACTGGCATAAACCCCAATAGATGGCGGACAGAAAAACACTTTTCATCGTGGTTAGCCTGCCAATAAAATTACAGGAGAAAAAGTGTTTAGCACAAGAACGCGTAAAGTCATTAATCGTGCTGCGAATGCATTTCGAATAGCTGCTCACTGTGTATCAAGAAGCAACAGAGGAATAGGTGCGTACTGTAGAAGAATAAAGAGACGACTAGGTGCACCAAAAGCAATCACGGCTACCGCAAGAAAACTAGCATGCATTTTTTATAGTATGCTAAAGTATGGGCAAGAATATGTTGAAAAAGGAATGAACTATTATGAAACACGTTACAAAGAGAGAGTTTAAAAAAACTTAATCAAAAAAGCACAGGAATTTGGCTAGGCTCTGTGGACAAAAAATATGAAAAGAGAGAAAAAGATGGTAGTTTAGCCTAATAGGTAAAAAATGGAGAAACTACCATATGCAATATTACATCAAAGAGGAAAATTGGAAACAAATTTTAGAGTTCATAAAAAGCGTAAAAGGAATGCACAGCAAAGATGAAAAACGTTTAAGAATATTCATAGAGGCAGTGTGGTACATAGTGCGAAGTGGTTGCCAATGGAGACTTTTACCAAAAACTTATGGTAATTACAGGAGTATACATAAGCGATTTAAAAGATGGTGTGAAAGAGATGTCTGGAAAAAATTGCTTGAATATACTAAACAAGAGCCTGATTTAGAAGTTGCTATAATCGACGGTACGATCATCCGAGCCCATCCATGTTCATCTGGATATACAAAAAACTCCAAGGATCAAGAAGCTTTAGGGAGGAGCAAAGGTGGCTTTACAACTAAAATACATGCGCTTGTCGATGCACTTGGAAATCCACTTAAATTTACTCTGACTCCTGGTCAAAGAAATGAAATTACGCAGGCACAAGTGTTGACCGAAAGTATCTATAACTCTACTGTAGTAGCTGACAAGGGCTACGATAGCAATGCCTTTGTTACAAGTCTTGAAGACAAGGGATGTACAGTAGTTATTCCGCCAAAACGGAATCGAAAAGTGCAAAGGTATTACGATGAGCATATCTACAAAGAACGTCATTTGATTGAGTGTTTTTTTGGTAAAATTAAAAATTTTAGGCGCATTTTTTCCAGATTTGATAAAACTGCTGAGGTTTTTATGGGTTTTCTCAATTTTGTTGGAGCTCTTGTATGGCTTCTCTAAAATTTTGTCCACAGAGCCTAGCGACACTTCATTTGTTTTAGTTTTTGTTTTGCCTAATTCACCATTAAGTGTTGCGTTTTCACTTTCTAGACTTTTTATTTTTTGTGTTAGTGATTCATTCTCTTTATTGAATTGTTTCAACTTAGTCTCATGTTCAGCTATGCAACTTTTTGATTCTTCTAGTTTCTTTTACGTTTTTTCTAACAACGCTTCTGCTTTAGAGCATGTCTTCAAACTGAAGAATGAGCTAATTTGTGAAGCATAATAGTGATCATATTAAAGAAGATATAGTTTTTTGAGGTGAGAGGAGAATGCTCGTAATCTTTACTCATGCGCCTAAAATTGGAAAGCCAGGCAAAAGTTCTTTCAACAATCCAACGTTTGGGAATAACTTGAAATCCTGTATCAACTATTTTCTTGGCAATCGTTAATAAACATCCCGTTTCCAATAAGCATCTGTTTTGTAATTTACCTATGTACCCTTGATCAGCAAAAAACTTACGTAAAGTTGGAACTTTGCATTTAGCTTGGGCAAAAAGATTTAGAGCACTATCACGATCTTGAATACTTGCACTCTGTACTTCAGCAGCAATTACAAGACCCACAGTATCTACAATAATATGGCGTTTTCTGCCCTTTATTTTTTTGCCAGCATCATATCCTCTGGATCCCCTTTTTGAGTAGTTTTCACTGACTGGCTATCAATTATACCTACTGATGGAGTCTTATTTTTACCAATCATCTCTCTTACTTTTTTAACTAGAAAATCATGAATTTCTTGCCATATTCCACTTTTTTTCAAGCGCGAATTACAACTATATACGGTTTTCCATGGTGGAAAATCTTTAGGCAGTTGTCTCCATTGACATCCTGTTCTCATCATATAGCGGATTGCATTAATAATTGTTCTAATACTATGTTTTCTTGGTCTGCCGGTCTTTTTAGGTTCAAAATATGGCTCTATTGTCTTCCATTCTTTGTCACTTATATCGCTTGGGTACATCTTAAAATGTACCTTATACCATACTTCTTAACTTCTTTCTACTCAGTTTGAAGACATGCTCTTAGAATACTGACTTTCTGTTTTGTCTAATTTATCCTTAAGCTTTGTGTTTTTATTTCCTAGCTCTTGTATTTTTTGTGCTAGTGATTCATTCTCTTCATTGAGTTTCTCCAGTGTGTCCAGCCTAGCCCCATGTACAGTGAAATAACTTCTCAATTCTGTTAGTTCTTTTTGCGCTTTTTCTAACTCACCCTTAAGCGTTGCGTTTTCACTTTCTAGAACTTGCATCTTTTGTTTTAGTGATTTATCCTCTTCCTGTTCATTCTTTAGTTGAGCACGTGATTTTTTTAACTTAACTCTAAGTTTTTCAACCTTTTCTGCTTCTTCTGGAGTTTCCGTTGCATTGTGCATTTCGGAATGGGAAGAGGTATTAGATGTAGTTTCAAATTCTAGGCCGCTGTCATCACCATCACTTCCACCAGTACGAATCCGTTTACCACTACATGTAGTATTTCTTCTTTGCGGTAACTCAAAATTTTTTATCATATCCTTAACACTTTGGCGTTGCTCATCTGCTGTACTGTCACTACTTTCACCCGTAACAGAAGTCTGTTTATCATTACGTGTAGCATCGTGTTGTTTCAAATAAGGACTTATAACATTTGCTGGTGCAGCAGCTGCATTATTCCCGTTCACAACTAAACCTTCTGGAGTTTTATTCGTTTTTATTATGATATCTCTTGAAGTTTTGTCTTTATTCTTTTCTAATTGAGGATTTGCTTTTCGTAAAAGCTGAACTATCTCTTGATTACTATTCGAAGTAGCAATGTCAAAAGCAGTTGGTCCATCATTAGATCCATCTTTGACTCGAGTTTTAACACTTACTTTCTTTTCTAGTAAAAGTGTTACTGTCAATAAATCGTCACATGCCACAGCAAGATGCAATAATGTCCAATCTTCTATTTTGTCTGAAATTTTTATACTGAATTGATGCTCCTTACTAAAACCACGGTTAAACTTGTCGTATTCTGCATAATCTTTGTTGCGTAACTCATTTCTTATCCTTTCAAGCAAATTATCCTTATTCAAACCTTCACTCTCACTCACATTGCGTATTATTTCAAAAAACTTTTCTTTTTCTATTGCCATAACCTTTACACCTAATTTATTTATTATTGCTGAACAGTCTCACAAAAAAGTTAAGTTTGTCGAAATTCCATGTTTGATCTAAAAATTAGTCATAAACATTTTCTATGCAAGTAGCTGACACTGGTTCACTCTATAGTGGTGTCACAGCAGTCCTACATCATGCCACCGCGAACCGTCATACCGCGATTCATTCGTGGTATCTCAAAGCATAGATCCCGCTAACAAGCAGCGGGATGACGGTTGTCGTTTAGCCATAAACATTAAGAAATTTACCAAACGAAAAAAAAGGCAAAAGAAGCCCTGGTCATTGTCTATTTTCTGTATTGGCGTTTTTTTAAGTCTTAAACACTGCAATTTAGCTGCTTTTAAATGCAACTAACCTTAGCTATAAATGTTTAAGAAATTTACTAGGCAGAAAAAAAAGGCAAAGAAACCCTAGGGTAGCCAGTATTCAAATTCTCCCTTGTTCTATTTGACGTCTTTTGATGTCTTGAACGCTTTATAAGCGCGTTTCTGCTTGTATAGGTAGAAACCTAAAAGTTTTATAAAGACATGAGGTGCACATAGTGCAAAAAATTAAGCATGATTTACGCCAAATACAAAGTTCCCTTTGTCGTTTTAATCTGCAGATTGCGAAGATAAATAAATAGCTTCACTGTCATGATAAGGGGGCTGGCGAAGTTTGTCAAGCAGCTTTTTCACTTCTGCGGGCTACCTGGATTAATATTATATAGAAAGTCTGCTGCCAATAAAGCCTAAACTTACCAAATACATTTCTGTAGATTCAGATCTACTTGACTTTGGTTTAAAGTATTTTACTGTTTTAAACATTTTTTTTAGCTCGTTACAAAAATCTTTATCAGATTCTCCTTGGAAAATTTTTACTACAAACGTGCCACCATGGCTCAAGAAATGCTTTGCAAAATTGAGCGCTGCCTCACATAAAAGCATAATTCTGATATGATCTAACGATTTTAAACCACAAGATTCGGGGGCCATGTCAGATAAAATTACATCAAATTTTTGATCCTTGAATTTTTCTCTTAAAATTTCAAGCCCATTGATAATATCACATTGTATAAACTCTACTCCATTAATTGCGTTCATTGGTTTCATGTCAAGAGCAACTACATTTGCACCTTTCTGAGATGCAACTTGTGACCATCCACCAGGAGAAGCACCAAGATCAATAATTTTTTGCCCTTCTTGGAATAATTTAAATTTATTATCCATTTCTACCAGCTTATATGCTGAGCGTGACCTATAACCATCCTTGCTAGTTTTTCGCACATACTGATCATTCAAATGACGATGTAGCCACCTTGTTGAAGATAGTTTTCTGCCTCTAGCCGTCTTTACTCTAGTTTTTATTGCTAATACCCTACTTATTATTGATTATATCTTTGAGCTCTTTTTCAACTACTTCTTTTACCAGTGCATATAGATATTTATTCAGCCATTCTGAGAGCTGAGGTTTTAAAAGAGATGTAACTAATTCTTCAACAGTAAGATTCGCTCTTTTTTGTTGTTTATGCTGCAATTCGTTTTGCATTTTTCCAAGCAGCGCTTTGATCTCTTCCATATTCTCTTTTAAAATTAGATGATCGTTATTTTGCGCTTGTAAGCCGCTATTACTCGCTTTGTTATTACTCATTTGGATATTATCGTACAAATAAATATCTTTTTTTTCTTCTGAATTGTAGCTATGGCCATTAAATTGGTTATTGTTGCAAGCCATTTCCTCACTTTGGTCATCATTATCAATGTCCTCTTCTTTACCATTTTCTTTTTTGCCATCTTCTTCCATGTCTTCTGGATACTCTTCCTCAAGGTATAGTACATCATCATTTTCATCCTTTATTTCTGCTTTATCGTTACTCGCGTTTTTACCCGATATAGCTTTTTTTATATCTTCTAGGATATCTTTTACAGATTGATTGCCTTGTTCATCATGCATAGTGCTAATACCATTAAATTTAGAGGTTTATACTATTTATCATAAAAAGCAAGTTGTAAACACTAATCACATAATTGCTTTTTGCTTCAACTAAGTCTGAACGTGCTTTAAATAATGCATCTTCAGTATCCAAAAGGTCAGATGTACTCTTTAAATTTAAGTTTACCTCTTGCTCAACTCCTTCTAATGCTAGAGCTGCTGCTTTTTCCGCTTCTTGACTTGCTTTGATAATGGCCTTTGCTGTCAGCACATTATTCCAAGCATTTACAACTGCTTGTTCTATATTTTTTACCGTTTCATAATAATCGTAGGTAGATTTTTTTGCATCCATTTTAGCTTTACTGACACCAAAAGCATTAATTCCCCTTTTAAAGATTGGAACATCAAGAGTAAAAACAACACTGACGTTTTCTAATAGCTTGTCTAATTTTATACCATCCTCCCCAAAATTTTTGCTTGCGCTCAGATTTAAAGAAGGAAGCCACTTGGAGCTTTCAGCAATCACTTCCATTCCGGCTGCTCTTTTTTGATAAACTGCTGCCTTTAGAGATAAATTATTGGTTTTTGCTAACTGTAAACATTCATTTAGCTCTGGAACAGAAGGTAGTTTATCATTAGCTTCAGAAAGGTCATCAGCATCTTCGCCAATCAAATGATAATAAGCAATATTTGCCAACTTTAATTTACCTTCAGCATCAACTCTTTCGGATATAGAAGACGAAAATTTTGCTTTTGCTAGCGAAACTTCAGCATTGGTTACCTCTCCAAGGGAAAAGCGTTTTTTCATAGCTGACAAATGTTCCAAAGAAACGCGTTCTTTATGTTCTCTGAGCTTTAATATTTCTGTCTTTTGTAAAACACCAACATATGCTTTCACAGCATTAAGTGCAACCTCTTGTTTTAATTGCTGAAATCGCATTTTTTCTGCTTTGAGAAGATGACTTGATCGACTGAATGTGGCAAAGGTGCCACCGCCATCGATTAATTTCTGGCGCAATGTAAGTTTTTTTTCAGATGTATCAAGATTAAAGTTACTATTGAAATTGTATTGCAAATTAATGTCAGGTAAAAATCCAGCTAACCCAGAAGACTTAAGCTGTTTTTCTGCGCTTTTATATTGGTAAAATTGAGACTTTATTTTTGAGCTATTTTTGATGGCTTTGCTTATCACTTCTCCAACATCAGTTGCATAGCAACTTATAGTACCAAAAATGATCGCAAGTGTAATAATCAATCGAAACATTCTACTTCCTGTGCATATTGGTTGTGCAGCTCAGTTACTAACATAAATTACTTTAATAATCAATAACTAATATTGTTGACACTATTGAGAAATTAAGTATATAGTAGCTTACTATTGTTTAGTTAAATTACAATGAAAACTTTTTTCTTAAAAGAGAAACAAATCGACAAAAAGTGGTTTGTCATAGATGCAGAAGGATTAGTAGTAGGAAGGCTTGCAGCATTTGTAGCGACACTATTACGTGGAAAGCATAAACCTGAGTATACACCTCATATGGATTGTGGCGATAATGTAATTATTATCAACGCAGAAAAGGTGCATTTCACCGGGAAGAAGCTTAAAGATAAAATTTACTATAAGCATACAGGTTATTCTGGTGGTTTGAAGAAAACTACTCCAGATAATATTTTAAATGGTAAATTTCCTGAGCGTATAATAGAAATGGCAGTGAAAAGGATGCTTGATGATGGGCCTATGGCACGTAGACGCTTTGAAAATTTATATGTTTATTCTGGTTCAGAGCATAAGCATCAAGGGCAGCAACCTGAAAAGATAGATTTTGCCTCTTTGAATCGTAAAAATAAAAAGTAATGGAGTAAAAATGAAGAGTTCTACAATAAATAACAATGATTGGTCAGAAAAGACAATTAAATCAGCAGTTGATTCGCTTGGTCGTTTATATGCTACAGGCCGAAGAAAAGAATCTGTAGCAAGAGTATGGATAAAGCCGGGAAGTGGAAAATTTAGTGTTAACAAAAAAGACGATCTAATTTCTTATTTTAAAAGAGAGTCAGTGTGCCAAACAGTAAAAATGCCATTTGTTGCAACTTCCACATTGGATAAATACGATGTATTTGCAACTGTAAAAGGTGGAGGGCTATCTGGTCAAGCGGGTGCTCTAGCTCATGGAATAAGCAGAGCTTTAAGTAGCATAAGCCAAGATTTGCATTCTATATTACGTAATGGTGAGTTCTTAACTAGAGATTCGCGTGTTGTTGAACGTAAGAAATATGGTCAACATAAAGCTCGGAAAAAGTGTCAATTTTCTAAGAGATAGTTATTTCATAGTGGTGTTTTTTTGTAAGTATTATACAAATATTTGCAAAGGTGTATTATATTCTTTATTTTTGTGATGAATTTAGTTGACTACCGGTGTCAACATAATATGCTATTTGTGTGATTTTTTCAATATTAAGGTAATTTATGAGTAAAGAAGATATAATAAAACAATTAAAAGAAGATTGTTCTGGTCAGAATATAGATATAACAAAATCTGATTTGAGCAAGATTCATGATGCGTTTATTAAAATAATAAAGAATGAGCTACATGGGAAAGGTGAAATACGTCTGCATGGAATAGGAACATTTTCTACTGCTATCAGTCAGGAGAAACAATGTCGTAACCCCCAAAATGGTGAGATTATGACTGTTCCTAAAAAGACAAGGGTAAAATTTAAAGCAAGCCAAACTCTTTTAAGTATTTTAAATGAGAAGGAAGAAGAAGCAGTTAGTTAGACATTGTCATTTTCATTGTTTTTACTACGCTGTGTAAGCCGTAAAATACAGCTTCGCTAATTAAATAGTGGCCTATGTTAAGAGCTAAAATGTGAGGTATTCTTGTCATCTTCTTAGCGTGTTTATAAGTTATGCCATGTCCTGCGTGGCATTCTATTCCTAATTTATTGACGTACTCTGCAGCATTAGTAATTAACTGTAACTTTTTTTCTGATGGATTATCACAGTAATCCCCTGTGTGAATTTCTATTATGTCAGGTTTTATCTCTAGCTTCTCAAGATATTTTAGTTGATTAATATTTGGATCGATAAACAGTGAGACTTTTATGCTAGAGCTATGCATTTCCTCTATTATACTGGAAAGTTTGCTGTGCATATTAATGATATCCAAGCCACCTTCGGTTGTTAATTCTTCTCTTGTTTCTGGTACTATACTAATCGAATAGGGTTTTACCTTTTTTGCTATTTCAAGCATTTCTTCCGTGGCTGCAATTTCAAGATTTAGCTCAGTGTTAATGCTTTTTTTTAGGTTAAATACATCTTCATCTCTAATATGCCTTCTATCTTCTCGTAAGTGTACGGTAATAAAGTCTGCTCCAGCGTCAATGACTATTTCTGCTGCTTTCAATGGATCTGGGTAGGAAGTTCCGCGTGCGTTGCGGAGGGTTGCAACGTGATCGATATTAACACCTAGTTTCACAATCTACCTCAAAAATTATTTATGGATTATACATGTTATTAGGTCTTTTGCATAGTCATTGTTTGATTAGCAATACCATAGCCGAGAGACGGGGTTGGCGAAATGTGTCAAGATGTCCTGGCGTCACGCGCTGAAATGACATTTGGGAGTATGTTATCCATTTGTCACTTCTAAATGATAAGAGCCTCAATGAATTTATTAGTTTATTACATGTCTCTTTTCATGTATAAATCTATAGAAAGTTTTATACGGAAGTTGTTTTATGAGCAAAATTATAGAAATCAGAGCACCAAAAACTCTTGGTGGTGAGTCAGTTACGGAAGGTATAGTAAAAATAAAGAAAAATATTGGCGAAGCAGTAAAAGTAGATGATCTGATTTTTGAAATTGAAACTGACAAAACAGCACTTGAATTAACTGCAGAAGCTTCAGGGCAAATAACTGAATTTCTTGTAAAGGAAGATGATGTGATAAGTCCTGATCAATTGTTAGCGAAGCTTTCTGTGGGAGAAGTAAAAGAGGAAGCGAAAAAAGAAGATAAAAGCGAAAGTGCTGCTAAAAAAGATGCTCCATCAGCTCGTAAGATTATGGAGGAAAATGCAATCAGCGCAGAAAGTGTCAAAGGAACTGGCATGGGAGGCAGAATAACAAAGGCAGATGTGATAGGCCATATAAACAAAGCAGAACAGCCTGCAATAAAACAATGCGAATTGCCAAAAAGTGTAGTGAGTGGAGAGCGAAGAGAGGAACGAGTAAAAATGAGTAAAATAAGGCAAGTAATTGCCGCTCGTTTGAAAGCGTCGCAAAATACTGCTGCGATACTGACCACGTTCAATGAAATTGACATGAAAAATGTCATGGATCTAAGAGCGAAATATAAGGACGCCTTTGAAAAAAAATATGGAATAAAACTTGGTTTTATGTCGTTTTTTATAAAGGCAGCGGTGCAAGCACTGAAAGAGATTCCTGAAATTAACGCTGAAATCTCAGGCGATGAAATCATATATAAACATTACTATGACATAGGTGTTGCTGTTGGCACTGACAAAGGCCTTGTTGTACCTGTTATTCGGAGTGCCGATCAGATGTCATTTGCAGAAATTGAGTTGACTTTAGTTGCTCTTGGCAAAAAAGCTCGCGAGGGTAAATTACAAGTATCAGAAATGGAAGGTGCAACATTTACCATCTCAAACGGCGGAGTATACGGTTCGCTTCTTTCCACTCCGGTAATAAACCCTCCGCAATCTGGAATACTTGGAATGCATTCAATACAAAACAGGCCAGTTGCTGTGGGCAACTCAATTGAGATCAGACCTATGATGTACATTGCCCTCTCTTACGACCACAGAATAGTTGACGGCAAAGGAGCAGTAACTTTCCTTGTTAAGGTAAAAAATTACATAGAAGATCCAAATAGATTAGTTTTGGAAGTATAATTTTAAACATGATCCCATAGCTCAGTTGGTAGAGCGGCTATCAGTAGGTCGTGTACACTGGGATCACTGAACAAGGAGAAGGTTTCAAAAGTTGACGAATTTTACTAAAGTGTATATAATGATATAATAATATTAGGATATAGGTATGTTGGGTAGTAACTTAATAAATGCAATACATAATGAGAGAGGTGTTGCGAGTATATTAAAAGATAGGAGTAAACAAGAAATACAAGACATTCTTTTAAATTATACACATGAAGTAAATAGTAAGACGTGTGTGCCAGTAACTTATACGTTACTTACTTATGCTATATGTGAACACAATGATCAGGCTATTGAAGATATTCTACAAATAGCTGAAGAAAATGGTATTCTTGAACAAGTTCTTGGATTGAGAGCGACTGACCAACTAACTTCTTTGTTAAAGCACAATACTGGTTTACCTTTTTATTATGCTATAGAAAAAAAAATGATCAGGCTATTAAGAGTATCCTAGAAAAATCTCGGAGGAATGGTATTGAGGGATTAATCTTAAATAATACAGCAGGAGATATTGTTGGAAATATTGAAAGTCGTCGTACTGATAAATGGATTTATCTTTTCAGCAAGCATCCTAACATTGCTTGCTCAATTCTTAAATCTGGTCCATTTAAATATAGATTTACTGAAAAGGAGCTAGGTAAACTAACTGAGAAAATTGATAAAGGGCAATGTAAAGAAGTAATAAATACAATTCGGAAAAGACAATTACATTTATCGTGTGCTATTAGTGTTGCAATGATAGCTACTGCAGTAGGTATTACTGCTGGCACTGTTTGGTTAGGAATTGAATACGGTGTATTTCCTTTTATATCTCTTAATGCAATATTAATTCCGCAGGTGTCGCTCAATGCACCTGCTATACCGGCTTTATTAGCTACTGCAGGAGCATTGATAGCACTGTGTTTAGGAACTATAGGAGGAGTGAAATTTCTTGATTCGTTTCATAAGTTGAATGAAATGAAAGCTTCTGAACCTAATACTGACATGAACGGAGTTAGTACACAAAATCAAGAAAAGACAGAGCAGCATATTTAACTAAGCACTAAGGAGTGCTCTGTGCACTCCTTTGCTATTATATATCATTGCTGTAGGCTGCATTTAGTAATATAATCTCATATTAAATAAGACGTTACTTAAGTTTATGCTAGATTCTCCGCTAATTTTGACAGCCATTCTTATATTTTTCATTTTTACGTTGTCATTCTTTTTTATAAGAAAGATATTTGGTTCCACAAATAAGAAGATAATAAAATCCTTTAGGAAAATTGTTCAGCAAATAAATGAACTAGAGCCAGAAATGCAGAGTTTATCTGATGAGGAGCTTGCTGGTAAAACTCAAGGATTCAAACGAGAATTGAAAAATGGGAAAACGTTAAATGATCTTCTCGTACCTGCATTTGCAGTTGTGCGTGAAGCCTCTCGAAGGTTTCTTAACATGAGACATTTTGATGTTCAGCTAATTGGTGGAATGGTGCTTCACAGTGGCATGATATCAGAAATGAAAACAGGAGAGGGAAAGACACTCGTTGCAACTTTAGCTGCATACCTTAATTCTTTAGAAGGGAAAGGCGTGCACGTCGTAACTGTTAACGATTATCTTGCAAAACGAGACACAGAGTGGATGAGCAAATTATATAATTCTCTTGGGGTTTCTGTTGCGTTTATCACGAATAACTTGACAGACGAAGAGAGAAAAGAGGCTTACAGTGCAGATATCGTGTATTCCACAAATAACGAGCTTGCCTTTGATTACCTGCGAGACAATATGAAATTTTCTCAAGAAGACATGGTTCAGAGAGGATTTCACTACGGAATAGTTGATGAAGTAGACTCAATACTCATTGATGAAGCTCGCACTCCGCTGATTATTTCTGGCCAGATTGAGGAAAACAATCAGATATATAAGCATATCAACAAAATAGTAACTAAATTAGTTGACTCTGATTATGAGGTGGATGAGAAGGGTAGGGCAGTGTTCCTTACTGAAGATGGTATTTCACGAGTGGAAGGACTACTCAGGTCATACAATCTCATTCCTGAAAATTCCTCGCTCTATGATACTGACAGCATGATAATGACTCATTATATAGACCAAGCATTACGTGCACATAAGCTGTTTACTGCTGATAAAGATTATATAGTAAAGGATGGCAAGGTAGTGATTATTGATGAATTTACTGGGCGTATGATGGAGGGCAGGAGATATTCCGATGGTCTTCATCAGGCACTTGAAGCGAAGGAGAATCTTGAAATTCAGCATGAAAACCAAACTTTAGCATCGGTCACATTTCAGAATTACTTTCGTATGTATAATAAACTTTCCGGAATGACCGGAACAGCAGCAACAGAGGCAGAAGAGTTTCGTGATATATACAGATTAAATGTAGTAAAAATTCCAACCAATGTACCTGTAAAAAGAGTTGATATTGATGATGAAATTTACGGTACAGAAAAGGAAAAATTTAATGCTGTGTTGAAGTTTATAGAAGAATGCTACAAACGCCTTCAACCGGTCCTTGTTGGCACGGTGAGCATCGAAAACTCTGAGAAGCTTTCTGCGCTTTTGCAAAGCCATTCTCTTAAGCATTCAGTATTGAATGCTCGTTATCATGAACAAGAGGCGTACATAATAGCGCAAGCTGGAGTGCCAGGTAGTATTACTATAGCAACTAACATGGCAGGACGTGGAACTGATATTCAACTTGGTGGAAATGCTGAAATGATCGCAAAGGTGGAGCTAAAGAAGATAAAAAATGCTGATGAAAGAGAAAAAAAATATCAAGAAATAATTGAAAGAGTAAAAAAAGATAAGGAAATTGCTATAAAAGCTGGTGGTTTATGTGTGGTTGGAACCGAAAGACATGAAAGCAGGAGAATAGATGATCAATTACGCGGCCGTTCTGGTCGTCAGGGGGATCCTGGACTTTCTAAGTTCTTTTTATCGCTTGAAGATGACCTAATGAGAATATTTGGTTCTGATAGAATGAGAAGCTTTTTACAAAAAGTAGGGTTAAAGAATAACGAAGCTATTCATCATCCATGGATCAATAAGGCACTTGAGAAGGCGCAGAAGAAAGTTGAAGCTAGAAATTATGATGTGCGGAAGTCTTTGCTTAAGTTTGATGACGTAATCAACAACCAACGTAAAGTTATTTTTAAGCAGAGAAACAATATCTTAGGCAACGAAATTAATGATTTACTTGAAGTATATAGCGAAGTAAATGAGAGCATAGTAGAAGGTATAATCCAAAGTGGCTATTATGAGGATTATATTGAAGATATAGTCAAAGAATTCCATACAAGGTATGGAATAACGCTTGATAAAGAAGATTTAGCAAAGTTTTTAAACAAACAAGAAGCTTTGGATTATATAAATGATAAGATACAAGAATTTTTTACTGAGAAAGAAAAATATTTCAACAGTCAGCACACTACAGATTTGTGGAATACGATCGTGAAGCAAATGATGATAATGACACTTGATCATTTATGGAGGGAACACCTTTCAGTTCTAGAGAGCCTAAGACAAAGCATAAGCTTACGTGCCATGGGGCAGAAAGACCCACTGAATGAATTTAAACACGAAGCTTTCTTAATGTTTGAGTCGATGCTTGAAAAGTGGAAAGAACTTACTGTTCACCGCTTAGCACACTTTAAGTTGGCAGACAACCAAGAGATAGGCAATAGATTACATTCTGCGAGAAATAGCAGACTTCCCAAAGTCTCAAGAAACGACAAATGCCCTTGCAACTCCGGAAAGAAATACAAACACTGCCATGGCGCGGTTACTGTGGTGAATTAGTAACTATGGTTGTACAGTCTCTTGCTCACGTATATTATTGTATCTAGCCTCTTTTAACTCGTTCGATGAATTTTGTGACTCTTCTTCTGTTAGTCGAGAAGGCTCTTTTTCTGATGACTTCATTAGTCTTTTAATTTTATCCAATGCAATAGCTATTCCAATTGCAGCTACAATTGGCAGTACTGGTGCTATCACTCCTATCATCAGTAAAGAATCCATCGTAGTTGATAAAGACGATAAAGAATTTACTTTAACTATTGGAGCAACACTACCAAGGACAACTCCAACTGCAACACTTCCAATAAACAAACCAGCTAGACATGCAATTTCTTTTAATGTTAAATCACTTACACGATGACCATTGCAATCTACAAATTCGGACAAGGGCGTTTTTATGAAAGTTACAATTAATGGCGCTACAGAAATAGCACCAACAATTCCACCTATCATCAGAGGTGAAAGACTAGTTAAGGTACTGAGTGCAAGACCTGTTAAAATACTTACTATAGCCCCTATTACTACAGCTATTCCCAGAATTGCTAAATAAATTATCCCTAGCATTTTGCTCCTTTTTATACTTGCAGTCTTTCCAGACCTCAGAATTTTATTATGGTATATGAAGTGAATTATGTCAATGAAGAACTAAGAAACTGGTTCTTCTTTTTTTCTATAGCTTTAGGTTTACCTACAATTTGAAAAACAACAAATTCGTCATTCCGCCGCAGTATCTCTAGGCTCTGTGGACAAAATTTTAGAGAAGCCATACAAGAGCTCCAACAAAATTGAGAAAACCCATAAAAACCTCAGCAGTTTTATCAAATCTGGAAAAAATGCGCCTAAAATTTTTAATTTTACCAAAAAAACACTCAATCAAATGACGTTCTTTGTAGATATGCTCATCGTAATACCTTTGCACTTTTCGATTCCGTTTTGGCGGAATAACTACTGTACATCCCTTGTCTTCAAGACTTGTAACAAAGGCATTGCTATCGTAGCCCTTGTCAGCTACTACAGTAGAGTTATAGATACTTTCGGTCAACACTTGTGCCTGCGTAATTTCATTTCTTTGACCAGGAGTCAGAGTAAATTTAAGTGGATTTCCAAGTGCATCGACAAGCGCATGTATTTTAGTTGTAAAGCCACCTTTGCTCCTCCCTAAAGCTTCTTGATCCTTGGAGTTTTTTGTATATCCAGATGAACATGGATGGGCTCGGATGATCGTACCGTCGATTATAGCAACTTCTAAATCAGGCTCTTGTTTAGTATATTCAAGCAATTTTTTCCAGACATCTCTTTCACACCATCTTTTAAATCGCTTATGTATACTCCTGTAATTACCATAAGTTTTTGGTAAAAGTCTCCATTGGCAACCACTTCGCACTATGTACCACACTGCCTCTATGAATATTCTTAAACGTTTTTCATCTTTGCTGTGCATTCCTTTTACGCTTTTTATGAACTCTAAGAGCATGTCTTCAAACTGAAGAATGAGCTAATTTGTGAAGCATAATAGTGATCATATTAAAGAAGATATAGTTTTTTGAGGTGAGAGGAGAATGCTCGTAATCTTTACTCATGCGCCTAAAATTGGAAAGCCAGGCAAAAGTTCTTTCAACAATCCAACGTTTGGGAATAACTTGAAATCCTGTATCAACTATTTTCTTGGCAATCGTTAATAAACATCCCGTTTCCAATAAGCATCTGTTTTGTAATTTACCTATGTACCCTTGATCAGCAAAAAACTTACGTAAAGTTGGAACTTTGCATTTAGCTTGGGCAAAAAGATTTAGAGCACTATCACGATCTTGAATACTTGCACTCTGTACTTCAGCAGCAATTACAAGACCCACAGTATCTACAATAATATGGCGTTTTCTGCCCTTTATTTTTTTGCCAGCATCATATCCTCTGGATCCCCTTTTTGAGTAGTTTTCACTGACTGGCTATCAATTATACCTACTGATGGAGTCTTATTTTTACCAATCATCTCTCTTACTTTTTTAACTAGAAAATCATGAATTTCTTGCCATATTCCACTTTTTTTCAAGCGCGAATTACAACTATATACGGTTTTCCATGGTGGAAAATCTTTAGGCAGTTGTCTCCATTGACATCCTGTTCTCATCATATAGCGGATTGCATTAATAATTGTTCTAATACTATGTTTTCTTGGTCTGCCGGTCTTTTTAGGTTCAAAATATGGCTCTATTGTCTTCCATTCTTTGTCACTTATATCGCTTGGGTACATCTTAAAATGTACCTTATACCATACTTCTTAACTTCTTTCTACTCAGTTTGAAGACATGCTCTAAAATTTGTTTCCAATTTTCCTCTTTGATGTAATATTGCATATGGTAGTTTCTCCATTTTTTACCTATTAGGCTAAACTACCATCTTTTTCTCTCTTTTCATATTTTTTGTCCACAGAGCCTAGGTCCCGCTCATAACTGTACGAACATTCATTTTTGAAGGTAAATTGCACAACAGATGATGTCATTCCAGTCTGGAATCCAGAAATTTTGCTTATAACTGAGCTGATGAGCTAAAGGTAGTTGTCTTACGCTAAAACAAACGTTTTTAATTAAGTTGCATAGAACCAGTGTCTGGGCACTGGGATGACACCCCACTGGTGGGAATTGCTCCCAAACTACAATGTTCGTACAGTTGTGGGTCCCGCTGCGGGATGACTAGACTTTTTGATTTACTCCCACTCAATGGTTGCTGGTGGTTTAGAAGTTAAGTCATAGACAACTCTATTTACTCCGGAAACGTTATTAATAATTATACTGCCAACATTCTGTAAAAAGTCCCAAAACACTAGCGAATGCTGATCCTTATCTTCAAATGGAAATGCATCAGCCGTCATACCGTCGGACGATGTTACAGCCCTTAAAGCACAAACATATCCGTATGTACGACCATCTCCCATGACGCCTACAGTTTTTATTGGTAATAATACAGCAAAAGCTTGCCATATCTTATCATATAGATCGTAATTTTTCATCGTATTAATATATATTTCATCTACTTCTTGCAATATTCGCACCTTTTCTTCATCGACTTCACTTATAATCCTCACTGCAAGTCCGGGTCCAGGAAATGGATGTTGAAATATTATCTCGTCTGAAAGCCCAATTTCTTTTCCGAGTAGCCTTACCTCATCTTTAAAGAGGTAGCGTAAAGGCTCTACTAGCTTCAGGTTCATCTTTTCTGGCAACCCACCAACATTATGGTGAGACTTAATTGTACTAGTATTGTCTGAGGCATGCCCTGACTCAACTACATCAGAGTAGATGGTACCTTGCATCAAAAAATCCACATCACCTATTTTTTTTGCTTCTGCTTCAAACACTTCAATGAAAGCGTTACCGATAATTTTTCGCTTTTCTTCTGGATCAGTTATTCCCTTCAACCTACTCAAAAATAAATTTGATTTATCAACATAATTTATCGGAATCTCTTTCAACATAGCAATAGTCTGGTTCTTGCGTAACAACCCAGTATCGATAAAAATACAGTTCAATTGTTTTCCTATAGCTTTATGTGTGAGAGCCGCTGCAACACTTGAATCAACCCCACCACTTACTGCAGCGATTACTTTTTTCTCTCCTACTACATTTTTGATTTTTTCCTTTTGCTCCTCAATAAACGACTTCATTGTCCAGTCTCTTTCGCAATTTGCAATATCCAAGAAGTTAGAGAGCAATTTACTGCCATTTGTCGTGGGCCTTACTTCAGGATGGAATTGAGTACAGTAAATCTTCCGCTGTTCGTTAACAATCATTGCAATTGTTTGATTTATCACACCTGATGCGATAACAGTAAATCCCTGTGGTATAGTATCAACACTGTCCGCATGGTTCATTAATACATCCACCTCAGAATTAACATCCCAGGTATCCTTTATAATGGGGGATTCTTTTAGCATCTTGATTTTAGTTCTGCCAAATTCCTGTTTGAAACTC
Organism: Wolbachia endosymbiont (group A) of Anoplius nigerrimus; assembly: GCF_947251795.1. Lineage (GTDB taxonomy): Bacteria > Pseudomonadota > Alphaproteobacteria > Rickettsiales > Anaplasmataceae > Wolbachia. The sequence continues at coordinate 815,630 of NZ_OX366385.1, read as the reverse complement.
TCTTTTACTTTTGCTCCAAAATAATGACAAATGAGTTGCTGTCCATAGCATATTCCAAGTATAGGAACGTTTGTTGCCTTATTAAGTTTTATAATTTCATGTACTACTCTACTTGTTTCAGAACAATCATCATTTACAGATTGTGGTCCTCCAGAGAGAATAAACCCATTGAATTTTGATATTGTTTCAAAACTGATGTTGTTTGGAAATATTTCACAATAAACGCCCATTCCTCTTACTTGTCTTGCGATAAGCTGTGTAAACTGTGAACCAAAATCAATAATGGCAATTGCTGACAATTTGCTCCTCCATATTATTTTAAGCAATATCTGATAATAAAGAAAATAATGGAGTAAGTAAACCAAGACCTCTTAAAAGCTTTAATGTATGGCGTGCGTTTGCTATGATTTATTTTTATCTAAGAAGAACTTTTTACGGTGGCACTTCGGAAGTTGCAGCCCCTCTTTAGGGTTAAGACATACTTCCAATTCTTCCCAACCACTATAACTTCCACCACCAACCAATGCTTTACACACTCCGGATAGAGACTTAGCCTCAATCATTTTTCCAGTTTTGTTATCTACAAACTCTTCCACTCCCTTAACTTTAATTTCGTATTTCTGGCCACTCTCTGGGCGATCCCATACAAGTATTTCCCCTATAAATAGAGCTTTGATGACCTCTTTATTTTGTACTCCAGTATATTGATTCTCAGCTACCCTAACTTTTTTAGGCTTATTTGTTATATATGTTGCTGCTTTGTCCTTAATTTCTTTTGCCTCTTCATCTACATATTTTTCTACTTCACTACGCACATATCCTTTTAAATTGTCAAGAAAGTTCTGCAAGTCGAGTAAAGTTAATTCAGATGTTTCCATAAAACCCTCCAGTTTTATTATCACGTATCAATGATACATTCAGTATACTTAAAATACCTTTAAGAAAGGCGACTCTGACCCTCAGATAGCTAATGTTAACTACCGATATCGTACGTGAACCAAAATCAATAATGGCAATTGCTGACAACTTACCCTTCCATATTATTTAAAGCAATATCTGATAATAAAGAAAATAATGGAGCAAGTAAACTAAGAGCATGTCTTCAAACTGAGTAGAAAGAAGTTAAGAAGTATGGTATAAGGTACATTTTAAGATGTACCCAAGCGATATAAGTGACAAAGAATGGAAGACAATAGAGCCATATTTTGAACCTAAAAAGACCGGCAGACCAAGAAAACATAGTATTAGAACAATTATTAATGCAATCCGCTATATGATGAGAACAGGATGTCAATGGAGACAACTGCCTAAAGATTTTCCACCATGGAAAACCGTATATAGTTGTAATTCGCGCTTGAAAAAAAGTGGAATATGGCAAGAAATTCATGATTTTCTAGTTAAAAAAGTAAGAGAGATGATTGGTAAAAATAAGACTCCATCAGTAGGTATAATTGATAGCCAGTCAGTGAAAACTACTCAAAAAGGGGATCCAGAGGATATGATGCTGGCAAAAAAATAAAGGGCAGAAAACGCCATATTATTGTAGATACTGTGGGTCTTGTAATTGCTGCTGAAGTACAGAGTGCAAGTATTCAAGATCGTGATAGTGCTCTAAATCTTTTTGCCCAAGCTAAATGCAAAGTTCCAACTTTACGTAAGTTTTTTGCTGATCAAGGGTACATAGGTAAATTACAAAACAGATGCTTATTGGAAACGGGATGTTTATTAACGATTGCCAAGAAAATAGTTGATACAGGATTTCAAGTTATTCCCAAACGTTGGATTGTTGAAAGAACTTTTGCCTGGCTTTCCAATTTTAGGCGCATGAGTAAAGATTACGAGCATTCTCCTCTCACCTCAAAAAACTATATCTTCTTTAATATGATCACTATTATGCTTCACAAATTAGCTCATTCTTCAGTTTGAAGACATGCTCTAAGACCTCTTTAAAACTTTGACGGACTGCATGGGTTGGCTATGATCTACTTTTTATAACTAAAATGGCTTAGGTTTACCGACAATTTGAAAAACCGTCATTCCGCTACTCGTTAGCACCGCGGCGGTATGACGTAGGGAAACGCCTTATTTACCCTAATCGTTTATAACCTTTGGCACTACGAAATACCCATGCTCAGGTTTTGTATTGGACAATATCTCTTCTTTAATGTTTTGAGAATTTATAACATCGTCGCGTACATGAATGTCCTTGTCTATACTGCCATAACGCATAGGAGAAATACCTTCAGTATTAACTTGCAATAAAGTATCATGTATCCAATCCAGCATTGTCAGTTCTTTGGAGTAGTAATCAATCTCGTCATTTGATAACTTAATCCTTACAAGCTGTGCAATTTTAAGCATTTCTTCCTTGGTAATTGTTATTTTTCTCTTATTTGCAAATTCTATTAGTGAAGTAATAACGTCTTCTGTTGACTTAGCTGGCATCTTTGCCTCTTTGGATGAAGTGAGTTAAAATATCTACGACCGAAACAACTTCTATTTTACCAGTTTTTTCAAGTTTGTGAAGTATGGTATCCGTAATCACTAATTTATCTAAAGAAGAGGAAGAAATTTTTTCAACTGCACTTCCTGAAAGCACGCCATGTGTGATGCATGAAATTACGGACTTTGCTCCGTGGCCTTTTAAAGCAAGGGCTGCATTACACAATGTTCCACCAGAGTCAACTATATCATCAACAATGACACAATTTTTATTCGCAACTTCTCCTATTATGTTCATTACTTGAGATGTGCCCGCTTTCTCCCTATATTTATCTACTACAATAATCTTATTACTTAACCCTATCTTGTACTTTTCCTCTAAAGTCTTTGCAAAAGCACGTGCTCTGCCAATTGCTCCAACATCAGGTGCAACAATTGCCAAATTTTCCGTGTGTATACAGTCAACAAATGCTTCGAAGCAGTTCAAATTAGTTATCGGTACATCAAAGAATCCTTCAATTTGACTTGAGTGCAAATCAATCACTGCAACACTACTTGCACCTGCAGTTTGAATAAGATTTGCAACTAATTTGGCATTTAAAGCAGATTGCATATCATTGTTCTTGATAATTCTATCTTGCCTGCTATATCCATAATAAGGAATAATTACTACTATCCTTTTGGCTCCTAATCTATTTACTGCATCAATTATAAGCAGAAGCTCCATAAGGTTATCATTCACAGGGGGAGAAAGAGATTGTACTATGTATACTTCTTGATTATATAGATCATTTGCTACTTCTACACTTACCTCGCCATCGGTAAACTTTGATATCCAAGCAGAGGATGGTTGAACATCTAGCCGGTTAACTACTGATTCCCCTAATTCTTTACTAGCATTACCTATTATTATCTTCATAACGCACTAATTGAGTTTTTAAGATTATACAGAATTTATGAAATAATTGAAATGTAAATCTAGCATTCTTGTTGGCAAATTAGGTACCTCTTGTACAATGACCTGTCATTTTCACGCATTGTTTCAATGTATGTTCCACCTGAAGTAAGTAAAATAGCGAGGTTTAAATGGCATTAAGATCAAAATTATTGGATGAAAAAGTGGTTCACTAATAATGAGAATTGGTATTAGCTATAGAAAACTTGTATAGATTTTTTCTACTTCCGTGATATCATAAGTCTGTAATGATAAAATAAGTAAATATGGATAAGTCAGCGTATGAGATCATAGAACATGAGTATGATGTGGTAGTAGTAGGTGCAGGTGGAGCAGGGCTCAGAGCAACGCTTGGGATGGCTGCAACTAATTTTTCAGTTGCCTGCATTTCTAAAATTTTCCCTACGCGAAGTCATACAGTTGCAGCACAAGGCGGAATTAGTGCAGCTTTAGGTAATATTGGTGAAGACGATTGGCGCTGGCATGCATATGACACAATAAAAGGTTCGGACTGGCTTGGTGATCAAGATGCAATAGAATATATGTGTAAAAACGCTGCTAAAGCTGTTATTGAACTTGAAAATTTTGGCGTACCTTTTTCTCGTACAGAAGATGGCAAAATATACCAGCGCTCTTTTGGTGGAATGACAACTCACTTTGGTAAAGGAAAATCAGCGCAGCGCACTTGTGCGGCAGCAGACAAAACTGGGCACGCAATCCTTCACACTCTATATCAGCAGTGTCTTAAATTCAACGCTGAATTTTTTGTTGAATACTTTGTGATTGATTTAATTATGGATAGCGAAACCGGAGCATGCTGCGGAGTTCTTGCTTGGTCGCTATGCGACGGTACATTACATAAATTTCGCGCACATTCGGTGGTGCTAGCAACAGGTGGATATGGACGTGTTTATTTCTCTGCAACAAGTGCGCATACCTGCACAGGTGATGGTAATGGCATGGTGGTGAGAGCTGGGTTACCACTTGAAGATATGGAATTTGTACAATTTCATCCAACAGGAATATATGGCTCAGGGTGCTTGATGACAGAAGGGTGCCGTGGAGAAGGGGGGTACCTCGTTAATTCTCAGGGCGAAAAGTTTATGGAACGTTACGCACCAAAAGCAAAAGATTTAGCTTCCCGTGATGTGGTAAGTCGTGCAATAACAATTGAAATTAGAGAGGGAAGGGGGGTTGGACCGAAAAAAGATCATATGTATTTAACTATAGCGCATCTTGATCCAGAAGTAATAAAACTCAGATTGCCGGGCATCAGCGAAACCGCAAGAACTTTTGCTGGAGTTGATGTCACTAAAGATCCAATACCGGTCATTCCGACTGTTCACTATAACATGGGTGGCATTCCAACCAATTATCATGGAGAAGTGATCACGCTGAAGCAAGGTAAGGAAGAAGTGGTAGATGGACTATTTGCAATTGGAGAAGCTGCGTGTGTCTCTGTGCACGGTGCAAATCGACTTGGTTCTAACTCGCTTCTTGATCTTGTGGTTTTTGGTAGAGCTGCAGCGCTCAGAGCAAAAGAGAAGCTAAAATCCGGTACACCACATAAAAAATTGCATTCAGACTGCACAGACTGGATAGTAGATAGATTCAATAAAATGCGATTTGCTTCCGGTGGGCTAAAAGTAGCAAAAATACGCAGCGAAATGCAGAACACTATGCAAAAATATGCATCAGTGTTCCGTGTTGCTGAAGTTTTAGAAGAAGGTAAAAAAGCTATAAAAAAGGTAGCAAAAATGATGCCTGATATTTCACTTGAGGATCGCAGTATGATATGGAACAGTGATTTAGTTGAAGCACTGGAGCTTGCTAACATGATCCCACAAGCGGTTATTACCATGGAATGCGCAGCTAATCGAGAGGAGAGTAGAGGTGCTCATGCTCGTGAAGATTTTCCTGAACGTGATGACAAAAACTGGATGAAGCACACTATAGCGTGGCTTGAAGAAAAGAAAGGGCAAATTAACGTAAAAATTGACTACAAAAAAGTTGCTGAAAAAACTCTGAGCGATGAGATTGATTTCATAGCGCCAGAGAAGAGGGTATACTAGCTTATAACTAGGAAACCTTCAACACATTTGTGCGTTGCTCTTTAATAGATGTATCTTTTACTTCACTTTTTGGTCTTCTTGCATGTTTTCTCTGTTGTTTATTGTCAACATGGTCCTTTGTTTCATTACTTGATTTTTTAAGAAATTCCTTAATACGACTCCGTGAAGTGAAAACAAAATATGCAGATATAGCAGCAACTATGATACAAATGGCCGCTACAGGTGCCATTGCCCCATTAAAGGCAGCAGCAGTTGCTATTCCAATAACAGCAAACATTATTGCTAATGCTGGCCCTTTATGGATTATCGTAGATGCTGCCTTCCCTATAGAAGAACCTGTTCTTTTAACACCAGACTGACATTTTTTTAAAGGAGTTTTACAGTGGTATTCTTCCTCAAGTTCCTCTTTCAATTCTCTAGCTTTTTCTTGTGCTTTATGCGGAGTCTTCGGATAATCTTTTAAACCACATAAAGTTAGATAATACTTTCTAGTATCAAATTCTTCACCTTCTAACTCCAGAGAACGGGGATCAGCGCCCATTTCTAGCAGCATTGCACAAAACTTCGTTGTATTGCTATAACTAACTGTTGGATCAAAAATTTTTCCTTTCTTTAGATATTTAGTTCCTCCTTTCCTCGCTTTTGTTTTTAGCGCCACTTGTAGAGGCGTGTTTTCTTTCTGATTGGTAGCATCTATAGCCTCTCTCAATTTATTTTGAGATATCACTCCTTTTTCTACTAAATTCAAAATCAACTCCAAATATGCAACTTTTTGCTCTTTTTTAAGTAAAGCAATATGATGTAAAGCATTGTTGCTTTTTGTGTCTTTCAGGCTAATATCCGCCCCTTTTTGCAATAACTCTTCAAAAAGTTTTTTATCATTATTTTTAATTGCTAAATGTAATTGATAATTATCATTACTATCTGGAGTATTTATGGTATACTCTATAGTTTCCTTTGTTTCTGTATTGGTTTTTGTTTCTGATTCTAATTTAGATTTCTTTCCTTGCTCTGCTAACTCTTCTAGGAAATTAAGATAATATGTTTTTTGTTTTTCGCCTAACCCCTGTAATTCTTCTTCAGACAACTGCAAATCATCAATATTTGCTCCTAATTTGAGCAATTGTATAGCAGATACTATTGTATTATCGTAGTGTGGTATAAGTTTTTTTAAAGGTGTTAAAATTTTTCTAGGCTCTGTGGACAAAAAATATGAAAAGAGAGAAAAAGATGGTAGTTTAGCCTAATAGGTAAAAAATGGAGAAACTACCATATGCAATATTACATCAAAGAGGAAAATTGGAAACAAATTTTAGAGTTCATAAAAAGCGTAAAAGGAATGCACAGCAAAGATGAAAAACGTTTAAGAATATTCATAGAGGCAGTGTGGTACATAGTGCGAAGTGGTTGCCAATGGAGACTTTTACCAAAAACTTATGGTAATTACAGGAGTATACATAAGCGATTTAAAAGATGGTGTGAAAGAGATGTCTGGAAAAAATTGCTTGAATATACTAAACAAGAGCCTGATTTAGAAGTTGCTATAATCGACGGTACGATCATCCGAGCCCATCCATGTTCATCTGGATATACAAAAAACTCCAAGGATCAAGAAGCTTTAGGGAGGAGCAAAGGTGGCTTTACAACTAAAATACATGCGCTTGTCGATGCACTTGGAAATCCACTTAAATTTACTCTGACTCCTGGTCAAAGAAATGAAATTACGCAGGCACAAGTGTTGACCGAAAGTATCTATAACTCTACTGTAGTAGCTGACAAGGGCTACGATAGCAATGCCTTTGTTACAAGTCTTGAAGACAAGGGATGTACAGTAGTTATTCCGCCAAAACGGAATCGAAAAGTGCAAAGGTATTACGATGAGCATATCTACAAAGAACGTCATTTGATTGAGTGTTTTTTTGGTAAAATTAAAAATTTTAGGCGCATTTTTTCCAGATTTGATAAAACTGCTGAGGTTTTTATGGGTTTTCTCAATTTTGTTGGAGCTCTTGTATGGCTTCTCTAAAATTTTGTCCACAGAGCCTAGTACTGTATTTAAAAAATCAAACTTTTGTTTTTTCTCTAATTGTGTAACTATTAGGTGTAAAATATTATTTTCCTTTTCATCTTTTGCACTGCTAATATCCGTGCAATTTTCTAGATATTCTTCAAATTCCCTTTGACTCCCATTTTTGATTACTTTGAATATCTTATCAGTATATTGAACATTGCTGTTCATTATTCCGTTTTCTACTTCTTGATCTTCATTTGCTGTGTGGAAAATTGGTATACCCGAAATGTGGTCTTTCTCATCAGCATTTTCAGCTTCGCTACTGTTGTCGCTTTCAATTCCACTGTCTTCACTGTTACCCGTTATCCCGTTCTCTACTTCTTGATCTTCACTTATTGTGTTAGCACTACTGATTGAATGCTTCTTACTAGCGTCATGATCATCTTCAGCTTTGCTACTGTTGCCGCTTTCAATTCCACTGTTTTCACTCTCTATACTCCCTCTACGACTTTGAGCAATGTTATTAGAAAGATCCTTATTGCTGCTCTGGCTAATAATTTCTGAAATTACTTGTTCTATCTTCTCTTTTTTTATTTCCTCTAGTTCTTTTGACTGTTTGATTTTTTCTTTCAATACTGGAAGGAAGCATTGAGTATAATACTCATAATATTCTGGCGATTTTTTTAATTTAATTAATACCTCAGTTAATACCTCAGGACTAGCCCCTTTCTTGAACAATCTCTTGCATTCTCTGAGAGTACTGTCTTTTCCAACTTCTGGGTGTAGGTGTTTGTGCTTTCCTTTTGTTACTTTTTCCATTATAATATTCAATAGTTTACTGTTGTATACTAACTCATTGGATGTAGAATTTTTTTCTGTCATATCAAAGCCTCGCTAAAAATTAACTATTTGTATATCTTTGTAGTTGTAGGCGTTAACAATTTGAGATTGAGAACTAACAACTAAAAAGTTAGATTTAAATTTTAAAATGTTGTATATGTAATCGAAATACAGGCAGAAGAGCGTTTCTGCTAGGCTCTGTGGACAAAATTTTAGAGAAGCCATACAAGAGCTCCAACAAAATTGAGAAAACCCATAAAAACCTCAGCAGTTTTATCAAATCTGGAAAAAATGCGCCTAAAATTTTTAATTTTACCAAAAAAACACTCAATCAAATGACGTTCTTTGTAGATATGCTCATCGTAATACCTTTGCACTTTTCGATTCCGTTTTGGCGGAATAACTACTGTACATCCCTTGTCTTCAAGACTTGTAACAAAGGCATTGCTATCGTAGCCCTTGTCAGCTACTACAGTAGAGTTATAGATACTTTCGGTCAACACTTGTGCCTGCGTAATTTCATTTCTTTGACCAGGAGTCAGAGTAAATTTAAGTGGATTTCCAAGTGCATCGACAAGCGCATGTATTTTAGTTGTAAAGCCACCTTTGCTCCTCCCTAAAGCTTCTTGATCCTTGGAGTTTTTTGTATATCCAGATGAACATGGATGGGCTCGGATGATCGTACCGTCGATTATAGCAACTTCTAAATCAGGCTCTTGTTTAGTATATTCAAGCAATTTTTTCCAGACATCTCTTTCACACCATCTTTTAAATCGCTTATGTATACTCCTGTAATTACCATAAGTTTTTGGTAAAAGTCTCCATTGGCAACCACTTCGCACTATGTACCACACTGCCTCTATGAATATTCTTAAACGTTTTTCATCTTTGCTGTGCATTCCTTTTACGCTTTTTATGAACTCTAAAATTTGTTTCCAATTTTCCTCTTTGATGTAATATTGCATATGGTAGTTTCTCCATTTTTTACCTATTAGGCTAAACTACCATCTTTTTCTCTCTTTTCATATTTTTTGTCCACAGAGCCTAGTATCATAGTTAAACCTCACTTCAACGATTATCTACTATTTTAAATGTTTAGTTTTAAGAAAGGATAAATATTGGTATATAGCTAAAGTGAACAGGTGCAAAATGTGCTATACCGCGGCGCTAACGAGTAGCAGAATGACGGCATATCAAATTGTAGCTAGCTATAGAGCGTTCCCTACTAGCTTATTTATAAATTGAGGTGATATTGATATATCGCTCATTTTGGTAGCTGGGTTTTCTGTATGCTCTGATTGATTTTGTTGTCTTTTTGCTGCTAGGTCTTCAGAATCGTTTCCTAAATTCTGTTGATCATTGTCAATAGGGTTCTTCGAAGCTTGATTCTGCTCTGTTGTTGAATTAGAGCGGTTTTTGTCGTTAAATGTGTCCTGTGCTTTGTTGGTTGATTTTTCAAAAAGTTTCTTAATACCACTAAATCCTAAAGTTAAAGTAAGGCATATAACTCCAGCAACAGCTATGATAGGAATGGCTGCTCCAATTGCCATTTGACCCTGAAAGAAAGCAAATGTTACCATTGCAATAACAGTAATTGTTATCGTGATTGCTAACAGTTCGCGGGTTCTTTTTGCTGGATCTATGAATCCTGCTACAGCAGATGCTGCTTTTTCTATAAAAGAACCTGCTTTTTCAATGCCAGACTTGCATTTTTTTGAAGCAGTTCCACAGTGGTATTTTTCCTCAAGCTTCTCTTTTAGTTCTTTAGCTTTCTCCTGTGCTTTCTGTGGAGTCCCTGAATAATCTTTTAGATCTCGTAAAGTTAAATAGTACTTTTTAGTATGGAATTTTGGATCTTTCAGCTCCAGAGAACAGGGATCAGCGCCTATTTCTAGCAGCATTGTACAAAATTTTGTTGTATTGTCATAAGCAGTTGCTGTATCAAAAATTGTTCCTTGCGATAGGTATTTGATACTTCTTTTTTCTGCTTTTTTCTTTAATGCCAATTCTAGGGGTGTGTTCTCTTCTCCATTAGGTGCATTCACAGCCTCTCTTAATTGATCTTCAGATATTTTTCTTTCTTTTACTAAACCTAAAATCAATTCCAAACATGCAACTTTTTGTTCTCCTTTTAGTAAAGCAATGTGGTGCAGAGCATTTTTTTCATCTTTATCTTGCACAGTAATATCTGCACCATTTTTTAGCAATAGTTCTAGGGTTTCATACCTTTTAGTTTTTTCAAATTTTCTATCTGTACATGATCGATCCTCATTCTTTTCTTTTATATGCTGAAGCAACTGATGAAGAGGTGTTAATCCTTCCCTGTTAGTAGTATTTACAGCATCATCTTTATTTGAAATCAACTCTAAACATGTAACTTTTTGTTCTCCTTTGAATGAAGCAATATAGTGCAGAGCATTTTTTCCATCTTTATCTTGCACAGTAATATCTGCACCATTTTGTAGAAACAACTCTAAGGCTTTATACCTGCCAGTATCCTTAAATTCTTTTTTTACCACATTTTTTATTTTATTTTTCAATGAAGGTTCTTTATTCTTTTCTTGTATGCGCTGGAGTACCAGATGGAGCGGTGTTTGCCCTTCTTTTTTATCATTTACAGCTTTTATAAATTGTTCTTTTTGGCTTGCTTCTAGCAATATATCAAGAAGTTTAAGTTTTTGTTTTGTTTTAGGTTTAACAATCAAGTGTAAAGCATTATTACCATCTGTGTCTTTAAGGCTAATATCTGCCCCTTTTTGCAATAACTCTCCAAAAAGTTCTTTATCATTATCTTTAATTGCTAAATGTAATTGATAATTATCATTACTATCTGGAGTATTTATGGTACGTGGTATAATTTCTTTAATTTTTGCTTCTGTATTGATTTTTATTTCTGGCTTTAATTTAGATTTCTTTCCTTGCTCTGCTAATTTTTCTAAGAAATTACGGTAGTATGTCCTTTGCTCTTCTTTTAAGTCTTGTAATTTTTCTGTAGATAATCCTAAATTATCAGAGTTGGCTCCATGCCTTAACAATTTCACGAGAAACTTAAGTGTGTTATCGTTACTTCGAATTGTATGAGACTCATGTTTTTCTTTTGTTATCTTGTCAATTAGTGCCACCTGAAGAGGTGTTTGCTCGTCCTGGTTTTCACTATTAATGAGTTGTGCTAAATCTTCCTCGGTGACCGTTTTTATTAGGGTACCTAGAAACTTGCATTTCTGTTTCTTTTCCAATGGCACGATAAGGTGTAAAATATTGTTGTCTTTTTCACCTTTCACACTATTAATATCCGTACAATCTTTTAGATATTTTTTAAATTTCCTGTTATTTCCATTTTTGATCGCTTTTAGTAATAGAGCATTGCTATTTGTTATTTCGTTGCTTATTTCTACTTTATGATCATCTTCAACATCGCTACCGTAGCCACTTTCTGCTTCACTATCTTCACTATTCCTACGATCATTTTGGTTGTGGGTAATACTATTAGAACAATATTTGCTATTATCAGTAATTTCTGAAATTACTTGCTTTACTCGTTCTTTTGTTTCATTTGATATTTTTTTCGATCGTTCTATTGCTTTACCTAGCACTGGAAGGAAGCATTGGACATAATACCTATAATATTTTTCTTGTTCTCTAAGTGATTCTTCTAATTTAGTTAATACTTCAGGGCTAGCACCTTCCTCAAATAACCTTTCACATTTCTTGAGAGCTCCATCTCGACTTCTTGGTTTTTCACGCTTGTGTTCTTCTTTTTTTACCTTTCTCTCTATAATGCAGTACAATTGCTCGTCTTTGCATTCATCTAATTTATTTGCATTAGTAGCTAGTGCGCTTAGATCTATACCCATACTAAAACCTCAATATTAAAAGCTATTTAAGTTGTCAGCTAAGATTCAATTTTTTTAATTAAGTCAAACGTTGTATATAGCTAACAAAGCCCGCTTCTGTCATCCTATGGCTTGACCATAGGATCCAGTCTAAAAAATCTGGATTCCAGCGTCACGCGCTGGAATGACAACTTAAGATATCGCCTATAATTAACCATAAACATATTTCGGTAAACCTAAGTTACTTTTAGCTATATGTAGTTGAAATACAGATAGAAAGGCAGGTAAGAAGGCAGAAAATTAATTTCTGTGAGAAAATTTGCCGTCATAGTTAAACCTCACTTGAACAGTTGTCTACTATTTTAACCATTTAATCTTAAAAAATAATAAATATAGCTAAACTGCAAAACGTGCTACTGGCTAAAATAGGATAAGAAACTATAGCTGCAAATTGATGTTTTTATCAGTCTTCCAGGCTTGGTTTTTCTTCTGATTTTTTAAGTCTTTCTTTATTTAGTATGGAGCTTATCTCTTCTACACTTTTATCAATATCATCATTGATTATTACATAATCATATTTATCACGTTTGCTTATCTCTTTTTGAGCTTCGGCTAATCTGCGCTCTATTTCGCTTGCATCATCACTATTACGCTTTTGCAAACGCAACCTAAGCTCTTCCATTGAAGGGGGAAGTATAAAAACACTCACAACTTTTTTTCTCATGAGCTTGAATAAGTGAAATGCTCCTTGCCAGTCTATGCTCAGTAAAACGCTTATTCCACTGCTTAAGTTTTGCTCTATAAAATCTCTTGGTATACCATAAAAATTCTCAAAAACTTTGGCGTATTCAAGCATCCGACCAGCTTCGCATAACTCGTGAAATTTTTCTTCGGTAACGAAAAAATAGTCTTTTCCATTTATTTCGCCGGAGCGAGGCTTGCGCGTAGTCATAGAAACAGACCTAACTAAATTAGTTGATCGCTCAAGTAATTTTGCTGATATAGTAGTTTTTCCAGCTCCAGAAGGGGAGGATAGAACCAATAATACGCCCTCACTTTTTACGGTCATTTTTCTTTGCATTTTTTAACATGGTGCTTTTTGGATCAGAGTTTAAAAAGCTAGAACCTTCTAAATTAGAATTTGATAAGTTGGTGCCAATGAGAGAAGAGTTATCAAAGACAGTATAGCGCAAATTGGTCTTTTCAAAATTTGCCTTATTCAAATTAACGTTTACAAACTTTGCTCTACTCAATGTTGAATTAGAAAAATCGGCATTTTCTAAATTCATATTCTTAAATTCAAAGTAAGAATAATTTACATCAAATTTTTCACCCTGTGATATTTTCTCTTGCAAATCTTCAATTGAAGTTATAGCATTTTCTAACCCTGCAAGTTTTTTCTGCCCTTGATTGTCAATCAAAATCGAATTATCAAACTTGCAATCTGTTAAATGAACATCAGCAACTGAACTTTTATATATGCTTGAAGAGTGAAAAGACATATCACTAATTGTTGAATTGCTCAAATTGCTAAGAAAAAAGCTAATTTTCCTAAAGGCATTAGCGTGAAGCAAAGAAGATCTGAAATCGCTTTCAATAAAATTTGAATTAGTTACTTTTAAATTGGACCAGCTCGAATTATCAGCTAATAAATTAAAGAATGTTGAATTTTCTATTTCACTGGAATCAATATTATGGCGAGAAAGTGTACTGTTATAAACTTGAGAGTCTTGGATTTTTATCTTATACATTGAAGTTGTAGAAAGGTCTGAATCTTCTATCTTCGCAGAGGTGAATAGTGAATGGTCAAAAAATGAGCCATTCATGTTAGAATTCGCAACTTTAGTATTATGAAACTTTCCGTGACGAATGTCAGCATTAGAGACATTAACTTGATGCAGTTCACTAAAACTAAAATCAATATTGGATAAATCAGCATCCTGAAGACTTGCTTCAGAAACATATACATGTTTTATCTTTGAACCATTTAGTATAGATTGAACAAAACTTGAATTATCGTCATTCACATAGGAAATTTGTGTGTTGCTTAAATTAGCTTCGTCGAAGTTACTGTTAATTATGATAGAAGAATTAAGGCAGGCATCGGAAAGATTGCTACCTGTAAAGTCTGATTCTTTTAACTCTGCACCATATATGTTAGCATTTTTTAATGAAGAAAATTGTATCTTTAATTTATATGCATCCACTCCAAAGAAACTTGCATTATCAAGGTTATTTTTCTGCATAACAGTATCGTTTATTTCACTATCATTAAAATTTACGTAGCTAACATTCGAGTTTGATAAGTTGGAGAGATTCATTTTCACATTCGAGAAATTAGTATGCAAACCAATTACGTTGTGCATACTCACTTTTTTAAGATCGGAATTGATAAAATCAGCATAACTAACATTAGACTGATCAAATACGATATCTGTTAAGTTTGCAGAAACAAATTTTGTAAAACTCAAATTTGTACCTTTTATTTTAATGCCATGTAAATTAGCATTGGAGAAATTAGCACCACGTAAATCAACATCAATGAAAGACACGTCGGATAAATCAGTATTAGAAAAATCAGCACCAATCAGACTTACTCCATCAAAAACAGATCCACTTAGGTACAATTGGCTAAAATTAGCTCCATTTAAGTTAGAACCAAAACCTTTCTTAAAATCTTCTGGCACGCCATCTTTGTGGCACTGCACCAAAAATTCAGCAAAGTCTTTTTTACTGTAAGATACGTATTTTGCATCATGTAGAGCGTTTAAAAAATCACTAATCTGATTTTTTTCATCATTTGTTTCATTTCCATAACATAAATGACCAACTAAAATTAATATCAAAAATCTAATCATCTTGCTTATCGCACTGCGACTCATTGTTTTCTTTTGTTTTCACAGCCCAATCGTACATTGCTGAGCTTTCTTTATTGTCTATTTTTCTATCCTCCAAAAGGTGTGGCATCATTTCGGCAATCGCATTTATTATATTGATCTGCTTTTTTTCGATTGCTATATCAATTGGGGATTGAAAATTATTATTAACTACTCTAAGATCAGCACCTTGTAATAAGAGAAAGCGCACTATGTCTACCTCACCTTGTTTAACTGAATAAATGAGAGGAGTATCACCCAATTTATTTCTAAACCTTAGTATCTCTTGAGTTGTTAATCCAATTTTTTCTAGCTTACTTATTATTCCTCTTAAGCAAGGTAAGTTATTTTTCTTAATACAGTAAAAAAATTGCTTACTGTAATCATCAAGAAATACAGTTGTAGGAAGATGCTCATTAAGGCTATCATATTGTCGTTTATATATTGACTTGCTTTGTATATCTTTATGACCCCATTCTTTTATTGGTTCTCTGTTTAGCTTTGTCCATTTTTGTAAATTTTTCTTTTCACTTTGCTCTTCTTCATCTTTTTTAGTTATAGGTTTTACTCTATTGCGGTTCTTAGAATTATTGTTTGTTTCTTTCACTTTTTTTTCTTCAAACTGATTCTCTACTTTTTCTTTTTTTCCCTCTAATAATTGACTCACATCACTTTTTGAAAGTTCATTATCTTTTATATCAATCTTCTGATCAGCTTGTAGATTTTTTTGCGGGTTAGCTGTATTCTCATTTAAATCAGCACTTAAAGGCAAAGGCTCTGGTTTCAAATCTTTATTCACTTCTTTATTGGCCACATTTGGTAAATTTTGAGCAAATTTGTCTGTGCTTCCTTCTAGCTGGTCATTTGGCAAATCTTTATCAATCCTTTCACCTTCACTTATAGTTTTTTCAACCACGGAAGCTTTGTTCTCGTTGTGTTGCAGTTTCTCTTTATCGGTAGTGCCGTCTAATCTTTTGCTCTCAGCTTCTTGTGTTTGTTTAGCATCGACGTTGCTTTTCAACTCATCTTTTTGATTTGTGCTATCTTGCTTCCTTACACCTACATTTTCGTTTTTATGAACTGATTCAATTTTCTTTTCTTCAAATTGCTCTACAGCAAATAGGCTCAGTGATCCAAATACAACAACTAATAATACAAAATATAAAATATTCTTCATAAATATTCCAAGCATAAGCTTAATTAAAATGATACTATAATCAAATGATTAATCTACAGTAAAAAATGCCTTAGATAAAAAACCAAAGCTACACATTAAACCTAAAGTGCATTATATCACCATCTTGTACGATATAATCTCTGCCTTCGAAGCGAATTTTTCCTGCGTCTTTGCAAGCTAATTCACTTCCATACTTTATGTAGTCTGCAAAGCTTATCGTCTCTGCTTTTATAAAGCCTTTCTCAAAATCAGTGTGGATTACACCTGCAGCTTTGTCAGCTGTTGATCCTATTTTTACTGGCCATGCACGTGCTTCTTTGGGGCCCACAGTAAAGAAAGTTATCATACTCAGCACTTCATACATAATACGCGCTACTCCATCAAGGCCTGATTCTTGTAAGCCAAATTCTGATAAAAAACTCTGTTTTTCCTCTTCACTATCAAGATTTGCAATATCTGCTTCAAGTTTTGCTGAAATGCAATAAAATTTGCTTTTATTTTCCTCCGCCACTTTCTCTACCTTTTTAGATAATTCATTGCCAGTTATAACATTTGTATCTTCAACATTGCAAACGTACATAACGGGCTTTGTTGTCAGCAATTGAAGCGACTTCATCTCATCTCCATCGATATTCTCCAAGCTTCTTGCAGGTTTACCTAATTTTAAAGTAGCTAATACCTCTTGCATTAATTCAAGTTGTCTCTTTAGCTCTTTATCACCTTGCTTTGCTTTCTTTTCCAATTGAGGAAGCCTTTTTTCTATGCTATCAATATCAGCTAGGATTAACTCCATTTCTACCACTTCAGCATCTGATATTGGATCTATTTTACTGTGTACATGGCTGATATCGTCATCCGTAAAGCACCTGAGCAGATGAACGATGGCATCAACTTCTCTGATATGGCTTAAAAATTTATTGCCGAGCCCTTCACCTTTGCTCGCACCCTTTACCAGACCTGCAATATCTACAACTTCTAATTGGTTGTAGATTACCTTCTCTGAGCCTGCAATTGCTGCGATTTGTTTCAAACGTTGATCTTTTATCGAAATCTTGCCTATATTTGGCTCGATTGTGCAAAAAGGATAATTCGCAGCTTCGGCTGCACTTGACTCTGTAAGCGCATTAAATAAGGTTGATTTTCCTATGTTTGGTAACCCAACTATACCACAGTTAAAACTCATATTTGCTACTTAAAGCTATAATTATTGCATAATTTAAAAATTTCTGCTATACTTAATTAGTTACTTATTGACAGTTTTGTTGGTATAGTAATATATTGCTTAAATTAAGGTAAAAATTATGGCTGAATCTAGGAAACGGAAATTATCAAGTGACTTTCATGATGTTGAGGTTGAAATAAAAAGGCCCAAGATCTCAGGGCAAATGAATGTACTTAGGAAACGGAAATCATCAAGTGGTTTTCACGGTATTGAAAGTGTGAAAAGGTCCAGGAGCTCCGAGCAAGAAATACCTCTTTTAAATAGTAACTCTTACCCTGATGATTTCTATGTCGGGCAAGCAATTGATAATGGAAGCTGTTTTTTTTGACTCGTTTAGACAGGGGTTAGAGCAGCAGAAAGAGATAAAAGTTACTGTTGAACAGCTACGGGTGGACTGCAAGGAATTTGCACAAAACAATCCGCCAGAATGGTTTGTACATTCTATTGCTAACAGTTACGATAATGATGGCCAGCACCGTAGTGAAACTGTAGATGATTATACAGCAGACATTATGCGTAACGGTAGGTGGGGTAGCTCTTATGTTGAAGCTAGGATACTTTGTGAAAAGTATGGTGTAAAATTACATGTTATAGAGAGTAACCCATTGCATGCTATTGACACCCAACAAGATCGGTTTTTGCATGAATTAATAGACAATTCAGGTTCAAAAAGTGCAGGTGAATACAATAAAGTTGATTATAATGATAGTAGTATTGTGCATATAATAAACAAAGGCTATTCTCATTTCGAACCATTGCTTGATATAAACAAAAGTTTAGCAAAACAACTGCAAGAGGAAACCAAACTTAAACAAGAGCAAGAGCAAGAAGATCATCTATTAGCAAAACAACTTCAGCTAGACGAGATCTTAGAGTATTGTAACCTTTCAAAGGATATCTCTGAGAGAGCAGAGGTTGAGAAGAGATTTGATGAGTTATTGGCAGAAAATGCTAATGGAAAAATTTGTGATGTTGTAGAGCAGTGCGTTAGTGATATAAAGCAGCGCATAGAGTGCTCTGAAGAGCAAAACCCTTCAAGTTTACTAAGTTCAAGATGTGGTACGGAATCGATGGCAGAACAACCATTTCATCCACAACAAATACTTGTAAAATAAATCTTCATAGCCCTGCATATTTTTATATAGGGCTTTTGCAGGCATTTCATATAATATGAACTTGCAGTACGTACTAACCTAAATGCAAGTTGACCGTGAAATTAGTTTAATTATTGATGCCATAGAGGAATTTGGTGGTGAGGCTAGGCTTGTCGGCGGATGTGTGAGAGACTCAATTTTGCAACGTGATGTCCACGACATCGATTTAGCTACTAATTTGCTTCCCAATCAAACGATTAAAGCGCTAAAACTCCGTAATATAAAAACTATTCCAACTGGCTTAAAACATGGAACTATTACTGTGGTTCTAAATCAAAGATCTTTTGAGATCACAACACTAAGGCATGATGTGAAATGTGATGGCAGGCATGCAAAAGTAGAATTTACTAATAATTGGCAAGCTGATGCTTCAAGGCGCGACTTTACATTTAACGCTCTATATGCAGATAAGCATGGCCATATATATGACTACTTTGGTGGTATAGAGGACTTAAAGGCGCGAAGGTTAAACTTTATAGGCAACGCTGAAGATAGAATTAAAGAAGACTATCTACGTATTTTAAGAGCATTTCGTTTTCATGCAAAAATATGCGTCGGAGATTTGAGTGATGAAATACTAAGCGTATGCAAAAAGCATTCGCATATGATCCAAAACCTCTCTGGAGAGAGAATAAGAGATGAAATACTTAAATTGCTGGAGTGCAATGATCCTTTTCCAACACTTAAGAGCATGCAAGAATCTGATGTTTTGCAAAAGATTATCCCAAAAGAAGTAAAATGCGAAATTCTGTCTTCGCCACTTCTTTTGGGCACTGATGCACTAGTAAAATTAGCGTTACTCCTTAGGACCACTAAAAAAAATGACAGGCTAAGTCTTGGAGAATACATAAGTAAGTTTTTACGTCTTTCGAACAAGCAAAAGAAAAAGCTGCTATTTTTACTATCCAACGATATCAAAACAGAACTTTCAGAAAAAGAGCAAAAAAAATACATATCTTTATTTGGTAGAGAATTATATTGTGATTTAGTAAAAATTTGTGGTGTTGAGTCTGGAGAAAATGTTGATAAATACATTTCATTTGCTAATACATTCAATATTCCAAAATTTCCTCTATCTGGTAATGATTTGATAAATATAGGTCACCAGCCAGGAAAAAGTTTAGGTAAAAACTTAGAGTTGCTCAGGCAACATTGGGAAGACAGCTCCTACACTTTAACAAAAGAGGAGCTGGTGCTTTATGCTAAAAGCCTACTCTAACTATTTTCTGGCGGTTTGATGTATGCTTGTGCAATATAAGAGGAATGTATCTGTTCAGATGCATGGCTAATGTACAAATATTGAAACAAAAATTCCAGTGCCCCTGTGATGTCATTCCAGTCTGGAATCCAGCTTTTATGTTGTATAGTACACAATCAAATTTTCTGGATCCCAGTGTCTGGGCACTGGGATGACACCCTTTTGGATGGAAACCAGTGTCACGCACTGAAATGACACCCATTTATTCCTATAGTTGTCTTTTCTCGTCTACCTTATTTTGCCACTCTGCTGAACAGATACGGAGGAATTTATCAAGGAATTAGGTATGCCTTTTATCCTGTTAGTGGTTTTTGAAACTGTGCCCATACAACTCTCTGCATCTGGCTTTTGAACCTTTGTTTGTCCTTTTTGAACATTCCCATTTCTTGACTTTTCTTTCGCATTTTGTTGTCCATGTTCAGTTGTTGAACTTTCAATCTGTTGATTTTTTAATTTCAAATTTTCATCAAGTGTTTTTGTACACTCTCCAATAGACGATATTGCAATACTTCTTACTCTTTCTAGTTCTGCATTCAGATGTTCAACTTGTTCTTGTAACCTAGCAACCTTATTTTCTAAGTCCTTTTTCTCGCTTACTACAGTGCTTAATTGACTACTTAAATCTTTCAATTTACTTTCTAAATCAATTCTTTCTTTCTCCAGTTGTTGTTTAGATTCCTGAGCACTTTGCAAGTGTTTTCTAAGATCCTCTACTTTAGCTTCCATTTCCTTTTTATCTTCATCTAATCCTTCATTTAACCGCATTAAACTATTTATTTTTATATCCTTTTCTACTTCAACCAGAGGTCTTTTTATTTCATTTAGAGATTCTATATTGCACTTAATTAGTCTTTCGCTTAGTCCAAATATCAATTTAGATTTTTCCTTTGATTCTGCTGAGAGCTCTTCTTCTAGTTGGCCTGAAACATCTTCCAATTCCGTATAATCTTTTTCGCATTCTGCAAGTTTAGACCTCAATTCTTCATTTTCCTCTTTTAGGAGGATATTTTGTGAACGTTCAAGTTCTAGTTCCTGACTTATATCTTCCAGTTGTTCATTCAATTCTTCATCCTCCTCTGTGCTTACTTCTTCCATACTATCGTAGTCTTCATCAATGAATTCATCACTTACTTCAGTTTGAATTCCTTCATCTTCACTCATTACTTCACTCTGGCTCTCTTCTTCTGCAACTTCAGGTCTTAAATTAACTTGGAAACTTTTATCCGTTGTTTCGACACACTCGGTCTGCATTGTCGTATCTTGAAATGTTACTTTATTAGTTTGAACCTCTCCATCCTTACTTATTACTTCACTTTGACTCCCTTTCTCTACAACCTCAGGTTTTAAGTCAGCTCCAACACTTTTATCCGTTGTTTCAATACATTCGGTCTGCATTGTCATATCTTGAAATGTTACTTTATTAGATAGAATATTTTCCGCCCATTTGTTCCATTTCTTTGGTAGTATTCGTCCAATTGTTTTTAAGTACAACCAAGCAAATACAGTAGACCAACTGTATTTTTGTTTAACATTAATTTCATAATTAACCGTATTATTAATATTTAGCATAAAATTACCTTATTTTTTAACTTCGATTTACAGAAAATTTTAACAGCAGTAAAGTTATATATATTGGTATAAATGTTAAATAAATACTAACGCAGGTATCAAATTATGGTAAAGTCTTTGCCCGCCTAATACACTTTATAGCTAACCCAAGAAAGGTTTTCCTACGTCATGCCGCCGCGGTATCTCTCAGCCGCTAACAAGCAGCGGGATGACGGTTGTCAGGCCAGCGCCCCATAAGTGTTGAAAGTAACACAAGAAAGACATAAAGAACTATTATTGCAAGAAAATGGAGGCAATAATGGATCAAATAGAAAGAGTACTAAATTTAATAAAAGATGAGGATTTAGAAAGGCTAGGAAAATTAAGTGAAGTAGATAAATGTAATACTAAATTGTTGGGCAAGATTATATTTAAAGGTCTAATGAAGTTAATATTAATGGGGCAAAAAACAAGCCTAAGAGCGCTAGAAATGGTAATAAACAGGTGTATAATGGATAAGAATAGCGATAAAAGTACAGTAACATACAGTGGTTTGTCAAAAAGGTTAAAAGTTATAAATCCAGAATATTTTAAGGGAGTATATATTGATTTGATGAGCAAGATTAAAAAGCTATTACCCCAAAAAACATCAAATAACTTACATAAGTTTGATTCGACGATCATAAATTTATCGGGATATCTCATAAAAGATGGGCTAAAAATAGGCGGTAAAAGTAACGACAGTCAAGTTAAAGTGAGTGTAGGATTAAAGGATCAATTGCCGACAAGTATAAGATTTTGTAAAGGACAAGAAGAAAGTAGTGAAGATATAGCATTAGTGAGAGCAATTAATGAAGCTAAAGTTGAAAAAGAGGATATTTTATTATTTGATAGAGGAATCAGAAAAGTTGGAACTTTTGCCGAATTTGATGAAAAGGAGTACAAATTTATCACAAGAGTTAAAGTAGGAAGAAAACATGATGTTATAAGCAGGAACAAAGTTATAAGAGAACAAAAATCGGATGGATCAGAGATTTTAGAAGATATAATAGTTAATCTTTATCGTGCACGAGGTAAAGTGGCAGAAAAGCATGATCTACGGCTAATAAAAATCAGAAATAAAATTGGAGATGAAATATGGTTTTTGACAAACTTGTTTGAAATGCCAGCTTATGAAGTAACAGAGCTATATAGGCGCAGATGGGATATAGAAGTGTTCTTTAAATTTATAAAGCAAAATCTTGGATATAAGCACTTTTTAAGCCATACTATGAATGGCATGAAGGTACATGATTATTATTACGGCTTTGTTATTTCTTGTTTATAAAATCAAAAATAATCTACATGGGTTCAAAATAGCATTACTGCAATTCACATTGGATCTAAATGACTCTTTTATACGTTCGATTGTTTTACTGTCGGGAGGTAATTTACATGCCGTTGATCATCTCATATCACGTTATTTTTGATACTTTCAACACTTATGGGGCACTGGGATGACAAGAGAGGGTATTGGAATGACAGAGGATAATGTAAAAAGTCTAATTGTAAATTTAAGTCGACTATAGTCAAAAACAAAAAAGGATGTTACTCATTGAGTAACATCCTTTGGAGAAAGTGAGTGGTTTTGTTTATCCTACTGTTTTCACCTGCGTAGATTCTGGCTTAACTTCATCCACTTTCGTAGAAGGCTTCTCCCATAGTGTGTGACTTGTCGGGTTTAAGTCAGCTTGGGTTTTTCCCTTGCCATCTTCGTTAGTAAGCACTATATATGCTGGAGAAGAGGTTGATGAATTGAATCCACTATCAGAACCATTACGATTACTAAAAGAATTGTGTAATGTAGATTCAGTTTTAGCACTTAAACTAAATTCTTTTAAGTTTTTCTCCATTGCTGCCCCAACTTCATCTTTACTGAAAGATTGTTCCAATCTTTCTAATGAGCTTGTTGGTGTAGAAGGACCAGATAAACCTCTTGCACTATCAAAAGAATTACTGCGAGTTAGAGTTCCTTTATTCGAATTACCAAGATATTGGTTTACTTTAGGATCACTGAGAACATCTTCACTGAAAGAACTTTGTCCATTTAAGTTAGTCAATGAGGCGCTTCTAGTTGGTACTTCTGGAGTTCCTACCCTAGTAAGGTTGCTAGTACTATTACGTCGTGCAACTCCTGGTCTTCCTCCTATTGTTGCAGTTTTATCAGTATTTTCAGTTGGAATAGGAGTACCAACGTAAAAAGTGCTATTTCCTACTTTTATAGGTGGCTCTGTACTATCAGTCCTTACAGAATCTAGTGAACCCATTGAAGTGCTTCTTGACAAGCTGTTAGATTGTTCAGAGCTTTTTCTTCCCAGTAAAGAGAATGATAAAGATCTGCTAGGTTTAGCACTACCTTCTTCAAACATGTTACTACGCATTTTAAGTGATCCTTTGAGAATATGATCTTCTTTGCATTTCGCAATAACTTCCTTAATTTCATCGTGATGTTCAGAGAAAACACGGTCGATGAAATAAACATCGCTAGGCAATGCTTTCTGTTTTATCAAGACACGCAAATCTTTTTCATCCAAATGCTTAATGAAGTCCTTTTGTACTTGCCACTTAGGAGTATGCTCTATCGATTCTGATTTTGCCTCCTCTGCTATTTTTAAATCAATTTTTAACAATATTCCAGAAAGTATATTTTTTACTAACTTAGAATTATCTCCTTTATCAGCAAAAATCTTTTTTAGTTCGTACTTTATTTTACCGGCTTTCTTGCGATCTTCCTCAGGAAACTTTGTCATTTTTTCTATAGCAGCACCTTCCTTAGCATGATTGTAAAATACAACTCTATCCCTTTCCTTAAAGCTTTTTTTCAGTGAATCTACACCTTCTCCCACCTTATCTTTAACATGCACAGCACCATCTCTAACTTTTCCGGCAGCGTATGTTGATGCGTCCTTAACTTTTTCGGCAGTATATTTCGCCCCATCAACTGTTTTTTCTGCTGACCATTTGAGCCCTTTATATCCAGATTGAACTGTTTTTACAGCGACTTTTACAGCGAAATATAAAGCAAGACCAACTATAGCACCTGGTATAGCAAGTGTTGCACCAACTGCCAAAAGTGGTAGTACTGCCGTAAATAATCCACTTGCTGCACTTACTACAAGAATCTTATCTCCTTGTTTCATCTTAGAGAATTCTGTATTCCCTTTTAACAGGTCAGTAATTCTTTCTTTTAGCTTCTTGGGATCCTTAGCAGCCTCTAAATTTAATGAATCTTGCGTCGTTTTATTCAAACCAAGATCATTTCCTTGTTCAGTTACAACAGAATTTTTTTCATTAGGTGACATTTTAAACCTCACTATTAATTAAATATATTATAATTGTATTCCTTGATTCTTAAGTTAGTGTTAAATTGATTGCCAGTATTTATTTGTCTTCAAATAATTTCGCTTGACGTGTTTTTTGATAGTGTGGAAAATTAGGTCAAGAAGCTGCAGCATTTATGAGGTATAGAAAAAGAACACTCATCTTTTTGGCTGTTATAACTTTAATAATAATAGCTTTACTATTTAGGTATAATTCCCATTTTCACGAAGACGTAGTGCACTTAAAGAGTGACAATAAAGAATTCAAAAAAAAGCCAGAAAATTCTATAGAGTCGACCATACTACATAGAGAAAAGGAAGTGTATGATCATGTTTTTCACCCTGACAATTAATTTGTAAATGAAATAGTAATTTATATTTGCATTTTCTTATTTAAATAAGTAATATTAACGCATTAATTATAGAATCAATCATTATGTTTGATGATAATAATCCTTGGAATCTGGGAAAGAAACCGGTAGGGAACAAAACTCCTAATAATGAAGATATTTTAAGTAAAGCTGTATCTGATATAAGGTTCTTTCTTAATGGATTAACCAGAAACAGGGGCAAAAAACCTTATTTCATCATTGTCATTATTTTGCTGCTCTATGCTTGCACTGGCTTTTATATTGTCCATCCTAGTGAAGAAAGTATAGAACTTACCTTTGGTAGATATTCTAATACAGAAACACCTGGTTTGCGTTATCACTTCCCCTACCCTATTGGCAAGGTTTTTAAAGTGAACGTTAAGGAAGTAAATCGTGAAGAAATTGGGGTAAGTAGTTCTTATGGACGAGATACAGATCGTGGTGAAGGTGTGATGCTAACTGGAGATGAAAATATAGTCAACGTTAACTTCGAGGTTCAGTGGCGCGTTAGAGATGCTAAAGACTATTTATTCAAAGTGCGGGATTACAAACCCGGTTTCAGTGTTAAAAATGCTGCTGAAAGTGCCATGAGAGAAATAATAGGTAAAAACACGATCTCTTTTGCACTTGGTCAAGGCAGGCCAGAAATTTCTAGAGATACTAGAATTCTATTGCAGCAGATTCTTGATGGATACCAAATGGGCATAGAGATTTTATCTGTTCAAATGAAAAAAATTGATCCACCAGAAAAAGTAATCAGTTCGTTTAGAGATGTACAAAGCGCTCGTGCAGACAAAGAGCGTACTATAAACGAAGCATACGCTTATAATAACGATATTATACCTCGAGCAAAGGGTGAAGCGATAAAGATAAAATTAGATGCAGAGGCATATGAGAATGAAGTAATAAATGAAGCAAAAGGTAATGCAAATCGCTTTTTATCTCTTTATGAGGAATATAGACAGAATCCTTCTCTCGTTAAGAATCGTATTTATCTTGAAACTATGGAAAATATTTTCAGTAAGGTAGACAAAGTTGTTGTAACTGATGATCTGAAAGGTATGTTTTCTTATTTACCTCTTACAAATTTAGGGAAATAACCATGAGTAGTAATATTAAAATTGTTTTTGTTTCTGTATTTATTGTTTTATTGATTGTTTTATTTAATTCAATATTTGTTGTGCAAGAAACAAAGCAAGCGATAGTTATACAACTCGGTAAAGTTGTAAGAGATGTTAGGGAAAGTGGCTTATATTTTAAGTTACCATTCATAAATAGTGTAGAGTTTCTTGATAAAAGAGTTTTAGATTTAAGTCCTGATAAGATCCCAAGGGAAGTGATAACAGCGGATCAAAAACGTATTATAGTAGATGCGTATGCAAAATATAAAATAACAAATCCTGTTACTTTTTACCAGGCTGTGAGAAATGAATCAGGGCTGGTTAGAAGATTGTATCCGGTTATAGAAGCACACATAAGAGAAAATATAGGTAGATTTTCGTTGATTAGTTTGTTGAACGAAAAAAGATCAGAGGTTATGCAATTGATTCAGCGTGGAGTTTATTCTGAAGCTGAAAAATTTGGCATAGAAATAATAGATGTAAGAATTAAGAGAGCAGATTTACCAGAAGAAAATAGTTCTGCAATATTTCGCCGTATGCAAACTGAAAGGGAAAAAGAAGCAAAAGAAATTAGAGCAGAAGGAGAGCAAGCTGGGCAGGAAGTTAGATCAAAAGCTGATAAATTAAAAAGGGAAATTATCTCCAGTGCAGTAAAAGAATCATATGAAATAAGGGGCCGTGGTTATGCTGAAGCAACTAGAATTTATAATGAGGCATTTAAGGTTGATGAAGAGTTTTTTAACTTTTATCGCTCCATGAGCGCTTACAGTAAATCATTTGTCGAAAATAATACTAAATTTGTACTTTCACCAAACAATAACTTTTTAGATATTTTAAACAAAGGATGGAAATAATTTATGAAAAGTAAGGCATTTATTTTATCTATATTTGCATATTTTCTAATTGCATTTTCTTCGTACGCTAATATGTTTGATTGGAATGCAAAAAAGGTCGTTGATGCTAGCACTACTGCATGTAACTGTAATCAAGGACTTGCCGATTTAGTGGAAGAACTCATTCCTGCGGTTGTAAATATTTCAAGCGAACAAATCATCAAACAAGAAAATAATAGCAGAACTAGAGTTCCACCTATGCCAAGAAATAATTTCTTTGATGATTTTAGAGAATTTTTTGAGCATTTTGATCAGTTTTTTATGGATAGGGGCCCTAGTGTTCACAGAGAGGTGGTGTTGCTTGGTTCTGGGTTTATTATAGATAAAGGTGGAACTATAGTAACCAATTATCACGTTATTAAAAACGCCCAAGATATCACAGTTACTATGAACGATAATACTTATTTCAAAGCAGAAGTTTTAGGCTATGATGCAAGGACTGATCTTGCTGTGCTTAAGGTTCATTCTAATAAAGATCTTCCTTTTGTTGCATTTGGCAATTCTGATACAGCAAGGGTTGGCGATACAGTTATTGCAATAGGTAACCCATTTGGTTTGGGTAGCTCTGTAAGCACAGGAATTATATCTGCAAGGTCCAGAGACATTAGTATCGGCACTATGAATGAATTTATCCAAACTGATGCTGCAATTAATAGAGGCAACTCTGGAGGGCCATTATTTGATTTAAATGGAAAAGTTATAGGCATTAACACCGCTATCTATTCCCCATCTGAGTCTGGCGGCAACGTGGGTATAGGCTTTGCTATACCATCTAATTTAGCTATGTCAATTATTGACGCATTAAAAAGTGGCAAAAAAATAAAACATGGTTGGCTTGGTGTGCAAGTTCAGCCTATAACGAAAGAATTTGCTGAGTCTTTGGGTTTAAAAGATACAAAAGGTGCACTGGTTGCAAGTATAGTAAAGGATAGCCCTGCAGAAAAAGGTGGAATTAAGGTGGGTGACATATTATTAGAATTTGATGATAAAAAAATTGATAGAATGACACAACTGCCTCAAATGGTTTCAAGAACTGAACCTGGAAAAAAAGTACAAATTAAGTTACTTAGAAAAGGCAAAGAGGTCAATATTAAGGTTGTGATTAAAGAATCTGCAAATGATGATCAAGGTAATAATCAAGAAGAAAATAGATCAACATCCGATTACATAACTGGTTTAACTGTTTCAAACCTGCCAAAAGAATCAAAAGAAAGTAATCCTACAAAAGGTGTGATAGTTACTAATGTAGATAGTAACAGTAATGCCACGCTGCGTGGTATTAAAAAAGGAGACATTATTATCCAATTAGATGGAACCGATATAGAAAATACTAATGATTTTCAAAAACAAGTTGATTCAGCAGTAAAGAAAAACGGTAAAGATTCAATAATGTTGCTCATTTACCGCAATGGAAATCAATTCTTTACTTCGATAAAGTTGAAGAAATAGCACTCGTAGGTTATTTACTAAATTAGCAGCATTGTAAGCCTGCCATTGTAACACCTCAATCTTACAAGACAAATCAAAACCATTAAAGTCTACATTCCATTCACTAAAATACACATATGGATAATATAAATTTTCTAAAATTCATTGAACTGTGCTTTCAAACAGTGGTGCCGGGATGTGAGTATAATGATTATCAGTACATAAAAGTCATAGCAGATAGGCTGGAAGCAGCGAATGCTGGCGAAGTAAGGCGCATAATATTCAATATGCCTCCGCGTTCAATGAAGTCCATATGTGTGAGTGTTGCGTGGCCCGCATGGATATTGGGAAATCAGCCAACTGCAAGAATAATAGTTGCAAGTTATTCTAAGTTGCTTAGCGAAAAACATTCGCTCGATACGAGGTGCATAATGCAATCCAATTGGTATAAAGAACTATTTCCAGAGGTAAAATTATCCAAAGACCAGAATACCAAATACAAATTCCAAACAGTGCAGAGAGGATACAGAATCGCAACATCAGTTGGAGGAACATTAACCGGTGAAGGTGGTGACTTTATTATTGTGGATGATCCGCTTAACCCTGCTCAAGCTTTGAGTGAGACATTTAGAAAACGTGCCACAAATTGGTTCGATCAGACTTTGGTAACGAGACTCAACGATAGAAAAAAAGGAGTAATTGTGCTTGTGATGCATAGGCTCCACCTGGAAGACTTAACTGGGCACCTCTTATCTAAGCCAAAAAACATATGGCATCACATTTGTTTGCCAATGATTTCTGAAAATAAGGAGGTTATTTATTCAATTAATAACCATACTGGTGTCATTCCAACCCCCCCTCCTGTCATCCCAGTGCCCAGACACTGGGATGGCTTTGTTGCATCGCACCTTATACTGGTAGTAATTTACGATAAATATCATGTAGCCATTTCAAATTTAGCCATACCAATTTCAGTAAATTGATTAAGCAAATAGCACTTAATCAGCAATTCTTTTTCGCGATTTACTTCGGATTTATTCCTAAAGCTGAATCCAAATATTTGCTTTAATCTTGAGAAAAACCCTTCAATATAAGATCTTTTCCCATAATTTACTTCTTTTTCCATTCTTTCACGCCATCTTCACCGTATAATTTTATTAACCTAATAGCAGCATTTCTGTCAGACATATAATCTATTTCTGGATGTTCTGCCGCATTGTTTATTGGTGGAATTTTTGCCTTTATATCATATTCGTGACACAATTTGTAAAACTTGTGCCTATCATATGCCCTATCTGCATATAGTGCTTTTATGACATGAACTTCTTTAAGCAAATCGCAAGCTCCATAGTGATCAGACCGTTACTGTATTTTACAGCTATGGCTTTTTTGCAGTTTATATTCAACATTACATGCAATTTTCTTGTCTGTTCATAGCCACTCTGTCAGCGCTATTTTCCTTCAGGGGTATTGTTGTAAATGCTGATACCTGTACTATCTATAGCAATTTCGATGTCTTCCATATTATTTTCTGCAATCATTGATCTTAATATTAAGTTTCTTTTGATGCTTGTGAATAGCTGCAAATCTCTTCCTATTTGTTGCAGATATCCTTTTATAAACCCCACCGTTTGTCTTAAACCAATTCTAAAAAGATTGACAATTATATGCACCAAAATCACAACTTTATCACTGTAAATATAGTTGCCGCCTTGCATTTTTGGACTATTTTCATACCAATTTTCTATGGCTTCATTGATATAATGAAAAATATTTCCTCTTTCCTGGAGAAATTTGTTATATTCATTTTGGTTACTGACTTTCATTTTCTGTGGCATATTTTTTCTTCAACAGTTAAATGGTTATTTATAATGAATTTTGTCAGTAGCCACCAGATTTTTTCGGTTGCTATGCAACAAAGCCCACTGGGATCCAGAAAATTCAACCGCAAAAGACTGGATTCCAGCATCAAGTGCTGGAATGACACTACCTGCAAGAGTATTATACTCAAGAGAAGAAAATGAGTTATTATATCCCCTGGAGGGAGGAAGAGAAGAAGTTGAGATGATAAAAGTTGAACTCGGGAGTTACGCTTTTGCTGCTCAATATCAACAAAATCCTCTGCCGCTTTCAAGTGGTATAATTAAACAAGAGTGGCTAAAGCGCTATAAAAATTTCCCTGATAATCTCTCACATGTAACTCAAAGCTGGGACACTGCAGTTTCAACAAACGATTCCAGCGACTTTAGCGTCTGCACCACCTGGGCAAAAATAGATAATAAATTCTATTTACTTGATGTATATCGAGCAAAGCTTGAGTATCCAAAGCTTAAAGAGCAAGTTCTGTCACTAGCTGCAAGATGGACGCCACACGCAATTTTGATTGAAGCAAAAACGAGTGGTCAACAATTAACACAAGAGCTAAAGGCAAATAGCGATCTACCGATTATCGAAATAATTCCACACAATGACAAACTCACTCGATTTTATCAAATTGTTCCGGTGATAGAGTCTGGCAGGGTTTTTCTGCCACAGCAAGCAGTATGGCTCAATGATTTTGAGTACGAAATTTTAATGTTCCCGGAAGTTCGCCATGATGATCAAGTAGACAGTACGGTGCAATATCTGCAATGGACAAGAAAAACTAACACCAGTGCTTTCAGGGTCAGGGACTTTGGCTCCAACCCTAACAAAACACTTAGGTGGCTAAGAACAGTGGATTAGATTAAGCTTAAATTACCTTCAAAAAAAATCAACCTACTATTGAACCTTGTCTCTGCCCGAAGGATTCCGAAGTAACATCCTCAATTTGTGTAGAGATGATACATTGCTTCTTAAAAGCTTGAACCACCTCTTCTCCAGAACGTTTTGGCGATCCTCCTCTAGTATTCTCACAATCCATAGACTCATAACCACTACTTGTTATTGCCTCAGCTTTAGAGCTTACGTTTTCAGCATCAGTCGCCTCCCCTGAAGAGATACCGCTGTCTTTATTATCTTCGGACTTCATCTTTTTAGCTTTTGATTTATCTTTAGCATACTTTAGCTCTTCCAAAAGCGACTCTGTTTCCCAAGGTCCACGAGTATGGTCAAGCCGGTATCCAGCTTTGTATTTCCCAATTGGAATGTCTTCTAATGCGTTTTCATCAGGATAACAGGCTGTAACTGCTTCGCAATGTTTTATCCTATCGTAATATCCTCCTTCTCTTTCTATTCCTTTCACCTTGGAATTTACCAATTCGTACTTTTTAGATTTCACTGCCTCTTCGACAGTGTTAATGTCGATATCTCCTATTTTAATGTCGATATCTCCTGTTTCCGCTTTTTTCTTATACCCATAAATAAAAAGTTTTTTTAAGTTAAATAAGGCACCACGACTTATATTAGCAACAACTGTTGTTTCTTGGTTTTTCTCACAATTAGAAAGAAATTCAAATGGAAACTCATCTAGATCATAGGCTTCTTTCGTCTTCTTTTTTACCTCCTCTAAATATTCTTTTACATCAACACTATCAGGAATTAAACTAGCAATCTTCCCATTTTTTACAATAAAGTTAGTATCAGGAAGGTCGAAATTATTATTACTGTAGTTAAACGCATAAAGCAATTCTTTAAACAAGTTTTTTTCTTCCTCGGTAAGAGGTTTATCAGAAGACTTACGCTTTTCCAATGATGTACCCCTAAACCGTCGTAATTGCTCTCTGAACAACAATTCTACTTCACAAGTGTCACCACTACGGTCAAGCACGTATTTACCTTCTTCAAATGCAATTGGAATTATTTTCATTGCCCCTTCATCAGGAAAACAATCCTGACATGCTTCTTCAATTGCCTCTTCATCAGAAAAACAACCCTCACATGCTTCTTCAAGAGAATCTTTTAGCTGGTGATCTACCCATTCGTCCTTTTCACGTTTCTCTACCTTCTTGACGGCACTAATGTCAATAGCATCTACGTTTTCCCCAAACTTCTGACTAAAAAGGATTTTTAAGTTAGATAAAGCACCACTACTTATATTAGCAACAACTGTTTTTCCTTTTTTTTCTTCATAATTAAGTTTAAATGGAAACTCATTGAGATCGCAAAGTCCTCTTGCTTCTTCCTCACCTTTACAATACTCTTCTACTGCCTGAAAATATTTCTCTCTATCAACATTATCATGGAGTAAACTAACAATTTTCCCATCTTTTGCAAAAAAGTTAGTATAAACACCACCATAAGTATAATTCGTTAAGTTCAATGTATAAAGCAATGCTTCAATCAACTTTTCTTCTTTCTCACTAATGTTAGCACCTGCCTGAGCACCTTTCCATGATGAAGGTCCACTCTGTGACAATGACCATACACTTGGAGCTGGTAATGACCAACGGTTCGGTTGCTGAGACCAAGCACTAGTCCATGCTGGCACATTTTTAGTAGCACCTTTCCATGATGAAGGTCCACTAGAACTCAACTGCGGCGATGGCAGGAACTCTCTACTCGTTCCAGGAACATCCAACTGATTTACTGGAAGCAACACAGGGAACTTTTCCGACTCTCGCCTGGGAGAATCCTTTAATACTCCATCCTGACTTTGCGTGGCAACCTCTGTGTCTGTACCTGCTCAACCGATGATCTTGGATCACCACTTGAAGCACCAGAATTCTCAAGTTTCGGAGGTGAATTACTATCATAACCACTATCTCTGTCTTCTTGCCTTTGTTTAGGCGGTGTTCTTAGTCCACTCGGGCCTGCATGTGTAGGAAAATTGAATGGCGACTGTGCAGGCGACAATGCTTGAAAACGAAGCTCAGGGTCAATGGCCAGTTCATGGTCTTTGTTGATTACAGAGCTTTCCATGATTTTAGTTATCACACAGTGAGAAATGTATGGATTGGAAAAGTCTATACCGTATACCTCACTGCTTCCATTCACTGATAGCTTTGCTTGAGTTCTACCATCAAGATCATTAAGTACAGTATAATTGAATGCACGATTTATATTACCTGCTTCTTCCTTTGTTAAAAGCCTAGCTCCCCTACAATTTTGCATAATAGGTATAAGAATTGAGGCTTCTTTTCTATTTGAAGGGGAAGCACACATAAAGCCATATATTATCACTCCTGTTGATTGACCAATAGATTCTACTATCATATCTTTAAATAACTTCACTCTATGATTAATGCTACTGTCAACTCCAAGATACATACCTTCAAGCCATGTCTTATACCTTATTACACTATCAATAAAACGAGCGTCATCAAAAACGTTCTTGATATATACACTATTACCTTCACCCTTCAGAAGGTTCTTAGGAACATTTTCATATCTTGCTTTCATCCTTGATAAAAACTCACGCTCAAATTGCTTGCGTGATTCTTTATTATCAAAATTACCGTGCCACAAATAATCTTTTTTGTTAGACGCTTTAGTAACTATTCTACAAGCTGGCATACCTTCTAGAATATCTTTTTTAAGTGAAGAAGCCAAATGAGACTTCAAATTAAAAATTACACCCTTATCTATAGGTGCTAGAAACTCAATCCTACCTTGTTCATCTTGAGACCACTTTCCTTTACTGGTGTTAAACGGAAAAGATTCAATATTAAAAATTAAATTAGCTGTATTTAACACTACCTCATCCGTATCTCCTTCTTCAATACCGTAGAACTCACCTACTATCTTCCTTTTTATACTGTCCAGATATCTGCTGCACTGATACCTATCCATACCTTTATCAAATGAAACTACAATACAGTCCTCCCCGTACCTGCTTTGCAACGTAAAATTAGTTTCAACTGTGTTACGATTATAATTATGTACATTAAAAGCGTTAATCAACGCCCTTACTGTTTCTGTATTAGGCATACCAACCTCCCCATTTTTAAATTACAACAACTACCCTTTACTTAACGTTTCATAGAACTACCAGGTTCGTTTTTTTTCTGCTCAGACTGACGCCTCCTTTCTTCTACTCTTCTGGCTGCGTCACTATGGTCATCATATCTTGCTCCTTTAGCATGCGTCACTATTCCACCACCTGGTCCCTTATTCTGCTCATTCCATTCTTTTTCTCCCTTAAACCTTTCCTTACCATTATCATTTGGCATATTGCCCTCCAGTAAAAATATTATGTAATTAATATACTAAAAATAAAATTAAGTGCAAGCACTTTTTTATATTTTTTTTAAAAAAAATTTATTCACTCTTTTTCATAAAATTCAGTTTTCTAGATTCCGCTAACACGTAGCGGAATGACGAATATACCGCCACGAACCGTCATACCGCGATTCATTCGCGGTATCTCATCCGCTAACAAGAGATCCCGCTAACAAGTAGCGGGATGACGGTTGTCAGGGTAGCTGTCATCCCAGTGCCCAGACACTGGGATCTAGTCTTTTTTCCATCAAAAACACTCCCTTCTAACATAAAACCCTACACTTATCAAACCTAATGTACATCCTGGATTCCAGTACTGGAATGACATGGTGAGGCGTCATCCAAGTAGCTGACGCTGGTTTCCATCCAAGAGGGTGTCATCCCAGTGCCCAGACACTGGGATCCAGTCTTTTTTGTCATCTAAGTATTAGCTATCCCCACTATGGTGTCTTTCCTACTGACTGACCTTCTACACATTTCTCAACTTTTACATCATTAGTCAATCCTTTTGGTGGTTGAGCATTACTCACAGAACCTTCATTCTCAGGACCATTCCAAAAACCAACTGGAAAATTGCACTCACAGTCAGCAACAGAGCTTCTAGCAGATTGTTCGGGGGCGTCTTTGCTAGGAATAACAGAGTCTTGAGTATTCGAAGCTTTTCCGTTAGAAACAAGACTAGCATATTGATTCGAAGCTTTTTTGTCAGAAACAAAGCTTTGAGCAGGTTGGCTTGAAGCTTGATAGGTATTGTTGTTACCTTGCCCTGTCTTTTTTTTCCAATCACTATCGCATCTGCGAATATCCTCATCTCGTACCTTCCCCGTCCCCGTTGCAGGCTTTGGAGCAGGTGAATACCCAGCCATCTTTGGTTCCTTAGGCTCCGCTTTTTCTGGTTTTTGTGAACTTTTATTATTCTCATTATTCATAACTTGTTTATGTGAAAGGTCTATCGGAATTTTTAGAGATTCTGGTAAAAGATCAAGCTCTGGTTTGTTCAGAACAACCGGCCTTACAAATCCGGGTGAAACTTCAAAAATGGAAACTGGCACTTTAGGTTTTTCTCTTTCATCCACTTTCATTTCTACGTCTTCGCAAACTTCTTTATTTTCTTCTTTTAATGATGTTTTTTCTGCTTTTTTATCTTCTTTTTCTGTAGATGCCTCTACCGCAGCCGCCAACTCAACTCCAAACATCTCTGCGAACATTGTAACAATCCATCCGACAACGGCCATTTGTAACCTGAGTTTAAGATCTTGCAATGCAGTTAACCTTTCTAACGCCCTTGCAAACTCTTCTTCTGATAACTCACCACTGCCTAATTTCTCCTGCAATTCTTTTATCTCTTTGTCCAACCTCTTGTCCCAACTCAAATCTAAATTATTTGTGAAGATCTTCTTGATTAACTCCTTAAGCTTGTCACGCAAAAACTTCATTATCGCAGCAATCAGGTTCTTTTCTTTCTTCTCCTTGAGCATTTGGTAGATTTTCGGATCATCTACATCTACTTCAAAGAGGTTGAAGAGAGATTCAAAGAAATTCCAGAAATCTCCTAGCACTCTTTCTCTTTCACCATTGAAATAATCTTCATCATCTCCTTCGGTATGTAGCTCTGCTTGAGATGATATTTCATCGATACAACTAGAAGCCTGACGCTCACACTCGAGCCTTCTGAGCAAATCTTGTCTGTCAAGCTTCTCTATGGCTGCTTTCAGTTCATTTAACTTCTGCTCCGCAGAGAAATCTTGCTCCCTGATTTTTCCTTGGAAGATTGAGCTACCGTTTTCGTTATTATCTGAAAAATTTTCCATTATTTTTTTCCCCTCAATAAAATTACTGTCTTCATTGTTACCTGAAAAGCTTTCCACCATTTTTACTCCCTTCATAAAACTTAATTCTACAGTACTAAACATTTAAGAAGTGTTAACGTAAAGATGTCAATAAAATTATTTACATCTTTACACTATATTATATCAGACGCCATTTAACCTTTCAATAATATTTTTTATTCTTGCTGCTTTTTCAAAATTAGTGTTCACTTTTGCCTCTACCATCACTTTTTCTTATAAAGTATTTGATGTAGATTTTATTATACTCTTTGGCATAACATTTGCAACATATTATATTGTATCGATGAAATATCATCTCAAGCAGAGCTACATACCGAAGGAGATGATGAAGATTATTTCAATGGTGAAAGAGAAAGAGTGCTAGGAGATTTCTGGAATTTCTTTGAATCTCTCTTCAACCTCTTTGAAGTAGATGTAGATGATCCGAAAATCTACCAAATGCTCAAGGAGAAGAAAGAAAAGAACCTGATTGCTGCGATAATGAAGTTTTTGCGTGACAAGCTTAAGGAGTTAATCAAGAAGATCTTCACAAATAATTTAGATTTGAGTTGGGACAAGAGGTTGGACAAAGAGATAAAAGAATTGCAGGAGAAATTAGGCAGTGGTGAGTTATCAGAAGAAGAGTTTGCAAGGGCGTTAGAAAGGTTAACTGCATTGCAAGATCTTAAACTCAGGTTACAAATGGCCGTTGTCGGATGGATTGTTACAATGTTCGCAGAGATGTTTGGAGTTGAGTTGGCGGCTGCGGTAGAGGCATCTACAGAAAAAGAAGATAAAAAAGCAGAAAAAACATCATTAAAAGAAGAAAATAAAGAAGTTTGCGAAGACGTAGAAATGAAAGTGGATGAAAGAGAAAAACCTAAAGTGCCAGTTTCCATTTTTGAAGTTTCACCCGGATTTGTAAGGCCGGTTGTTCTGAACAAACCAGAGCTTGATCTTTTACCAGAATCTCTAAAAATTCCGATAGACCTTTCACATAAACAAGTTATGAATAATGAGAATAATAAAAGTTCACAAAAACCAGAAAAAGCGGAGCCTAAGGAACCAAAGATGGCTGGGTATTCACCTGCTCCAAAGCCTGCAACGGGGACGGGGAAGGTACGAGATGAGGATATTCGCAGATGCGATAGTGATTGGAAAAAAAAGACAGGGCAAGGTAACAACAATACCTATCAAGCTTCAAGCCAACCTGCTCAAAGCTTTGTTTCTGACAAAAAAGCTTCGAATCAATATGCTAGTCTTGTTTCTAACGGAAAAGCTTCGAATACTCAAGACTCTGTTATTCCTAGCAAAGACGCCCCCGAACAATCTGCTAGAAGCTCTGTTGCTGACTGTGAGTGCAATTTTCCAGTTGGTTTTTGGAATGGTCCTGAGAATGAAGGTTCTGTGAGTAATGCTCAACCACCAAAAGGATTGACTAATGATGTAAAAGTTGAGAAATGTGTAGAAGGTCAGTCAGTAGGAAAGACACCATAGTGGGGATAGCTAATACTTAGATGACAAAAAAGACTGGATCCCAGTGTCTGGGCACTGGGATGACACCCTCTTGGATGGAAACCAGCGTCAGCTACTTGGATGACGCCTCACCATGTCATTCCAGTACTGGAATCCAGGATGTACATTAGGTTTGATAAGTGTAGGGTTTTATGTTAGAAGGGAGTGTTTTTGATGGAAAAAAGACTAGATCCCAGTGTCTGGGCACTGGGATGACAGCTACCCTGACAACCGTCATCCCGCTACTTGTTAGCGGGATCTCTTGTTAGCGGATGAGATACCGCGAATGAATCGCGGTATGACGGTTCGTGGCGGTATATTCGTCATTCCGCTACGTGTTAGCGGAATCTAGAAAACTGAATTTTATGAAAAAGAGTGAATAAATTTTTTTTAAAAAAAATATAAAAAAGTGCTTGCACTTAATTTTATTTTTAGTATATTAATTACATAATATTTTTACTGGAGGGCAATATGCCAAATGATAATGGTAAGGAAAGGTTTAAGGGAGAAAAAGAATGGAATGAGCAGAATAAGGGACCAGGTGGTGGAATAGTGACGCATGCTAAAGGAGCAAGATATGATGACCATAGTGACGCAGCCAGAAGAGTAGAAGAAAGGAGGCGTCAGTCTGAGCAGAAAAAAAACGAACCTGGTAGTTCTATGAAACGTTAAGTAAAGGGTAGTTGTTGTAATTTAAAAATGGGGAGGTTGGTATGCCTAATACAGAAACAGTAAGGGCGTTGATTAACGCTTTTAATGTACATAATTATAATCGTAACACAGTTGAAACTAATTTTACGTTGCAAAGCAGGTACGGGGAGGACTGTATTGTAGTTTCATTTGATAAAGGTATGGATAGGTATCAGTGCAGCAGATATCTGGACAGTATAAAAAGGAAGATAGTAGGTGAGTTCTACGGTATTGAAGAAGGAGATACGGATGAGGTAGTGTTAAATACAGCTAATTTAATTTTTAATATTGAATCTTTTCCGTTTAACACCAGTAAAGGAAAGTGGTCTCAAGATGAACAAGGTAGGATTGAGTTTCTAGCACCTATAGATAAGGGTGTAATTTTTAATTTGAAGTCTCATTTGGCTTCTTCACTTAAAAAAGATATTCTAGAAGGTATGCCAGCTTGTAGAATAGTTACTAAAGCGTCTAACAAAAAAGATTATTTGTGGCACGGTAATTTTGATAATAAAGAATCACGCAAGCAATTTGAGCGTGAGTTTTTATCAAGGATGAAAGCAAGATATGAAAATGTTCCTAAGAACCTTCTGAAGGGTGAAGGTAATAGTGTATATATCAAGAACGTTTTTGATGACGCTCGTTTTATTGATAGTGTAATAAGGTATAAGACATGGCTTGAAGGTATGTATCTTGGAGTTGACAGTAGCATTAATCATAGAGTGAAGTTATTTAAAGATATGATAGTAGAATCTATTGGTCAATCAACAGGAGTGATAATATATGGCTTTATGTGTGCTTCCCCTTCAAATAGAAAAGAAGCCTCAATTCTTATACCTATTATGCAAAATTGTAGGGGAGCTAGGCTTTTAACAAAGGAAGAAGCAGGTAATATAAATCGTGCATTCAATTATACTGTACTTAATGATCTTGATGGTAGAACTCAAGCAAAGCTATCAGTGAATGGAAGCAGTGAGGTATACGGTATAGACTTTTCCAATCCATACATTTCTCACTGTGTGATAACTAAAATCATGGAAAGCTCTGTAATCAACAAAGACCATGAACTGGCCATTGACCCTGAGCTTCGTTTTCAAGCATTGTCGCCTGCACAGTCGCCATTCAATTTTCCTACACATGCAGGCCCGAGTGGACTAAGAACACCGCCTAAACAAAGGCAAGAAGACAGAGATAGTGGTTATGATAGTAATTCACCTCCGAAACTTGAGAATTCTGGTGCTTCAAGTGGTGATCCAAGATCATCGGTTGAGCAGGTACAGACACAGAGGTTGCCACGCAAAGTCAGGATGGAGTATTAAAGGATTCTCCCAGGCGAGAGTCGGAAAAGTTCCCTGTGTTGCTTCCAGTAAATCAGTTGGATGTTCCTGGAACGAGTAGAGAGTTCCTGCCATCGCCGCAGTTGAGTTCTAGTGGACCTTCATCATGGAAAGGTGCTACTAAAAATGTGCCAGCATGGACTAGTGCTTGGTCTCAGCAACCGAACCGTTGGTCATTAC
Source organism: Wolbachia endosymbiont (group A) of Anoplius nigerrimus (assembly GCF_947251795.1). Classification (GTDB taxonomy): domain Bacteria; phylum Pseudomonadota; class Alphaproteobacteria; order Rickettsiales; family Anaplasmataceae; genus Wolbachia. The sequence continues at coordinate 775,384 of NZ_OX366385.1, read as the reverse complement.
CAGCTCCAAGTGTATGGTCATTGTCACAGAGTGGACCTTCATCATGGAAAGGTGCTCAGGCAGGTGCTAACATTAGTGAGAAAGAAGAAAAGTTGATTGAAGCATTGCTTTATACATTGAACTTAACGAATTATACTTATGGTGGTGTTTATACTAACTTTTTTGCAAAAGATGGGAAAATTGTTAGTTTACTCCATGATAATGTTGATAGAGAGAAATATTTTCAGGCAGTAGAAGAGTATTGTAAAGGTGAGGAAGAAGCAAGAGGACTTTGCGATCTCAATGAGTTTCCATTTAAACTTAATTATGAAGAAAAAAAAGGAAAAACAGTTGTTGCTAATATAAGTAGTGGTGCTTTATCTAACTTAAAAATCCTTTTTAGTCAGAAGTTTGGGGAAAACGTAGATGCTATTGACATTAGTGCCGTCAAGAAGGTAGAGAAACGTGAAAAGGACGAATGGGTAGATCACCAGCTAAAAGATTCTCTTGAAGAAGCATGTGAGGGTTGTTTTTCTGATGAAGAGGCAATTGAAGAAGCATGTCAGGATTGTTTTCCTGATGAAGGGGCAATGAAAATAATTCCAATTGCATTTGAAGAAGGTAAATACGTGCTTGACCGTAGTGGTGACACTTGTGAAGTAGAATTGTTGTTCAGAGAGCAATTACGACGGTTTAGGGGTACATCATTGGAAAAGCGTAAGTCTTCTGATAAACCTCTTACCGAGGAAGAAAAAAACTTGTTTAAAGAATTGCTTTATGCGTTTAACTACAGTAATAATAATTTCGACCTTCCTGATACTAACTTTATTGTAAAAAATGGGAAGATTGCTAGTTTAATTCCTGATAGTGTTGATGTAAAAGAATATTTAGAGGAGGTAAAAAAGAAGACGAAAGAAGCCTATGATCTAGATGAGTTTCCATTTGAATTTCTTTCTAATTGTGAGAAAAACCAAGAAACAACAGTTGTTGCTAATATAAGTCGTGGTGCCTTATTTAACTTAAAAAAACTTTTTATTTATGGGTATAAGAAAAAAGCGGAAACAGGAGATATCGACATTAAAATAGGAGATATCGACATTAACACTGTCGAAGAGGCAGTGAAATCTAAAAAGTACGAATTGGTAAATTCCAAGGTGAAAGGAATAGAAAGAGAAGGAGGATATTACGATAGGATAAAACATTGCGAAGCAGTTACAGCCTGTTATCCTGATGAAAACGCATTAGAAGACATTCCAATTGGGAAATACAAAGCTGGATACCGGCTTGACCATACTCGTGGACCTTGGGAAACAGAGTCGCTTTTGGAAGAGCTAAAGTATGCTAAAGATAAATCAAAAGCTAAAAAGATGAAGTCCGAAGATAATAAAGACAGCGGTATCTCTTCAGGGGAGGCGACTGATGCTGAAAACGTAAGCTCTAAAGCTGAGGCAATAACAAGTAGTGGTTATGAGTCTATGGATTGTGAGAATACTAGAGGAGGATCGCCAAAACGTTCTGGAGAAGAGGTGGTTCAAGCTTTTAAGAAGCAATGTATCATCTCTACACAAATTGAGGATGTTACTTCGGAATCCTTCGGGCAGAGACAAGGTTCAATAGTAGGTTGATTTTTTTTGAAGGTAATTTAAGCTTAATCTAATCCACTGTTCTTAGCCACCTAAGTGTTTTGTTAGGGTTGGAGCCAAAGTCCCTGACCCTGAAAGCACTGGTGTTAGTTTTTCTTGTCCATTGCAGATATTGCACCGTACTGTCTACTTGATCATCATGGCGAACTTCCGGGAACATTAAAATTTCGTACTCAAAATCATTGAGCCATACTGCTTGCTGTGGCAGAAAAACCCTGCCAGACTCTATCACCGGAACAATTTGATAAAATCGAGTGAGTTTGTCATTGTGTGGAATTATTTCGATAATCGGTAGATCGCTATTTGCCTTTAGCTCTTGTGTTAATTTTCGTATCCGTTCAGGAGAGTGGTTTAAGAAACAATAGATAGGAGATTTTGGGAAGGATTGAGACCCCTTTGTTTCCAAGTTAAGTATAATGAAATTATCCGCTCAAGTTCCCCGCTTTGATTGTGTAAAATATGAGTTTTTGCGATAAACGACATAATGCCGAATTTGCCGTTCAGCGTGGTTATTTGTCAGCGGAATATTTTCTGGGTCATCTAGGCTCTGTGGACAAAATTTTAGAGAAGCCATACAAGAGCTCCAACAAAATTGAGAAAACCCATAAAAACCTCAGCAGTTTTATCAAATCTGGAAAAAATGCGCCTAAAATTTTTAATTTTACCAAAAAAACACTCAATCAAATGACGTTCTTTGTAGATATGCTCATCGTAATACCTTTGCACTTTTCGATTCCGTTTTGGCGGAATAACTACTGTACATCCCTTGTCTTCAAGACTTGTAACAAAGGCATTGCTATCGTAGCCCTTGTCAGCTACTACAGTAGAGTTATAGATACTTTCGGTCAACACTTGTGCCTGCGTAATTTCATTTCTTTGACCAGGAGTCAGAGTAAATTTAAGTGGATTTCCAAGTGCATCGACAAGCGCATGTATTTTAGTTGTAAAGCCACCTTTGCTCCTCCCTAAAGCTTCTTGATCCTTGGAGTTTTTTGTATATCCAGATGAACATGGATGGGCTCGGATGATCGTACCGTCGATTATAGCAACTTCTAAATCAGGCTCTTGTTTAGTATATTCAAGCAATTTTTTCCAGACATCTCTTTCACACCATCTTTTAAATCGCTTATGTATACTCCTGTAATTACCATAAGTTTTTGGTAAAAGTCTCCATTGGCAACCACTTCGCACTATGTACCACACTGCCTCTATGAATATTCTTAAACGTTTTTCATCTTTGCTGTGCATTCCTTTTACGCTTTTTATGAACTCTAAAATTTGTTTCCAATTTTCCTCTTTGATGTAATATTGCATATGGTAGTTTCTCCATTTTTTACCTATTAGGCTAAACTACCATCTTTTTCTCTCTTTTCATATTTTTTGTCCACAGAGCCTAGAAAGTTATTTATTTCTTCTTTTTCTACAGAACCTGTCTTTAACCGAGATTTAGAAACAATTGCTTTATCATCTGCATTGCACAACAAGGTTGATTTCCTTCGAGTGCATAATGTGCGTGATCACATGCGATTTTTTGTAGCTCAAGCTGCTTTACAGGAATGAAGATTATCGGAATTATGGCTGTTGATCCAAAGGGGGTGATTGGAATAAATAATGGATTGCCCTGGCATTATCCAAGTGAGTTAGATCATTTTCGTCAGGTGACTGACAAACAAGTTATTGTTATGGGAAGAAAAACATTTGAGATAATACCCCAAAACATATTAAAGCCTATTGTTTTTTCTCGTAACAAATTAAGTCCTTGTTTTAATAAAGGCATAGAATGCACTATTGTTTCTTCTATGCAAGAGTTCTTGTCAATCCAAGGTAATTGGAGTTACCCTCAAATCTTCATGATTGGTGGAGCACAAATAGCGCACCTTTTTTTGGAGTATGATCTAATTTCAGAGTTTATCATAACAGAAATTCACAGACCTTATGAAGGTGATGTATATTTCAACTTAACACTTCTTGATGGATGGTATAAAACCGCTCTTGCTAAAACAAAAGATTATACTATATGTAGGTTAACACGTGACAAAGATGGAAGAAAAAATTGTGAAGCTCATTAAGTCTCTTAATTGTAAATTATGCCAACTGAAACAACAGGCAAGAGGGCTTTTATGAGAAACTTTTTGATGTAATAGTATGTATGTTAAAGCAATTTATACCCACCGCATTGAATGTGGAGAAGTATTAGAGCAGGTTCTTGATCGCTATGTTTCAGAGTTGCTAAGAGAGGAAGTTGTTCTTGCTATCACATCAAAAATCATTTCCGTTTGTCAAAAACAAGTGGTTTGCAAAACTGCTTGTTCTAAGAGCATGTCTTCAAACTGAAGAATGAGCTAATTTGTGAAGCATAATAGTGATCATATTAAAGAAGATATAGTTTTTTGAGGTGAGAGGAGAATGCTCGTAATCTTTACTCATGCGCCTAAAATTGGAAAGCCAGGCAAAAGTTCTTTCAACAATCCAACGTTTGGGAATAACTTGAAATCCTGTATCAACTATTTTCTTGGCAATCGTTAATAAACATCCCGTTTCCAATAAGCATCTGTTTTGTAATTTACCTATGTACCCTTGATCAGCAAAAAACTTACGTAAAGTTGGAACTTTGCATTTAGCTTGGGCAAAAAGATTTAGAGCACTATCACGATCTTGAATACTTGCACTCTGTACTTCAGCAGCAATTACAAGACCCACAGTATCTACAATAATATGGCGTTTTCTGCCCTTTATTTTTTTGCCAGCATCATATCCTCTGGATCCCCTTTTTGAGTAGTTTTCACTGACTGGCTATCAATTATACCTACTGATGGAGTCTTATTTTTACCAATCATCTCTCTTACTTTTTTAACTAGAAAATCATGAATTTCTTGCCATATTCCACTTTTTTTCAAGCGCGAATTACAACTATATACGGTTTTCCATGGTGGAAAATCTTTAGGCAGTTGTCTCCATTGACATCCTGTTCTCATCATATAGCGGATTGCATTAATAATTGTTCTAATACTATGTTTTCTTGGTCTGCCGGTCTTTTTAGGTTCAAAATATGGCTCTATTGTCTTCCATTCTTTGTCACTTATATCGCTTGGGTACATCTTAAAATGTACCTTATACCATACTTCTTAACTTCTTTCTACTCAGTTTGAAGACATGCTCTAAGAGATGGACGAATAAAAAGTGATAAATCTGTTATTGCAAAAGCATTAGCAGGAAACTATAGGAAAGAACACCTATTTACATTAAAGCAAGAATTTGAGCTATATAATATTTATCAGGAAAAAGTAGCAGAATGTGACAGGAGCATTGAAGAATATTATAAAACATTTGAGACAAAGTCTGATGAGAGTAAAAAGTTAGGTGAAGAGAAAAATAAGTATAGAAAAAGTAAACCAAACTTTGCTTTGCATGAAGAATTATATCGAGTAACTGGTATAGATTTTACCAAAATTCCTGGATTGGATATACTAACTGTACAAACTATCATTTCGGAAGTTGGTATTAACTATAATAAATGGCGATCAGAAAAGCATTTTACTTCGTGGTTGGGGCTAAGCCCTGCTAATAAAATTACAGGGGAAAAAGTGTTTAGCACAAGAACACGTAAAGTCATTAATCGTGCCGCGAATGCATTTCGAATGGCTGCTCACTGTGTATCAAGAAGCAATAGCGGAATAGGTGCATATTGTAGAAGGTTAAAAAAACGACTAGGTGCACCAAAAGCGATTACTGCTACGGCAAGGAAATTAGCATGTATCTTTTATAGTATGTTGAAGTATGGACAAGAATATGTAGAAAGAGGAATAGATTATTATGAAACACGTTACAAAGAGAAAGTTGTAAAAAATTTAATCAAAAAGGCACAGGAGTTCGGTTATATCTTAGGCTCTGTGGACAAAAAATATGAAAAGAGAGAAAAAGATGGTAGTTTAGCCTAATAGGTAAAAAATGGAGAAACTACCATATGCAATATTACATCAAAGAGGAAAATTGGAAACAAATTTTAGAGTTCATAAAAAGCGTAAAAGGAATGCACAGCAAAGATGAAAAACGTTTAAGAATATTCATAGAGGCAGTGTGGTACATAGTGCGAAGTGGTTGCCAATGGAGACTTTTACCAAAAACTTATGGTAATTACAGGAGTATACATAAGCGATTTAAAAGATGGTGTGAAAGAGATGTCTGGAAAAAATTGCTTGAATATACTAAACAAGAGCCTGATTTAGAAGTTGCTATAATCGACGGTACGATCATCCGAGCCCATCCATGTTCATCTGGATATACAAAAAACTCCAAGGATCAAGAAGCTTTAGGGAGGAGCAAAGGTGGCTTTACAACTAAAATACATGCGCTTGTCGATGCACTTGGAAATCCACTTAAATTTACTCTGACTCCTGGTCAAAGAAATGAAATTACGCAGGCACAAGTGTTGACCGAAAGTATCTATAACTCTACTGTAGTAGCTGACAAGGGCTACGATAGCAATGCCTTTGTTACAAGTCTTGAAGACAAGGGATGTACAGTAGTTATTCCGCCAAAACGGAATCGAAAAGTGCAAAGGTATTACGATGAGCATATCTACAAAGAACGTCATTTGATTGAGTGTTTTTTTGGTAAAATTAAAAATTTTAGGCGCATTTTTTCCAGATTTGATAAAACTGCTGAGGTTTTTATGGGTTTTCTCAATTTTGTTGGAGCTCTTGTATGGCTTCTCTAAAATTTTGTCCACAGAGCCTAGTTCAACAGGAATAACTAATGGGAAGTTTCTTAGAAGCTCTATCAATATGGAACTATCTCAAGACAAAACACTGCATAAAACATCTTGGTATTTTGATTACAGATAGTAATGTAACACCTATGCGTCATGGGGTTACGGGCGTTGCTCTTGGTTGGTGTGGATTTGAACCACTTTATTCCTATATAGGCAAGCCAGATCTTTATAATCAATCACTGCAAGTAACACAAGTCAATCTTCTTGATGCACTGGCAACATCTGCTGTTTTAGTTATGGGAGAAGGGGCAGAGCAAACACCAATGGCAATAATTAGTGGTGCACCAAAGGTTCACTTTCTTACTCGTACGCCAACTACAAAAGAAGAAAAAAGTGTTAAGATATCTATGAAAAAAGATCTTTACTCTCCTCTCCTCATGGGAGCCCGTTGGTTAAAGAGAAACTTAAAAAATTTGCTATTCCTTTATGAGGAAAAGTAGTTAAAGCTATTTCTTCCTCTTTATTTCATTAGACTTCTTGCATAACCCAAACTAAGTAGAAAAAAGGTATCATCCAAGTAGCTCTCTTGGATTCTTTTAGCTATAAACATTAAGAAATTTACCAAGTGAAAAAAAAGGCAAAAGAAGCCCCGTGGTTGGCTAATTACTTACATTATACTTTCAAGTATGGCGTTTTTTTATTCTAAACGTTTAATAACCGCGATTCAGTTGCTTTTAAGCCGCAACTAATCTAAATTATAAACATTAAGAAATTTACTAAACAGAAAAAAAGGCAAAAGAAACCCTAGGGTAGCTAATTATTCACTATCCATTTTTTAAGTTGGCGTTTTTTAATGTTTTAAATGCTTTATAAGCGTATTTCAGCTTGTATAGGTCAAAACCTAGAAATTTGATAAAGACATAGAGTGCACATAGTGCAAAAAATTAAACATGAGACGCCAGATACGTGAGTTTTTTTGTCATTTAATCTGTACAGAGAAGATAAATAAATAGCTTCATTCTTATAATAAGGGGGCTGGCGGAGTTTGTAAAGCAATTTTTTCGTTTCTATTTCAATGTTATATGGTTATGCAAGAAGTCTATTATTTTTCATCTATAGCTAACGTAAAAGAGATATGCAAAAACTCTATTGATCCATAGTCTGCAAATTATTAATAACACTTACTTTAAAGAACCTCACTTTACGCTGATCTTTGAGCGCTCTTCTGTGGTATTTTGTAAGAGTATAACTTGTGAAATCGTCTTCCCTATAGATTAAAGAGTTACACTGCTTTATATGCGATGCTATCCACTCTGCATAATTCTGATGATCGGTTGCAATGAATATTTCCCCTGTTATAAGTATTTTTTTTGCTAATAAATTTAAAAATTCCGTATTAATTAATCGTCTTTTATTGTGACTTCTTTTTGGCCATGGATCTGGAAAGAGGATAAAGAATCTTTCAACACTGTTGTCAGGAAAATTGGCAATCAATTCTCTTGCATCTTCTGTCCATATTAAAATGTTTTTTATGTTTTGTATTTCTATGTTTGTTAGCAAGCGAGAAACCCCCTTTAAGTAGGGCTCACATCCTATAAATAATAGATCAGGTTCATTGAGCACCTGGTAAAGCATATTTTCACCGTTGCCAAAGCCTATTTCTACCCATATTCTTTTGTGCGAGTTTATGATCTCTTCTATAGATTTCTTACTATTTTGGATAGAATATTTTTCCAATGTTTCATCAACATCCGGTTTTAATCTGGACCTTCTGGAAAACGACCTAATCCACTTACTATCCTTAAATAGCATATTCTTGATACATATACAATTTTCTCACTATATTTTATATAGCTCAAATAATTCTCGAAATAAATTAACGAAAAATTACTTGTCAATAATTATTAATATTATATAATATGTGAGTTCTAATAAAGTTTAAATTAAAGGTCACATTGCATGAATAATAATGATTCAGCCATAAATCTACCGGTTACTATCAGAAAGCTATCATCAAACAAGTTTATAGAAGAGATATTTCAAGGTCAATTTGAGGATCAGGATAATGTCTTATTTGAGGATTCTTTTATTAATAAAATTAAAGAAGGAGATGTGGTAGAAGGTGTAATTACAAGAATAAACCCTAATGACGTTGTGGTTGATATTGGTTTAAAGTCTGATGGGAGAATTCTGATCAAGGAGCTCGGGTATAATGATGAGGTTGTTATTGGCTCGAAAATTAGAGTTTATGTGGAAAGAATTGAAGATTATCATGGTAATGTTGTTCTTAGCCGTGAAAAAGCAATTAGAGATGAGAAATGGAATAAGTTGGAAGAATATACAGTTACAAAGGCTGAAGTAAGTGGAGTTATTAAACGCTCAATTAAATGTGGCTTTATTGTTGATCTTGGTGACGGAATAAGTGCCTTTTTACCGCTGAGTCATGTGGATTTGAAGCAAGTAAAAGACGCTAAGCACCTTGTTGAAACTGAACAAAAGTTCATCGTGCTTAAAATGGATAAGAAGCAGGGCAATATTGTAGTATCAAGAAAGCTGGTGTTAGAAAAATTACACGCTGGTGAAAAAATTAAATTTTTAGAATCTTTAAATGAAGGCGATATAATAGAAGGGAAAATAAAAAGCATTACTCATTACGGTGTATTTGTCGGTATTCATGAATCAGATGTAGTGGGAGTTATAGATGGATTGCTACATATTACAGATATCTCTTGGAGTAGGGTAAGTCATCCATCTGCAGTTTTTGCTTGTGGCCAGACTATAAAAGTTAAAATTATAAAAATAGATAAGGAAAATGCTAAAATTTCCTTGGGTGTGAAGCAGCTAGAAGATAGCCCTTGGCAAGATGCAGAGTCAAAATATTCAGTTGATAGTGTGCATAAGAGTTATGTAACAAGCATAGAAGATTATGGATTGTTTGTTGAGCTTAGGCCTGGAATTGAAGGTTTAGTGCACTCGTCAGAGATAACTTGGGTTAAGAGTAATTTACCAGTTAGTAGTCTCGTAACAAGGGGACAAGAAGTATATGTAAAAATTCTCGGTATTGACATTGCTAAGAGTAGGATGAGTTTAAGCATGAAAAGGTGTGTAGACAACCCTTGGCAAGTATTTATCAATAAATATCCTCCCGGTTCTATTGTTTCTGGTGAAGTGAAGAATAATACCGGCTCATATGTATCTGTTGCTTTCAATGATTCTGAAATAGATGAGAACGTAGAAGGGACAATATATGTGAAAGATTTAAGTTGGTCTAAAAATAGCTCAGATGAGATAAAGAAGTATAATGTAGGTGATAAAATAGAAGCAAAAGTAATAAGGGCTAACGTGAATCGGGCAAGAATTTATCTTGGAATAAAACAAATAGAGTATGATCCTCTTGAAGAACTGATAAAGAAAGTTAAGGTAGGCGATAAAATACAGGTTATTGTAGGTAAGAGAGAGGATAATGGACTAGTCGTTGAAGTTGAGAACGATGTAACCCTTCTAATAGACCAAGAACATTTACCGGAAAATAAAAAGTTCTCTATGTCAGAAAAAATAGAAGTTGAAGTATTGGGTGTTGAAGAATATAACATAGTATTATCTGCTAAGTGATAAGGTTTACTTATTTTGGCTTCATATAAATGGCAACAAAGTCTGATATAATAGCGAGGGTAGCAAAAAGACATCCTTTTTTAGATAAGATTGTTATAGCAGCTATAGTTGATAGATTTTTTGGGATACTTTCAAGCACATTGAAACATCATAATAGAGTTGAAATTAGGGGGTTTGGTTCTTTTTCAGTTAGAAGTTATAACTTGAAAGGAACAAGCCATTTAATGTTACAGAAGTTTACAAAGAATCAATACTTTAAAACATATTTTCGTAGCAGTAAAAAATTATCTGATTTGATAAATGAATAAAAATTTATACCATAAATAAGATGAAAGTAGGGGTTTGAGTTTATACTGCACGATAGAAATTTTTAGCACCATATGCAAGTAGTAGAAATAGTTATACGTAATAACACATACAAAATATCTTGCGAGAGTGGGAAGAAGAGCCATTTATTACGCCTTGTTAATAATTTTGACAAGCTAGTTGGTTCTGTATCTCAAAAAACTGGAGGTAAGGGTTCGGATGCATTAAATTTCTTACTTGCAGCGCTAATTCTTGAGGATAAAATTTTAGAATTAACAAAGCGGTTGGATGAAGCAAATCAAGAGCGCGAAAAGTATAGAAACGAGAAAAGAATAGAATATACTGAGGTACTAGATAAGGTAAATAAGATTATTGAGTGCATAAAGGATTAGCTTCAATAAAGCAAGCAATTAAATTGACTATCTGACTATTTAAGCCAGGAGGGAGGTTTGTCTTACGAGTTATGTAACAATATAATTCGTAATCATCAAGATCAACTATTTTTTCGTATTCGATTAGTTCGCTCAAGGAAAATTTATCAAGATATTTCAATGCGAAATGCCCTAAAAGTATATCGGTTTCTTTGCAACCCCTATGCCAACTTCTATACATCAATTTTCTTCTGAGTAGTGAGGTATCTGTCATTACAATTAAACTTTTTTTAATTTAAAAGTTAAACTAAATACTTGTCAAGCGAGGCGCTTTTTAATATACTTAACATTTTGTTAAGATTTAAATATACAGGTGGAGTTAATTTCTAATCTTATCCATCAATTTAGCGATGGAATATATTATTTTTTATCATTTGCTTTAATAATTTCTGTCATAGTATTCGTGCATGAATATGGACATTATATTGTTGCTAAAGCATGCAAAGTTAAAGTTGAATCTTTTTCTATAGGTTTTGGTCCTGAAGTTTTTGGTTTTAACGATAAGTCTGGAACTAGATGGAAATTAAGCGCTGTTCCATTGGGTGGTTACGTTAAAATGCTAGGGGATAGCAATGCAGCAAGCGTCCCGGCTGATCAACAAGAATTAACTGAAGAAGAAAAGTTGTATTCATTTCATACAAAACCACGATACAAGAAAGCAGCAGTAATTTTTGCAGGACCTTTTGCAAATATGATACTTGCTGTTATAGCTTTTACAGTATTTTTTAGCACGGCAGGTTATTACCACACTCCACCGGTGATTAGGGATGTAATTGAAGGAAGTGCAGCCAAACAAGCTGGCCTATTACCAGGTGACACTATTACACAAATCAATGAGCATAAAATAAAATACTTTGAAGATATCTCACGTGTGATAATGTCGAACCCCAAGACGAGAATGGAAATTAAATATAGCAGAAATAATGAGGAGCGTAGAACTAGCCTGACTCCATTGACAGTTGAGGGTAGAGACGTCTTTGGCAATATAATAGAAAGAGAAACTATAGGGATTATTTCAGTCAATACATTAAAGCAGTCGTCTTTTCTTGGGGCTGTGAGCTTATCAGTAAGTGAAACTTACCACACTATGTGCTTAACGATCAAAGCTATCTTTCAAATTATTGTTGGTAAGAGAAGTGCAAGTGAAATAGGTGGACCAATAAAAATTGCAAAATATTCAGGGCAATCAGCCAAAAAAGGATTTATTATGGTTGTGTATCTTATGGCAATTATTTCAGCTAATTTAGCTGCGATTAACTTGCTACCAATTCCGCTACTGGATGGTGGGCATTTATTTCGTTATATTATAGAAGCAGTTATACGTAGAGATTTAAGTTTGAAATATCAAAAATATGAGGCTACCTTTGGTACTTTCATTTTGTTCTTGCTGATGGCAATTGCAATTTCGAATGATATTAGGAGTCTTTTTTAAAATAAATATGAAAAAGCTATTTTACATACTAATAGTAATTTTTATCTCCTTTCCCGCTCTACTTGTTGCTTTAGAAAATAAGGAAAAAGTACAGATAAAAGATATCAAATGCATTGGCAATGAGCGAGTAAGCAATCAAACAATAGGGTTTTATATAAAGTTAGAACCTGGTAGCTATGTAGACGACGATGATATAGATTCAATTATAAAAGGTTTATATCAAACAAAGTTGTTTGCTAGCGTTAACGCTTATGTTGATGATGAAAAAAATTTAGTAGTAAAAATTCAAGAAAATCCACTAATTAACAAGATAATATTAAAGGGTAATAAATTATTTAACAGCAAAGAGTTACTAAATAATGTGATTCAGTCAAAATTGCTAACTATTTTCACTGAAACAAAATTGCAAAACGATTTAATGAATTTAATCACTACTTATAGAAATAATGGTAAGGTTGGTGTTAACGTTGCATATGAGCTGAATAAGCTTGATAGTAATAGGGTCAATCTAATTTTTAAAATAAAAGAAGGTAAAACCTCTAAAATTAAGGATATAAGATTTATAGGCAACAAAAACTTTTCTGAAAATAAGCTAGAGCAAGTTATCAAAAGACATAGTAACGATATATTTAGTAAGTTATTTAGAGCCATTTTTAAGGGCGGAACTCGTTATTCACCACAATATTTATTGATTAATACAGAATTGCTTGATCGTTTTTATTCATCTAAAGGATATATTCAAAATAATATTCAACCGATTGTTGAGGTTGATAATAACAATCAGATAGAGTTGACTTTTTTGATTGACGAAGGACAGCAGTATTTGTTTGGAAATAATGAGGTTAATATTGAAACTGAAATTCAGGATTTGAGCCTAAAAGAAGAAATATTGGATTTTATAACAGAGGAAAACGATAAGATATTTAATAGAGTTAAAATTAATAATACAGTAGAAAAAATAAACAAATATTTAAATGAGAAAGGATATATATTTGCAAAAGTTAATCCAGAGTATGCACAACGTGACAATGTTGTAGATGTGACCTACAGAGTGCTGCCGGGTAAAAAGATTTATATAAATCAAATTACAATTGATGGTAACGATCGCACTTTAGATAAAGTGATCAGAAGTAAGCTAAGTGTAGCAGAAGGTGATGCGTACAATATATCTGAGATTCAAAAGTCACGTAAAAAACTAATGAGTAGTGATTTTTTTGAAACAGTGAAAGTAAATAGTTACGCAGTTAATGACGATGCAGTAAATCTTGACTTAAATGTTAAAGAAAAAAGAACTGCCTCATTATCTTTAGCAGGAGGTATGTCCTTTCCTGGCGGAGTATTTGTAAAAACTGATTTCACAGATCGTAATTTATTTGGTAGTGGTAAAGAGCTCTCTTTTGCTCTTGAGAAAAATAAATATTCACTTTCTACTAATGTAGAGGTTGTTGAAAATAATTTTAACGATTCTGATACATCACTAGGTGTGGGCATATTTTATGAAAAACAAGATAAACCACACACTAGCTTCGATAGTTGTGACATGGGATTTTCAACAAAATTATCATACAAAGTTATAGAAAACTTAACTAATTCCATTCGCTACTCTTACAAGTATAACCGTATAAACATGGATAATAAGGGTGGAAAAGACAATGACATTTCTGATATAATAAAGGGGCAAGAAGGTGAACATCAGATTTCATCAGTAGGATACACATTAGCGTATAATAAACTGGATAATCTTTATGCTCCAAAAGAAGGATATTTATTGCGTATAAGTCAGGATATTTCAGGATTGGGAGGGAATGTAAACTTCCTAAAATCTGAGTTCTTGTCTTTTTACACGCATCCTATATTAAGTAAAATTGACGATAGCATAATACTACGCTTTAAGATGGCGGCAGGTCATATTTTTTCTTATACCGATGAAGATTTAAACATTGGCCAGCACTTTTTTAAAGGGGGTAATGAGATTAGAGGGTTTGACCTTTCCGGTATTGGACCAAGAGCAGAAGACAAAAATAAAAGCTCATTGGGAGGCAAAACTTATTTTAATCTAACACAGCAAGTGGATTTTCCTCTACCAAAACTATATGACTATGCTGGTATCAAAGGCTCATTATTTGTTGACTATGCGACACTTTTTGGCTTAGATGATAAAAATGGGAAATATAAAGATCCATATAATGATAGTAAGCTTATAAGAGTGTCACCAGGTTTTGGCTTTTCAATGCCTTCTCCTTTTGGTAGACTTAGATTGGATTTCGGGTTTCCTTTAGTAAAGGAATCTTATGATATAGTACCATCACCAAATGTTAAATTTTCTATTGAAGCGGGGATTTGAATGAAATATATACAGTTATTTATATCAGTTATTGCCTTAATTATTTCCTTATTTGTGGGGTATAAGTTTGTAGGATATCAACCTCAGAACACAAAGGCTGCAATTATCGATAGTGACAAAGTCATCAATGAATCTCTTGCTCTGCAAAATATACAACAACAAATAAAGGAGCAGAATTCTAGATTACAACAAGAATTCGAAAATGAGTTAGAAAAACTTAAGCCATCAAAAGAAGAATTTGACCTTTTGTCAGAAGAAGCAAAAAAGGAAAAGACAGGACAATTTAATAAGCATACTGTAAATACTAGAGATAATTACGCTAAAAAAATGTTACATTTAGAAGAAAGCTATAGAGACGCAGTAGAGAGTGTTTTTAATAAAATAAAAGAAGTTGCTAAAAGAACGGCAGAAAAAAACAACATAGATTTGGTACTATTTATTTCAAAAAAGAACCAAGTTTTATACTCCATGGATGAAGTTGATTTATCAGATGTGGTATTAAACAATATAAACAAAGAAATACCTGAATTTGCTTTAAAAGGCATTGAATAGACTTATGCAATTTAATATCAGTGATATTATAAAAATACTACCACATTCTTATCCGTTTCTCTTAGTAGATAGGGTTATAGAGTGTGATCCTGGTAAAAGTATAAAAGCAATCAAAAATGTGACTTTCAATGAGCCATTTTTTATTGGCCATTTCCCTGGTCATCCAATAATGCCAGGAGTCTTGATAATTGAATCTCTAGCTCAAGCATCTGCTATATGTGTTCTTGGTAAAGAAAGTCAAGGTACAATAGAAAACAAAGCTATTTACTTTATGTCTATTGAAAATGCAAAATTCAGAAAGCCAGTCACTCCAGGGGACACACTGATTCTGCAAGCTAATGTTAAAAACGCACGTTTAAGTGCATGTAAATTTGAGTGTATTGCGTGTGTTGGTGAAGAAAAGGTTGCAGAAGCAACGATTTTAGCTATGTTGCAAAACACGCAAATTCAGTAATTTTCATCTATAAAAAACTATCTCTATAGTGTGCGCACTATATAATATAGCAATGCAACTGAATTTCAACATCTCATTTTCGAATCTATATACTCGTGATGGATTAATAAAATTAGATGAGACATTTTTGAATTATATTAAATCATGTGATGAAAGCTTGTTTTGTTCATTAATTGAAGCAAGAGAAAAAGCAGCTTCTTCTTCGATGTCATCCCAGTGTCACCTCCCATCATCCCAGTGTCACCCCCCGTCATCCCAGTGCTTGACACTGGGATCTAGAAAACAAGAAGAACGGATCCCAGTGTCAGCTACTTGGATGACAGATAGTCAGTTAATAATAGACCTCTCATATTTACTTGATGAATTTATTGCAAAACTTTTCAATATTGAAAAAGAAATAGAGGAGCTAAAGAAAAAACACAATGACTTTGCTGTAATATATAAATGCAAAAGGTTATTTGTCCAACGCTACGCATTGAAGAAATACACTAATGTGGCGAATATAGATATTACTAACAAACTAAGTCATTTTCTCACTTTGCCAACAACAGAAAAAAATTTTGCCAAGCAGGTGATGCATTGGTTTGAAGATAAAGAAAATCACAAAGAAGAAATAGAACTTGCAGCACAATATGCAGCGTGGAGAGTAAAAAATAAACAGAGTATACTCTTTAGTATCCATAGGAAAATTGACCATGAAAATCTCATACCATTTTCTAAAAAAGAAGTAGACAAAGTTGAAGTGCTGTATTCAAATGAAGTAAAAAGACGATATGGTTTTGATCTAACAAGCAAAAAGGTGAGTTTGAATAAAGCATTAGATAACGCTCACTACTGCATATTCTGTCATAAGCAGAATAAGGATAGCTGCTCAAAGGGGCTAATTAATAACGACAATACTTTTAAACAATCCCCACTAAAAGTTGAGCTGCATGGCTGCCCACTAGAACAGAAAATATCAGAAATGAATCTGATGAAAAGCGAAGGCTACAGCATAGCAAGCCTTGCAATTGTGATGATAGATAACCCATTATGTGCGGCTACTGGGCACAGAATATGCAATGACTGCATGAACTCTTGCATATATCAGAAACAAGAACCCGTGAATGTGCCAATGATTGAAACAAGGATTTTGGATGATATGCTTAGTTTACCGTACGGATTTGAAATATATTCTCTGCTCAGCCGTTGGAATCCTTTAAATTTTCAGCGTTCATTGCCAAGAGAAAACACCGGAAAAAACGTTCTAGTTGCAGGCCTTGGTCCTGCTGGTTTTAATTTAGCTCATCATTTGTTGAATGATGGACATAACGTTATCGCCATTGATGGACTAAAGATTGAACCTTTGATTGATAATTTCCAGCTAATTAAAGATTTCAAACACGAAAAATTGAGTGAACGCACGGCAGATGGGTTTGGTGGGGTGGCAGAATATGGCATTACTTCTCGGTGGGATAAGAATTACTTAAAAATTATCAGGTTATTACTAGAAAGACGTGAAAATTTTGCACTTTATGGGGGCATTCGTTTTGGTGGCACGATTAATGTTGATGATGCTTTCAACTTGGGTTTTGATCACATCGCCCTAGCACTTGGCTCTGGCAAGCCACGAATGATCAAAATAAAGAATATACTAGCTCGTGGAGTGCGTATGGCATCTGACTTTCTTATGTCGTTACAATTGACTGGCGCTCTTAAATTTGATTCTATAGCAAATCTGCAAGTGCGCATGCCGATAGTTGTCATAGGTGCGGGGCTTACTGCGATTGACACTGCTACTGAAGCTTTAGCGTATTATCCAATTCAAGTAGAAAAATTTCTTCTTCGTTATGAGATATTAGTTGATAAGTATGGAAAGGACTGTGTTGAAAAAGATTGGACAGAAGAAGAGCGCGAAATTGCGAATGAATTTATATCGCACGCACAATTGATCCAAGCAGAGCAAGAGTTAGCAAAAAAAGAGAGTAGAGAAATAAAAATATTAGAGTTAATGCAGAGCTTGGGGGGAGTGAAAGTTGTATATAGAAAAGAGCTAAAAGATTCACCAAGTTATCGATTAAATAGCGAAGAGGTGCAAAATGCACTGTCAGAAGGGATTTATTTTATTGAAAACTTAGAACCAGTTGAAGTTGTGACGAATAAATATAACCATGCTGAATCAATAAAACTAATAGACACAAAATCCGGCGAAATCAAACGTATAAAAGCACGTTCTATTTTTATAGCAGCAGGTACTGAGCCAAATACAGTTATTGCAACAGAAGATAAAAAGCATTTTAAATTAAGTAATGGGTATTTTACTCATTTGAATTCATCAGGAAAAGAAATAGATCCAATATTCTCTCCTAAAATGCAAAATAAAGATAGAATATTAGTATATAAGCAAGGCAATAAAACAATTAGCTTTTTTGGTGATCTTCATCCTTCGTATAGCGGCAGCGTCGTGAAAGCTATGGCAAGTGCTAAGAACGGTTACCCTATTATTTCTCAGCTTTTGAGTGGAGTTAATAGCTTCGTTTCTGTCATTCCAGTGTGTGATGTTGTGGGCCAGAAAAAAAATGCGTGGTCAAGTGTTGAAGACCTGGCTAACAAAGAATTCTTTAATAAGATCAAAGAGCAATTCACTGCAAAGGTTATAAAAGTTCAATATTTAACAGACAAAGTTGTGGAAATAGTGATCAAAGCACCACTTGCGGCAAAGAATTTTAAGCCTGGGCAATTCTTTAGATTGCAAAATTTTGAAACCAATGGCAGAAAAGCCAATGATACGAAGCTTGCTATGGAAGGTATAGCCGTAACCGGCACTGAAGTAGACAAAAAAAAAGGATTTATTTCCACTATTGTGCTTGAAACCGGCGGCTCCACTAATTTATGCAGACACTTAAGGGAAGGCGAGCAAATAATTCTTATGGGCCCAACTGGCAGCCCTACTGAGGTTTACTAAGTCTCAATATTAAAGTGATGCCAAATTTTATTTCAAAAAGTAAATAATTTACTAACGCTCGTGCACAAATTAAAAATAAATTATGCACGAGTGTAGCGTTATGAATTAGGAGTGCTATATTAAAGCTTACCTCACTATTAAAGCTATCGGTCAGATTAGATTAAAAACCTAATCTGACCGGTTTCTCTATAACCCTCTAAACCCTGATATAATTATATGATAATTAGTTTAATTAGTGGTTAATATGCAAATTGATTTTATTCATATATTGAGATAGCATAAACCATATTGGTTTTAATTATTGTGCAACTTTATAAATCGTCACTGTTACTTCTACTGACTGTATTAATAGTTATAGTCCTAAAATTACCTGAAAATTTGAGCATTGCAGTAAATTGGTCTCTCCCAATTCTAGATTTTGATTTATCTTTTCGTACCATACTAATATCTTTTTTATCAGTTGCATTTTTAGCTGTTCTACCAGCACAAAATTTGACTTTTTCAGAGATGCTATCTTTTGCTGCTTACACTATTAGTTCACTTTATGCAGTTTTATCTGAACATATGATATTGGTTATAATATTCTGTGAATTAATGACCGTCAGTGCATTTTTTACTATCGCAGCTGGCTGTAGAGATAGTGGACCTGCAATAAGGTACGCTTGTGTACACTTTTTCGTTGGAGTTATATTAATAGCAGGATTGGCACTGCAAAGTACTAGCCTGATAATTTTAGGTTTATTGATAAACTGCGCTTGTTTTCCTTTTTCGTTTTGGGTTGTCGATGCATATCCTGCTGCATCGCTACATGGCACTACATATCTCTCTTTATTTACCACTAAAGTCTCTTTTTTAGTGATGCTTTTACACACTTATAACCTATGGCAAGATTGTACTGAAATATTAGCGCTTGTAGGCGCCATCACTGCAATTTACAGCATTATATTTGCTTCTCTTGAGCAAAATATTCGTAGATTTTTATGCTATAATATTGTAGGACAAGTGGGCTTGCTGATTATTGCAGGAGGTTTACTCAGCCCTTCGGAAAAGGCAATACCAATTTTGATACTGCATATAATCTTCTCCCTTGTTTATCAATCATTATTGTTTGTGGTCAGCAATTCGATTATTTCACGAACAAAAACAATTAGTTTTAATGGAGTAGGTAAACTGATGTCAGTGGAAGGCATGTGTGCTATAATCGCAATATTTACAATGGCTGCATTTCCTGGAACTGCTGGATTTATCAGTAAATCATATATCACAGCTGAAATTGAAATGAACACTGTTGCCTTAAAAGGGTATAAAAATTTATATAAGGTTCTAAATTTGCTGCTTCATTTAAGCGTGGGGCTAAAGTTTCTTTATTACTTATTTATTGCAAAAAGTAAGTCAAAACCTTTAGCAGAGATGGGTGGCAAAATGACTATGATCATTTTAGCATTTATATGCGTAATCACTGGCAATCCTTACTTAGCTATTTACAATAAATCTTCGATTTTCGATTTTGTGTACAACACAAAAAATATTTTGTCGCAATTTAATTTGTTACTATGTACCACTTTATTGTTTATTCCTTTACGCAAGTTATTTTACCCGAGAATAAATTTTAAAATGGATGTTGATTGGACTTTTAGAGCTTTCATACCCTATATTGTCTTGCTGTTCAATAAGTTAGTCTCTAAAACTAGAGAAATGTTTGCCAGCATAGTGCAAAACTTGACTAATTCACTTGCTGGTTTATACTTTAATAATATTACTAAACTTAAAGAAGTGCTGGATTATAACTCAGTGAGTTTTGTTTCAGCTTCTTCTCTCTTTTTAATGAGTATTCTACTAACGCTATTATGTTTAAATCGTTAACTGAAAGTTTAAATTCTGTATTTAGTAAACTGAGAGGAAAGTCAATCATTTCTGAAGATGATTTTAATCTTGCCATGCGTGAAATACGTATAGCTTTAATTGAAGCTGACGTTTCACTTGAAGTTGCAAAAAAATTCATCAACGACATTAAAGATAAAGTGATTGGGGAAAAAGTCATAAAAAGTGTTTCTCCAGCACAAATGATAATTAAAATTGTGCAGGATAATTTAGTTGCAGTTCTCGGATCAGAGAAAAGTGACTTAAATCTAGCAGTTAAACCCCCTGCTGTGATTATGATGGTGGGCTTACAAGGTGCAGGTAAAACAACCACCTCAGGAAAGCTTGCTTTAAAGCTAAAAAAGCAAAAGAAAAAAGTGATGCTTGCCTCTTTAGACATTTATAGGCCGGCTGCCCAGAAACAACTTGAGGTGCTGGGTAAACAAATAGACGTACAAACTTTATCTATAGTAATAAATGAGGAGCCTATTGCAATTACAAAAAGGGCACTGGCAGCAGCAAAGAACGATAATTATGATGTATTAATACTAGACACCGCAGGCAGGCTTCATATTGACAATAATATGATGAATGAGTTGAAAGCCGTAAAGGAAATAGCTTCACCTGCAGAAGTTATTTTAGTAGCCGACGCAATGATAGGCCAGGATGCGGTCAACATTGCCAAATCATTCAATGAGGTAATAGGTGTAACCGGCATTATTCTTACCCGTGTTGATGGTGATGCACGTGGTGGTGCTGCTCTTTCTATGAAAATGATCACCGATTGTCCAATTAAATTTATTGCTTGTGGTGAAAAATTAAGTGATCTCGATGATTTTTATCCAGATAGAATTGCAAAAAGGATACTTAGCATGGGTGATGTTGTCTCATTGGTTGAAAAAGCTGCTGAGATTGTTGGTCAGGAAGAAATTGATAAGTTACAAAAGAAAGTAAAAAAGGGTAAATTCGACCTAAACGACCTAGTGGGAATGTTAAAAACTCTCAATAAAATGGATGGTATTAGCAACATAATGAAATTCATTCCTAGTTCATTCACAAAAAAGCTAAGTAGCAGTGTGCCAGATGACAATAAAGTGAAAAAATATATAGCCATCATAAACTCAATGACCGAAAAAGAAAGGCAAAATCCAGATATTTTAAATGGCAAAAGAAGACTTAGAATTTCTAAGGGGTCCGGAACAAGTGTAACTGACGTTAATCTTTTGATTAAGCAGTATAATCAAATGAGCTCTATGGTAAATAAGTTCAGTAAAGTTGACCATAGTAAACTCAAAGAATCTGATTTGATGGATATGCTAAGCAGAAAGTAAGAGACCTTACCTTTAGCTATATCAAAAGCCGGCTTAGGTCTCGCAAAAAATTTACAGCTTCCCTGTTTGCACTCCTAACCTTTTCTTATTGATTAACAGCAGGTTCTTTGTTACAGTTCATAGTTATGCAAAAAAACTTAAAGCCTCATGAGCTTATTTACAGCCAGTGATTTACATAATTTGGAACTGTATAGCTGAGTATTGTATATGATAATATTAATAACAAACGATGATGGTTTTGGAAGTGAAGGAATAAAATTACTCAAAGAGGTTGCACGGAATTTTGCGTCAGAAATATGGATAGTGGCACCAGATACTGATAGAAGCGGGGCTGCAAGATCTCTTGATTATCCAGTGAAACAATCTATTGGAATAAAACAACATAGTGAAAGGGAATTTAGTGTGTCTGGTACTCCTGCAGATTGTGTCATTATTGCGCTAAATAAAGTTATGAATAAAAAACCAGACTTAATATTGTCCGGAGTAAATATTGGATCAAATGTCGGGGACGATATTTGTTATTCAGGAACAATTGGTGCTGTAATGGAAGGTGCTGCAAGGTCTATACCTTCTATTGCGCTGAGCCAAGTTTATCATGATAAAATAGACTGGCACAATACAAAGGTTTTTGCACCAAAGGTTATTGCCAAGCTAATTAAGGTTGGTTGGCCTAAAAACATAGTGATGAGTGTAAATTTTCCTGCTACGGAAAAAGTGAAAGGAGTAGAATTTGCTGAACAAGGTGAATATAACATTGATGGGGATTTAACTTTTACTGAAAATTCGAATGGCTCTTTTAGCTTAAATTGGTCTCGAGAGCACTCAGGCAGTGGTAGTGTAAATAAAATAAAAGAAGGATTTATTACTATCACACCAGTAAAATTAGATTTTACAGATTATGATACATTGAATGCTATGAAAAATTCTTGTGCAGACGAATTTTCTTCTATAGCTGACTAAGAAAAACATTTGCATTGCTCCTAATTGATGTTTTGTATCCGTTCAGCGGAGCGGTAAAATAAAAAGTAGACAAGGAGTGCTAAAAACATAATATCACAAGTAAGTATGTGTGGTAAATATGTCTGATCTACTATAGTACTTCCCAAAGTAAATGATAAAGGTATAATAAGCTATTTGAGTTATAATGGCGTATAGTGTGGATTTAAGGGAAAAGGCAGTATCGATGATAGAAAAAGGAAAGACAAAGGTTGAGGTGGCGGAGCTTCTGGAGATAGGAATAGCAACACTGTACCGCTGGTTAAAAAAGAAAGCCGCTGGTAAAAGCCTAAGGCCATCTAAAAACGGCAGCTTTATTCGAAAAATAGACCCAAAAATACTCGAAGAATATGTTCAAAAGAATCCAGATCATACGCTGGCAGAGATGAAACAAAATCTTGGATTTGGAATAAATTCAATTTGGTATAGACTAAAACAGCTAAGAATTACTTTAAAAAAAAGTCACACTATATCAAGAGCGCAATCAAGAAGATAGGCAGCGATTTATCGATAAAATCTCAAAAATAGACCATTCTAGCATCTTATATATAGATGAAGCAGGAGTTGACAATAGGTTATACCGAGAGTATGGACGTGCTCCAAGAGGGAAGAAAATTTATGCAGATATCCCAGGAAGAAAACGAGAGAGAATCAGTATAGTAGCCGGGTGGATTGAAAAGAGATTTATTGCACCAATGACTTTCAAAGGTGGGTGTGACAAAGAGGTATTTAATACATGGTTGGAGAAGATATTATTACCTAAATTGCCACCTGGTACAACCATAGTTATGGATAATGCTACATTTCATAAGACCCATAAAACAAAATCATTAATAGAGTCTTTTGGCTGTCATTTGCTGTATCTTCCAACATATTCACCAGATTTGAATCCCATAGAACACTGTTGGCATACCATCAAAAGCCGCCTCAGACCTCTAATGTATAAATATACAGACTTACAACTTTTGGTTGGTAATACCATAATGGAAATTTATCATTCATTTTAGAAAATACTATATGATGTCATCCAAGTAGCCCCTTTCTTGTCATCCGAGTAGCTTGACTACTTGGATCCAGAAGACTTAATTTCAACCAAGTGGCTGCATAATAAAGTCTGGATTCCAGTGCCAAGCACTGGAATGACATCCTCCCTTGTGGAAATTGCTCTCAAATCACAATGTTTGTACAGCTATGCAAACACAAAGGTGTCATCCAAGTAGCTGACACTGGGATCCAGGAAAAAGAATGGTGTCATGAAAGTAGCTGACACTGATTCCTTTATGATGGTGTCATCCCAGTGCCCAGACACTGGGATCCAGAAAAGTTTGCTTGTAAGCAAGCAAACTAGCACAGAAAGTGGTTACAACGTTTTCAATGAGATTATATGGAAAACTGGATCCCAGTGTCAAACACTGGGATGACAAGGTATAAACCTTATTGTCACGCCGCCACGAACCGTCATACCGCCGCGGTATCTCTAGATCCCGCTAACACGTAGCGGGATGACGATTGTCGTTTAGCCATAAATATTAAGGAATTTACCAAATAAAAAAAAAGGCAAAAGAAACCCTAGTCATTGTCTATTTTCAGTATTGGCGTTTTTTAAGTCTTAAACGCTGCAATTTAGCTGCTTTTAAATGCAACTAACCTTAGCTATAAATGTTTAAGAAATTTACTAGGCAGAAAAAAAGGCAAAGAAAACCCGTGGTAGCTAGTTATTACACTCTCTATTTTAAAATTTGACGTTGGGTGATGTCTTGAACGCTTTATAAGCGCGTTTCAGCTTGTATAGGTAAAAACCTAGAAATTTGATAAAGACATACGGTGCACATAGTGCAAAGAATTAAACAATAGTACGCCAAATACAAGTTTTCTTGTCATTTTAATCTGCTGCAGAGATTGCGAAGTTAAATAAAATAGCTTCAGTTTCATGATAAGGGGGCTGGCGAGGTTTGTCAAGCAAGTTTTTCGTTTCTATTCCCAAGAAAAGTTCGTTATATGTTTATGCAAGAAGTCTATTGTTGGTTAATGTTTTATGGCTTTACGGAAAGTTTATAGCTATACAACTTATCTTAAAAGCAATATAGTGTTCACTATGCAATGAATCAAAGATAGTAAGTAAAGTCTATGGAATTTCAAATCGCTACACATTTTCAACCGGCTGGGGATCAACCACAGGCAATCGATAGCTTAATTGCAGGGCTAAATAGCAATAAAAGAGATCAAGTTTTACTTGGGGTTACTGGTTCTGGGAAAACTTTCACTATGGCAAATGTTATAGCAAGGACAAACAGACCTGCGCTGATCATGGCACACAATAAAACCTTAGCAGCACAACTTTATGAGGAAATGAAAGGATTATTTCCCAATAATGCTGTTGGATACTTCATTTCTTATTATGATTACTATCAGCCCGAAGCTTATTTGCCGCAAACTGATACTTATATCGAAAAAGACTCTGCAATCAACGACAGAATTGACATGCTGCGTTATTCTGCCGTCTGCTCCCTCTTGGAGCGCAGGGACACGATTGTAGTTGCCAGTGTTTCTTGCATATACGGTCTTGGTTCGCCTGAAAGCTACCGCAGCATGACTATATCTTTGAGTGTTGGAGATAAAATTCATGTTAATGATTTCTTGAGTAGCTTAGCTGATCTCCAATACAAGCGCTCTGATACCA
Source organism: Wolbachia endosymbiont (group A) of Anoplius nigerrimus (assembly GCF_947251795.1). Classification (GTDB taxonomy): domain Bacteria; phylum Pseudomonadota; class Alphaproteobacteria; order Rickettsiales; family Anaplasmataceae; genus Wolbachia. The sequence goes on along the minus strand of NZ_OX366385.1, from coordinate 750,109 downwards.
GGTTTGAGAGAGGATATTTCAGAGTGCGTGGCGATATTATCGATATATTTCCTGCCTACTATGAAAATAAAGCTTGGCGTTTATCGCTGCTTGGTGATGAAATAGAAGAAATTTCTGAAATTGATGCTATAACGAGTAATATTACCAAAAGCCTAAATACAATCACCATTTTTCCAAACAGCTATCACATTACATCACGTGAGACTCTGTTGCAGACAGTTGAGCTAATCAAAAAAGAGCTGCATGAACGCTTGGATTATTACTACTTGCAAAACAAGATTGTTGAAGCAAAGCGCCTCGAGCAACGCACTAATTTTGATATCGAAATGATGAGAACAACAGGAATATGTAAAGGTATTGAAAATTATTCGCGTTATCTCTATGGAATGGAAGCTGGGGATCCACCGCCTACTTTGTTTGAATATTTACCTAAAGACGTAATTTTATTTGTTGATGAGAGTCATGTCACCGTTCCTCAGGTTGGTGCGATGTACAGTGGTAATGAGGCGCGTAAAAAGAAATTGATTGACTATGGCTTCAGGCTCCCTTCCGCTTTTGATAATCGTCCATTAAAATTTGAAGAATGGGAGGAAGTTAGGCCGCAGACTATTTACATTTCAGCTACTCCCGGAAAGTATGAGTTAGCACAAACCAATAACGTATTTATAGAGCAAGTTATTCGTCCAACAGGGCTTACAGACCCAATCTGCATTGTGAAACCAATAGAGAGTCAAATTGATGATGTAATTCATGAGGCACAAGTGACAATAGGGAAGGGATTTTGTGTTTTAATCACTACATTGACGAAAAAAATGGCTGAAAATTTAGCTGAATATATGAGTGAATTGAATATGAGAGTGAGTTATTTGCATTCTGATATTGGTGCGCTGGAGAGAATAGAAATTATATGTAAATTAAGATCTAAAGAAATCGATGTTTTAGTAGGTGTTAACTTGCTGAGGGAAGGTCTTGATATTCCAGAGTGTGGGTTGGTTGCAATTTTGGATGCTGATAAAGAAGGATTTTTGCGATCGGAAACTTCATTAATTCAAACGATCGGTCGTGCTGCACGTAATGCTGAAGGTAGAGTAATTTTGTATGCAGATAAAATCACTGGTTCTCTGGATCGTGCGTTAAAAGAGACTGAAAGAAGAAGAAAAAAACAAGAAGAACATAATATATTGCACAATATTATCCCAAAGACTATAATAAAACCTATATCAAACACCTTACAGGAGAGGGCAATAGCAGAACCGAAAATAAATACTAATAAGAATGACTTGAGAAAGCAAATGATAGAGCATGCTGAAAATTTAGAGTTTGAAGAAGCAGCAAGAATAAAAAAATTATTGTAAGGTTAAGTAATATATGATGCTATGGGCATAGCATGAAAGTGTAAACAACCTGCTATTCTCCTTCTTACTTTAACTCATCTTTTTGAGCCTTTTGACAATATTTTAGAACTGAAGAAGGAAAGGTGTATTTTTTTATTGACTTATCTGTGTATTACGATAATCACTGAAGAATTAGTGAGTAATGGTTATAGAATATGCATGGTGGGGTACCAAATAGGGAATTTAATGAAAATAATAATCAATGCATTTTAGATAAAGAATTATCTAGCATTTTAAATGAGTTAGAAAGCAATAGAGGTCTATTAGATAATCCCGGTAATATTAAATATATAATTTCTCTTCTAGAAGCAGGAGCTGATCAAAATATACGGAACCAAAATGGAAAAACTCTGTCAGATTATTTTAATGAAAAATCGTTTAACATTTTAAATGAGTTAGAAAGCGATAAAAGTCTATTAAATGGTTTCAATTATACTCAATATATAATGTTTCTTCTAGAAACAGGAGCTAATCCAGATATACAAAACAAAAATAAAGAAATTCTGTCAGATTATTTAAATAAAAAATTGTTTGACATTTTAAATGAGTTAGAAAGCGATAGAAGTCTATTAAATGATTTCAATTATACTCAATATATAATGTTTCTTCTAGGCTCTGTGGACAAAAAATATGAAAAGAGAGAAAAAGATGGTAGTTTAGCCTAATAGGTAAAAAATGGAGAAACTACCATATGCAATATTACATCAAAGAGGAAAATTGGAAACAAATTTTAGAGTTCATAAAAAGCGTAAAAGGAATGCACAGCAAAGATGAAAAACGTTTAAGAATATTCATAGAGGCAGTGTGGTACATAGTGCGAAGTGGTTGCCAATGGAGACTTTTACCAAAAACTTATGGTAATTACAGGAGTATACATAAGCGATTTAAAAGATGGTGTGAAAGAGATGTCTGGAAAAAATTGCTTGAATATACTAAACAAGAGCCTGATTTAGAAGTTGCTATAATCGACGGTACGATCATCCGAGCCCATCCATGTTCATCTGGATATACAAAAAACTCCAAGGATCAAGAAGCTTTAGGGAGGAGCAAAGGTGGCTTTACAACTAAAATACATGCGCTTGTCGATGCACTTGGAAATCCACTTAAATTTACTCTGACTCCTGGTCAAAGAAATGAAATTACGCAGGCACAAGTGTTGACCGAAAGTATCTATAACTCTACTGTAGTAGCTGACAAGGGCTACGATAGCAATGCCTTTGTTACAAGTCTTGAAGACAAGGGATGTACAGTAGTTATTCCGCCAAAACGGAATCGAAAAGTGCAAAGGTATTACGATGAGCATATCTACAAAGAACGTCATTTGATTGAGTGTTTTTTTGGTAAAATTAAAAATTTTAGGCGCATTTTTTCCAGATTTGATAAAACTGCTGAGGTTTTTATGGGTTTTCTCAATTTTGTTGGAGCTCTTGTATGGCTTCTCTAAAATTTTGTCCACAGAGCCTAGCTGACCCAAGCAACACGTCATACCGCCGCGGCGCTAACTAGTAGCGGAATGACGAAGTTATCGTCATGCCACCGCGAACCGTCATACCGCGATTCATTCGCGGTATCTCATCCGCTAACAAGAGATCCTGCTGCGGGATGACGGTTGTCGTTTAGCTATAATTTCCTAAGTTTGCTCACAATCTCTTGACTTGACACATATGTTTTTTTCCCAAATGTTACTATCTTCCTCCTTTTCCTTTCTCAATTTGTGCAACCATTTCCTTAACACTTACTTGTGTGGAAGGAGGATTTTTGCTGACATGAGATTTTGGATCAGATTTTGCTGTTATGTGTTTCGTTGCAGATCTTTTATTTTCTGTTGGAAATGAATGAGATTGTTTTTTCTTCACACCGATATCCGCTTGTGTTGCTGGGGTGGTTTTGCTTTCAGCAAGCCGTACATTAGCATTTCCTTTTACTTGATTTTGCTCAAATTTTTCTTTTAATGCCTTTACTTTACTGCCCATCTCGCGATTAGCTCCTCCTTTCATAGTGGCTGCTGCTACTTTTAGTATCGCCTTACCAGCAGCTTTTTGTGCTGATTTCCTATTGTCTTGATTTTCAGATTTTAGTGGTACTCTTTCAGCTGATTTTTTAAGAATTACTCCTACTACTTTTGGCTCTGTGTTTACTTTTTGGCTTAGATTTTTAGGCTTTGGCGGTACTGCAGGTTTATCTTTGACTACCACTTTCGATTCTTGTCTAACTCCTTGACCAGTAGTAAACATTTTTTTTGGCACTTGCGATGGTTTTAGTGGTACGAGGGATTGAGGTTGTTGTTTCTGCTTACGTTCTCTTTTTGCTTCTATATGTTCTTTAGAAACTGTTGCATAAATTGGCTCTTCTTTGGGCGATTTTGAACTTTGTGAATTTTCTGTTAAAATTTTACTCTTCTTCTCTTGATAATTTGATATGTCTTCATATTCATGCTCTTCATTTAATGAACTTCCATAGCCTAAATCTTCTCTCTGCTCATATAAAGGATTTTCCTTTTGCTTTTTCTCTTGATAATTTGATATGTCTTCATATTCATGCTCTTCATTTAATGAACTTCCATAGCCTAAATCTTCTCTCTGCTCATATAAAGGATTTTCCTTTTGCTTTTTCTCTTGATAATTTGATATGTCTTCATATTCATGCTCTTCATTTAATGAACTTCCATAGCCTGAATCTCCTGCTTGTAGCCCATATAAAGGATTTTCTTCTTGCTTTGACGCTGTTCTATCCTCTAAGTTCGCTCCATACAATCTATGTTCCTCCTGATTTTTTTTACTTTGCTCTAAATCTGAAATTTTCTTTAAAACATTTAGGTATTCGAATGTTATTTTTTCAGCAAGACTGGGCAATTTATCACTAGCAAAATTTCTTATATCGTTATCCTGAATTGAAGCATCTTTTCCCAAGATTTTATTAAATGTTTCCTTGAATATTCCAAAAAACCCTGATGGCTTTTTGTTCACCGGTTCTATATAATTATTCAAGTCACTACATATAACAAACTTAGCTACATCTTCTGCCTTATCTGTAAAACTCTCTAATGTCTGGGATAAATCCCTCACTGTTTTATTATATTGTTCACCAGTGTTTTTCAGCTTTATAGCTTCTATCAAGGAGTCGAGATTTTTTTTATAGTTCTCACTTTTAAATGGATCATTCATACTAATTACAGCTCATTATTTGTTAAAATATAGATCTAAAATATTAAGATCTAGTAAATATTACTTTTGTAATTCATGTAGAACTATAGCTATAATAAGTAATACGTCATACCGCCGCGGTATCTCAAAGCATAGATCCCGCTAACACGTAGCGGAATGACAGCAATCCTACGTCATACCGTCACGGTATCTCAGCCGCTAACACATAGCGGAATTACGAAGTTATCGTCATTCCGCCGCAGACCGTCATACCGCAATTCATTCGCGGTATCTCAAAGCATAGATCCCGCTAACACGTAGCGGGATGACGAGGATGACGGTTGTCGTTTAGCTATAAATGTTTAAGAAATTTACCAAATAAAAAAAAAGGCAAAAGAAGCCCTGTAGTTGGCTAATTACTTACATTATACTTTCAAGTATGGCGTTTTTTTATTCTAAACACTTAATAACCGCGATTTAGTTGCTTTTAAACCGCAACTAATCTAAATTATAAACGTTAAGAAATTTACCAAACAGAAAAAAAGGCAAAAGAAACCCTAGGGTAGCTAGTTATTCACTATCCATTTTTTAAGTTGGCGTTTTTTTATGTTTTAAACGCTTTATAAGCGCGTTTCAGCTTATGTAGGTAGAAGTTTTATAAAGACATAAGGTGCACATAGTGCAAAAAATTAAACATGAGACGCCAGATACGTGAGTTTTTTTGTCATTTAATCTGTACAGAGAAGATAAATAAATAGCTTCAGTATTTATGATAAGGGGGCTGGCGAGGTTTGTCAAGGAAGTTTTATGGCCTAGCGTCACGCGCTGGAATGACAATTTCGATTATTTCATACATTGACTTCGGTAAATCCAAATTATATTAGCTACATCTAACGAATTTTATGCTTGCTAAGATTGCGCTATTTGAGTATCTTTAACTGAAAGAAGTTATTTTTTATCCAAATGAAAAAAGCCTTTATATTCACATCCTTAATAGCAGTTGTATTAGTAGTCATCACTTTTTTGTATAAAAACAGCGAAACTGACAATTCACAAGTAGTGAATGTCTATTCATCGCGCAAAGAAGAATTAGTACGTACTTTATTTGATGAATTTACAAAAAATACAGGCATTAAAGTACGCTACATCATTGATGATTATTCTCAGCTACTTTCACGCATGGAAAATGGCGGTGAAGCTGACTTATTTTTAACTGCAGATGCAGTGAACTTAATTCTAGCAAAAAAAAGAGGGCTTTTATCTCAAGTGGATTCAGAGGTTTTAAAAAGTGTTATACCTGCAAAATTTAGAGACAGTGAAGATTATTGGTTTGGTCTTACAAAAAGAGCTAGGATATTGGTTTACAATAAAGAGTCAGTAGATCCTAAGGACTTAAGTACTTATGAAGATTTAGCAAATGAAAAATGGAAAGGAAAAATATTAGTGCGTTCTTCTACAAGTCCATATAACCGGTCATTGATTGCTTTTATGATTGCAAATAATGGTTTTGAAAAGACGAAAGAATGGGTAAGTGGAATTGTGAGTAATATGGCAAGAAAACCAAGTGGTGGTGATACTGACCAAGTTTATGCTGTAGCTGCTGGTGAAGGAGATGTTGCAATAGTAAATAGTTATTATTTTGCAAGAATTCTTTCATCAGAACATAAAAATAAAAAGAATGTTGCAGACAAGCTAGGGGCTTTTTTTCCTAATCGCAACAATCACGGTGTAATGGTAAACATCAGTGGTGCAGCAGTAACAAAAAACGCAAAAAACAGGGAAAATGCTATAGTCTTATTGGAATTTTTAGTAAGCAAGCAGGCTCAAGAGTTATACGCTAAAAAAAACCAAGAATACCCTATTATTGAAGGCGTTGAAATTTCTGATATACTAAAGTCTTGGGAGAATTATTTACAAAGTGATTTGCCTCTAAGTGAACTTGAAAAGCACCTCCTTGAGGCTGTTATGATAGCGGATGAGTGTAAGTGGAAGTAATCCCCAGTGCCACTAAACACTGGGATGAAAGATTTATGCTAATATGCCTTACTCTTGACTCGCTGAAATTTTTCTTCCTTCTAACTTAATTTTGACTTTACTATCTTTTTCTGTTCTTTCACCAAAACAATTGCTGCACAAGAGGTCTATTGAAAAAAGGTAATAAGGAAGTAGAATAGGTTCAAGTAGTTGAAAAGGAAACTATGAACAAGAGAAGGAATTTGTTAAACATCTCAGACCTTACAGTCGATGATGTAGAAAATATAACTAAGTTGGCCAACCAGTACCTTAAAAAAGAAGCTGCAAATAGTCATATCTTGGAAAATAAGACAGTAATAAATTTATTCTTTGAAGATTCAACGCGTACACTTGCGTCTTTTGAAATAGCAGCAAAAAGCCTTGGAGCAAATGTTGTAACTTTGCCAATAAGATCTTCTTCTATTAACAAGGGAGAAGATCTAAAAGATATGATCAAAACATTAAATGCAATGAATCCTGATTACATAATAATCAGGCATAAAAGTAGTGGTATCATTAATACACTGGCAAAGTATGTTAACTGCTCGCTAATCAATGCAGGCGATGGAAGTAGTGAACATCCAACTCAAGCTCTTGCAGACTATCTTGTAATCAGCAATCACAAAAAGCAAATAAAGGACCTCAAAGTTGTGATATGTGGAGATATTCTGCACAGCAGAGTTGCAAGGTCAAATATAAGGTTGCTAAAAATGTTTGGAGCAGAGATAAGCTTGGTCGCACCACCAACTTTGATTTGTAAGCATTTTCCTGAAGTGGATTCAGTCCATTATTCATTAATTGAAGGTATAAAGGATGCTGATGTAATCATGCTTTTAAGACTGCAGAAAGAGCGCATGAATAATAGTTCTTCAGAGAAAGAATATTTTTATTTGTATGGACTTGATTCACAAAAGCTATCATACGCAAAACCAGATGCGATTGTTATGCACCCAGGGCCAATAAACAGAGGGATTGAGATTAGCAGTGATGTAGCAGATTGTGTTATTTTACAGCAAGTAGAATTCGGATTGGCAATACGTAAGGCAGTGCTGCACTATTATAGATATTAAAAAATGCTACACAACTAATGCGAAAGAAGGGTTTTTTCATGAAATGACGAGAATGGTTTGAGAATAGCCATTAAGATGTTAAGACCGAGGATATGGTGTGGAAGTTTTTATGAAAGCCTGAAGTCAATCAACAACCTTGCAGAACGGCAAATTAGACGGCTATCGTAAAAACAGCTTTTTCACCTGGTCAGAACGTGGAGAAAGATTTGTGGAAAGAATGTTGTCGATATTTTTGACATCACGTCTCAATGGCCAAAATCCCTTCCAAAAGTTACGACTGCTTAGTTCTTTATTCATTCTCACAATCCGTGAACGGTTACTTGTTTTTAGCGTTAAGCAGCAAAATTAATAATTTGAGAATTTTCCTGAAAAAACTTACCACAAACTGGTCACAATTTTCTGTGAAAGACAGATATAGAAAGACTAGAGTATCCACCTTAAGTTCATTGAATTTTCTTACCTTTGCTTCTTAACTTGACGCGTATAGTTTATTTAACGCTCCCTAAGTTCGCCATTGCCTGAACGGATACAATTATTTTAGCTATAAGAGCGTTTTACTTTTTGCTCAGCATATCCATCATAACTGGCTTACTTTTAGTGATTCATGGAGTTAAAAAAGTCAGCATTGCTCTTTGTTAAAAGTAGTTTGTCACGTAAAAATTCCATTGCTTCAACAGGTCCCATAGGATTGAGTATTCTACGCAACACCCATATTTTATTTAGTATAGCCTTATCAACTAATAGCTCTTCCTTCCTTGTTCCGGATTTTGTAATATCAATAGCTGGAAATATACGTTTATCAGAAAGTTTTCTATCAAGTATAATCTCAGCATTTCCTGTACCTTTGAACTCTTCAAAAATAACTTCATCCATTTTTGAGCCAGTCTCTATAAGAGCTGTGGCGATTATAGTTAAAGAACCCCCATTCTCAATATTACGAGCTGCTCCAAAAAAGCGTTTTGGTCTCTGCAGTGCGTTTGAATCTACACCACCAGTTAGAACTTTTCCAGACGAAGGAATAACAGCATTATAAGCACGTGCAAGTCTAGTAATATTGTCAAGTAGAATTACCACATCTTTTTTATGCTCAACCATTCTTTTAGCTTTCTCTATTACTATTTCAGCAAGCTGTACGTGACGGTAAGCAGGCTCATCAAACGTAGAACTTACTACCTCACCTTTTACGGAACGTATCATATCTGTTACTTCTTCAGGCCTTTCATCTATAAGTAACACTATTAATTCTATTTCAGGGTGATTTATAGCTATAGAGTTAGCCATTTGCTGAAGCAATACAGTTTTTCCTGTGCGAGGTGGAGCAACTACTAACGCTCTTTGCCCTTTTCCAAGAGGAGCTACTATATCTATAGCACGCATGCTTAAGCCTTTTTTATCATCACCACTATTACACTCAAGTACTATGCTTTCCTCAGGATAAAGAGGAAGCAAATTATCAAAATGGACGTACTTTCTTAATTCACTGACTTCAGTAGAGTTTATACTTTGAACCTTAGTTAAAGTAAAATATCTTTCTTTATCACCAGGTGGCCTTATTTCTCCACATGCCATATCTCCTGTACGTAAATTAAACTTCTTTATTTGTCCGTTAGAAATATAAACATCATCGGTACTTGGAGCATAATTTGCACTTGCTGAACGTAAGAAACCGAAACCATCAGGCAATATTTCCACTATTCCACTCCCTGTGGTTATGCCTCCTTCTTCGCTCATTTTCTTCATTAAACTGAATATCATTTCCTGCTTTAGCATCCTACCATTGCTTTTACCGTTAGTTGAAATTTTTCTTTCTTCAGCTAATTCTAACAATTCTTCTGCTGTTTTCTCTTTTAATTCGCTCAGATCTAATGTTTTTCTATTTTTCTCAGTACCTTCATTGACCATCTGTTTTACTGTATCGTTATTATGAATTTGCTCACTTTTTTTAGGTTGAGCTGTAACCTTTCCTTTTGCCAAAACATCTTCATTGATTGTTGTCATAATCCTCCAAAAATTTTAATTGATGCTTACTAACCTAAAATGTGACTATAAGATAATAAATTAGGCTGAGCTAGTTTTAGTGCGTATTAAGCTTAATTATCATTAAACCCCGTACTTTACTTACATTATACTAATAAACACTAGCAAGTCAAGTTAATTTAATGTTAACAAAGCACAAAAATTTGAGGATTTTCAATAGCTATTCTTTATATTTTTTAACCTTTCTTGCTTCTCTTCTTCTACTTTTGCTTTTTCCACTTCTGCTTCTAAATTTTCTTGACTACATAAGCCAAGTAGTACAGGATCTTGGGGTTTTATATTTTGCATGTTATGATGAGATCCATCTCTTACCTGCTCAACTGTGTAATTTGTTGTACTAATTAATTTAGCTATAACGTTATTGTCCAAGATAGGAAATTTTTTTACTAAATAATAAATCGCATCAGGTTTATCTCTACGCCTTGCCGTAGAGGCAAAGCCAAGAATGCTACCAATCGCTTTACTCCTTTTTTTTATATTTTTTATAATCAAATTTGGTACACGGTTTGAATTTTTTTTGCAATCATCGATTTCTTTTTCAGTAATTACCCCAGAAATAATAGGGTTATATTTTTCAACTTCTATTTCCTCATCAGCTATGTCTTGTACTTCTTCAAGGGCCAACCTACAGCATTGTGCTATTTGATTAAAAGTTAAACCAGTGTTGTCTACTAACCAAGCAGCTATTTGCATTAGAAACTGTTTATTTCTATCGTTATTGCCCTTAGAAGATTCCATTGACATCAAAAAAGCATCTCCCATTTAAGTATCCCTTACTGTATACAGAGCTAAAATATAAGCTATTAAAACTAAAAAAGCATTAATTTTGTCATTCAATGACTTTTTGTTTGTCACTTCCCACCTCTTAAGTTAATTAAATGTGCTTACCTTTAAGCATATTTCAAACAAAATATTCCCCCTTCTTAAGGTATAGTATAACTCAGTTAAACATATGTTTCTATTTAAGAAGAGAGTTAAATTTTAAATTAATATATTGTAATATTATATATATTAGCTAATAAAGCAACAGGTTTACAAGAATTAAATTATCACTATTCTATAATTAACCATTAATTAACTGAGTTTAAAATGAATGTTAAAAATTTTTTCACTAAAGTAACCGTTGTCCTTTTAGCTTGCTTGTTAGTCTTCATGGGAATTGGCAACCTTTTATCAGGTGATGATGAAAAAGAAGAGGTAGCTAGGGTTGGAAAAGAAGTTATAACGTCAGATGAGTATAAATCACTATATCAAAATTATGAAAAGCAAATTTCTGGATCTGATGCGAGTAGAGAACAAGTAAAAAAGCTGAAATATGATTTGCTTAACGCACTTATAGAACAAAAACTATTGTTTAACCTAATTAGTGAGCTGGGGTTGACAGTTGGAGAAGAGTCTATAAAAAACCATATTAAAAATACCAAATACTTTCAAAATGATAAAGGCGAATTTGACAAAAATAAATTCCATGAAACGCTAAATGACCTCCATATGACAGAGAAAGAGTATATAGCAAAGCTAGAGAAAGTTCTGCCTGCAATGATGTTCATGACTTCGTTATTTAAAGATAATTATCCGGTAACTTTTGGCGAGAGAGTTGATGAGCAGATATACAAAAGTCGCTACCAAACTAGAGTAGTTGATATTGTTAAAATAACTGAAGATGCAGTTACAAACATTCCTGAACCAGATGATCAAGCCTTACTTGATTTGTACGAAAGAAATAAATCCCATTTTTATTATCCTGAGTATCGAACTGCGCAATATATTTCCCTAGGCCAAAAGTATTTTGAAGATCAAATCAAGATCTCAGATGAAGAAGTTGATGGTATAATAGAACAACAGGAACTAAAAGATCAAAGAGATATATTCAATGTAATATTTTCTACCAAAGAAGAAGCTGAGACAGCAAGAAGAGCATTTGAGGAGAGTAAAACAAGCTTTGAACAGATAGTAGGAGAGTTTGGCAAAGCAAAACTTGAGGAAACTAGAGTAAATAATATAACTAAGGATTTTTTACCAGAAGACGTGAGAGAGAAGGTGTTTGCTCTTAAAGTAGGTGAAGTAAGTGAAGTTTTAGCAAGCAGTTTTGGTTGGCACATAATAAAAGTGGAAAGTGCGCATCAAATCTCTGATGAAGACTTAGTTGATTTAAAAAAAGACATAAAGTCAGTTCTAACTAACCAAAAGTCTTTTGAAAGAGTCAATGATTTCATAAACCAAGTGAACTATGAGATATACAATGGTTCAGCAATTGAAGAAATATTGAGTGAATATAATTTACCTATACAAACTATTGGTCCAGTAGATGCGAGTGGAAAAGATCAAAGTGGTAATAACGTAGGAGATTCTAGTGATTTGATTTCTTTCATTTTTTCGCGAGAAAAGGATCAGAAAGGTTATTTCAAGGGCGTTGGGGACGCTGTTGTTAGTGTAAAAATCATTGATATCGTTCCACCCAAATTGCAAAGTTTTGAAGAAGGCCGGGCATTAGCGGTAGAGCTTTGGTGTAGTGAGTTTATAAAAGAAAGAATATTTAAAATTGGGCAAGAGGTTGCAGTTCAACTAAGGGAAAAAACAGATTTGGAAGAAATTCAAGGTGTGGAATTAGTTAAAGGTCAGCAGATGCACCGCAATGAACAAAACTACCCCTTTTCTTTTGTAGAAGAGATTTTCAATATGAAAACAACTGGTTCAGTGACAGACCCTATTCAATACAATAATGAAATTATAATAGGTGTTCTAAAAGAAATGCATTCATCAAATGGTAAATTAAACACGCTTGACACCGGAAAACGTGTGATGATATCGCTAAAAGAGCAATTAATTAGCTATCTGGAATCAAAGTATAAAGTCGAAGTTAATCACGCTATACTTGATGATATATAATCAAAAATCTTATAAGTTGCTTCAAACGCATCCAGTGCACAACTGTACGAACATTGCGATTTGAGAGCAATCTTCACTAGAAAGGATGTCATCCCAGTGCCCAGACACTGGGATCCAGGAATTTTATTAAGTTGGTAAGCATAAAAGTAGCCGTTTTATGTTAAAATACAACGTTTTAATGATTAAAAAAAGGCTGGATTCCAGTGTCAGCTACTTGCATGACACCATTTGTTGTCTTCAAAAATGAATGTTCGTGCAGTTATGCGCCCGGCACATCCTACATTATTGGTAATTATATTATAAGGTGCAAAAGTTGTATAATTCATTTGACTTAAAACGGCTCATTGTATAAAATTGTGACTAATATATGAATAAAGGTTAACATGGCAGTTAAAATAAGGTTGGCAAGGTTTGGCGCAAAGAAACGCCCTTTTTATAGGGTAGTTGTAGCTGATTCACGAGCACCAAGAGATGGGCGTTTTATTGAGAAAATAGGACAATATGATCCAATGTTACCAAAAGACAATAAAAATCGTGTTGTGGTGAAGGCTGATAGATTAAAACATTGGCTAAGCGTAGGCGCGCAAGCAACTGAAAGAGTACTATGGTTCATCAAAAAAGGCATAGTAACTTTAGAAACAGAACCAAAGAAAACAGAAAAGAAGAAAGTAGAGAACGAGAAAGCACAGGGACAAGAAGCATAAGTCTCTTTAAAATGCTAAATACTGATTTAACAAATAATGGTAAATTAGACGATGTCGTATCTTCTGATTTATCAGCTATGAAGGACTTTATCTTCAAAAATGTCAATGATGAAGGTGCTAAGCTTGCTACTGATATTATATCTCATCTTGTTAGTTCAGGTGGAAAAAAAATAAGGCCTAAACTAGTTTTTATTATATGTAAAATGCTAAACTATTCTGGGGAGGATAGGATCAACGTTGCTGCATCGGTAGAGTTTATACACAATGCTACTTTACTTCATGATGATGTGCTCGATGAAAGTGAGGCACGCCATGGAGTTAAAACAGCGAATAAGATTTGGGGAAATAAATCAAGCATTTTAGTTGGTGATCTATTGTTGACTCTAGCATTTAGATGGCTTATAGAGTGTGGAAATTTAAATATTCTCTCTATTTTATCTAAAGCATCGCATTTACTTGTGAAGGGTGAAATAAAGCAGATGACAACACGTTTTGACCCCCACACAGTCAGGGAAAATTATTTTGATATCATTGGAGAAAAGACAGCATCTTTATTTTCTGCATGCTGTGAAGCTGCATCAACAGTATCTGGTGCAACAAATGACGAAACAGAGAGGCTAAAGAATTTTGGTTTTAATTTTGGTATGGCATTTCAAATAGTTGATGATATGCTCGATTATACTGCTAATCAAGGCACTTCTGGAAAGCAAGTCGGAAAAGACTTTTTCGAAGGTAAAGTCACCTTACCTGCTATTATAGCATACGAAAAGGGCAGTCCAGCAGAGCAAAAATTCTGGGAGAAATGCTTTTCTTCAGCTAGACACAATTTTGACCAAGCATTACACTATATTAATCACCATAATGCCATTCAGCTTTCTATGGAAAAAGCTAGACACTACATTAATATGGCACAAAATGATATTAGTACTTTTTCTGATTCTTTTTATAAAACTACTTTAATTGACTTTTTAAATGCGAGCATAGAAAGACGAATGTAGCTGGCGCTTGATATTTTCGAATTAATTGCTATATATTTATTAGATTCTTAAGGGTAATAATATGTCAGACAGCAGTAAAGAGAAAAAGAAGAAGTTTGTCGATATGGTAAGTAAGCAGAAAGGTAACGATCAACAAGGTGATGATCATAAACAAAATGATGATTTTAATGAAGGCCTTAATGCATTAAGAGAACGTGCAGCTCAGCTTGAAGATCATTTACGCCGTGTTGCTGCAGATAATGAAAACGTCAAACGTATAATGCAAAAGCAAATTAGCGATGCAAGTGACTATGCAGTCACAAAATTTGCACGTGATATGATTGACTCGTGTGACAATTTAAAAAAAGTAATGGAAATTTTGAAAGACGGTGATCCTGTTCATGAGGGGATTAAAGTAGCTTATCAAAAAATTATAAATGATCTAAAAAAACATGGAATAGAGGAAGTAGATCCACTTGGTGAGCTTTTTGATAGTAATTTACACCAAGCTGTTGTGGAAAGAGAGGACGATGAAAAAGAGCCTGGCACTATTATAGAAGTATTACAAACTGGTTATACTATCAAAAATAGATTGCTCCGTCCTGCAATGGTTATTCTTTCTAAGAAATCTGATGGAAATGCATAAACGTCAGAGGTTAGATTTTTTACATCACCATTGTTTAAGCAAAAAACCAACAGCCAACTTTGGTGTCATTCCAGCGCGTGACGCTGGAATCCAGAAAAAAAGAAATATGGATCCCAGTGTCAGCTACTTGGATGACAGGAAACTATATAATGAGTCTGTTGTCTTTTCAGGTATCCAGCCAAGTGGCGTACTACATTTAGGTAATTATCTTGGTGCAATCAAACAGTGGATAGACTTACAGGATAAATACAAATCTCTTTTTTGTATTGTCGACCTACATGCAATCACAGCAAATAAGCTTCCCGCAAGTGAATTAAAAAGTAATATTTTCAAAACAGCAGCAGCTTATATTGCATGTGGAATAGATCCAGAAAAGTCCATTATTTTTAATCAGTCCACGGTTAGTGGTCATGCAGAACTGGGCTGGCTGCTTGGGTGCTATACACCAATTGGTTGGCTTAATCGCATGACTCAATTTAAAGATAAAGCTGGCGGTGATAAACAAAAAGCCTCTCTTGGGTTATATAGTTATCCAGTACTTATGGCTGCAGATATATTGTTGTATCAAACTAAATACGTTCCTGTTGGTGATGATCAAAAACAGCATTTGGAGCTTGCACGTGATATTGCATCAGCTTTTAACAATCATTATAAACTGGATTATTTCATCGTACCTGAAATCTTAACTTTGGATTGCACATCAAGAATAATGAGCTTAAGAGATGGTACAAGCAAGATGAGTAAATCTGACCCTTCAGAACATTCGTGCATTAACCTTGATGATACAGATGACTTAATTGTTAAAAAAATAGAAAAAGCAAAAACAGATTCAATTCTAGGCTTTGCTACTTTAGAGTGCCGACCAGAAATAAGCAATTTGGTAAACATTTATTCAGTGCTTAGTAATTTAAATGTGGAAAAAGTGTGTGAAGAGGTGAACAAACATGACATGAAACACTTTAAAAAAGAGTTAGCTGATTTAATTATCAGTGTTATATCACCCATACGTGAGAGAATGAATGATCTTTTAAAAGACCAATTCCATTTACATGAAATATTAAAAAAAGGCACAGAGAAAGCAGCAGAAATTGCAACCCATAATATAAAAGAAATCAAGGATATTATTGGATTTGCTCAATAGACCTCTTGCATAACCTAAGGAATCAATTCAAAATTGTAAAAACAGGCAATAAGGAAATGTTCAAAAAAGTGTGTCAAACCGCATTTTTAACTCAACTCAATTTTCAATCTACCAGGAAAGAAAATATCAAGTTGAGATATAGTTAAAACCCAATTAGGATAGTCCAATTTTACTCTGCCTTTTTTATAGCACAATATACCTGTTTGTACAAGCTAGTACTTAGTTTAGTGAATTTTCTAATCTGTCTATGCAGTCCCTCAATAGGGTTGGTAGTATAAATTAGCCTCACGCGGACTTTAATTTTTATATTCTTTCATTAGCATAATATAATTTTGTGCTGATTGTGTAATATGTTTAATTTCTTCATTTGACATTTTTTTGAAGAATTTTGCTGGCCTATCAGCCCATATTTCCCCACTTTTTATTACTTTTCCATGTGTCACTAGTGAGCCAGCAGCTACCATAGCTTCAGGCTCCACAACTGTATGGTCCATCACGGTAGAGCCCATACCAATAAACGCTTTATCATGCACTGTGCATGCATGCAACATACAAAAATGTCCCACTGTTACCATATTGCCAATAGTCGTATCACCACCTGGGTTTCTATCCACATGAATTACCGTTCCATCTTGAATATTTGTTCCATTACCTATTTTTATTGATCCAACGTCCCCTCTGACCACACAATTAAACCAGATGCTCGCATTTCTTCCTATTTCAACCTTGCCTATGATATGCGAACCACCTGCGATGAAAGCACTTTCGTCTATTTTTGGTTCATAATCTTTGTATTTTAAAATGTGGTACATGTTAAGCCCAAAGTCTTATGCATATGTTAATCAAAATAAGGTAGGCAGTAAATACATACTTAGATTTCAAGCTACTTGGGTGACAGATGTTCTTGACTTACGTGCTTTGTACTGCTAAGATTTTTATTTTCAGCCCTATCTATAATGTCAGTAGCGGTATTAAGTATATTTCAAATAATATTGGTTGTTGTGTTAGTAATTTTAGTGCTCTTGCAGCCGCCTGGAAGTAGTTCGTTAAGTGGTTTTAGTAATACACAACAGGGGGTCAACTCGATGATTCCAGTGAAATCTTCTGAAAACCCGCTCAGCAGAATAACGGCTATTGTTGCTGGATTGTTTATTATAAATACATTGCTATTGTCAGGATTATGTTCAAAAGACGTACATAAAAAATCGATTGCAGAGAAAATTATATTAGAAAAAAAGCAAGAAAGTGAACCTACTTCTGTTCCATTTGAAAAGTAATGAAGGAAGCTAAATTTATCTTTGTCACAGGTGGGGTTGTGTCATCGCTTGGTAAAGGCTTAGTTGCTTCAAGCGTTGGTGCGCTTCTTCAAGCTCACGGTTTTAAGATCCGTATCAGAAAACTTGACCCGTATCTCAACATTGATCCTGGGACAATGAACCCAACTCAGCACGGAGAGGTATTTGTTACCGAAGATGGTGCTGAAACTGATTTGGATCTTGGGCATTATGAGCGTTTTACTGGAATTAAAGCAACAAAAGATGACAATATAACAACTGGTAAGATATATCATGAGTTGTTGAAGAAAGAGAGGCGTGGTGATTATCTGGGCAAAACTGTGCAAGTCATTCCTCATGTGACAGATTTAATCAAATCGTTCATTTTTAATGGTACGGAAGGTTTGGATTTTGTAATATGTGAAATAGGAGGAACTGTAGGTGATATTGAAAGCCAACCATTTTTGGAGGCTATACGCCAAGTTAACTACACATTAGGAAAACAAAGAGTTATCCTTATTCACTTAACTTTAATACCATATCTTACCGCAGCGCAAGAATTAAAGACAAAACCAACGCAGCATTCAGTTCGAGAGTTAAATTCCGCGGGGTTACAACCAGATATTATATTATGCCGCAGTGAGAAAGAAATTTTCGATAATCAGAGAGAGAAAATAGCTAAGCTTTGCAATGTTTCTTTGTCCAATGTGATACCTGCTCCTGATGTGAGTCATATATATGAGTTACCGGTGTTGTATAGCCAATGTGGGCTCGATGCGCAAATTTTGGAGCACTTTCATTTAAGTAAGCCAAAACCAAGCTTGATTGAATGGGATCAAATAGTGCACTCTATAAGGCACCCAACACAGGAAGTTACTGTGTCTATAGTGGGAAAATACACCGAATTCCCTGATGCGTATAAATCACTGGTTGAAGCATTAAATCATGGTGCGATTAGTAATAAAGTCAAAGTAAGGATAAATTGGGTTAACTCAAGAGAGAAGGAAGAAAAACCTATAAATGAAAAGCTTATAGGGGAGAAGTTACAGAATTCTCATGCAATTCTTGTCCCAGGGGGGTTTGGTGATGACGGAGTAGAGGGTAAAATATTAGCAATAAATTATGCCCGTACAAATAATATCCCATTTTTCGGAATTTGCCTTGGTATGCAGCTTGCAATTATTGAGTTTGCTCGTAATGTTGTTAAGCTTGAAGATGCACACTCTGAAGAATTTCATAACTGTAAACATCCAATCGTTAAGTTAGCTGGCGATCAAGATGACGATCTTGGTGGAACCATGAGACTTGGGGCATACAAATGTAATATAAATGCAAGCTCTAAAATGATGGATGCATATAGTAACACTACTATTTCAGAAAGACACAGGCATAGGTACATAATCAATTCAGATTATAAAGATGATTTGGAAAAAAATGGGCTGCTGTGCAGTGGCATATCAGAAGATGGAACGTGCATAGAGGCAGTGGAGTTAGAGAGTCATCCGTGGTTTATTGGTGTGCAGTTTCATCCAGAGTTTCAATCAAAGCCGTTTTCTCCTCATCCTCTTTTCGTGTCGTTCGTTAAAGCAGCAATTGATAAGAAATAAGTGCCTAGTGTTTAAGTATCAATATATGGAGCTTGCCATAGAGCAAGCCAAACTCGCTCAAAAAAATGATGAGGTTCCCATAGGTGCTGTAATAGTTAGTGGAAGCAATGTTGTTTCTTCTGCACACAATATATCCAATGATCCAACTGCACATGCAGAGATGTTAGCGATCAGACAAGCATTTTCAACTTCCACGCTTTGTGATGCTGACATGTACGTAACGTTAGAGCCGTGCCCGATGTGCGCTCAAGCTATTTCCTTTGCAAGGATTAAACGATTGTACTTTGGAGCTTATAATCCAAAAGGTGGAGGAATTGAAAATGGTGCTAAGATATTTCAATTTTGCAGCCATATACCTGAAGTTTATGGTGGGATATTAGAAACAGAATGCTCTTTTTTGTTAAAGGATTTTTTTGAGAAATTGAGAACCTAATTTAGGCTACGGTATAAATTTAAGAGAAAACTAAGACCAATCACATTTTTTATCTTGCGGTTTTATTTGCAATATTGCTACCACACTGATCAACAAGCAGAAGACTATATAAAGCCCAGCAGCAAGGTTTGTTTGAGGAAATGTTACAGTCAACCAAATACAAATCATAGGAGTAAATCCTCCATGTAACGCATAAGAGATGTTGCGTGATAAGCTCACACCACTAAATCTAACATTGGTGGGAAAGAGTTCAGATGCAACTATTCCTATGGGAACTATACCTCTTTCTATTATAGAAAGAGCCATTACACTAAGCATAATTATAAGGTAATTTTTGTAGTAATATGCAATAGATAACGCAGGACAACACAGTGCCATTGTAATTGCTATAAATAAGATTGCAGTGCGCTCTTTTCCAACTTTATCAGCCAACATTCCAAACGCTATTGAAGATATCGGCATTAATATACTGGTTATAATGAGCACAATTTCGTTGATATATGTTGTTACATACACATCC
Organism: Wolbachia endosymbiont (group A) of Anoplius nigerrimus; assembly: GCF_947251795.1. Classification (GTDB taxonomy): domain Bacteria; phylum Pseudomonadota; class Alphaproteobacteria; order Rickettsiales; family Anaplasmataceae; genus Wolbachia. Next base: position 730,261 of record NZ_OX366385.1, on the reverse strand, counting down.
ACTGATGCTATTTCCTTTGCGAGTGTTCGAAGAAATATGGTAAATCCAACAGCAACGTTAACAGGTACAGATATTAAAATAGCAAGTATAAGAGCTCTCTTGTGGCGCTTTATAAGCTCTATTATTGGCAAATCAGGTAAATTTCTTTGTTTTCGATTTTTTTCATATGCTGGAGTTTCTCCCAATGTGTATATGCTATACGCACTAATTAATCCTAAAATAGCTGAGAAAATAAATGGCAATCTCCAACCCCAGATACAAAAATCAGTAGTTTTTTTGCAGATAATTACTATCACCGCAGAAAGCAAGACACCAATGGAACGACCAAAGCCCATTATTCCAAAATACATCCCTAAGTTTTCTTTCCTACTGGATAAATGCTCTATAAGATGAACAGAACTTCCTTGTTCACCACCAAGTGCAATTCCTTGTGTTATATGGATTGCAAGAAGCAATATAGTAGCTACTTGATTGTGACTTGGAATAAATGCAATAAGACTTGATGGTATCGATATTAGCAAGATAGTAATTATTAATGCTATCCTCCTTCCATACCTGTCACCAACGTGACCAAATATGAATGCACCAAGTGGCCTTACAATTGCGCCTAACCCTACAATTCCAAATAATTGCAGTATGTTACTGTAGACATCTTTTGCAAAACAAAACTCTCTGCTGATTATGTTAATCAAATCAATAAAGAGCATATAGTCATACCATATTGCGATTCTGCAGAGTATGGTTGATATCAACACCCTTGTTTGCACTAAATTCAATTCGTAAATGTTTGCTTATTCTATTCTAGCTGCTTCTTGGGATTTTACAACCTAAACATATATAGCTAAAGTGACTTAGGCTTACCGATAATTTGAAAAACAAAAATTCGTCATTCCGCTACTAGTTAGCGGAATCTGTACCGCGAATGAATCCACAACTGTACGAACATCATGATTTGAGAGCAATTTCCACTAGGAAGGTGTCATTCCAGTGCCTCTATGATGTCATCCCAGTGCCCAGACACTGGGATCCAGGAATTTTATTAAGTTGGTAAGCATAAAAATAGATCAACTATGTTTTACGTTAAAATACAACGTTTTCGATGAGGTTATATGGAAAGCCGGATCCCAGTGTCAAGCACTGGGATGACAAAAAAAGGAGCACTGGAATGACAAGTTCTCGGCAACCTCTACGTCATACCGCCGCGGCGCTAACAAGTAGCGGGATGACAATTGTCAGGGTGTCATCCATAAGTGTTGAAAGTGCAGTCACACAAGGTGATTAATGGTATGTAAATCTCCTCTTGATATCAACCTTCGTTGTTGGGAAAGCAGATAAACCACGTCAAAAATTCGCTTAAACCTTCTAACCACAGGCAAAAAGGCGCTTTTTTGATTTATTTTATTATCATTGAAATTTATGCCATTAACCACCTTATATAATGCCACTTATAGCACTTTCAACACTTATGGGGTGTCATCCCAGCACCCTCTTCTTGTCATCCTAGTAGTATGACACTGGTTCACTCTATAATGGTGTCATCCCAGTGCCTTTAGTTAACTTCCATTTGTTAATAGCTGCATTCCCTTCTTATTTACTTCTTGTGCTTTCACTCCATCTACTTGAGTACTAGGTAATACTGCATATGTAATACCACCAACTACGAGTGCAGATGCTACTGCTATACCAATCATTACTAACATCTCTAACTTAACTGTACGTTCAAGTGCAGTAAATGCTATCAGTCCAGCAGCAAGACCAACACCAATACCAGCAGTGTACCGTGCTGCATTGCTTTGTTTTGGTTGTTCAATTGTTTTGCTTTTATCTTCTAGTTTTCTATTTTTCTCCTCAGCTTTTTGCTTTGCATCTTCCAATGCTGTTATTTTCTCTTGTAACTGAGCAACAGTATGATTTTCTTGCAACTGCTGTTTTAATTGTGTTATTTCCTTCTCAGCTTTCTGATTTGCATCTTCTTTAGTTTGTAATTCTTGTGTTTTAGTTTGTAAGTCTGTCTCAGCTTTTTGCTTTGCATCTTCCAATGCTGTTATTTTCTCTTGTAACTGAGCAGCAGTATGATTTTCTTGCAACTGCTGTTTTAATTGTGTTATTTCCTTCTCAGCTTTCTGATTTGCATCTTCCAATGCTGTTATTTTCTCTTGTAACTGAGCAGCAGTATGATTTTCTTGCAACTGCTGTTTTAATTGTGTTATTTCCTTCTCAGCTTTCTGATTTGCATCTTCTTTAGTTTGTAATTCTTGTGTTTTAGTTTGTAAGTCTGTCTCAGCTTTTTGCTTTGCATCTTCCAATTCTGTTATTTTATCCTCTTTCTCTTTTAACTGCTGCTTACTCCGTTGTAGTTTTTCACTTGCTGATCTTTTTCCTTTTCCTTTTTTTGACTCAGTAACACCTTCTTGCTCATTAACAAGATCTTTACTTGATGACGTGCTACTACTAAAACCAACTCTTCGATCATCTTTATTGTTCGACATAACCTCATCATTACTGATATTACCAGCATCGTTTTCTGATGTTTCTTGTCCTGTGCTATCATCCAACACTGCTGTGGTTGCCTCAGTTGCCGTACCTTCAGTTTGTGCAGCAAGTACTTCAGGTAAAGAATTTTGATTTTCATTTGGATATAACATATTAAACCTCAATATAAATATTATTTAGGCAGTATGATGCCTTTAAAACTTAACGTCAAGTAATATTTTCCATAAGTGTGTTATTTTTGTAAAATTTTGGCGTAGCCATATTTACTTAATTGTGCTATAGCTAAAGTAATTTAGGTTTACCGACCATCGTCATTCCGCTGCTTGTTAGCGGGGTCTAGAGATACCGCGGCGGTATGACGTTGCTAGCTTAAAGTTTAAAACTTAAGAAATATTTATGTTAGAAGAAAAATACGGCTTTAAAGAAATTGAAGACAAATGCAACATATTATGGGAAGGCAGTAAAGTTTATAAATGGAATGGTGAAAAGGATAACACTTTCACTATAGACACGCCTCCACCGACAATATCGGGAAAACTCCATATTGGCCATATATTTAGCTATTGCCACACGGACTTTATTGCCAGGTTTCAGCGCATGCTGGGAAAAGATGTATTTTACCCAATTGGGTTTGATGATAACGGGCTTCCCACTGAAAGATTGGTTGAACAAACCTATAAAACCCGTGCAAAAGAAGTTGGCAGAGAAAAATTTATAGAGATGTGCCATGAAGTTATTGAGAAATCAAAGCAAGAATTCAAGGAACTATTTAAGTCTGTTGGAATTAGTTACGATTGGGGTTTGGAATATCACACGATCAGCAAGGAAACTGTGACGCTTTCTCAAATGTCGTTTATTGATCTATATAATAAGGGATATGCATATAGAAAAATGCAGCCCATCCTTTGGGACCCGATTGATAAAACCGCAATTGCGCAAGCAGAAATAGAGGATAAAGTTTTTGAGTCATCCTTAAACACGATAGTTTTCTCTACTGAAGAAAATGAGCAGATCAATATTGCAACTACGCGACCTGAACTACTTCCAGCATGCGTTGCAGTTTTTTGTCATCCAGAGGATACGCGCTACACTCATCTGATCGGAAAAACAGCGGTAGTGCCAATAATAAAGGAAAAAGTTCCAATAATAGCTGATGATAAGGTCAAAATAGATAAAGGCACTGGGCTTGTTATGTGCTGTACGTTTGGTGATGAGCTCGACATATATTGGCAGCAAAAGCATAATCTACCGATGAAAATTATCATCGATCAGGATGGGAGAATAAGCCTTTATGATGTCATTCCAGTGCTTGACACTGGAATCCAGGAAAAAGAGCCAATGCCAGCGATGACAGAGGAAGATATCATGTCAGCGTATGGTCAGAAAAAAGAAGAATGGATCCCAGTGTCAGCTACTCGGATGACAGACGATATACTAAACGAAATAAACGGACTAAAAGTTAAAGAAGCAAGAAAGAGGATAATTGAAGTTCTAACTGAAAAAGGACTTTTGATAGAAAGCACTAACATTTCTCATTCTGTTAAGTGCGCAGAAAGATCTGGTGCACCACTTGAGATATTACCTACTTATCAATGGTTTATCAAGACCTTAGAGCAAAAAGCTCAAGTATTAGATAAAGTAAAAGAATGCAATTGGCATCCAGCTACTATGCGTAAACGCATGGAAGTGTGGATAGAAGGGCTAAATTGGGACTGGTGCATCTCAAGACAGCGCTATTTTGGTGTGCCATTTCCAGCGTGGTATTCCAAACGTAAGGGAGAAGAAGGTAAAATTATTCTAGCTGAAATAAAGGCCCTACCTATAGATCCATCGAAAGATTTACCAAAAGGGTATAGCAAAGAAGAGGTTATTCCAGATCAAGATGTAATGGATACCTGGGCCACAAGTTCAATTACTCCTCAACTGAGTGCACTGGCAGTAAACAGTGAGTTTAGCTTACCAAATCATCGCTATGATACGATATTTCCTGCAGATTTGCGCAGCCAAAGCCATGAGATAATAAGAACTTGGGCTTTTTATACTATTTTAAAGGCACATTATCATGCAAATTCTTTACCTTGGAAAAACATTATGATCAGCGGTTGGTGTTTAGCCGATGATAAAAAAAAGATGAGTAAATCAAAAGGTAACATCATCACTCCTCATGTAATACTTAAAACTTATGGAGCTGATGTAGTGCGCTATTGGGCAGCGAACTCAAGGCTTGGAGTTGATACAGTCTACTCTGAAAATATATTTAAAATTGGCAAGCGCCTAGTTACAAAACTTTGGAACGCTAGCAAGTTTGTTTCCATGTTCATGGAAAAGCATCAAGCATTGAGCATAAATTCTGCTCACGAGACAATGGATAAGTGGATATTGTCTAAGTTATACAAAGTTATAGAAAGAGCAACGAATAACCTATTACAGTTTGAATACTGCGAAGCTTTGGGCGTAATAGAGGAATTTTTTTGGAAAGACTTTTGTGATAACTACTTGGAATTAGCAAAAAAGCGCGCATATGGAGATAAAGTAGACAGCGAGGCAAACTTAAGTGCAAAGCAAAGTTTGGCATATGTGTTAAATGTTATTTTGCGGTTATTTGCGCCCTTTTTGCCTTACATTACGGAAGAGATATACCACCAGTTTTATAGTTATAATTCTGTGCACAATCAAAGTAATTGGCCGAGCAAAGAAGAGCTTATCTATGATAAATATTCAGAGGAAATGGGAGATAATTGCGTGCAGATATTAAACATTATCAGAAAGATAAAGGCAGATAATAATGTATCAGTTAAGCATCTGATAAAAAAGTTGATGATAAAAGCAGATCTACGAGAGGATAATTTGAATCAATCCGCACAGAATGATTTGCAGGCAGTTTGCAATGCGGAAACGATAGAGTGGATGCAGTCTGAGCTTGAAACTGAAGACGGGAAATACATAGTGAATATAGACTTATACTGATTTTTATAGCTTTACTTCCTTTGATATCCATGCTATTATAATCATTATTAGTTGTGAGGATGAGGGATTTGTATAGTAAAACCAATGCACCATATCTTATAGCTGGTACTCTTGCTACTCTTACGTTACTTGCGTCTGGGGTTTTTGCTATAGCTCCCTATGTTGCATTCTTATCTTCAATTGCAGCCTTTAATGTAGCTCTTCCTGTTGCCTTGAGTTTATCTATACTATCTACTTTGATACTCGCACTTTCATGTAAAATGATCAGTAATAATAAGAAAATAGAGGTTGAGAAAAATAAGTTTGCTGAGAAAGAGCAAGAGTTAAAACAACAATTTGAGAGTAAGGTACAAGAGTTAGAAAACGAAATCACTCTAGGAAAAGAAGCTGCAAGCAAAGAAGTGGAAGAATTGAATAATCAACTAAATGAATTAACTCGAGAAAAGCAAGATTTAGAGAGTAAAGTAAAGAAGTCAAATGATGAGAAAGAGCGATTGGAAGCAGAGTTAAAAACAGAAACGGAGAAAGCAGAACAATCAGAAAGGAAGTTAGCTCAGGAAAAGAAAAATCTAGAATACAAGGATGAAGCAGTAAAAAAGCAGTTGCAGGAACAGCAAGTTACAACACAACAAGAATTGAACCAGAAAATTGAAGAGCTGGCTAACGTAAAACAACAATTTGAGAGCAAGGTACAAGGGTTAGAAAGTAAAATAGCTCAAGAAAAAAAAGCTAAAGAAAATGTAGGCAGAGAAGTGAAGGGATTGAACAATCAATTAAGTGGGTTAACTCAGGAAAAGCAAGATTTAGAAGGCAAAATTGAAGAGTTATATAAGAAAATCAAGTCGTTGAACGAGCAACTGAATGGTGCACAGCAAACACTTGCTAAAAAGAAGCAAGAGTTAGAACAAGAAAGAGAAGACTTTCATTTTGAATTAGAAGAAATGAAAAATAATCACAAGACAGATATGGATAAATTCAAAAAACAAGCGGAAGAACGTTTAAAGGACAAAGAAATCTCTGTACTCAATGTAGTGAAAGAAAAAGTAGAGCAAGGACTTTCTGGTTCAGAAGAACAACAATACATGCAAGATACAGACCATATACAAGAAGCAGTTAATAAATTTATGCAACCTATATATGAAGAGTTAGATATAAATAATCAACTAGATATAAGCAGTGAACATTTATCAGAACTTGAAGGAATAGGTGAAAATGAGTCTGTTAATAAACAGTTCCCGAAACCAAAACTACCTTACACATCCACACCAAGAAGATATTCTAGAAAATCTCTATCTCCTAAAAAGGAAGATGAGGATGAGAATAAAGAAAACTCAGGGCTACAAAATCAAAAAAGTCCTAATGCAAGTTTCAGCAGCACTAATTCATCGCCTTTAAAAGATACAATAAATAATTTCTACACACATTAACGATGTAAGTGCAGAGACCTCCACAGATAAGAGAATTTTAATAAATATATACAAGACTGCTGAACGTGGGGGGAGGGGAGTAATGAGCAATTTGCTTAGTGAGGCTAACGCATTTTATTTTATAGCTAGTTCCTTAACGTTACTTACATCTTTAGCGCTTATTGTAACTTCTAATGTGCCTCTTCCTCTAACTCTTGCTTTAGCTGCATTATCTGTTTTGGTGCTTGCACTTTTATATAAAATAATTCGTAATAATAAGAGCATGTCTTCAAACTGAGTAGAAAGAAGTTAAGAAGTATGGTATAAGGTACATTTTAAGATGTACCCAAGCGATATAAGTGACAAAGAATGGAAGACAATAGAGCCATATTTTGAACCTAAAAAGACCGGCAGACCAAGAAAACATAGTATTAGAACAATTATTAATGCAATCCGCTATATGATGAGAACAGGATGTCAATGGAGACAACTGCCTAAAGATTTTCCACCATGGAAAACCGTATATAGTTGTAATTCGCGCTTGAAAAAAAGTGGAATATGGCAAGAAATTCATGATTTTCTAGTTAAAAAAGTAAGAGAGATGATTGGTAAAAATAAGACTCCATCAGTAGGTATAATTGATAGCTAGTCAGTGAAAACTACTCAAAAAGGGGATCCAGAGGATATGATGCTGGCAAAAAAATAAAGGGCAGAAAACGCCATATTATTGTAGATACTGTGGGTCTTGTAATTGCTGCTGAAGTACAGAGTGCAAGTATTCAAGATCGTGATAGTGCTCTAAATCTTTTTGCCCAAGCTAAATGCAAAGTTCCAACTTTACGTAAGTTTTTTGCTGATCAAGGGTACATAGGTAAATTACAAAACAGATGCTTATTGGAAACGGGATGTTTATTAACGATTGCCAAGAAAATAGTTGATACAGGATTTCAAGTTATTCCCAAACGTTGGATTGTTGAAAGAACTTTTGCCTGGCTTTCCAATTTTAGGCGCATGAGTAAAGATTACGAGCATTCTCCTCTCACCTCAAAAAACTATATCTTCTTTAATATGATCACTATTATGCTTCACAAATTAGCTCATTCTTCAGTTTGAAGACATGCTCTAAGAAAATAGAGATTGAGAGAAATAAATTCGCTCAGAAAGAGCAAGAGTTAGAAAATAAAATAACTCTGGCAAAAGAAGCTGCAAACAAAGAAGCAAAAAAATTAAATCAGAAAGTAAATGAGTCAGAAGCTGAGAGAGAATCTCTTCTTGAAGAAAAAGAATCTTTAGAGCAAAAATTAGAAGCTAAAATAAACCGTGTATTTGAAATAACAGGCAAATTAGAAAAAATAATGAAGGAAAAAGATGAGCTTGGTGAGCAAGGAGAAGAATTACTTTGTAAAATCTCGCATTTATGTGAACAGTTACAAGAAAAAGAAAATGATATAGCTAAAAAAGAAGAACGTATAACGGAATTGAAAAGGAAAGTAGACAATAATAAACATGTAGAATCGCAAAACGAAGAATTCCATAAAGAAATAGAAAAATTATCTAAAGAAAAAGATGAATTATGTAAGGAAATAGAAAGATTATGTAAAGAAAAACATATATTATATAATAAAAAAGAAGAATTATATAAAAGACAAGAAGAACTTTATGTAGAATTAGATGAGCTACAATGTAGATTTAAAGAAATTAATCAGAAAAATAAAAACTTATCTCAAGAATTAAAAAAGAAATTTGAAGAGTTAGATGAAGCAAATGGTTTAATTGAAAATCAGTCTTTTGAGTTAGACGAGATAAGAAAAGATTGTAATAATGAAGTAAAAAGTTTAAGAAATTCACTTTTAGAGCGAGATAGTCAAATAGAACAACTTGAAGAAGGTTTTTTGAAAGAGAAGAAAGAACAAGTAAATTTTATGCAACTGTTGATAAGCTGTATAACAGACCAAATAGAAGGACCAACAGGAGATAATGATGAAAAAGCAATATTAAACACGACTCAAATATTAAAGCTTGCGTTACAAAAAGAAATTGCACGACTTTTGCCAGACGAAACGCCTGCTTCTTCGCTGGAAGATCTTGTATATGTATCATTGCCAGACGAAACATCTGTTCCTTTACATACAAGAGATCCTGGATATGAGTCTGAGGAAGATTCTGGATATAGCAGTCGTTTATCCACTCCGACCAAACCTTTATCTCTATTAAAGGAAGTACATAATGAATACAGTCAATCCAATCAGAGTGCAAGAACTTGAAAATACAACAATTAGTCTTATTATAAAATAAATCATGCAAGGAAGTATACAATGAACCCAATAATATGCGCACTGGATACACAAGACTTAAATAAGGCTATTTCTCTAGCTAATACTCTGCGTGGTAAAGTTGGTATGGTAAAACTTGGGTTAGAATTTTTTGCTGCTCATGGTCTCTCTGGAGTGCAAGAAGTTGCAAAATGCAATGTACCAATTTTTTTAGATCTGAAATTGCATGACATTCCAAACACTGTAGCTAAAACAGTTGAAGTAATAAAAGTTCTGAACGTTGAAATGTTAACTCTGCACATCAGTGGTGGAACAAAAATGCTTAAAGAAGCGCTAAATGTAGTGCAAGGCACAAAGATAAAGCTGATTGGAGTGACAGTGCTAACTAGTATGAGCAATGAGGATTTAAACGAGCTGGGAGTAGCAAGAGAGGTAAAATCACAGGTAATTTTGCTTGCAAAGCTTGCAAAAAAGATTGAACTCCATGGAATAGTCTGTTCTGCATTGGAAGCTCAAGAAGTGCGCCGAGAATGCGGTGAAGACTTTAAAATTATTACTCCAGGAATTCGTATAGATCCAGGTCATGACGACCAAAAAAGAACAGCAACACCAAGAGAAGCAATAAATTTAGGAGCTGATTATATCGTCATTGGCAGACCCATTACAAAAACTGCAAGTAGTGCAGAATTAATATTGAAATCCCTTACTAATTGAAGCAGACAAAAAAAAGTGCTTGACACAAAAAAACAAACGTTATATAGTGCTATTACCTTTCGTTTTACCTAGCTTAATTTAATTACTGGATTAAGCTTACAGTACTAAGTGTGGCACAAAGTGCCACGCTATTTTTCGGTTTACATTTTCAACAGATAAACAAATGATATCATGCCAGTGTCTGGGCACATAACTGTACGAACATTCATTTTTGAAGACAACAGATGATGTCATTCCAGTGCTTGACACTGGTTTCCATATCAAAAATGTTTATTTTCCAGCTACTTTTATACTTATTAATTAGTGTGCTTTCTTAGAGCATGTCTTCAAACTGAAGAATGAGCTAATTTGTGAAGCATAATAGTGATCATATTAAAGAAGATATAGTTTTTTGAGGTGAGAGGAGAATGCTCGTAATCTTTACTCATGCGCCTAAAATTGGAAAGCCAGGCAAAAGTTCTTTCAACAATCCAACGTTTGGGAATAACTTGAAATCCTGTATCAACTATTTTCTTGGCAATCGTTAATAAACATCCCGTTTCCAATAAGCATCTGTTTTGTAATTTACCTATGTACCCTTGATCAGCAAAAAACTTACGTAAAGTTGGAACTTTGCATTTAGCTTGGGCAAAAAGATTTAGAGCACTATCACGATCTTGAATACTTGCACTCTGTACTTCAGCAGCAATTACAAGACCCACAGTATCTACAATAATATGGCGTTTTCTGCCCTTTATTTTTTTGCCAGCATCATATCCTCTGGATCCCCTTTTTGAGTAGTTTTCACTGACTGGCTATCAATTATACCTACTGATGGAGTCTTATTTTTACCAATCATCTCTCTTACTTTTTTAACTAGAAAATCATGAATTTCTTGCCATATTCCACTTTTTTTCAAGCGCGAATTACAACTATATACGGTTTTCCATGGTGGAAAATCTTTAGGCAGTTGTCTCCATTGACATCCTGTTCTCATCATATAGCGGATTGCATTAATAATTGTTCTAATACTATGTTTTCTTGGTCTGCCGGTCTTTTTAGGTTCAAAATATGGCTCTATTGTCTTCCATTCTTTGTCACTTATATCGCTTGGGTACATCTTAAAATGTACCTTATACCATACTTCTTAACTTCTTTCTACTCAGTTTGAAGACATGCTCTTATAATTAAAATTCCTGGATCCCAGTGTCAGCTACTCGGATGACGAGAAAGGGAGCGCTGGAATGACATCGTTTACTATGTACCAAATTGCAATATTCGTACAGATGTAGGGAAACATCTATGGATGCCATTCCTATTACCTTATTTTCATTTCATTTTCAAAGGAGGCTATTATGTCACTTACCGACATCGCTCACCGTATCAATGAACTCGCTTCATCATGGGAGCAATTTAAATTAATAAATGATCGCAAATTAAAAGAAATTGAGAGCAAAGGGCGTGCTGATTCTGCAACGATTGAGCAGCTATGCAAGGTAAATAATGCCATTGATAGTTGCAAAGAGCGTTTAGACTTGATCGAAACTGCAGCTCAACGTCCAGAAGTAAATACAGATTTTAGCACAAGTGATAAATATTTTTCTGATTATATCCGCAAGGGAATGGAAAGCGGTTTATCACACAAAACCCTCAGTGGAGATGACAGTGATATCGGGGGGTATCTAGTTACTCCGCATATTGTAAAACGCATAAACAAGCGCGTAACTGATTCGTCCCCAATGCGACAAATATGCTCCAATCAAAGAATCTCTACTGAAACATTGGATTACATTATAGAAGATTTTGACCGTGCCGGTGCAGGTTGGAGCAGTGAAACAGTAGATGATGAGGATGGTGGCAATAAATCTAAGTATGATTTTGCAAAAGATACGGACACGCCTAAAATCCAAAAGATTTCCGTCACAACTTACGAGTTATATGCTCAACCACAAATATCACAAAAGTTACTCGATGATGCGTTTGTCGATGTTGAGAGTTGGCTGGTGGAAAAGATTGCCGAGACTTTTAGTAAGGAAGAAAGCGAAGCCTTCATTAAAGGTGAGGGCACTTTTCAACCCAAAGGAATTTTAGCTTATGAAAATGGAAACAGTTATAATAAAATAGAGCAAGTTAAAGCTGAAAAATTAGATAGTGATTCAATAATGATGTTGTATTACTCTCTGGACGAATATTATTCCAAAAATGCGTCATTTTTGATGAACAGGAGTACGTTGAAGAACATTAGACTGCTAAAATCTCAAGAGGGCCAATATCTCTGGCAACCAAGTTTGTCGCTTGAAGCTCCAGGTACCTTAATGGGAATACCAGTATATCAATCTGCCGATATGCCACCGGTGTCAAACAATCAGCTACCGGTAATTGCGATGGCAGATTTTAAACAAGCTTATAAGATTGTAGATAACAGAGGAATGAGAATATTACGAGACCCTTATACGAATAAACCTTATGTGAGGTTTTTTGTCACTAAGCGTGTCGGCGGAGAGGTTGTAAACACCAGTGCTATTAAATTATTGAAAGTTGCGAGCAAGTATTAAAAACTTCCGCAGCACCGCCTTCAAAACCTTTTTACTTCTTTTTGTATAGCTCCGCTCCTGTCATCCCATGCCCTCTTCTTGTCATTCCAGTCTGGAATCCAGCCTTTTCATAATCATCAAAACGTTGTATTTTAACATAAAACGGCTACTTTTATGCTTACCAACTTAATAAAATTCCTGGATCCCAGACTGGGATGACACCCTCCTGGTAGACAATGTTCATACATCTGTGGGCTTGACCATAAGATCCAGTCTAAAAAATTTAGATCCCAGTGTCACGCACTGGGATGACATCAGCGGTTAGTATTTTATATACATTTTATAACTAAACTAGACATTCGTACAGTTGTGTGCGGTATGACGTCGTTACTTATAGCTATACACACAAAAATCATATAGAATTATAAACGCAGTTCTTTTATTCTGATGCTTTTCAATTCTATAGCTCTGGTTGTCTCTCTATTACTATTTTTCTATATTATCGTAAAAAAACTGAGCGAAAAGAAAGCAAACCTTGAGGGTAATTTATGTAAATTAGAGCAAGAACTTCAAGAAACAAAGCAAAGTTTGCTTACGAAGAATGAAGAAATAGTTGATTTAAGGGTCAAAAGAGCAGAACTTGAAGTAACTCTGCAAAAAGAACGCGAGGAAAAGAAAAAGGAAATAGAATTACTAACAAAAGCAGAGGAGAGATTAACAAACACTTTTAAAGCGCTCTCTCTTGATGCTTTGCAGACAAATAACAATAATTTTCTGAACTTAGCGAAGGAAGTAATTGATAGTAAATTAAAAGAAACGGAAAGTGATTTCAAAAAAAGACAAGCAACGATTAACGAAGTTGTAACTCCGATAAAAGAAAAATTAGAAAAATTCGATAATGAAATACGTGAGCTAGAAAAGGAGAGGGTAGGGGCCTATGAAGGTTTAAAGGAGCAAATTGGAGCGCTGATGAACCAAACTTCCAGTCTTGCTAATGCCCTGAGGAAGCCCCACATTAGAGGAAAGTGGGGTGAAATGCAACTCAAAAGAGTGGTAGAAATGGCGGGAATGATTGAATATTGCGATTTTTTTACTCAGCCGTCAGTGGTTGATAAAAACGAGGATAATTTATTGCGTCCTGATTTAATAATCAAAATGCCATCTGGAAAGCAAATAATAATAGATGCTAAAGTGCCGCTTGATTCTTACATGGATGCTATATCACAAAATGATTTGCAAATACAAAAGGAGAAATTAAAGAATCATTCCCTGGCAATAAAAAAACACATAAATGACTTGGGTAAAAAAGAATATTGGAATCAATTTGAAAATACGCCAGAACTTGTGGTGCTTTTCTTAACAGGGGAGGGGGTTTTTAGTGCAGCACTGGAATATGAACCTGCTTTGATAGAGATTGGAGTGGAAAAAAAAGTGATCATTGCAACACCGATCACTCTAATTGCGTTGCTGAGGGCAATAGCGTATGGATGGAAGCAAGAGATGATAGCTGAAAATGCAAAGAAAATCAGTGAACTAGGTCATATTTTATATGAGCGCATTTGCACAATGGGTGAAAACTTTGATAATTTGCGCAGGAGCTTAAAAAGCGCTGTTGATCATTATAATAAAACTGCTGGTTCGCTTGAAGCAAGGGTGTTTCCTGCTGCCCGAGAATTCAATAAGCTTGGTATACATGCAAAAAATAAAAGTTTAAGTACTGCAAAGGAATTAGAATCTTTACCACGCAATTTACATACTGGGGAATTGAAAGTAGATTAGGCCTCTTAACATTATATTTTGTCATTCAAATACTCTTTTAACACATTCCTTAATTCTTCAATCTCACTAATGGAAAGACCTGTACACTTAACGATAGTGTCAACATCAACATTATTAGCCAACATTGTTTTTGCAACTTCAATTTTTCCTTCAATTCTACCTTTCTCTCTACCGATTTGGATGCCTTCATTAATTTTTTGTTTAAGAGCATGTCTTCAAACTGAAGAATGAGCTAATTTGTGAAGCATAATAGTGATCATATTAAAGAAGATATAGTTTTTTGAGGTGAGAGGAGAATGCTCGTAATCTTTACTCATGCGCCTAAAATTGGAAAGCCAGGCAAAAGTTCTTTCAACAATCCAACGTTTGGGAATAACTTGAAATCCTGTATCAACTATTTTCTTGGCAATCGTTAATAAACATCCCGTTTCCAATAAGCATCTGTTTTGTAATTTACCTATGTACCCTTGATCAGCAAAAAACTTACGTAAAGTTGGAACTTTGCATTTAGCTTGGGCAAAAAGATTTAGAGCACTATCACGATCTTGAATACTTGCACTCTGTACTTCAGCAGCAATTACAAGACCCACAGTATCTACAATAATATGGCGTTTTCTGCCCTTTATTTTTTTGCCAGCATCATATCCTCTGGATCCCCTTTTTGAGTAGTTTTCACTGACTGGCTATCAATTATACCTACTGATGGAGTCTTATTTTTACCAATCATCTCTCTTACTTTTTTAACTAGAAAATCATGAATTTCTTGCCATATTCCACTTTTTTTCAAGCGCGAATTACAACTATATACGGTTTTCCATGGTGGAAAATCTTTAGGCAGTTGTCTCCATTGACATCCTGTTCTCATCATATAGCGGATTGCATTAATAATTGTTCTAATACTATGTTTTCTTGGTCTGCCGGTCTTTTTAGGTTCAAAATATGGCTCTATTGTCTTCCATTCTTTGTCACTTATATCGCTTGGGTACATCTTAAAATGTACCTTATACCATACTTCTTAACTTCTTTCTACTCAGTTTGAAGACATGCTCTAAGGCAAGATAAATTATCATCCTCACGTTTCTTAGCTTGATCATACGTAAACCTCTCTTCTTCACTCCAATTGTATTGGTTCAATTCATTGTAAGCCCTACCAATAATTATATCACTTCCTACTATTTTTTTTAGATCCTCTTCGCTAGTCTGATTTGCATACCGTTGTCTAAGTGAAGAAGGTCGCCCCTCTTCACTCGACTTCAAAACCGTACGTGAGACTTTGCGCCTCATACGGCTTCTCTCTAATTTGGTGCTTGTCATGCACACCTCCTGTGTAATTCATCGTGACAATGCCCATGTAACAAAGATAAATTTTTGATCATATTGTTTCGTCTATTCCGGTCTTTATGATGTATTTCTATTATATCATCACTTTCAAACCATAGTCTACAATTACCGCATTTACTTTGTTGTAACTTCAATAGTTTTATTACTCTTGATGGCTTATCTGGTATTTCTCTAAGACGATTACCCCAATAAACCCAATCACCATCATATGGAGATCTGGTTTTTTGCACTTTGATATGTCGTTTAATAACATGATCGCTGTGTATAATAAGATGTATCTTGTTACTTGTCATAAAACGCCAGTTATCGTTATTATACTTTTTAAAGTATTTTCTTTTTATCCAGCATTTCCCTTTGTTTGGGTGCCTAAAGACTGCCCACTTCCAGAGCTTTCTATGTATAGTATTATCCAATGAGCTAAAGATTTTACATGAAACTACTGAAGAGTAATATTGACTCCACCCTCTAATGATTGGATTGAGATTCCTTATTACTACTTCCTGTGGCGCCCCACGCATTTCTCTAAGTTTATGTTTAATAGCAAATATATGCTGCTTTATAGAATTACGACTTGGTTTTATTAATAATTTGTAACCTTTCTTACTTTCTTTTGTTGGATATTGTCTTATTGAAAATCCAAGAAAATCAAATCCTGGTTTTATTCCATTAATGATTTTTAATGTATGAGAAACTTTTGTCTTAGAAGGCTTTAATTCTAATCCAATGGTTTTTAACCATTCTTCAACTAGAACTTTTGCCCTAAGAATAATTTCTTCACTTTCATGTATGACGACAAAATCATCACAGTAGAAAATTACACTAATAGACTTTTGCGCATTTTTATGCGATATCCTACCATATTTTCTTTTCATGCATTGAAAGAGTTCGTTTGTTAATGCTTTTTTGATATGTTGCTCTAATCCGTGTAATGCAACACAAGCTAGCAACGGTGAGATCGTCCCTCCTTGAATTGTACCACGTTTTGTGGATTGAAACTTTCCATCTTCCATAACGCCTGCCCTTAACCATCCTCTTATGATTTTCTTTAACGTTGGTGTGGTATTGAGCTTTTCAAGCAGTTTATTATGGTTAATATTGTCAAAACATCCAGAAATATCAGCATCTAATACATATGCTGTTTTCTGTTTTAGCACATCAAATATGGCTTCAATTGCATCATGACATGATCTACCAGGTCTAAAACCATAAGTGTTTGGCTCAAGTTTTGCCTCCCATTCTGGTTCTAAAGCCATTTTTACAAGTGTTTGTTTTGCTCGACACGATATAGTAGGTATACCAAGCGGGCGATGCTCCGATGGCTTACCAGGTTTTGGGATCCAGACGCGTCTTGATGGCTTTGCTTTTTCTTTTATATCTAAAGAATATGATAGTTGTAATCTTTCTTTTTGATTAAGATTAGCCTTTCCATCAATACCTGCAGTCTTCTTCCCCCTATTGTCCTGTGTTACTTTCCTAACAGCGAGTGTTTTTGCACTTGTTGATTTGAGTAATAATCTCTGAAGATTATGCATCTTTCTGATATCATTACATTTAGAAGCTTGGTAAATTCGTTTTTGTAGCTTAAATGAAGATTTCTTCAGCTTTCGCCAAGGAATTCCATTCCATTCATACCTAGCTTTTTGCTGGTCCATAACATATTCACTACTATTCACCACTTTACCTTCCAAATTAAAGTGTTTACGTCTGCGTATCCCAGATATTACTTTGGGCATTAGCTTCTTAAACAATCCTTCCACATAGCAGCTTGTGGTTGGCTACCTAGGCTCTGTGGACAAAATTTTAGAGAAGCCATACAAGAGCTCCAACAAAATTGAGAAAACCCATAAAAACCTCAGCAGTTTTATCAAATCTGGAAAAAATGCGCCTAAAATTTTTAATTTTACCAAAAAAACACTCAATCAAATGACGTTCTTTGTAGATATGCTCATCGTAATACCTTTGCACTTTTCGATTCCGTTTTGGCGGAATAACTACTGTACATCCCTTGTCTTCAAGACTTGTAACAAAGGCATTGCTATCGTAGCCCTTGTCAGCTACTACAGTAGAGTTATAGATACTTTCGGTCAACACTTGTGCCTGCGTAATTTCATTTCTTTGACCAGGAGTCAGAGTAAATTTAAGTGGATTTCCAAGTGCATCGACAAGCGCATGTATTTTAGTTGTAAAGCCACCTTTGCTCCTCCCTAAAGCTTCTTGATCCTTGGAGTTTTTTGTATATCCAGATGAACATGGATGGGCTCGGATGATCGTACCGTCGATTATAGCAACTTCTAAATCAGGCTCTTGTTTAGTATATTCAAGCAATTTTTTCCAGACATCTCTTTCACACCATCTTTTAAATCGCTTATGTATACTCCTGTAATTACCATAAGTTTTTGGTAAAAGTCTCCATTGGCAACCACTTCGCACTATGTACCACACTGCCTCTATGAATATTCTTAAACGTTTTTCATCTTTGCTGTGCATTCCTTTTACGCTTTTTATGAACTCTAAAATTTGTTTCCAATTTTCCTCTTTGATGTAATATTGCATATGGTAGTTTCTCCATTTTTTACCTATTAGGCTAAACTACCATCTTTTTCTCTCTTTTCATATTTTTTGTCCACAGAGCCTAGCTTTTTGCTGGTCCATAACATATTCACTACTATTCACCACTTTACCTTCCAAATTAAAGTGTTTACGTCTGCGTATCCCAGATATTACTTTGGGCATTAGCTTCTTAAACAATCCTTCCACATAGCAGCTTGTGGTTGGCTACCTACTTATATTTTTATGAATATAAGAGCTTTTATGTGGTTACTCCGTTCCATGGCTTCGTTTCACGTTAAACTTAGATTCCTACTATTTGCCGGAAGCTGGGAACATCAATAACTAAAGTCTTCAATCTTTAGTTCCCCTTTTGCTTCGTACCATTTTGGTCTATGCGTAGTTCAACCTCTTTTCGCATACTATGCTTTGACGACAATTCAAACATAGGTTCCTCTCGTAATCATATCTAACTCTGTTTGCAGGGATTCACCATGAGGTTTAGTGTTACCTGCTTTTATCTCATGCTTGCATCCCAAAGGTTGCCACCCTTTAAAAGGTGAGATATACATTATCCCCGATGTCTAGGGAAAGTGGAATTTAACCACCACAAAACCACGACTTTCAGGGTCGCACTAAAGAAAAACCACCAAAAAATGATGCAATTAATGAAAAAGGCTTCATAAGTATACTAAACAAACTACCAAAAAAAGAGCTCGGCTGTTCTTCTGTTTGTGCTGTATTACTTGTTGATGATCCACCTACTGAACTAACACTATTTTGTGTGGGAGCAACAGGCTGTGCACTTCCGGTTGTTACATCAGTTCCTTTTTCTCCACTGATGTCTTGCTTCCTCTGTGATTCTTCCTCTGAATCTTCTTTTTTTATAACGTCTGGTTCTGGTTTATCCTCAGCTACTTGCTTTTCTTCTTCTTCCTCCTCTTCCTCTGAATTTTCTTTTTTTATTTCTTGCTTTTCTTTCCCAGTATCCCCCATAAGTGTTGAAAGTGCAGTCACACAAGGTGATTAATGGTATGTAAATCTCCTCTTGATATCAACCTTCGTTGTTGGGAAAGCAGATAAACCACGTCAAAAATTCGCTTAAACCTTCTAACCACAGGCAAAAAGGCGCTTTTTTGATTTATTTTATTATCATTGAAATTTATGCCA
The DNA here is from genome assembly GCF_947251795.1 of Wolbachia endosymbiont (group A) of Anoplius nigerrimus. Classification (GTDB taxonomy): domain Bacteria; phylum Pseudomonadota; class Alphaproteobacteria; order Rickettsiales; family Anaplasmataceae; genus Wolbachia. The sequence goes on along the minus strand of NZ_OX366385.1, from coordinate 711,058 downwards.
TTAACCACCTTATATAATGCCACTTATAGCACTTTCAACACTTATGCAGTATCCCCCTGTGGATCTCCTTCATTCTTTGTCGATCCCGAATCAGGGTTTTCTGCATTTTTTAATAGAGCTTTTATTTCTTCCGTCTTAGCTAAATCGAAAGGAGTTTTTCCATCTTTGTCTACTATATTAACATTTTTTGAGTAGCCTATTAGAACTTCTACCATCTCTGTTTTATCAAAAAAAGCAGCCAAATGTAAGGGAGTATTTCCATCCTCATCTACTATATTAACATTTGCTCCTATACTTGATGGATTATCACCAAGTGGCTCTTGTGATAGTCTTTGTAACAGTGTTTCTACCTCCTCCTCATCACCCTTTTTAACAGCTGAGCACAAATCTTCGATGTCTTTTTGTGCTTGTTCTAGAACTTTTACTACCTCGTTGTGATCATTTTGAGAAGCAAGATTTAAAGGAGTATTGTTTTTGTTATCTTTTGCATAAACATTAATTCCTTCTTCTTTTATTAGAGCACTTACTATCTTTGTATGACCATTTGCAGCAGCCAAATGTAAAGGAGTACTTCCATCTTTATCTTGTGTGTTAACACTTGCTTCCATAGTTATTAGATGTCTTACTTCAGCAATATCACCATTTTTAGCAGCCTCAAGTAAAGCAGCATTTTTTAGTAGAGAGCGTGTTTCGTCGTTTAAATTAGTGAATTTATCTGCACATGCTTTCTTAACATCTGCTCCTCCGTTTATTAGAGCTTTTATTACATCTACATGAACGTTTTCAACAGCCAAACATAGAGGAGTCTCTTTCTCATTATTTCTTGCATTAACATCTGCTTCTTTTTCTAATAGAGTGTTTACTATATCCGTATAGCCCTTTTTAGCAGCCCAATGTAAAGCAGTATTTTCAGAATCATCTTTTGCCTTAACATCTGCTTTTTTTTCTAATAGAGTGTCTACTATATCCGTATAGCCCTTTTCAGCAGCCCAATGTAAAAGAATCCTTCCATCTTTATCTGCCTAGGCTCTGTGGACAAAATTTTAGAGAAGCCATACAAGAGCTCCAACAAAATTGAGAAAACCCATAAAAACCTCAGCAGTTTTATCAAATCTGGAAAAAATGCGCCTAAAATTTTTAATTTTACCAAAAAAACACTCAATCAAATGACGTTCTTTGTAGATATGCTCATCGTAATACCTTTGCACTTTTCGATTCCGTTTTGGCGGAATAACTACTGTACATCCCTTGTCTTCAAGACTTGTAACAAAGGCATTGCTATCGTAGCCCTTGTCAGCTACTACAGTAGAGTTATAGATACTTTCGGTCAACACTTGTGCCTGCGTAATTTCATTTCTTTGACCAGGAGTCAGAGTAAATTTAAGTGGATTTCCAAGTGCATCGACAAGCGCATGTATTTTAGTTGTAAAGCCACCTTTGCTCCTCCCTAAAGCTTCTTGATCCTTGGAGTTTTTTGTATATCCAGATGAACATGGATGGGCTCGGATGATCGTACCGTCGATTATAGCAACTTCTAAATCAGGCTCTTGTTTAGTATATTCAAGCAATTTTTTCCAGACATCTCTTTCACACCATCTTTTAAATCGCTTATGTATACTCCTGTAATTACCATAAGTTTTTGGTAAAAGTCTCCATTGGCAACCACTTCGCACTATGTACCACACTGCCTCTATGAATATTCTTAAACGTTTTTCATCTTTGCTGTGCATTCCTTTTACGCTTTTTATGAACTCTAAAATTTGTTTCCAATTTTCCTCTTTGATGTAATATTGCATATGGTAGTTTCTCCATTTTTTACCTATTAGGCTAAACTACCATCTTTTTCTCTCTTTTCATATTTTTTGTCCACAGAGCCTAGATCAACATCTGTCAACTTATCTAATAGAAGCTGCTTTATATCTTTGCGTTCATTCTCAACAGCCCAATGTAAAGGAGTCTTTCCATTTTCATCTGTTGCAGTAATCTTTGCTTCTTTTTCTAATAGAGTGTCTACTATATCCTTATAGCCCTTTTCAGCAGCCCAATGTAAAGTAGTTTTTCCAAGACTATCTTTTGCTGAAACACTAATCTTTTCTGCTGTTAGTAGCACTTTTACTACACCTTCATGGCCATTTGCAGCAGCCCAAAATAATGCCCGAAAATATTCATTAACATCGATTTTTTCTGCTGTTAATAGCACTTCTACTACACCTGCACGGCCATTTATAGCAGCCAAACGTAATTCCTCAGAAAGTATTTTAACACCTATTTCTTTTTCTTTTGTTAATAACACTTTTACTACACCTTCACGGTCATTTCTAGCAGCAAAACGTAATGCCCGAGGATATGTATTAACATCAATTTCTTTTGCTGTTAATAGCACTTCTACCACACCTTCATGGCCATTTTTAGCAGCCAGCCATAAAGAAGTCATTTGTTGATGATCTTCTTTTGCATTAACATCAGCTTTTGCGCCTATTAGAGTCTTTACTATATTCGTATAGCCCTTTCCAGCAGCAAGATATAAAGGAGTCACATTCATAAATGCTCTTGCATCAACATCAGCTTTTGCGCCTATTAGAGCACTTACTATATTCGTATAGCCTTTTTGAGCAGCCCAATGTAGAGGAGTCTTTCCATGATCATCTGTTGCATTAACCTGTGCTTTTCCTTCTTCATTCAACAGATTTTCTACATCATCGATATTACCGTTTTTAGCAGCCTCAAGCAGTTTATCATTGGCATCTTTTACGCTTTGCAATAGATTTTTTATTTTATCATTGGCTAAATCGAAAGGAGTCTCTTCTGTGTCATTTTTTGCATCAACATCTGCTCCTTTATTTAATAGAATTTCTACTATCTTTTCATGGCCATTTTCAGCAGCGAAGTGTAAAGGAGTATTGTTATCTCTATCTTGTGCATTAACATCAATTCCCTCTTTTCCCAATAGGGATTCTACTACCTCTTTATGGCCATTTTTAGCAGCCCAATGTAGAGGAGTATTTCCATTTTGATCTGTTGCATTAACACTTGCTCCTTCACTTATTAGATGTCTTACTTCATCAATATCACTATTTTTAGCAGCCTCAAGTAATTTAGCTGTGTTTTGTAATAGAGTTTGTATTGCTTCGTTAGGAGTTAAATCCATAAGTGTTGAAAGTGCTATAAGTGGCATTATATAAGGTGGTTAATGGCATAAATTTCAATGATAATAAAATAAATCAAAAAAGCGCCTTTTTGCCTGTGGTTAGAAGGTTTAAGCGAATTTTTGACGTGGTTTATCTGCTTTCCCAACAACGAAGGTTGATATCAAGAGGAGATTTACATACCATTAATCACCTTGTGTGACTGCACTTTCAACACTTATGGAGTTAAATCTAAGGGAGTGTTTCCCTCTTCATCTTCTGCATTAACATTTGCCCCTTTGTCCAATAGATCTTTTACTATCTCTGCATGGTCCATTTTAGCAGCCAAATGTAGAGGAGTCCTACCACGATTATCTACTACATCAACCTTCGCCTCTTTATTTAATAGCATTTCTACTACATCTTTTTTGCCACCGGAAGCAGCCAAATGTAAAGCAGTATTTTCAGAATCATCTGTTGCATCAACATCAGCTCCTTCACTTATTAGACTTTTTACCTTATCAAATTCACCTTTTTTAACAGCCTCAAGTAATTCAGCATTTATATCTTTGTTTGAATCACTCATCTCAAACCTTCTGTAAAACTATACTGTTATAATAAAACCGTTAATAATCTATGACCTTTATGTTCCTGGATCACGCAAATAATGCCCGTGTTTTTCAGTATATTTGAGCCGGCTGTACATAAGAATCGCAATTGTAGAGCATACTATTGTTAATAGTAAATTTGGTAAAATACCATAGCGAAAAAATTTTCCCACTATATATATTCCAATAGCCCCAAACATCATATTGCAGAATGAGAGGACTGCACTACCAAGCCCTATACCTTTGATCGTTTCTAAAGCAGAAGTTACGTTATTGCTGATTACTAATGCAAGCCCAATATTGGCTGGAATCCAGACAACTTGAAGAATTAATATATTCAACTTGTCCGCGAAATAAAAATATACCAATAAACTATCGGATATTATCGGTAACACCAAACCTATTATTAGCATTTTGCTAACCCCTACTTTTGGTACATACCTTCTATTAATTAAAGTTCCAATTATGTAGAATATGACTATGATCGATATGAGGTAGCCAAAATACTGTACTTCAATGCCCATTGATTCAAATATGAAAGGGTAGTTAGCAATGTATGCCCAAAGCCACATGAAAGTTAATCCATGAATGGCTGAAAACCCAAGGAAACGATAATTTCTAAATATTGATATATATTGCTTGCAGATATTAGTAGTTATGTTGGTTATATTTTTATTCACAGTGAGTGTTTCTTGCAACTTAAAGTAAATAAAAATAAGCATAGCAATTGCCGCAAGTGACATAATAAAAAACAAAAATTTCCAATGATAACCATGTGAAATTATATAACTGCCCACCACTGGAGCTATTCCAGGTGAGAGTGCCACAACCATATTTAATTTTGAAATTACTCTCGAGTATTCACTACCTGAGTACATATCCCTTATTGCTGCATACCCAACAACACCTGCAACACCAGCCCCTGCCCCTTGTATGAAGCGAATTAGTATCAAGAGCGCAATGCTGTCGGCTATATAACACATAACACTTGCCAAAGTAAAAATTGTCATACCAATCAGCATCATTGGACGCCTACCATAATGGTCTGACAATGGCCCATAAATTAATCCAGATACTGCAAATCCAACTAGATTCAAGCTAATTGTAAGCTGCACTACACTGCCTTCTACTTTAAAATAATTGGCAATGCTTGGTAGTGCAACTGAGTATAGGTCGGTTGCCATATCGACAATTGCTACAGACAATATCATAATAAGAGAGATAATATTTTGCGAAAGAGCTGTTTTCACTTAATGATTTACTGGATTAAATATACTTGATTATAATATATTTTTTTCATTAGTATATTAATTTAACTACTGAAATTAAGAGTAGCTATTCGAGAAAAAGCCTGTGAAGGTTCTATCCAGTAGGGTGTCATGCAAGTAGCTGACACTGCCCTCCTTTGTCATCCGAGTAGCTGACACTGGGATCTTAAGTTAAAAGCCTGAATTTCAATATTTTATCTTTGATTATTCAAGTTTAAGTTTAAATACTGAGCATCAATTATTCAGGACCTTCGCCTCCGTATTATCCAATGAATCACCATAAGTTACTGCTTTAAGGTAAAACTTTCTCCCTGGTTGCACTTCAAAAGATATGATTGAATCATCAAGTAGAACAAATTTTTCACCTGCGGTGTCTTTAGTGCCTTCTTGCCCTCTAATTAGGTTGCTAAGCTTATATTTATTTTTATCTATGAGTTCAGTATTCTGGAACTTTATTACCTCTTTTCCGATTAATGCTGAATTTGAATCGATAATTCCTAGCAGCTTACCAAAACGTAACACTACTATAAGCCCCTCGTCAGTAGATTCCATTACATATCCGTAAGTAGACTGTTTATTTGTGCTTGCGATAGGCTTATAATCCTTATCGTTGTACGAAATAAAGAGTGTTGCTCCTTTCCAATTCTTTTCCTCACTAATTAAAGTAAAGCTTGCGCTATTACCTTTAACATGCGGTAAATCTATCATTTCTATGATGGTTTTGCTGATGTGAGAAGGAGGGTATTCCTTCAGCATAAGTGACCTTGTTGAAGGAAAAGAGAGCTTATATATAGAGCGATCATAACTAACACCGCTTACTTGAATGGACATGCTTTCAAATTTTGTTTTTATAATTCTCACCGTATGCTTTTTCTCACCGTCTAAAATCGTTATTACATCACTTGGCACAAGCCACGCATATTTTATCGGCAGCTTGAAATTGTATATATTTCTCTCTTGCCACGAAGAATAAAGTAAAACCTCAGCTATATTTTGCGCCTCCCCCTCTTCCATAATGAGCGGTATTTCAACTGTTATAGCAGTGCCTTGCTTTGGAAGTTCAGCATATTTAACATCAATTGGATAGCCAAAATTGCGGTTAAAGTAAACGATGTTAACTTTATTGTTTAAATCCAGTTGACTAATATTAACAAGTTTTGAATTGTTACTGAAAACCGTTTCACCAATTGGCATTACAGTTGTAACTCCCCTGCCCTTTTGGACAAATTTCAGTTTAGAGCCCTGTTCAACCACATCAAAAAAATAGCAACTTTGCAGCATTTTAATAATAGAACGTACGGGTTGCTGGTCGTTTATCACATATCCAGACAATAACCCTTTGACGCCACCTGTATCAAACTGATCGCTTTTTAAACCTGCTTTTTGTAATAGATCCGATAAAACATCGGAAATATTAAGCTGTGAAAGCTTTCCCTGAATCCAATGTCCTGTTTGCCAATTATGGCAGTCAGTCCACATATCGCACAAGTTGGGGAAATAAGGAAATGGCCTTGCATCCCATGCCCAGAGAAACATTTTTTCTACCATTTCTGAGCTTTGCCACTTCTTTAGCGTTCCTTCAATTGCAATTTTTTGCGAAAGAAAGCTCACCTCTCCGTTTGAATATCGTGGATATTTGCTCTCTATGCTGCCTTTGTCAACAAACACATTTGGCTCATTAGTGCAGCCGTTCATACTGGGAAATCCATACTCAGTAAACCATATTTTTTTCATTTTTGGTTGCCATTTTGTTTTACTACCACCGGGGTTTATGTGAGCTTCACTCCACCATTTCTCTATATTTTTCCACGCATACCTGCTGTCGTTATACTTTACTTTTTCAGGTTCACTCTTTGAGTAATCATAGAAATAATCATACCCCACTCCACTGCTCCAACCACCCATTACATCTTCCGCGGAATAACCAAAAGGAGGCTCTGGCCCATCAGTCAGTGGAAAATAAGCATCTATGCCAACAACGTCGATGTACTCTGAAGACCACAGTTCATCCATATTATACCAACCATCATATGAGTGGTATTCGCTCCAATCCGCAGCATAAGTTACTATGACTTCTTCCCCAAGCTGAAGTTTTATTCGCTTTGCAAGCTTAACTAGCTCTATAACGGCAGGGTAATTCCCTTGTTCATCCCTGATTTTGGTAAGTTCAACAAATTCAGAACCAATGATAAACCCTTCCACTTTAGTTTGTTTGGCAATGCTTGCATAATGCTCTATAAATTTGTTATACTGATTCTTAAAAAAATCACTTATATCTTCAGGAGTCCCGCTCAATCTTCCTCGCCACTCTTTATTTTCTGTGTCAAGTAAGGGCATTGGATAGAGCATCACCTTGTAGCCTCTGCTGTGTAGCTCTTCTATATATCTTATTAGCGCTGAATCACTAACTGTGCCACCATATCTTGGGTTTCCACTCGCATCTTTTGAAATTAGCTGAGCATCATCTCTGGTACTACTTCCTACTTGCCAATCATCAGGTAATATTGCGGAATCATCTTGAAATTCAACTGCAGGGTATATTTTACAATCTTTAATGTTCAGATCATTCACAAACCAATTGACTACTACCGATACCCACTCAACATTTGGCAAATCTTCTTTCAATTGATCCAAAGAAAGCACTGCATCGCTCTTTTTAGTGTGGTTGTTATGATTTACCCTTTGTGCCAGCCCATATGGGATATATTGGTTGCTGCTTATTTTCTCTTGCGCGATTTTCTTCTGTATTTTTGTATCATATACAAACTCTCCTGAGCCTGGTATTATATTGATATTCTCAATATTTTCTGCTATTGAAAATCCACTGGGTTTTAATGCAGTTTGCACTTCAAATGTGAATATCGGGACGCGATTGTTATAGTCTGCTAAAGGAAAATTCTTGATAACTATGTAAGATATTCCCCTATAAGCCGGCACACCTTCGATTGACGACATAAATGGATCAGGATTTTGGTCTTCTGCACCGCGGTAAAAAGTATAATCTATTTCATCAAAGCTAAGTGATGTTGTATCTGCCCAGATTCTGTTTAATTTTTCTACTTTCCCCTTGCAGATCGCAATTGCAAGCGTTGCATAGTAATTATATGTAACGTTCATACCTCTTCCAATTTTACTTTTGGTGGTTATCGCCTCTTCTTTTATTGGCTGTGACCAAATAATGTTTCCTGCAACACGAGCAGTGCCATAGATAATTGGTATCGTCCTTCCATAGGTTGAGGTTTGAACTTGCAGATTTTTTAGTCTCGCACCATGCGTTACTTTTTGCTCAGCATCAAGGCTAAACATCGCACCATCAAGCTGCGCACCAAGAAGAGCACCGAGTTCTGAGCCGATAATCTGGCCAATTGGCCCAAAAATGCTGCCTGCTTGACCAAAAATTGATGATAAAATTATTGTAGACATAATGATCCTCCTTTTTGTTTCTATAGCTAATGTAGGCTCTACGTCATGCCGCCGCGCCGCATAAGTGTTGAAAGTGCAGTCACACAAGGTGATTAATGGTATGTAAATCTCCTCTTGATATCAACCTTCGTTGTTGGGAAAGCAGATAAACCACGTCAAAAATTCGCTTAAACCTTCTAACCACAGGCAAAAAGGCGCTTTTTTGATTTATTTTATTATCATTGAAATTTATGCCATTAACCACCTTGTGTGACTGCACTTTCAACACTTATGCGCCGCGCCGCTAACAAGCAGCGGGATGACGAGCTTATCGTTATGCCGCCGCGAACCGTCATACCGCGATTCATTCGCGGTATCTCTTAGAGCATGTCTTCAAACTGAAGAATGAGCTAATTTGTGAAGCATAATAGTGATCATATTAAAGAAGATATAGTTTTTTGAGGTGAGAGGAGAATGCTCGTAATCTTTACTCATGCGCCTAAAATTGGAAAGCCAGGCAAAAGTTCTTTCAACAATCCAACGTTTGGGAATAACTTGAAATCCTGTATCAACTATTTTCTTGGCAATCGTTAATAAACATCCCGTTTCCAATAAGCATCTGTTTTGTAATTTACCTATGTACCCTTGATCAGCAAAAAACTTACGTAAAGTTGGAACTTTGCATTTAGCTTGGGCAAAAAGATTTAGAGCACTATCACGATCTTGAATACTTGCACTCTGTACTTCAGCAGCAATTACAAGACCCACAGTATCTACAATAATATGGCGTTTTCTGCCCTTTATTTTTTTGCCAGCATCATATCCTCTGGATCCCCTTTTTGAGTAGTTTTCACTGACTGGCTATCAATTATACCTACTGATGGAGTCTTATTTTTACCAATCATCTCTCTTACTTTTTTAACTAGAAAATCATGAATTTCTTGCCATATTCCACTTTTTTTCAAGCGCGAATTACAACTATATACGGTTTTCCATGGTGGAAAATCTTTAGGCAGTTGTCTCCATTGACATCCTGTTCTCATCATATAGCGGATTGCATTAATAATTGTTCTAATACTATGTTTTCTTGGTCTGCCGGTCTTTTTAGGTTCAAAATATGGCTCTATTGTCTTCCATTCTTTGTCACTTATATCGCTTGGGTACATCTTAAAATGTACCTTATACCATACTTCTTAACTTCTTTCTACTCAGTTTGAAGACATGCTCTTAGCATAGATTTCGCTAACTAGTAGCGGAATGACGAATTTGTCATTTTACAGCCACTTGGATGACAATTTCCTACTAAATAGTAGGAAATTCAATAATTTACAATAAATAATTGAAGTTTTTAATTAAGAAAAGCACATGATGTAGCTATAATCATTGTAAGCAACAATGAAAAAGTACGGAAGTAAAAAATTTATGTTGACTTTACAATATCAATTCTGAGTATAATTTAGTATTATAAAAATGGTAGTGAAAATGAAATTTGAAATGTCGGAAGAGAATAGTAAAAGAGTTTTGTCTGGTACAAAATGGATTGCTAATGTTGGTCAAAGCTATCTTGCATCACTGAATAACACAACTAGTTCTGGAAAAAAATTAATCAACGCTTTTTTACTTGTTCCAATCATCGTGCCTACTGCTATAACAGTGTTATCTTTTGGTTTTACTATGCTATTTTTAAATGCTGTAAGTGCTCAAAAAGATGATTCTAAATTATCTAAAGTAATAAAGTTTATAGTTAAATCTCTAATCTGTATAGCTGCTGCTGCGGTTTTAATTCCGTGCATTATATTAAACCTAGTAATTTCACTGATACCATTTCTTATTTTTCGAGCTATCAATAAAGATATGTTTAGTCAAAAAAATATAGAAAACAATCAAGGTCAACCAGTAAATAAAGTTGAGGTGAATAATGGCGAAGAATACAATAAGCGTGTTGAAGAAGAAGCTAATAAGTTAGGGCAACAAAATGATGTGGAGCAAGATCAATCAGACACTGATTTATGCCAACCACTAATGAGAAGTGGTCAGCTACATAATCAACCAAATATAGAGGTAATATCTCGAGTAGTAGAAGGTGTAGATGAGACTGTTATAGCAAAGCATATAAATAATGATGGTATACAAGATGGTAAAGCAGTGATACGAACAGTTGGAAATGATCGTAACTTCACTGTTTGTAGTGTTGTTACTGGAGATGCTACTAACCAACAAGAAAGCTTCGCTACTGCTATGAAGTTATCATGTAACATTGTTGAGAATGGAATAGATATGCAATTTGGCTGCAGTATGCGTACAGGGGATACTCAACAAGAAGCAAAACAAGCGCTAATGCAAAGTGAATCAGCGCGAACTTTGCTATCTGGTAATAGTGGAATATTGTCTATAGAGCAGCTTGGTAGCTCACAACGAAAGTAGTAATTATTTCACCAGCGGCAAAGTGATACCATACTGATTCATATATTTTCCTTTCATATCATCATATGATTTCTCGCATTCACTTTCACCGCTTAAAAATACGAATTGGCATGCGCCTTCATTAGCGTAAATTTTCGCAGGAAGCGGAGTGGTGTTTGAGAATTCGAGTGTGACATGACCTTCCCATCCAGGTTCTAAGGGAGTAACGTTTACTATAATTCCACACCTTGCGTAAGTTGATTTACCAACACAAATGACCAGTACATTTCTTGGTATACGAAAATATTCCACTGTGCTTGCAAGCACAAAGCTATTTGGTGGAATTATGCATACGCCTGTTTCTTTATCTATAAAACTATTCTCAGAGAAATTTTTAGGGTCCACGATGGCTGAATTAACGTTAGTAAAAATTTTAAATTTATTATCCACTCTTGCATCGTAACCGTAAGATGATAGTCCGAAAGATATAACACCTTTGCTGCTTTTGTGATTCACAAAAGGCTCTATCATTCCAAAATTTTCAGCTTTTTCTCTTATCCATTTATCTGGCATAACTGCCATAATTGCCCCTTAAAGTTGTGTAATACTTACAATAATATAAAATAAAATTTAAATGTAAACTGTAGCTTTTGTCATGCAAGTAGCTTGTATCAAATCACAATGTTCATACAGTTATGCACATGACGCTGGGATGACAATGGATTATTAACTAACAAATTGTACATGGTAAATGATGTCATTCCAGTCTGGAATCCAGAAAACTTACCAGGTAATAAGAACTGGATCCCAGTGTCTGGGCACTGGGATGACACCCTCCTCGTGGAAATTGCTCTCAAATCACAATGTTCGTACAGTAAGCTGCTTGCAGACACCATTGTTACAATTGTTCATGCAATTGAAATAGCGGTCAATTGGATTAGCTATAGGTCAATCACAAGAGAAAATTAAAGCTTTTCAGTTTGATTTTTTATTACAATAATTAGATTTATGTTCTTAACTAAAAATAATGCTTAGAAACTTTCTCCTGATTTTTGTATTCGTATTATTCACGCCGCTGTCAAATGCTGATGCCAGGAAATACATCAGAATTGTTGGGTCTTCAACTGTTTTTCCTTTTATCTCATTTGTAGCCGAGGAGTTCAATCGTGTATTCTCTTTTAAGACTCCAGTTGTGGAATCGATAGGAAGTGGATCAGGGTTCAAAATGTTTTGCTCAGGAATAGGGGAAGACACGCCAGACATCACCACTTCATCTCGCCCTATGAAGGAAGTAGAAAGAGAACTATGTAAAAGGAATAAAATTAATGAAGTGATAGAGATCATCATTGGCTATGATGGAATTGTCATTGCAAATTCAAATCAAAGCCATAGATTTGATTTCACAAAAAAGGACTTATTTGAAACTTTATCTGCATATTCTCAAGAAAATGATAAATTAGTAAAAAATAATAAAAAGTTTTGGTCTGATATAAATCAAGCCTTACCAAAAACAGAAATTGAAATTTATGGTCCACATCAAAATACGGGCACATACGAAACTTTGGTTAATTCTATTATGTTCGATCAATATTCATGCATGAACTCGAGAATTTTCAAAGAGAATTATAAAGATCAGGAAGAAAGAAAGAAAGCATGTGGTAATATAAGGGATGACGGAAGGTATATAGAAGTTGGAATTAATGAAAACATAATAATACAAAAATTGAAAAGTAACAAAAACGCCTTAGGGATATTTAGTTTTAGCTTTTTAATGAGGAATCAAGATAAAATACAAGGGAGCACAATTGCAGGAATTGAGCCAACTTACGAAAATATATCATCGGGAAAATATATATTAGCAAGACCTCTATACCTTTATATAAAGAAAGAACACCTGGATACTGTTGATGGATTAAGAGAATTCGTAAAAGAAATTATAGATTCGATCAGCATTGAAGATGGGTATCTATCTAGGCTTGGTCTAATTCCACTTTCAAGTGAAGATATAAAGAAAGCTTCAGCAAAGGTTTATGATATAAAGTGACGGCAACACTTCTTTTCTTTGACATTTTTTATTCTGGAACGTCTATAGTCAGACCCCAGCGCGCCGCGCTGGGATGACATTATTAACGTTATACTTCTTGTTGTTGTGTAAACGTTTTTTCCACACTTGGATCTTCTAAAACCTTAGCAATAGCACCCATTAATATAACTGCTGCCAAAACTGTTAAAGCAAGTGCAACTGCAGGATACGCTAACATATAGGCTGCAACAGCACCAGCTACGCATAGTCCAGTAACACCTAGAGCAATCTTCCCTTTGTGTTTACTCCAGAAGGTTGTATCGTTTTTTTCTGGGGTTTGTTTGCCAGTAGACTCACTGCTTTGTTTCTTTTCTTCTGAAGGAGCCTTTAGAGTATTTATTATACTTTCCATATCTTCCTTATTTTTTACGCACTGTTTATGAAACTCAGCCCACTCTAATAGAGATTCACCATGTGGAGGTTTTACATCAACCTTAGCCTTTTTTTCCATTAGAGCTTTGAATGTCTCTAAATCGCCACGTTCAACAGCCTTAGATATTGGAGTCATTCCATCTGCACCTGCTGCGTTAACATCAGCCTTTTCTATTAGAAGATCTACTAAAGCTTTATTAGTAGGATTATCAAATTTCTTTTCAATAGCAATAATCAATGGAGTCAATCCACCTTCACCCACTGCATTAACATTAGCACCTACTTTTATTAGAAGATCTGCCACCTTTGAATCTGCACGGTTAAAAGCAACCGTTAATAATGTGTGTTTAGATTCTGTGTGCTCATTAGCAGTAGTAAACACATGATCTAAACTAAATTTCCCTTTTTCCCACTCTTTATATGCATCTGAATCTGATAATAATTGACTTTTTATTGCTCTAATTACGTCACCTTGATTCAGACTGCTGCCAGCACTTACGGACTTTAACGCTTGGTATATTTCTGAAAACTGTTTGTATTCGTAACTCATATTTTACCTCTATTTTTTATAACAAGTTTAATTATCACACATATTTACAAGTAAGTCAAGAATAACTGTTAATAAAGGCCAACAAAGTGCTTGACGTTAGAATAGCTTTTATGGTTTTGTATAGCTAGAAAGTAACTCTATGGAACGCTTACGCTCAATTGTATTTATTGTGGGAATATTCCTATTGCTGTTTAGCTTAGCAATGCTTATTCCTGCTGTTACCAATAAGTATCTCAGCTACGAATGGAAAAATTTTCTCGCTGGATTCATAATTACCTGCACATCTGGCGTAACTTTTATTTTGCTCGGTAAATTAAATGGCATGCCGGCAATTTTTGCGATTACTAGTTGCACCTGGATTGCCTTGCCTCTGTTTGCAGCTATTCCTTTCTATTTTGATAATCTGAGCTATGTTGATGCATTATTCGAAACGATATCTGGCATCACAACCACAGGGGCAACTATATTTAATGATATTGAAAAACAATCTCCAGGAATATTGCTGTGGAGAGCAATGCTACATGGCATGGGGGGTTTTGGTATAATCACTTTAGGAATTGCAGTTTTTCCTATGTTTAAGATTCTCAGCCTAAATAATTTACTTTATTCTGAATATTCAGATGCTACAAAAAGGAAGTTGCCGAACACGCGAAGCGTAGTAATTCATATTACAGCAATATATTATGGCCTAATTTTGTTATGTATATTTTCCTATTATCTGGCTGGTATGCCACTATTTGACGCAATATGTCACGGAATGTCCGCTGTATCAACTGGTGGATTTGCTAACTATAATGATTCTATAGGGCACTACAATAACCCTATGTTAGAAGCCATAACGATCGTTTTTATGATTTTGGGTTCTCTGCCTTTTCTTAGCTATTTAAAAATCATAAGACGGTTAGACATTTGCCATGATGAACAGGTCTCTTACTTTGTTAAGATAGCCATTGTTTCATCTTTATTTGCTTGTTTTTGGTTGTATAAAAATGTTGATTTAGGAGTGTTATTATCATTTAGATGCAGCACATTTACCATTACTTCCTTGATTACGTCAACTGGTTATGCAATCTGTAATCATATAGATTGGAGCTTCATTTCAGTCTTAGCTTTTTTTCTAACCTTTGTTGGTGGATGTAGTGGTTCTTCAAGTGGTGGCATCAAAATCTTTCGTTTGATCATTTTTCTAAGGTCTATAGGAAATCACTTTCGCCTTTTATTAAACCCAGGTACAGGTAATAGGGTAAAATTCAACGGAAAAACCCTGGAGAGTGATGAAGTTCACTCTGTCTTTATATTTTTTGCAATTTTCATGTTAACGTTTACCATTTCATCAATAGTGATATCTTACTTAAGCAATGCAGACTTTATAACTAGCATCAGCTCAGTCTCTGCAACGCTTACAAACTCTGGCCCAGGGTTCAGTAACTTAATAGGTCCTTCGGGTAATTATTCCTCTTTCAGTAATGAAGTAAAATTATTTCTATCGTTTTTAATGCTGCTTGGCAGACTTGAAATATTGCCAATCTATTTTTGTATAGGCAATTTATTCTTATTTAATAGAAAGAAATAGTTGGTGAAATTTGATATTATAGCTAAACTGACTTACGACAATTTGAAAAACCGTCATTCCGCTACTTGTTAGCAGAATCTATACCGCGAATAAATCTACAACTGTACGAACATTGCAATATGGCACATAGTAAACGATGTCATTCCAGTCTGGAATCCAGCTTCTATGCAACCTCATCAAAAACATTCATTTAGTATAAGACCAGCTACTTTCCATGCTAGGCTCTGTGGACAAAAAATATGAAAAGAGAGAAAAAGATGGTAGTTTAGCCTAATAGGTAAAAAATGGAGAAACTACCATATGCAATATTACATCAAAGAGGAAAATTGGAAACAAATTTTAGAGTTCATAAAAAGCGTAAAAGGAATGCACAGCAAAGATGAAAAACGTTTAAGAATATTCATAGAGGCAGTGTGGTACATAGTGCGAAGTGGTTGCCAATGGAGACTTTTACCAAAAACTTATGGTAATTACAGGAGTATACATAAGCGATTTAAAAGATGGTGTGAAAGAGATGTCTGGAAAAAATTGCTTGAATATACTAAACAAGAGCCTGATTTAGAAGTTGCTATAATCGACGGTACGATCATCCGAGCCCATCCATGTTCATCTGGATATACAAAAAACTCCAAGGATCAAGAAGCTTTAGGGAGGAGCAAAGGTGGCTTTACAACTAAAATACATGCGCTTGTCGATGCACTTGGAAATCCACTTAAATTTACTCTGACTCCTGGTCAAAGAAATGAAATTACGCAGGCACAAGTGTTGACCGAAAGTATCTATAACTCTACTGTAGTAGCTGACAAGGGCTACGATAGCAATGCCTTTGTTACAAGTCTTGAAGACAAGGGATGTACAGTAGTTATTCCGCCAAAACGGAATCGAAAAGTGCAAAGGTATTACGATGAGCATATCTACAAAGAACGTCATTTGATTGAGTGTTTTTTTGGTAAAATTAAAAATTTTAGGCGCATTTTTTCCAGATTTGATAAAACTGCTGAGGTTTTTATGGGTTTTCTCAATTTTGTTGGAGCTCTTGTATGGCTTCTCTAAAATTTTGTCCACAGAGCCTAGCACTATTTATGCACTACATCAAGGTGCAATAGTTGGGTGCTTCTCACTCATCAGTCTATTTGCTGGCAAAATCTTGCAGAAACTTGGAGCAATAAAGTGTGTAATTTCTGGTACGAGCGTGGGTGCTATTGGGTCTCTATTGCTTGTAATATTCAGTATAATTGTACCCCACTCTTTCTACTTAGTAACACTGTCTATGATTATTTTTTCTATCGGTTGTGCAATTTTCCAGCCAGTGATTTTTAATGCATCAATAAATGTTTTCCCTGAAATTAAAGGCACAGCTTCTTCTGCAGTCTCGTTCATTAGAGCTTTTATCATGGCTATTTTTATCGGCTTAACAAGCTACATTTACAATGGTCAAACAATTAGTGTAGCTGTTCTTGTTCTATCCGCGATAGTACTAGAACTTGTTTTTACTGTCTATCTATTGCGTTTAAAAGATCCTATGTAATTAATAAAGATATTCCATTGTAGGCTGCTAACTTTCCCCTGCCAATCTTTCTGCTTCATTACGTGAAATTAATGCCTCAATAAATTCATCTAGTTCGCCTTCTTTTATAATCTGCTCTAGCCGATGTGAAGTTAGATTAATTCTGTGGTCTGTTATTCTTGATTGCGGAAAGTTATATGTTCTTATGCGCTCGGAACGATCCCCAGAGCCAATCTGACTTTTCCTCATTGTTGACCTTTCCATTTCTTTTTTTTGTCTTTCAATTTCGTATAGCCTTGCCCTCAATACTTTGAGCGCTTTAGCTTTATTTTTGTGCTGCGATTTTTCATCTTGCTGTATCACAACTATCCCTGTTGGCAAGTGGGTGACCCTTACTGCGCTGTCAGTTGTATTCACTGATTGCCCTCCAGGACCACTGGATCTATAAACATCTATTCGTAAGTCTTTTTCTTCTATTTTAAAGTCAACTTCTTCTACTTCAGGTAATATCGCAACAGTAGCGGCAGAGGTATGTAACCTTCCTGAGGATTCAGTTTCTGGCACTCTCTGTACTCTGTGCACCCCTGATTCAAATTTCAACCTTGCAAAAACTTCTGTTCCATTAATGAGTGCAGAAGCTTCCTTATAGCCACCTATACCTGTATTAGAAATGCTTATTGGCTCGAACTTCCAATTTCTTCTTTCTGCATATTTTTGATACATACGAAATAACATTGCTGCAAATAATGCTGCTTCTTCTCCGCCTGTACCTGCTCTAATTTCTAATATTGCATTTCTTGAGTCATCTTCATCTTTGGGCAATAATGCTAACTTTAATTTTGCTTTTATTTTTGGTAATAATACCTTGTGCTTTTCGAAAAATTCTTCTTTTGCTAACTCTTTTATATCACCTTCGCTGTTTTCATCTTTCATTATTTCTTCTAAGTCTGAAATTTCCTCTTTCAGCGTGTTATATTCATCAATTATCTTGATTATTGGCCTGAGCTCAGAGTATTCCTTTGAAAGGGTAATGAATTCTTTTTGACTTAAATTGGTAGGATTTTCCAAATTTCTCTCTATATCATTAAATTTTTTCTTTAAGTCTTGTAAATTATTTTCCATATCCATATAGCACAGATCTAGCTAAGTAATATATACTGAAATAAAAAATTTCTTATATCAAGCAATAACACTATAATATACCTACTACCTTCTACTTGAATATAATGGCAAAACAGATAACATCAAACTGCAATTTCATATTTGGAGCTTCGGACATGAAATCATTACCAGATGAGTCGGCTCCAGAGATTGCGTTTGCTGGTAGATCAAATGTAGGAAAATCCAGTCTGATCAACTTACTGATAAACAGCAAAAAAGCTGCCAGAGTTTCCTCTAAACCTGGATGCACTAGACAAATAAATTTTTATTCTATGTACAATGATAAGTTCAGACTCGTTGACCTACCAGGGTATGGTTATTCTCATGCAGGTAAGGAGGAAATTATACAATATTTAAACTTAATTGAGTATTATCTAATTCAAAGAAAAAATCTAAGAAGAGTGTTTGTGTTGATAGATAGCAAGGTAGGATTAAAAGAAATAGACAAAGACTTCATTTATTGGTTAATATATAATAACATTAACTTTAATATTGTGCTAACAAAAATAGATAAAGTGAGTCAAAAAAGCTTAGGTGCTGTTATAGAAGATATTCAAAAATGGATTAATAATGAGAATGTGTCAATTCATCAAATAAGCACTCGTGTCAAATGTAAAATAGCCAAGGTAAGAGATGAGTTTTTCAAGTTTACAAGATAAAAAAATGAAGAGTAGTGAATTTTTAAAGGGTGAAGTATCATTTGGACAAAAAGCAGAAATATTACTTGAAGTGCTATCTAACATACCTAGCTTTGTAGGCGAGACTTTTGTCATTAAATGCGGTGGTACAATAATCTTAGATGAAACACTATTTAATACTTTTGTGCATAATGTTGTCTTATTAAAGCAGCTTGGTATAAATCCGGTAATAATTCATGACGGAGAATATGAAATTAACTCAGTGTTAAAAATGCTGGATATGAACAGTAAGTTTGTGAATGGTATCAGACTTACAGACAAAGACACTATGAAAATCATTGAAATGGCACTGTGTGGTTCAGTTAATAAAAAAATTGTTCAGCATATAAATTCTGCTGGTGGTTCAGCTATTGGATTATGTGGAAAAGATGGTAACTTAATTAAAGCCGAAAAAATAACCGCTACGCTTAGAGAAGATAGATCAAATAATATCGAAAAGATATTAGACATGGGGTTCATCGGTAGACCCACTGAAATCAATCCTGATATATTATTTTTTATTGAAGAATCAGATTTTATACCAGTTATTGCACCAATTGGTCATGGAAAAGATGGGGAAACATATCATATTGATGCCGATAGCACTGCAAGCGCAATCGCAATCGCAGTTTCTGCATCTAAAATGATAATCTTGAGTGACACAGATGAAGAAATAGATAAAATTGGTGGCAGGAAGATATCTGTTAAAAATTTAAATGCATCGATTGATTGTGGGAAAATTAAAGGGGAAAAATTTATTGAAAGGCTTATGGCATACGTTAAAATGGCGGAGGAATGTGCTGGAGTTGTTCACATAGTTGATGGTAGAATACCTAACATTATGCTTGATTTATTTACTGAGAATAATTCGAGCATATCAATTGTGAGTGATTTATAACTAGACAACTACACGAATAGACTTCTTGCATAACCATATGACGAGCTTTTCTTGGGAATAGAAACAAAAAACTTACTTGACAAACTCCGCCAGCCCTCTTACCATAAAACTGAAGCTATTTATTTATCTTCGCAATCTGCAGATTAAAACGACAAAGGGAACTTTGTATTTGGCGTAAATCATGCTTAATTTTTTGCACTATGTGCACCTCATGTCTTTATAAAACTTCTGGGTTTCTACCTATATAAGCCGAAACGCGCTTATAAAGCGTTTAAGACATCAAAAGACGTCAAATAGAACAAGGGAGAATTTGAATACTAGCTACCCTAGGTTTTCTTTGCCTTTTTTTCTGCTTAGTAAATTTCTTAAACATTTAAACTAAGGTGAGTTGCATTTAAAAGCAGCTAAATTGCAGCGTTTAAGACTTAAAAAACGCCAATACTGAAAATAGACAATGACTAGGCTCTGTGGACAAAAAATATGAAAAGAGAGAAAAAGATGGTAGTTTAGCCTAATAGGTAAAAAATGGAGAAACTACCATATGCAATATTACATCAAAGAGGAAAATTGGAAACAAATTTTAGAGTTCATAAAAAGCGTAAAAGGAATGCACAGCAAAGATGAAAAACGTTTAAGAATATTCATAGAGGCAGTGTGGTACATAGTGCGAAGTGGTTGCCAATGGAGACTTTTACCAAAAACTTATGGTAATTACAGGAGTATACATAAGCGATTTAAAAGATGGTGTGAAAGAGATGTCTGGAAAAAATTGCTTGAATATACTAAACAAGAGCCTGATTTAGAAGTTGCTATAATCGACGGTACGATCATCCGAGCCCATCCATGTTCATCTGGATATACAAAAAACTCCAAGGATCAAGAAGCTTTAGGGAGGAGCAAAGGTGGCTTTACAACTAAAATACATGCGCTTGTCGATGCACTTGGAA
This sequence comes from Wolbachia endosymbiont (group A) of Anoplius nigerrimus, assembly GCF_947251795.1. Classification (GTDB taxonomy): domain Bacteria; phylum Pseudomonadota; class Alphaproteobacteria; order Rickettsiales; family Anaplasmataceae; genus Wolbachia. Next base: position 690,484 of record NZ_OX366385.1, on the reverse strand, counting down.
ATCCACTTAAATTTACTCTGACTCCTGGTCAAAGAAATGAAATTACGCAGGCACAAGTGTTGACCGAAAGTATCTATAACTCTACTGTAGTAGCTGACAAGGGCTACGATAGCAATGCCTTTGTTACAAGTCTTGAAGACAAGGGATGTACAGTAGTTATTCCGCCAAAACGGAATCGAAAAGTGCAAAGGTATTACGATGAGCATATCTACAAAGAACGTCATTTGATTGAGTGTTTTTTTGGTAAAATTAAAAATTTTAGGCGCATTTTTTCCAGATTTGATAAAACTGCTGAGGTTTTTATGGGTTTTCTCAATTTTGTTGGAGCTCTTGTATGGCTTCTCTAAAATTTTGTCCACAGAGCCTAGGGTTTCTTTTGCCTTTTTTTTTATTTGGTAAATTTCTTAAATATTTATAGCTAAACGACAACCGTCATCCCGCTACGTGTTAGCGGGATCTATGCTTTGAGATACCGCGAATGAATCGCGGTATGACGGTTAAGTAGGGTGTCATCCGAGTAGCTGACACTGGGATGACAGGAAAAGAAGGCTACTTGGATGACATCATAGAGGTGCTGGCCTGACAATCGTCATCCCGCTACGTGTTAGCGGGATCTATGCTTTGAGATACCGCGAATGAATCGCGGTATGACGGTTAAGTAGGGTGTCATCCGAGTAGCTGACACTGGGATCTAGAAAAAAAGAAGCTGGATCCCAGTGTCTGGGCACTGGGATGACAAAAAAGGGGCTACTCGGATGACAAAGAAATAGGCGCTGGGATGATAAGAAAGGAGCACTGCCATTATAGAGTGAACCAGTGTCTGGGCACTGGGATGACATCATAGAGGCACTGGGATGACACCTTGACAATTTGAAGAACCGTCATCCCGCTGCGTGTTAGCGGGATCTCTTGTTAGCGGATGAGATACCGCGGCGGTATGACGTTAGCTATTGTGCTACACCTTTTCCCTTTCCCCTGAAACTAAAATCTATATACTTAACTTTAGAAACTTCAAAATACGATGCGATCTAATATTAGAGAGTTATTTTGCTATATAAAGCCTAATCTATCTTATTTCATCATAGCTTTCATTGCAGTTTTATTTTCAGCCTTAACGATCCTCCTCTTTGGCAGAGGCTTAAGCAATATAATTGATTCTGGCACAGAGCACGATTTTACTACCAAACTATTAGTTGCAATACTTATAGTTTTAGCCATTTCTCTCACTGCATTTACTCGGTTATATTTCATTGGCATTGGCAGCGAGAAAGTTATCGCACGAATCAGATACAACTTATATAGCAGTATTACCGATTTACAACCAAGCTTCTTTGAGAACACAGGCGTACAAGATGTTATCTCAGCGTTAATTACTGATACATCTGTGCTGCAATCAATAATAAACAGCAGCTTACTAACCATATTACGAAATTTTGTAATTCTGATTGGTAGTGTTGCCATGTTATTATATACAAATATACAACTAACTGCGTATGCAGCCGCAATAATACCTATACTACTCATTATCATGACCTCACTTGGAAAAAAAGTGCGTAGCCATGCACGCTTTGCCCAGGATAAATTAAGTGAGCTTGCATCACTTAGTGAGGAAAATTTTCGGTCTATCGTAACCATCAAATCGTTTGTACTCGAAGAAAACGAAAAAATCCGTTTTAAGGAACATTTAAACTCAGTATCAAAATCATACGTAAAATTAGTACTCTTGCGTGCTATTTTAGTAACTCTAGTTATCACGTGTGTGATAGGTTCACTAGTTGTTTTGCTCTTCTTCGGTATTAAAGAAGTCTTAAGCAATAATATAACTATTGGAGAACTCTCCTCATTTGTGTTTTATTCAGCGCTTGCGGCAGGAGCTATAAATAATTTGAGCGATAATACCAGTGATTTACAACGAGGTCTTGGAATAGTAGAACGTTTATTTGAATTTACAAATATGAAAAGCTCTATAGCAGATGCCGATGATCCTATAAAAATTTGTAGTGTTCAAAAAGGAATTTCGTTTAATGGAATAACATTTTTTTATGAATCTCAGTCTGATAAGCCAGCGTTAAATAACGTATCATTTTCTATAGAGGCAGGTCAAGCAGTGTCAATTGTTGGCCCATCTGGCAGTGGTAAAAGTACCATTTTAAAGCTTCTGCTCCGTTTTCATGATCCAAATAAAGGTAGCATTACTATCGATGGGCACAACATTAAGTCAATTGCACTAAATGACCTCAGATCGTTGTTTGGCTTAGTGCCACAAGATCACATGATATTTTCTTGCTCAATAATGGAAAATATACTATATGGCAAACCGGGTGCTGAATATGAGAAAGTGAAGCAAGCAGCTATCAGTGCTTATGCGATGGAATTTATTGATAAGCTGCCTGATAAATTTGATACATTTGTAGGAAAAAGAGGATTAAAACTTTCTGAAGGGCAAAAACAACGCATTATAATAGCAAGAGCGATACTAAAAAATCCTCAGATTTTAGTACTGGATGAAGCAACCTCTGCCCTTGATTATAAAAGTGAGAACCTCGTGCAAAAAGCATTGAGCAAGTTAATGCAAAACAGAACAACGATCGTAATTACACACAGACTATCAACCGCACTTAAAACTGACAAGATTATAGTAATTAATCATGGAAAAGTAGAAGAAGTAGGAACTCATAACTCTCTAATGAGTAAAGACGGGCTGTATGCAAAACTGGCGAAGATACAGTGGAATTGAAAGAAAATTTACATCACATCGTTAGTTGATATGCTAGATTTATAATTAAAGTTATTAAATTTTTAATCATTTTAATTTATAATAATGTAATAGTATTTTTTAGAGGATTATTATGACCCATAATTTTTTCATCTTCATGCACTCCTGTAGATACAGCTTGCATAACGGTAAACTTATGGGCAGCTGTGAAAACAATTCTTCATGTGTGATGCGTGTGTAGAAGTAATAAACTCTTCTGTGTTAGATTTAAAAGAGGTTAAAACCTATTTTTCTGTCCATCAGTACCAGAGGGTGCTGTTGATATTATATCAAAGTAATGAAGTGTGTACATTGTCAGTACACACTTTCACTTTATGGTTAATTTTTTAATAATCTCATTTACCAATGGAGGTACTTTATGCTAGTAAAAAATCTTTCTTGTCCGAATCAGGAAAATACAAATTATATGTATCGGTTGCCATTTAATACGTGCTGTACCAGTGATACATTAGGAATTAATTTTATTATAGATCCGTGTGATGATACTGCCAATAGGGGTAAGGTGATCTATAATAAATGTGGTAAAGATCTTAAGTGCGAAATTGATGATGAAACTAAGAATGAATTGAAGAAAAATATTAAGAATGAACTAGAAAAAGATCTTAAGTGCGAAATTGATGATGAGACTAAGAATGAATTGAAGAAAAATATTAAGAATGAACTAGAAAAAGATCTTAAGTGCGAAATTGATGATGAGACTAAGAATGAATTGAAGAAAAATATTAAGGATGAACTAGAAAAAGATCTTAAGTGTAAATGTATTGAAGAAGAAATTACTGAGGAAATTACTAAAGAAGTTGACGAGAGTGGGTGTAATCGAAGGGGATGTGAGAATGCTAGAGAAGATGGTGAATATGTTAATGTAGGTAGTGATGCTAAGCTTTACATAAGAAAAGCATTGGATAAATTTTATCCTGACTTAAGCGCAGAAATTATTGACAAAATTAAAGCTGGGGATTATTATGTAGAACAATTTGGTATAAAAGTAACTAACTGTGATAAGAATGGCACAGACTCCGGTTATATCACTAGTAGAGGAAGTATGGATTCACGGTGCGTTACTATTCCTCCGAGTGATCTTTGCAAAGAATCTTATGATATACGGCAAGATGTTGAAGGTGATTGGTATGAGAATTGTAAAAATCATATTTTTGATGATGAGGCTCATGTAGTAAGCGCAAAAGTATATTACAAAGGTGGAAGCATTGACAAAAATAAGCCAGTGGTAGTGCTTTCTCAAAATCAACCACTGATTATTGCTGACAAGAAAACGCATAAACTTGTAAAAAAAGATGGGATAATAAGTGATAAAACACTTGATGAATGCAAAGAATTTTTTGATAGTGATAAAAGAATAACTAGTTGTGCAGAAGAAAAAGGAGATTGTGAAGTTTGCAAAGAAACAATTTGGGATTTTCAGGATGTAGTACCAGCGTTTTTTATATAAGGGAATCAAGATCTTGCATAACCATATGAAAAACCAATAGCCCATTCTTCTTTGTCATTCCAGCGTTACGCGTTGGAATGACAGAGCTATAGGTGTCATCCAAGTAGCTGACACGGAGCAACACGTCATACCACCGCGGCCGCTAACGAGTAGCGGAATGACAGTTCTTCAAATTGTCGGTAAACCTAAGTCACTTTAGCTATAGATTACATCAGATAACTCTTCAACTAGCCCCACTTATTCGCTATACTGCTACAAGTCTTATAGCTTTTTAGTTAATGAACATTTTCAAGCAGGTTTCCTCTCTAATTTCCAGCAAATTAAATGAGTTGAAGCAAAGGGGTGTCATAAATACAAGTGCGGCAAATTTTATTGTAGAGCCTCCAAGCAATAGAGCACATGGTGATATCTATACAAATGTTGCTATGGTGCTTGCAAAGCATGAAAAGAAGAATTCAGTCGAGATTGCAGGGATGTTAGCAAGAGAATTTAAACCTTTTGATGAAGTTGCAACAGTGGAAATAGCAGGCCCTGGTTTCATCAACATGCACTTAAAAATAGAAGTGTGGCATGGAATTTTAAAACAAATAAATGAGCTAAAAACAGAGTTTGGCACCCTAGATATAGGGAACAATCAGGCCATCAATGTTGAGTTTGTATCTGCAAATCCAACTGGTCCACTGCATATTGGTCATGCAAGAGGGGCAGTATTTGGTGACGTTCTGGCAAACTTGCTAAAAAAAGTTGGTTATAAAGTCACTAAGGAATACTATATTAATGATGCTGGAGCGCAGATAGATACACTAATAAAGTCAGTATATTTGCGATATAAAGAAGCTCTGGGAGAAAAAATCAGCATCGAAAAAGGTTTATACCCAGGTGAATATTTAAAACCGATAGGGAATGGGCTGGCCAAAAAATATGGCAAGGAGCTTCTAGAAAAGCAAGATAATCAGGTGATTAGGGAATATACTTTAAGTTCTATCTTAGAACTTATAAAGGAAGACATGAACTTACTTGGAGTAAATCATGATGTTTTTACTTCAGAGTATGAGCTACAAAAAAGTGGCAAAATCGAAGAGAGTATAAAGATATTGTCTGACAAGGGTTTGGTGTATGAAGGGTATCTGGAAAAACCAAAGGGTAAAGAAAATGAAAATTGGACTTCCAGAAAAGAAATGTTATTTCGCTCTACAAAATTTGGCGATGATGTTGACCGCGCATTGAAGAAAGAGGACGGCAGTTGGACTTATTTTGCCTCGGATATTGCTTACCATTTTGATAAGATATCGCGTGGTTTTAACAATATGATCGTAGAGCTTGGTAGTGACCACGGCGGTTATGTCAAAAGACTCAAAGCAGTCGTCTCTGCGCTAAGTGATGATCAAGCAAAAATAGAGGTAAAACTGCATAATATTGTGAATTTTTTTGAGAACGGCAAACCTGTTAAGATGTCCAAAAGATCAGGAAACTTCCTCACAGCAAGAGATGTAGTGGAAGAAGTTGGCAGGGACATAACTCGTTTTATAATGTTAACACGCAAGAATGATATGGTCTTGGACTTTGATTTTGCTAAAGTTAAAGAACAATCAAAAGACAACCCTATTTTTTACGTGCAATATGCGCATGCTCGTGCTCACTCATTAATGCGTAATGCTCCAAAAGAGCTCCCAACAGCAGATCCTTCACTTTTAAAGACCGATGGGGAGATATTCCTCATAAAAACCTTAGCAAAGTGGCCAGATGTAGTAGAAACTGCAGCAAGGCTTTATGAGCCACACAGAATTACTTTCTACTTACTTGAAGTTGCAGAAGCGTTTCACGTTTTATGGGGATATGGCAAAAGTGATTTAAACATGCGGTTCATACTGGAAGACAACTTAAACCTCACCGCTGCAAGAATGTTTCTCGTACAAGCCTTAGCGCACGTCATTGCTTCTGGACTTTCCATCTTTAATATAGAACCTTTGGAAGAGATGAGTTGACTTTTTTGCCATAATACATGATAATTAAAATATTATTGAAGTAGGGATAAAATTATGACAATGAACTATGAGCAGTGGAAAAGAATGTTAAGCGCAGTTGATAAGGAGGAAGGCTTAAGTAAGGATAACGTAATTGAAAGGATAAAAGAGAGATTAGAAGCAGAAGGTAAAGGTGAATATGAAAAGTGGGGAAAAGCTGATTTTAATGTAAATCACCTATTTGAAACTGATGATACATTGCCTTCATGGTTTTCATGTGATAAACTTACGTTATTGCATTCAGCTGCTCGCAATAACCTAGGAAATGTGGCAGATGTCCTATCAAAAGTAGAAGGAATTGATGTTAATGCAGCTGCAAAAAATCCTGAATATACCCCTTTGCATATAGCCGCTCTTCATAACAGCGAAAAAGCAGCAGGTGCTCTGTTAAAAGCAAAAGAAATTGATGTCAATGCTGCAACATTCTTTTTACCTCCTTTACATTTAGCTATTAGTTTTTACAGCCATAAGATAGTAGAAGTTCTATGTAAGGAAAGACCAGATATTATCAATGCAAAAAATAAGGATGGCTACACTCCTTTACATGAGGCTATCTCTTCATCCAATGAACAAGCCATATGTATTTTGCTAAAAAATGGAGCAGATGTTAATGTAGTAGATGAATGTAGAAATACTCCTTTACATGAGGCTGCTTGCAAAAGCAACACAGATATATTGAATATTCTCATAAGAAATGGAGCAAGTATCGATGAAGTAAACAAGTTTGGAAATACTCCTTTACATCAAGCTGTTAATCACAAATGTGAAAAGGTAGTAAACATTCTAATAGAAAACGGAGCAAATGTTAATGCAATAGGGAGAGGTGGTTATGCTCCTTTATATTTGGCTGTTGAGAATAATCATGTGGGAATAGTGAATTCTTTATTAAAGAGAGAAGACATAAAGGTTAATATAATGGACGGCGACACTCCTCTATATAAGGCTGCTTCCAAGGGTTACATAAAGGTGGTAGATACTCTATTAAAAGCAAAAGGAATCAATGTTAAGTAATGAATAGGGACGGCGACACTCCTTTATATGAGGCTGTTTTCAATGGTCACATAGAGGTGGTAGATGCTCTATTAAAAGCAGAAGGAATTAATGTTAATGCAGTACATAGATGGGGATATACTTCTTTGCATTACGCTGCCTCCTATGGTCACAAAAAGATGGTAGATACTCTATTAAAAGCAGAAGGAATCAATATTAATGCAGTACATAAACCATATTTGTGGACTCCTTTACATTTGGCTGCTAAAAATGGCCATATAGATATAGTACGAGCTCTAGTAGAAAAAGGAATAGACCTTTTACTGAAGGATCAAAATGGTAAGACTCCAAGAGACTTAGCTAAAAATGATGATATGAAGGAGCTTCTCAAGGAAGCAGAAGAAACCCAATTGAGACAGCTAGCAATTAAACGAGCAACTAAAAACGGTATTATTGCCGGCTGTTTAACTGCATTATTAGGTGCTGCAGCAGCAGTAGCACTTTTTGCAACTGGAACGGTTGCAATTGAGTTAATACCTATAGTAATAGCAGTTGTTGCAGTTACGGTGGCAGCACTAGCAGTTGGTGGTATCACATACATGATGTTAAAACCTAGTACTGAAATGGATGAAGTGGAAGAAGAACAAGGCATAACTGGGGATGAGCGGAAAGTTTGATCTGCTGGATTCCAGTGTCAGCTACTTTCATGACATCATCCTTTTTTCTGGATCCCAGTATCGGCTACTTGGATAACAGCTAGCCTGACAACCGTTATCCCGCTACGTGTTAGCGCCCGCGGCGGTATAGCTATACTTAAAAATATGGTTGAATAGTTGTTAATAATAGTGTACAATTATTAATCTTTTCTCAGTATTTTTACTATGGCTCTTTCTAAATTTCTCGATCCAAAGTTAGATTTAACATTTAAGAAAATCTTTGGCACTGAAAAAAATAAGAATATTCTTATCCACTTTTTGAACGATATTTTAGGATGTACTGAAGTCAATACTATACAAGAAGTAGAATTCTTAAGCACCATTATGGACCCTGAAATTGCTTCTGATAAACAAAGCATTGTTGATGTTCTTTGCAGGGATTCTAGTGGGAACAGGTATATAATTGAGATGCAGCTCACTCGTGATAAAGGCTTTGAAAAACGTGCACAACTTTATGCTGCTAAGGCTTACTCAAGACAAGCTGATAAATCTGGTAAATACGTTGATTTAAAGAAGATTTTCTTTATCGCGATTTCAAATTGCACCTTATTCCCTGATAAGCTTGACTATATATCTAGCCATACCATAAGAGATGAGAAAACTAATGAGCATGACTTAAAAGATTTTCAATTTATCTTCATAGAGCTGCCAAAATTTCCTAAGAGTAGAGAAGAACAACTAGAAAGTGTAGTAGACCGTTGGCTATTTTTTTTCAAATATGCAGATGAAACAACGGACGAAGATCTCAGAAAAATCACCAATAATAAAGCTAGCATATGATGAATTAGATAAGTTTCACTGGAATGAAAAAGATCTAGTAGCTTATGAAGAAAGAATAATGGATCTGCGCAAAGAAGAAGCCATTCTTGAATGCAGACTTGATCTTGCTAAAGAGGAAGGTAGAAAAGAAAGGGAAATTGAAGTTGCAAAAAATCTACTTAAAGCAGGGGTTTCTATTGATATCATAGCTCAAACTACTGGTCTTTCCATGAAAGAATTGCAGAATTAAGTGTGAACGGTTACGAAAAATATAAGTTTTTGCGATAAACGACATAGTGATGTATTTGTTGTTCAGCATGTCAGTGGAATATTTTCTGAAAAATTTCCACATAACTCTTTCAGATTTCATAATATCTCTTGCCACTCATCTGGACAGATACCTATTTTGGAGGGATACCAATAATAGTTGTGAGCGGCTAGTCCACAAGCATAACACGCTCACGAAACTTTAATGCGATAGCTTGATTTCTACTGAAAGACAGCATTATGCCAAGTGCGATGCTTGAAGATAAAAGAGAAGAACCACCATAGCTAAGTAGTGGCAGGGTTATGCCGGTGGTTGGAAAAACACTCAATGTTACCCCTATGTTTATTATGAATTGTGTGATGAATTGAATTGAGATACCGAGAATCACCAACAGATTGAATAATTCATTTTCCCTATATGCAACATAAAGCAAGCGGGCGGAAATGATGCCAAATAACATCAATGTGGCTAAGCACGTAATCAAACCAAATTCTTCTGCTAAAACAGAAAACACAAAATCTGTATAACAATCAGGAAGAGAGGTTTTTACGCTACCTTCACCAGGGCCGACACCAGTTAATTGACCTCTTTTGAATGCTTCTAATGATTTTGTGACTTGAAAGTTATCGCGCTGCGTAAAAAAGACAAAATTGTAAATCCTTTGCTTTATATGTGGGAGGCATAAGTAAGCTATTGTAGTTCCAGTTGTGGCCATTCCTATTATGCATAGAAAGTATAAAAGTGGTATACATGCAATAAACATTTGACCAATAAAAGAATATGTTAGAAGCATGGACATACTGAAATCAGGTTGCAAAAGTAACAACACAAAAACTAACAGAAATATTATGATTGATATGTGCATTTTAAACTTCATTCCGCTGGCTAAGATACTAGCTATAACAACAGAAAAAAATGGCCTTACAAACTCAGATGGTTGAACTGAAATTTTGACAATATGTAACCATCGTTTCGCACCTTTTACCTCTATACCAAGTATTATCGCAGCTGCCACTAAAATAGTAAATAAAATGAAACCTGCGAATGAGAGGTTAAGTATAGTTCTTGTGTTGAGAAAAGAAAATGTCACCAGGGTAATTAGTGACAGGACTATATAAATTGTATGGCGCCGTATAAAATAATCTTGTGGTAAAGAAAGACGCTGCGCAATTACAGGGCTTGCTGAATAAACAAGAATGAAGCTTATAGTGAGCAAAAAAAACACTGGAAGGATGAGATAATAATCCAGCATTCTATACCAGAATTTAATATTCATTTTGTTCCAATGTGTAATGCCACTATTCCATAGCTCATATTATGAAACTCAACATTCTTAAAGCCTACCTCTTCAATTTCCATTTTAAAATCAGCCTGAGTTGGAAACTCTCTAATGCTCTTCACTAAATATTCATAAGAACTCTTGTCTTTAGCAACTATGCTGCCAATTTTAGGAATTACTTTAAATGAATATAAGTCATAAAGTTTGGTAAATATCTCATTTTGATAGTGCATAGGGGCAAATTCTAAGCAGATAAATTTTCCATGTGGTTTTAATACCCTGTGCGCCTCATTTAAAGCCTTCTTGCGGTCAGAAACGTTTCGAATGCCAAAAGCTATTGTGCAATAATCAAATTCGGAGTCTTCAAATGGTAAACTTTCTGCATTCGCACATACCCAATCAAAATTAATTTGGTTTGAATTTATAGCTTTATCACGTCCTCTGCTTAGCATATTTTGATTTATGTCACATACTGTAACCTTAGCACTTGGCTCTTTTCTTACTATTCTTATTGCTATATCTCCAGTTCCTCCAGCAACATCTAAAATCTTAGAGTTTTTTGTAAAATGCACACTATTTACCATCTTGTCTTTCCATAATCTGTGCATTCCGAGGCTCATTATATCATTCATGGTGTCGTAGCGACTTGCCACGGAATCGAATACCTTTTTAACTAATTGTGATTTCTTCTCGATTTTTATAGTAGACATTACGTAAAGTTGCTCAACTCCTTTATAATTAGTAAAAATTAATTTGAATTAACATCAGCGGCAGGCCTTGAGCCTGTTAAAATCTTCTTCAGCGTGGTATGATGACCTAGTCAGTGGGCTTGATGCAACCACTAGGAACCCTTTGGAGTAAGCAACGTATTTATAATGCTCAAATTCCTCTGGGGTAACATACCTATCAAGTTTTGCATGTTTTGGAGTTGGTTGTAGATATTGACCAATTGTAATAAAATCAACCTCAGCACTGCGCAAATCGTCCATAACCTGAAGTATTTCCTCTTTTGTTTCTCCAAGACCAACCATAAGCCCTGACTTTGTGAAAACTTTAGGATTAATCTGCTTTACCATCTTCAGTAAATATAGTGAATGAAAATAGCGAGCTCGTGGTCTTATTTTTGCATACAATCTCGGCACTGTTTCAATATTGTGGTTATAGACATCAGGTGATGCAACAGCAATTGCTTCAAATGCTCCTTTCTTATTTAAAAAATCAGGAGTTAAAATCTCTATTGTTGTTTCTGAAGTTATCTTTCTAATTTCTTCTATGCACTGTATAAACTGATTTGCGCCACCATCTGGTAAATCATCACGATCAACAGAAGTAATGACAACATGTTTTAAGTTTAACTTTTTTATCGCTTTTGCTAAATTTTCTGGCTCATGAGGGTCTAGTTTATCAGGAATGCCAGTTGCAACGTTGCAAAATGCACAAGCACGAGTACAAACAGAACCAAGAATCATCACAGTAGCATGACGTTTATTCCAACATTCACCAATATTTGGACATGCAGCTTCTTCACATACCGTATGTAAGTTATGCAGTTTAACGATGTTTAAGGTTTCATTGAATACTTTACCAGTTGGAGCTTTCGCTCTGAGCCATGGAGGCTTACTATGCATCTGAAACGGCTAACTCTACCTCTTGCTTTACTAAAACTTTTTTCAACCTTCTTTTTATCTTCTGCGCTTTCTCACTTAGTTTAATCGTTCTTGTGTTGAGCAAAAAAGCATCTAAATCACCTTTGTAATCTATAGTTCTCAAAGTTCTTGTTGCTACACGAAATCTAAACTTTTTATTCAATATATCACTTGTCAACGTAACCTTATGTAAGTTTAAAAGAAAGGTACGCTTTGTTTTACGATTCGAATGTGATACCTTATTACCAAAAGATTTTTTTCTATTTGTTAATTCACAAACTCTACTCACTTCAATATACCAAATTATTCTATGTACTTAGATTACCTTATATAGTCAAATAGTCAATACTCTCTTGCTTAATTTTTATACCATATACTGCTTTATAACCAAAAAATATCGTAATTTTTTCTATTATAAGAGAAATCATATGCTGAATTTCCAATGCTTTACTGCCATTTGTTACTACCAGATGCAACACACCAGAATTTACATTCTGTGCATATGAGATCTTTTTCGGTTTTGTACACTCTGCTATTTCTTTCCCTACTATATTTCGCCAGTTTAAAATCAGACGTATTTCATTTTTACTAATCTTATTTTTCATGCATTTTAATGCATAGTTTTCAATTATAGACTTTAATTTTTTTGGACCGCTGTGTTTGAGCATTTTTCTGTTTTGTTTCTAGTATAACTAAATAAGTAAGGTTTACCACTACATTGGATTTCTTAAAGCCCTGTCATTCCAGTGCGTACTGCACGAACATTGTAATTTGAGTCCACCAGGGAGGATGTCATCCCAGTGCTCAGACACATAGCTGTACGAACATTCATTTTTGAAGACAGCAAATGGTGTCATTCCAGTCTGGAATCCAGAAATTTTGCTTATAACTGAGCTGATGAGCTAAAGGTAGTTGTCTTACGCTAAAATAAACGTTTTTAATTAAGTTGCATAGAACCAGTGTCTGGGCACTGCCCCACTGGTGGCCCAAACTACAAACGTTCGTACAGTTGTGTGCTCAGACACTGGGATCCAGAGAAATTGATTGTGCACTATACAACATTTTCGATCAAAAGCTGGATGCCAGTGTCAAGCACTGGCATGACACCATTTGCTGTGTTTAACAAAAATAAATGTTCGTACAGTTGTGTAGCTGACACTGGGATGACAACCTTCTAACTGCTTTACAAACCTCTAGCCTCACACCATAAAAGCAGTATTTTTATGTAAAATTTATCTCAACGTAGCACTTAGTCGTTCCATTCAAAAATTTTTGTTTTGCCTCATAATTAACCTTATAGCTGTTTTAATTGTAATTGGTTAAATTATTATTAACTTGCTAGGCTAGATCCAAAAAATAGCATAATCAATATGCAAATTGTAATAGAAATCACGTTTGCGTATGGTTTATTGCTATGCGGTTAATCTTTCCTCAATCCAAGCTGCTTGAATAGCTTCGAGTATTTTTTCGTTACAGCGTTTTTCATCATCATCAAATTCCTCTAAACTCAAGACCTTTTTTTTAAGCTCAGCGAATCTGATATTAATTATATTCTCATCTGGAAATTTTTCCTCCAGAGCTTCTACAATATCTTCTATATCAAGCCATTTCATACTTTTTTGTATTTATCTGCTAAGTTAAATTGGTGCCCATGGGGAGACTTGAACTCCCAAGGTCGCAAAACCCACGGATTTTAAGTCCGCTGCGTCTACCGATTCCGCCACACGGGCTTTTTTTATCTATCTAGAGTAAAACTCTACTACTAAATTGACTTCCATGTCTGCTGAATAAGGAACCTCAGAATATTGAGGTGACCTCAAATACTTCACTGAATGCTCTTTACTATCTGTCTCTAAATAATCCGGAGCCTTGCGCTCTTGTTTTTGTTCAGCCTCTACTACTACAGGAATTTTTGTTGCCCTTTCTCTTATTTTTATTATATCACCTGGCTTCACTCGATAACTCGATATGTTAACCACCTTATCATTAACTGTAACGTGCTTATGAGATATGAGCTGCTTTGCTGAGTAAATTGTTGGAACAAGACCAGAGTGGTATAAAACAGAACTTAATCTCGATTCTAAGATACCGATAAAATTATTAGCCGTATAACCCTTTCTGTTATAAGCATCTAAAAATGTACGTCTGAGCTGCTTACTTGAAATCGCATAGTAAAACTTAAATTTCTTATGCGCAGCAAACTGCTTACCAAAGTCGGATAACTTCTTGAATCCAAGAATACCATGTTGACCTGGAGGGTATTTCCTTTTGTTTACTGGGTCTTTAGCTCTACCCCATAAATTTACACCAAGTCTACGGCTAATCCTATACTTTCTAATGATAACAGTTGTCATATAAAAACTCTCACGATTTAACTTTAGATTATTAAGGATTTTAGCACTCAGTGTCAACTTGTTTTTGCTGGTATAATCTTTTATACTTCATTTTTAAGTTTTTCTATGAATCATCTACCTTTGGAATCTATGGCAAACGCCATCCGTTTTTTATCAATTGATGCAGTACAAAAAGCAAACTCTGGACACCCAGGTATGCCACTTGGCATGGCAGATGTTGCAACTGTTTTGTTTGCTAAATATCTGAATCATAATCCTGATGATTCTAAATGGTTCAATAGAGATCGCTTTGTTTTATCAAACGGTCATGGGTCAATGTTACTATACTCAATATTATATTTGACAGGTTATATTAGCATAGATGAGCTAAAAAACTTCAGGCAAATGGGATCCAAGACCCCAGGTCATCCAGAGTTCGGCTTGACTCCTGGGGTAGAGGCAACAACAGGCCCGCTCGGTCAGGGGTTTGCCGCTGCTGTTGGTATGGCGCTTGCTGAATCAATCCTTAAAAAGCAATTCAGAATCAATCACTACACTTACGTGATGCTAGGGGATGGCTGTCTTATGGAAGGAATAAGCCATGAAGCAGCATCACTTGCTGGGCATCTTAAATTGAATAAATTAATAGCCCTTTTCGATGACAATGATATTTCTATAGATGGCGCTACTTGCCTTTCCTGCTCTGATGATATAGAGAAACGCTTCTTAGCGTATGGATGGAATGTTGACAAAATTGATGGCCATGATTTTGATGCCATATCCCTTGCAATAGAGCAAGCAAAAAAGTCTGATAAACCTACAATGATCTGCTGCAAAACCATTATCGGAAAATTTTCAAGCCGTGCTGGCACATCCTCTGCTCACAGTGGTGCTTTTTCAGAGGAAGACATCAAACAGATGAGAGAGAAATTAAACTGGAATTATGAACCATTCCATGTATCAGAAGATGTGAAAAACGCCTGGAAGAAAACTGTTGAGAGAGCAAGGCAAAATTACAGTTCGGTGTCCTTGACTAGTGAGAATAAAGAACTTCACAGAAGACTCAATAAGCGTTTGCCGGATAATATCGCTGGTGTTTTAGCTGACCTGAAGAAACAAATATGTGAGCTAATGCCAAACGAAGCTACACGTTCTTCTTTCGGCAGAGTAATGGAACTTTTAACACAACATATGCCGGAATTAATCGGCGGTTCTGCTGATCTTACTGGGTCAAATTGCACTAAATATAAGCACATGCAGGTAATAGATAGTAATAATTATAGTGGTTCTTATGTCCACTATGGAGTGAGAGAGCACGCTATGGCAGCTTGTATGAATGGTATGGCACTTCACGGCGCGATTCTTCCTTATGGTGGCACTTTTTTGGTATTTTCCGACTATTGCCGCCCTGCTATACGTCTTTCAGCTTTGATGAAGCAGCAGGTTATATATGTAATGACTCATGATTCAATTGGAGTAGGAGAAGATGGCCCAACTCACCAACCAATAGAGCATTTAGCTTCTTTGCGTGCTATACCAAATTTGTATGTTTTTAGGCCAGCCGATGCAGTTGAAACTCTAGAGTGTATTAGCATTGCACTCGAAAAGAAAGAATCTCCAGCACTGTTTGCGCTCTCAAGGCAAAACGTAAGTTACATGCGCAAGTTCTACTCTGATATCGATCAATCTGCTAATCTATCGAAGTTTGGTGCACATATTTTGTGTGAATGTTCAAAAGAATTAAAAGTGACAATATTTGCTACGGGGTCCGAGGTTGAAATTGCAGTTGAAGCAAGGGAGAAATTGCAGGAAAAAGGCATAGGTACAAGGGTTGTTTCTATGCCATGCTGGAGGCTTTTTGACGAGCAAAGTGATGAATATAAAGCGGCGATATTAAATAATGACAGCATCAAAGTTGCAATTGAAGCTGGAAGTGAAATGGGTTGGCATAAATATATAGGTTCAAACGGTATATTTATTGGCATGAAAAGCTTTGGAGAATCAGCACCTTATAAAACACTCTATGAGCATTTTAATATCAGTGCTGATCACGTAGTAAAATGTGTGTGTGAGAAACTGGTTTACATTGAGTAGACTTCTTGCATTACTCTACACATCCGTGTTCGTTGGACTATAATGACCACCACTATTATCTTCTTCGTCTAATGAATCGAGTTTAAGTAAAGAAACATCAGCATCAGTTTGTGATGTAGATTCATCAATTTTTTCTTCGTTAGACCCAAACAACCAGTTGTCTAAGAGCATGTCTTCAAACTGAAGAATGAGCTAATTTGTGAAGCATAATAGTGATCATATTAAAGAAGATATAGTTTTTTGAGGTGAGAGGAGAATGCTCGTAATCTTTACTCATGCGCCTAAAATTGGAAAGCCAGGCAAAAGTTCTTTCAACAATCCAACGTTTGGGAATAACTTGAAATCCTGTATCAACTATTTTCTTGGCAATCGTTAATAAACATCCCGTTTCCAATAAGCATCTGTTTTGTAATTTACCTATGTACCCTTGATCAGCAAAAAACTTACGTAAAGTTGGAACTTTGCATTTAGCTTGGGCAAAAAGATTTAGAGCACTATCACGATCTTGAATACTTGCACTCTGTACTTCAGCAGCAATTACAAGACCCACAGTATCTACAATAATATGGCGTTTTCTGCCCTTTATTTTTTTGCCAGCATCATATCCTCTGGATCCCCTTTTTGAGTAGTTTTCACTGACTGGCTATCAATTATACCTACTGATGGAGTCTTATTTTTACCAATCATCTCTCTTACTTTTTTAACTAGAAAATCATGAATTTCTTGCCATATTCCACTTTTTTTCAAGCGCGAATTACAACTATATACGGTTTTCCATGGTGGAAAATCTTTAGGCAGTTGTCTCCATTGACATCCTGTTCTCATCATATAGCGGATTGCATTAATAATTGTTCTAATACTATGTTTTCTTGGTCTGCCGGTCTTTTTAGGTTCAAAATATGGCTCTATTGTCTTCCATTCTTTGTCACTTATATCGCTTGGGTACATCTTAAAATGTACCTTATACCATACTTCTTAACTTCTTTCTACTCAGTTTGAAGACATGCTCTAAGGCAAGATAAATTATCATCCTCACGTTTCTTAGCTTGATCATACGTAAACCTCTCTTCTTCACTCCAATTGTATTGGTTCAATTCATTGTAAGCCCTACCAATAATTATATCACTTCCTACTATTTTTTTTAGATCCTCTTCGCTAGTCTGATTTGCATACCGTTGTCTAAGTGAAGAAGGTCGCCCCTCTTCACTCGACTTCAAAACCGTACGTGAGACTTTGCGCCTCATACGGCT